>JAFAYV010000059.1 GCA_019240115.1 Solirubrobacterales bacterium | reverse complement strand
GGCCGGGTCGCTGACCTCGGTCGCCCTCGCCGGCATCTCACAGGCGCTGGTCACCCGTGGCGGCGCAAAGGTCGTGATGGCGATCGGAATGACGCTGATCGGCACGGGCGTGATGTGGGCGACCCAGGTGCCCGTCCACGGACACTTCCTCGCGAACCTCGCCGGCCCGTTGGTCGTCGCCGGCGCGGGGACCGCGTTCGCGTTCATCCCAATCTCGATCGCCGCGCTCGCCGGCGTCTCAGAGCACCAGGCCGGGCTCGCGTCCGGGCTCCTGAACACCAGCCAGCAGCTCGGCGGAGCGATCGGGATCGCGATCGCCTCAAGCCTTGCGGCGAGCCACACCCAGACCCTGGTGCATGCCGGCGACTCCGCACCCGCGGCCCTCACCGGCGGCTTCCAGCAGGCGCTGTGGGTACTCGCCGTGATCGCGCTGCTCGCCGTCCCGACGATCTTCGCGCTGGTCCGCCGCGACGAGCTGTCCAACGCAGTTGCCAAGACCACGATTCGCGAGCCGCAGCCCGCGCTCGCCAGCGCGAACTGACCCAACCAAACCATCACATAGCTCACGCACGGCCGGCGCCACGGATTTCACCGTTCGGATTCACCGACCGACAGGGTTAAGAGTGACTTGACCCTCCGCCAGCTAGCGCGCCTTCAAGCTAGGCAAACCTGCACTCCGCGCGACGATTGCACTCCGGTCAGTTGACAGCGATCTGCGACCGGGTGATCCGCTCGCGCTCGTCTTCCGAACCCATCGATAGGCAGGGCTGGCCGGCGCGTGAGACCGCCGGGTCCTGAACCCGACGGAAAGGAAGGCCCCTCATGTCTGATCCCGAACGCGTCTGGAAGAGTGGCGAGGACGTGCAGCTTCTCGAGAATGCACTAGCCGATAGCTCGGTGTCGCTGGACACCCGCAAGGCGCTTCTCAAGCGAGCGTCGACGGGCCTGTTCGCGGCGGGTGGTATCGGCGCGCTGCTTGCCGCGTGTGGCGGCTCGAGTATGTCCAGCAGCTCGCGCGCCACGGCGGCTGCTCCGGCCACCACCTCGATGTCGACATCCACCGCGGGTATGTCATCGTCGTCAGCGGGCGCGCAGATCCAGGAGATCGTCGATACCGCGGCGACGGCCGAGGCGCTGGCCGTCACGTATCTGAGTGCCGTGATCAAGCAGGCGCCGGGTACCCCGGTGGCCCGGTTCGTCGATGTGCTCAAGGCCGCCAACGCTGAGGAGTACGACCACTTCAAGGCGCTGATCAAGCTAGGCGCGAAGCCGATCACGAGGAAATTCTGGGCGCCGGATGCGTTCTTCGGCCCGAATCTGTCGGGCGTGTTTCCGACATTGGAGGTGGCCGAGACGCTGTTCGTGAATGCGTATCTGATCGCGATTACGACGTTCGCCAAGGCAGGGAAGGCGAGCCTCGCGCGGTATGCGAGCGAGATCTCGGGTGTCGAGGCGCAGCACCTCGCGCTGGCGCGCTACGCCGGCAACAAACTGCCCAACGACGTTGGGTTCACCGATTACTCGATCACCTCGATCGATGGGATCGTCGCCGCGCTCGAGCACGTCGGAGTCGGGTTCGGCAAGCAAGGCACCGCGCCGGGCAAGTTCGTCAGCTTCGCGCCACCGCCGCCGGACGCCGTCACCCACGTCGGCCACACGACGCCCGCGTGAGCGGCAGCCGACTCGCGAAAGGAATCTCATGGAAACCAGTCATATCGCCCCTATCACCTCCGATGATGTGCAACGGCTTGAGAACGTGCTTGACGACACCCCGACGCGCGGAGTGACTCGCCGGGCGCTGATCGGGCGCGCCGCGGCGACCGCCGCGATCGTGTCGGCTGGGGCGCCGGCCATGGCGCTGGCACGGAGCCCCTCCAGCCAGATCAGCCAGGTCGTCGACACCGCGGTCACTGCCGAGGCGCTGGCCGTCACCTATCTGACCGGGCTGATCGAGCACGCCTCACAGACCGGGGTGAGCAAGTTCGTGGATGTGCTCAAGGCCGCCAACGCCGCCGAGTATGACCATTACAAGGCGCTGGTCAGCCTGGGGGCGAAGCCGATCACGACGACGTTCTGGGCGCCGGATGCGTTCTTCAAGCCCGGCGCGCCGTTCAAGGTGCTGGAACTCGCCGAGACGCTGTTCGTCGATGCCTACCTGATCGCCACGACCGCGTTCGCGAGCGCCGGAAAGTCGGATCTCGCGCGGTATGCCGGTGAGATCGGCGGCGTCGAGGCGCAGCACCTCGCGCTCGTGCGATTCGCCCGCAACGAGCTGCCCGACGACCGCGCCTTCCAGGGCTACGCGATCAAGGACATCGGCGGGATCGTCGCCGCCCTGGAGACGGCCGGCGTCGGGTTCGGCAAGCCTGGCGCGATGCCGGGCAAGTTCTATAGCTTCACCCCGCCCCCCGCGAGCGCGCTCGTCGCGATAAACAACAACTCCCCGATGTAGTTCTTTGGCCTACAGCCGGCGCGGTTCTCAAGGCCGCGCCGGCGTCAGCGTTGACAGCAACCTGCGGATTCAGCGGCCATCCCGATGGGGAGTGGATGGGCATGCGAGGGCGCATGTCGAGACGAGCGAGCAACCCCCCCGTCCCAGAAGGCTCGAACGGCGGCGACTCGGGCGGGGGCTATAGCGCAGCTGAGTTGCATGAGATCTCGGCGATCGTTGGTCGCGCCGCGCGCTCGGGCATCGACCCGGAGCGCGTCCTCGTCGCGCTCGGAGTTGATCCGCTGAGTCTTCTCGGACGTTCCCGCGGCGCGAGCGAAGCGCGTGGGCCAGGGCGAACGCGCCACTGATCCAATTTCCCGGCGGATCCGAAGTAATCGTTGTACCCGGACGCCAGGGATCCGGGCCAGGCAAGGCAGGGAGTGTCTGTGATGCCCAAAACCGCGGCTCGCGCGCGAGCCACGAGAACGGCGCGGTGACCTTGCGATCACCGCAACGGGTTCGTAGCCGGCGGCTGCGGCTGCTGGCGGACGATGAGCTGATCGAGCACGCCCGCGAGGGTGACACGGCCGCGTTCGAGGTCATCTTCGACCGTCACGGCGCCGCCGCGTTCTCCCTCGCCTACCGGATGTGCGGCCGCCGCGAGCTCGCGGAGGACGTCGTCCAAGAGGTACTGCTGTCGCTGTGGCGCAGTGGCATGCCATACGACCGCGCACGCGGAAGCGTCCGCGGTTGGATGCTGGGCGCCGTCCAC
>JAFAYV010000015.1 GCA_019240115.1 Solirubrobacterales bacterium | reverse complement strand
CGCGAGCGAGCCTCAGGTCGAGGTGCTGCTTGTCGAGGTCGTCTCCGGGGCAACGCTGAGGCTGTTCATCGATCATCCCGAGGGCGTCACGCTCGACTTGTGCGAGCGCGTCTCGGGGCTGCTGGGCGACTATCGCGACCGTTATTCGCTCGAGGTGTCCTCCCCCGGGCAGGACCGTCCGCTCAGCAAGCCGCAGCACTACACGCGCTTTCTAGGTCGCCACGCCCGGGTGCGCCTGCGGGATGCCTCCGACGGACACCGGAGCGTGACCGGTGAGCTGGTCGGCGCGTCGGAGAGCGACGTGACGATCGCCGCGCAGGAGGGCGTGGTCACGATCCCCTACGAGCAAATCGCCCGCTCCAACCTCGTACCTGGAGACTGAAGTCATGTCGAGAGAGATCGTCGAGGCCGTCCGCGGCCTTGCCGCGGAGAAGAACATTTCCTCCGAGAAGCTGATGGAGGCGCTCGAAGACGCGCTCTTATCGGCATACAAGAAGACGCCCGACGCGGCCCGCTACGCCAAGGTGGAAATGGACCGTGACAGCGGCGACTTCAAGGTGTGGGAGCTCAAGATCCCGCCCGAGCTCGAGGAGCAACTGCTGATCGAGGCCACGCCGGCCGAGCAGCCCACGGTCGACCCCGAGACCGGCGAGATGCGCGAGCCCCCCGAGCCCGAGATCGACCTCGAGAAGCTCAAGGAGTACGAGGACGAGATCGAGACCGAGGACGTCACCCCGCACGACTTCGGCCGGATCGCCGCCCAGACGGCCAAGCAGGTGATCCTGCAGCGGATCCGCGAGGCCGAGCGCGACATGATGTTCGAGGAGTACCGCGATCGCGTGGGCGAGCTGATCACCGGCATCGTGCAGCAGTCCGACTCGCGCTACACGCTCGTGCAGCTGCGCGAACGGGTCGAGGCGCTGCTGCCCAAGTCCGAGCAGGTCGAGGGCGAGCGCTACGACCATTCGCAGCGCATCAAGGCGGTCATCAAGGACGTCTCGAACTCGACCAAGGGTCCGAGCATCATCGTTTCGCGCCGCGACCCCGAGCTGATCAAGCAGCTGTTCGAGCTCGAGGTGCCGGAGATCGCCGACGGCCTGGTCGAGATCACCAACGTCGCACGCGAGCCCGGCTATCGCTCGAAGATCGCGGTCGTCTCGCACGTCGACGGCGTCGATCCGGTCGGCGCGTGCGTCGGCCCGCGCGGGTCCCGGGTGCGCATGGTCGTCTCCGAGCTGCGCGGCGAGAAGATCGACATCATCCCCTACAACGACGAGCCCGCCCGGTTCGTGGCCAAGGCCCTGTCGCCCGCGCGCGTGCGCGAGGTCCTCGTCGACGACGCCGGCAAGCAGGCGACGGTCATCGTCCCCGACGATCAGCTGTCGCTGGCCATCGGCCGCGAGGGCCAGAACGCGCGCCTCGCGGCGCGGCTGACCGGCTGGCGGATCGACATCCGCTCCGAGACCGAGTTCGCCGCCGAGGAGGCCGAGCACGGCTACGACGAGGACGAGGCCCAGGGTCGCTGCGCGGCGATCCTCTCCAACGGGCGCCGCTGTCCCAACGCAGCCCTGCCCGCGTCGCGCTACTGCGGGATCGAGGCCCATCAGGCACTCGCGGGCCAGGACACCGATCAGGTGGCGGCAAGCTCGTAGAGGCTCGTAGACTCACTCCGTAGATGACCAAACGTGTTCATGAGATCGCCAAGGAGCGCGGCCTGGCCGCCAAGGACGTCCTCGCGCGCCTGAAGGCCGCCGGCGTCGACGTCAAGGCGGCCTCCTCGTCGGTCGACGAGCGGGTCGCCGCGCGCGTCCTGGCCAACGGCGACTCGGCGACCGCGACCGCGGCGCCGAGCGAGACGACGGCGACCGCCGCCGCGCCGGCCCCGCCCGCGTCGCGGCAGGACCCCGCGGCCCCGGCCGCGTCGCCGGCCCCCGAGGCCGCCGGCGGCGCGGAGGCCACGCGCGGCTCCGAGGCGCGTGCGGCGAACGGCGAGACCGCGCCCAAGCGCCCGACTCGCGACTCGCGCCAGGGCGAGCGCGCTCCCGGCAACGCCGGCGGTCGCCGCCGCGTCGTCATCGACTCCCAGGCGTCGCGGCGCGGCCCCGGGGGCACCGGCGGTCCGCCGCAGTCCAACCAGCCGCCGCGCCGCCAGCGTCGAGGCCGGCGCCGGCGCGGGGTCTACGACGAGGAGGCCGAGTCGCGTCCCGCCCGGGTCGCGGTCGCCGACCCCTCCGCGATCCAGATCAACTCGGGCTCGACGGTCAAGGACGTCGCGGAGTACCTCAACGTGCCGGTGCCCGAGGTGATGAAGAAGCTGATGGCGCTCGGCGAGATGAAGACGCTGACCCAGACGCTCTCCGACGACTCGATCCAGGTGCTCGCCTCCGAGCTCAACAAGGAGGTCGAGATCGTCCACTCCGAGGACGAGGAGGTCGCCGAGCCGGTGTTCGCCGATGCCGAGGAGGACCTCGTGCAGCGGGCCCCGGTGGTCACGATCATGGGCCACGTCGACCACGGCAAGACCTCGCTGCTCGATGCGATCCGCTCGACTCAGGTGGCGGCCGGCGAGGCCGGCGGCATCACCCAGCACATCGGCGCCTATCAGGTCCAGCACGACAGCCACACCGTGACCTTCCTCGACACCCCCGGCCACGAGGCGTTCACCGCGATGCGCGCCCGCGGCGCCAAGGTCACCGATATCGCGGTCATCGTGGTCGCCGCCGACGACGGCGTCAAGCCGCAGACCCAGGAGGCGGTCGACCACGCCAAGGAGGCCGCGGTCCCGATGCTCGTCGCGGTCAACAAGATCGACACTCCCGGCGCGCAGCCGGATCGCGTGCGCTCGGAGATGACCTCGCTGGGCCTGCAACCGGTGGAGTGGGGCGGCGACACCGAGTTCGTCGACGTGTCGGCCAAGACCCACGAGGGGCTCGACGACCTGCTGGAGACGATCATCGTCATGGCCGAGGTCGAGGAGCTGCGGGCCAACCCCGACGCCGCCGCGTCGGGCACCGTCATCGAGTCCAAGCTCGACCCGGGGCGCGGCCCGGTGGTCACGATCCTCGTCAACCGCGGCACGCTCGAGGTCGGCGACGCGCTCGTCGCCGGCGCCCAGTGGGGCCGCGTGCGCGCGATGCAGGACTACACGGGCAACCGGATCTCGGAGGCGCGCCCCGGCGAGCCGGTCGAGGTGCTCGGCTTCGACGGCGTGCCGCTCGCCGGCGAGATCGTCCGCGCGGTCGAGCACGAGCGCCGCGCCCGCCAGCTGGCCATGGAGCGCGCCACGCGCCTGAAGGCCGAGTCGCTCGCGCGCCAGGGCAGCGGCAAGCGCGTCTCGCTGGAGAACATCTTCGGCTCCGACCTGCAGGAGCTCAACCTCGTGCTCAAGGCCGACGTCGCCGGATCGCTGGAGGCGATCGAGGACGAGGTGGCCAAGCTGCCCCAGGACGAGGTGTCGGTCAACGTCATCCGCCGGGCGGTCGGCGCGGTCACCGAGTCAGACGTCATGCTGGCGGCGGCCTCGGACGCGATCATCCTCGCCTTCAACGTCCGCCCGGTCGGCGACGCGCGGGCCGTCGCCGAGCGCGAGGGCGTCGAGATCCGCCACTACTCGGTCATCTACCGGGCGATCGAGGAATTGCGCCAGGCGATGCAGGGCATGCTCGCCCCCGAGGAGGTCGAGGAGGCGTTGGGCAGCGCCGAGGTCCGCCAGATCTTCCGCGCCTCGCGCGTGGGGACGATCGCCGGCTGCTATGTCACCGAGGGCACGATCACCCGTGGCTCCAAGGTGCGCCTCGTCCGCGACGGGACCGTCATCTGGGGCGGGGAGATCGCCAGCCTGCGTCGGTTCAACGACGACGTGCGCGACGTCGCGACCGGGTTCGAGTGCGGAATCGTGTTGCGCGACTACGCCGACGTCAAGGAGGGCGACGTGCTGGAGACCTACACCACCCGTCAGGTCGAGCGCGAGCTCGCCTAGCCCGCTGCGCCGGTCGTCATGGCGAGCGACGGGTTCGTCGCGGTGCTGGTCATCCATCTGCACTTTCCCGACGCGGGGAGCCTGAAGGGCAAGCGCAAGGAGCTGTCCTCGATCAAGGCCCAGCTGCGCGGGCGTCTGGGCGCCGCGGTGGCCGAGACCGGCCACCAGGACCTGTGGCAGCGCGCGACGCTGACCGCGGCACTGACCGGCGGCTCGCTGGGCGTGCTGGACGCCGCGGTCGACGAGCTCGAGCGCTGGGTGCTCGCGCGCTGCCCCGACGGCGCCCGCGTCGAGCGGCTCGTCGCCTCGGTGCAGGACCTGTGGGGCGCCGGGGTCGGCGGGTCGTGAGCGGACCGCATCGCGCGAGGGGGGAGGGGTAGGATGCGGGCAGGCCGAATGCGCCGCGTCGACGAGGCGATGCGAGCCGTCCTCTCCGACGCGATCTCCACGGATCTCAAGGACCCCCGCGTCGGCTTCGTGACCGTGACCGGAGTCAAGACCAGCCCTGACCTGCGACACGCTCGCGTCTACGTGAGCGTGCTCGGAGACGACGCGGCGCGGGAGGCGACGATCGACGGGCTGCGCTCGGCGCACGGCTTCCTGCAGCGCCGGCTCGCCGCCGAGCTGACGCTCAAGCACACCCCGGCGCTCACCTTCGCGTATGACGAGTCGGTCGATCGCGGCCTGCGGATCAGCGCCCTGCTCGACGACGCGACGCCCGAGGCGGGGGCGGGCGAGTGACCGTCGACGGGCGCGTCTCGGAGCGCGAGCAGGCCCTCGACGAGCTCCGCGCCGCGCAGCGGCTCGTCGTGGTCACCCACGAGAACCCCGACGGCGACGCGGTCGGCTCGCTGCTCGGGATGCAGGGCATCCTCTCCGCGCTGGGCAAGCACTGCCTGACGTTCATCGCGCAGCGCGACCTGCCGCTCCCCGTCGAGTACCGCTGGTTCGAGCTGCCCGAGCTGATCACCGAGCCCCCGGCCGACCTCGCCCAGCGCACGATCGTCTTCCTCGACTGCGGCAACGTCCAGCGCAGCCCCGCCGAGGCGTTCTGTCGCCCGGGGATGCCGGTGCTCAACATCGACCACCACCACGACAACACGCGCTTTGGCACGGTCAACCTCGTCTGTGACGAGGCCTCGTGCACCGCCGAGATCGTCTGGGACCTGCTCGGCGCGCTCGAGCTCGAGCCGACCCTCGCGGTGGCCGAGGCGCTCTATGTCGGGCTGATCACCGACACGGGCCGGTTCATGTACGAGAACACCGGGCGCCGCGCCCACCTCATGGCCGCCGACCTGATCGAGGCCGGCGTCGACGTGCACGACATCTACCGCCGCGTCTACGAGGACGTGCCCTACGGCAAGCTCGCGCTGCTCGCGCGGGGGCTGTCCAACGTGCGGCGCTATGACGACGGGCGGCTGACCATGGCCGCGCTGAGCGCCGAGGACTTCGCGGCGTCCGACGCGCTGGAGAGCTATTCCGAGGGCGTCATCGATCATCTGCGCGCGGTCGCGGGCACCGAGCTCGCGGCCCTCGTCCGCGATCGCATCGGCGAGCCCGACGCCCGTGGCCGGCGCAAGGTCTCGCTGCGGGCGGGCAACGACCGCATCGACGTCTCGGCGATCGCCCGCGTCCAGGGGGGCGGCGGTCACCGCCAGGCGGCCGGGTTCACCACCGGCCTGACCGACGGCGAGCTGGTCAGCTTCCTGCGCGACCAGCTGGCCCGCCAGACCTGAGCCGACGCCTACCTGGGATATTGGGGTGGCGTGTTGCCCGACTCTTCACCGCTGGCGCCCGGCGACTACGTGCTGGCCGTCGACAAGCCCGCCGGGGTCACCTCCCACGACGTCGTCGTCGCCGTCCGGCGGCGGCTGCCGGGCCGCACCCGGGTCGGACATGCGGGCACGCTCGACCCCTTCGCCACCGGGCTGCTGCTCGTCCTCGTCGGGCGCGCGACCCGGACGCAGCGCTTCCTCATGGCGCTGCCCAAGCGCTACGAGGTCGCCGCGCGATTCGGCGCGACCTCGACGACCGGCGACCCTGAGGGCGAGATCGTGCAGACCGGCCGCGTGCCCGACGCCGACCTGCCGCTGCCGACCGGCCGCCTGACCCAGCGGCCCCCGGCGTACTCGGCGCTCAAGGTCGGGGGCCGGAGGGCCTACCAGCTCGCGCGCGAGGGCACGCCGGTCCGTCCGCCCGCGCGCGAGGTCGAGGTCTACCGCTTCGACGAGCGCTGGCGCCGCGGGGATCGGCGTGGCTTTGCCATCGAGTGCTCGTCGGGAACCTACGTGCGCAGTCTCATCGCCGAGCTCGGGGACGCCTACTGCGAGACGCTGCGCCGGACGGCGATCGGGCGCTTCGACGTCGCCGCGGCCGATCCGTCGGCGCCGATCGCCCTCGGCGACGCGCTCGACTTCCTCCCCGAGGTTCGCCTCGACGCCGACGGCGGGCGGCGCGCCGGCCACGGGCAGACCGTGGCCCGTGGCACGACCTTCGACGACGATCGCACCGTCCGACTGACCGACCTCCACGGGCTCGTCGCGCTCGCCGAGCCGATGCCCGGCGGCGAGGCGCTGCGCCCCGTGGTCGGGTTTCGCTGATCGGCCGGCGGGCCGGGGCGCGCGGCCGCAGAATAGGCTGTGCAGCGATGCAGGTGACGATGCTCGCGGACGCGCGACCTCGGCCCCGGAGGCTGGCGATCGGCGAGTTCGACGGCGTCCATCTCGGCCATCGCGCGGTGATCGACGGCAGCGACACGGTGCTGACCTTCGAACCCCACCCTCGCTCGGTGATCACCCCCGGGCGCGCCCCGCGGCTGCTGACCAGCCTCGAGGTCAAGGCCGAGCTCGTGGCCGGGCTCGGGGTCCGGGAGCTGATCGTGATCCCTTTTGACGAGCGCTTCGCCGCCCGGGCCGCGTCGGAGTTCGTCGACGCGGAGCTCGTCGGACGGCTCGGCGTGACGCACGTGTCGGTCGGCGAGAACTTCCGCTTCGGGCACGCCGGTGCCGGCGATCCGGGCATGCTCGCCGCCGACGGGCGCTTCGAGACCCGGGTGGTGGCGCTCGTGCAGGTCGACGGCGAGGTCGTCTCCTCCAGCCACATCCGCTCGCTCGTCCTGCAGGGCGACGTGCGACGCGCCGGCCGTCTGCTCGGCGCGCCCTTCATCCTTCGCGGCGAGGTCGTCCACGGCGACGAGCGGGGCCGCACGCTCGGCTTCCCGACCGCCAACCTCATCCCCGACCAGCGACTCGTCTGCCCCGCCCGCGGCGTCTACGCGGCGCGCGCCGACGCCGGGCCGGCGGCGGTCTCGATCGGCGTGCGGCCGACGTTCGGCTCGGGGCTGGCGCTGCTCGTCGAGGCCTACCTGCTCGACCGCGACGTCGACCTGTACGGGACGACGCTGCAGATCGAGTTCATCCAGCGCCTGCGCGGCGAGCTGCGCTTCGACGACCTCGACGCGCTGATCGAGCAGATGCGACGCGACGTCGCGGAGACCCGCGCGCTGTGCGGATGAGCCCGGCTGCTAGCCTCACCGGCCGCATGCTGCTGACCCAGGAACGCAAACGGGAGCTCGTCGCCAGGTTCGGCGGGGGCGACGCCGACACCGGCAGGACCGAGGTCCAGGTCGCGCTGCTCACCGAGCGGATCAACGGGCTCACCGACCACCTGCGCACCCATCGCAAGGATCATCACTCCCGGCGCGGGCTGCTGATGCTCGTCGGTCGTCGCCGGCGCTTCCTCAACTACCTGCAGCGCAACGACCTCGAGCGCTACCGGACGCTGATCCGCGAGCTTGGCCTGCGGCGGTGATCGGAGCCGGGACGCCGGTCCCCGACTTCGTCCTGCGCCGCGCCGACCAGAGTGAGTTCACCCCCGGCGATCTCGAGGCGCGCACGTCGGTCCTCGTCTTCTATCCCTTCGCCTTCAGCCCGGTCTGCACCGACCAGTTCAACCTCTATCAGGAGGTGCTCGACGAGTTCGCACAGCGGGGAGCCACGCTGTATGGCGTCTCGTGCGACGCCACCTACTCGCAGACGGCCTTCGTGGCGCAGCTCGGGGTGACGATCGAGCAGCTGTCGGACTTCGAGCCCAAGGGCGCCACCTGCCGCGCCTTCGGAGTGCTGCACGAGGGCGGCTTCCCGGAGCGCGCGCTCGTCATCGTCGGGCCCGACAGGATCGTGCGCTGGAGCTATCAGGCGCCGTCGCCGGGCGACCTGCCGGGCGCGAACCTCATCTTCGACGGCCTGGCCGCCGGCTGAGAGGGGCCAGGACCCGAGTCGGTGTCGGGGTCAGACAGCGACGCGCGACCCGACGACCTGCGCTCGGCGCCGGTGCCGCCGCCGGGGTCCGACGAGCATCTCCGCGGCCCGGCGGAGGCGCCGATCGTCATCGTCTACGCCGACTTCGAGTGCCCGGCCTGCGCCGCGCTGCACGGCCGCCTGTACGCCGGAGCGGTGCGGGTGTGCTTTCGCCACTTCCCGGTGCGCTCGAGTCATCCTCGCGCCTGGCCGGCGGCCGCCGCGGCCGAGGCGGCCGGCCTGCAGGGTCGCTTCTGGGAGATGCATGACGCCCTGTTCGCCGATCCGGGGCGCCTCGAGGACCCGCACCTGTGGGCTCGCGCCCGGAGCCTGCGCCTCGATCTGGCGCGCTTCGACGCTGACCGGCGCAGCGACGCCGTCTCAGACCGCGTGCGCGCGGACTTCCGTGCCGGCGTGCGCGCCGGCGTCGTCACCGCCCCCACCGCGTTCGCGGCGGGCCCCGACGGCGCCTTTGCGCCGCTCGCGATCGCCGAGCTGCGGCGGCTGCTCTCGCTCAGCCGCTGAGCGCGCCGGGGTCCGCCGCCTCGGTCGGCTCCCGGTCAAGCGCCGACAGCGGGGGCGGGCCGCCGCGCAACGGCCGCCGGGCCTCGGAGGTGCTGATCGCCGCCCACACGAGGTCGAGCTGGCGCTTGCCGACCTCCGGATCGCAATGCTGGAACGAGCGCAGCGCCTCGCACACGCCCTTGATCATCATCAGCACGTCGACGGCGCCGATGTCCGAGCGCACCGCCCCGCGGTCCTGCGCGCGCCGCACCAGCGCGTCGAGCGTGTCCATCAGCTCGGCGTGGGCGGCATGGATCTCGGGGTTGGCCAGGCGCTTGTCGCCGATCGCGTCGAAGAGCGCGCGATCGTCGCGGGCCCAACCGATCGAGCGGTCGATCAGGTCGTAGAGCGCCTGACCGGCGTCCGGGGCCGCGAGCGCCGCTCGGCCGCGGTCGATCGAACGGTGGATCCGGTCCACGACGACCGCGGCGACCAGGTGCTCCTTGGAGGGGAAGTTGCGAAACAGCGTGCCGCGCCCGACGCCCGCGCGCTGCGCGATCTCGCCGACGCCGATCTCGAGGCCGTGCTCGCAGAACATCGCCGTCGCGGCCTCGATCAGGCGTCGGCGGTTGCGTTCCGCGTCGGCGCGCAGCCTGCGAGGTTCCTCCTCCATCGACTCCTCATTGTCGCACCCGGCGGACGTATTCACGGCTGGACGCTCGAACCTGGTCCCCGGGACTAGGCGGCCGCGACGGTCACCCCGTCGGTGGCCGCCAGCTCCGCCTCGATCTCGCGCATGTGGCGCCGGCGCAGCCCGACCGCGAGCAGCACGGCGCCGACCGCGAGCATGATCGCGGCGGCCAGGAACGCGTCCTGATAGCCGGACACCCGGGCCTGGGCCGCCTGCGCCGCGGTGACGCTCGCTCCGGCGGCGCGCAGGATGCTGCTCGTGTGGCTGGCGGCGATCGTCGAGAGGATCGCCAGGCCGAGCGAGCCGCCGACCTGCTGCGCGGTGTTGAACAGGCCGCTGGCCAGGCCCGAGTCCTCGCGGGCGACGCCGCTGGTACCGAGCAGCGTGACCGGGACGAAGGTCAGCCCCAGGCCGAGGCTGAGCGGGATGAGGCCGACGAGCAGGTTCGAGACGTAGCTGCCGTGCACCGGGACGCGGGTGAGGATGAGCATCCCGATCGTGGCCACGGTGATCCCGAACGCGGCGACGTTGCGCACCCCGAGGCGCTTGATGATCCCCTGGGCGATGCCCGAGCCGAGGATGATCCCCGCCGTCACCGGCAGGAACGCCAGGCCCGCCTTCAGCGGGCTGTAGTGCAGGATGTCCTGCACGTACAGCGAGGCGAAGAAGAACATCCCGAACATGCCCGAGGCAACGAGCAGCAGCGACGTGTCACCGACCGCGAGCGAGCGCACGCGGAAGATGCCCAGGCGCATGAGCGGCGCCTCCGAGCGGCTCTCGATCCACAGGAACGCGCCGAGCAGGACCACCGCCGCGGCGCCGAGGCCGAGCGTGCGGGCCGAGCCCCAACCGAACGACTGGGCCTTGACGATCGCGTAGACGAGCACGACGAGGCCGACGGTGACCGTCACCGCGCCGGCGACGTCATACGAGCGCCGGACGCCCTGCAGCCGCGACTCGACGACATACCGCAGCGCCAGCGCGACGGTGGCGATTCCGACCGGGACGTTGATGAAGAACACCCAGCGCCACGAGGCGACGTCGGTCAGCACGCCGCCGAGCAGCAGGCCCGCCGCGGCGCCGCCGGCCGCGATCGCGCTCCAGACGCCGAGGGCCCGGGTGCGCTGATCGCCGTCGGTGAACGTCGTGGTGACGATCGACAGCGCTGCGGGGGAGACGAGCGCGCCGCCGAGGCCCTGCAGGCCGCGACCGACGATCAGCATCCCGGAGCTCTGCGCGAGACCGTTGAACAGCGACGCCGCCGAGAAGAGGACGACGCCGGCGATGAACAGGCGGCGGCGGCCGAGCAGGTCGGCGGCCCGCCCCCCGAGCAGGAGGAAGCCGCCGAACACGAGCGTGTAGGCGTTGACCACCCACTGCAGGTCGGAGGCCGAGAAGTGCAGGCCGTTCTGGATCCGGGGCAGCGCGATGTTCACGACGCTGATGTCGAGGACGACCATGAACTGCGCCAGGCAGGCGATCACGAGGACCAGCCACGGGTTGA
Source organism: Solirubrobacterales bacterium (assembly GCA_019240115.1). Classification (GTDB taxonomy): domain Bacteria; phylum Actinomycetota; class Thermoleophilia; order Solirubrobacterales; family Solirubrobacteraceae; genus Palsa-465. Next base: position 36,374 of record JAFAYV010000015.1, on the reverse strand, counting down.
CGCCCTGCCGTCGCTCGCGGGCGGCGGGCGGACTGGAGGTCACGGTGTTGCTCATCGATCTGCGCTCCTGTCGAGGGTGGAGATAAACTGAGACTGTGGGGTCCGGTTACCGTAGCACACAAGCGGACCTCGTAGTCCGTTTACGTTCCTCGCGACCGTCGGTAGCGCCGTGGAGCCTCCGGGGCAGGCGCTAGCATCGTCGGGGTTCGGATCGATACGAAGAGCAACGATGCACTCCGCCGACCGAAGGGCGGAGCCAGAAGGGAAACTGAATATGTCTGACGCCGTTCAGCGCGTGTCCGTCGAGATCGAGGGCAGAGAGATCTCGTTCGAGACCGGCAAGCTGGCCAAGCAGGCCTCCGGCGCCGTCGTCGTCCGCGCGGGCGACACCATGGTCCTCTGTACCGCGACCGCGGGCAATCTCCGCGACGTCGACTTCCTCCCGCTGACGGTGGACGTCGAGGAGCGCATGTACGCCGCCGGGAAGATCCCCGGCTCGTTCTTCAAGCGCGAGGGGCGCGCGGGGGAGAAGGCGACGCTGACCGCGCGCCTGATCGACCGGCCGATCCGGCCGCTGTTCCCCAAGGGCTGGCGCTATGAGACCCAGCTCGTGGCGCTGCCGATGTCGGTCGACCACCTCAACCCGTACGACATGCTCGCCATGAACGGCGCGTCGGCCGCGCTCATGGTCTCCAACGTCCCGTTCCCCGCGCCCGTCGGCGCGGTGCGGGTCGGCAAGATCGACGGCAACTTCGTCGTCAACCCCGATGAGGATCTGCTCGTCGACGGCACCGACCTCGACCTCATCGTCGCCGGCACCGAGGAGGCGATCCTCATGGTCGAGGCGGGGGCGAACGAGATCCCCGAGGCCGAGATCCTCGACGCGCTCGACATCGCCCACGAGAACATCCGCAAGCTGTGCGCCGCCCAGCGCGAGCTCGCCGAGCGGGCCGGCAAGCCCAAGACCGAGGTCGAGATCCCGCAGGTCCATCCCGAGCTCTACGAGCAGATCAAGACCTCCCACGGCGGCGCACTCGAGGCGGCGACCCAGGTGCAGGACAAGCTCGAGCGCCAGGACGCGACCAAGACGGTGCAGGAACAGGTGCTCGAGCGCTACTCCGGCGATCCCGAGGCCGACACCTTCGCCGAGTATCGCGGCAATGCCCAGCGGGCCTTCGACAAGCTCGAGAAGACGATCATCCGCGAGCGCATCGCGGTCCAGAAGAAGCGCCCCGACGGCCGCACCGCCGACGAGATCCGCCCGATCTCGGTCGAGGTCGACGTCACGCCGCGCACGCACGGGTCGGCGCTGTTCACCCGCGGCCAGACCCAGGCGCTGAGCGTCGTCGCGCTCGGCACCACCCGCGAGGAGATGCGCCTCGACACGCTCGGTCTGGAGACGACCAAGCGCTACTTCCACCACTACAACTTCCCGCCGTTCTCGGTCGGGGAGGCGGGCTTCATGCGCGGGCCCAAGCGCCGCGACATCGGTCACGGCGCGCTCGCCGAGCGGGCGCTTGCGCCGATGATCCCCTCCGAGGAGGAGTTCCCGTACACGATCCGCGTCGTATCGGACATCCTCGAATCCAACGGCTCGTCGTCGATGGCCTCGGTGTGCGGCTCGACCCTGTCGCTGATGGACGCCGGGGTCCCGATCAAGGCTCCGGTCGCGGGCATCGCCATGGGCCTGATCAAGGAGGGCGACGACTACATCATCCTCACCGACATCGCCGGCGTCGAGGACCACCTCGGCGACATGGACTTCAAGGTCGCCGGCACCCGGGACGGGATCACCGCCCTGCAGATGGACATCAAGATCACGGGCGTCACGTTTGCGATCATGCGCGACGCCCTGGCCCAGGCTCAGGTCGCGCGCGAGTTCATCCTCGGAGCGATGACGAGCGTCATCGACGCGCCGCGGTCCGAGCTGTCCAGGTACGCGCCGGGCATCTCCTCGGTGCAGATCGACCCCGAGAAGATCGGACTGCTGATCGGCAAGGGCGGCGAGACGATCCGCGCCCTGCAGGAGGAGTTCGAGTCCCAGATCGACGTCAACGACGAGGGCATGGTGCTCGTCTACGCCGCCGATCGCGAGCGGGGCGACGCGCTCGCCGAGCGCATCCGCGCGATGACCAAGGAGGTCGAGGTCGGCGACGAGTTCACCGGCAAGGTCGTCAAGACGACGACGTTCGGCGCCTTCGTCGAGCTCTCCAAGGGCACCGACGGCCTCCTGCACATCTCCAACGTCGCCCCCGGCAAGCGGATCGCCACCGTCGAGGAGGTCCTCAACAAGGGCGACGAGCTCGCCGTCAGGGTCGTCGAGGTCGATCGCGAGCGCGGCCGGATCGGGCTGCGCCTCGCCGAGGATCCCGAGATCCAGGGCAAGAACCCCGAGGAGCTTGCCGCGATCGCCGCCGCCGAGGGCAGCCGCCCGCGCCCCGAGCGCGGTGGACGTGACCGTGGCGGGCGCAACGGGGGCGAGCGCGACCGCGGCCGCGGCCGCGCCGACAACGGCGGCGACCGGGGGCGGGTGCGCGACCGCGACCCGGATCGGACCTAGCCCGGCGTGGACCACAAGCACCGCCTGACCGAGCTGGAGTCGGGCGTCCGGATCGTGACGGAGGCGATGCCCTCCGTCCGGTCCGTGTCGCTCGGCTTCTGGATCGGCACGGGCTCGCGGTACGAGGCCGACGAGCAGGCGGGTCTCTCGCACCTGCTCGAGCATCTGCTGTTCAAGGGCTCCGAGCGCTACGCCTCGGTGCAGATCGACCAGATCTTCGACGCGATGGGGGCCGAGCTGAACGCCGGCACCGGCAAGGAGACGACCTCGGTCTACGCCCGGGTCATCGACGAGCACGTCCCCGACGCCTTCGAGGTCATGTCCGACATGGTGTTCGCCCCCGCGCTGCGCGAGATCGACTCCGAGCGCGAGGTGATCCTCGAGGAGATCGCCATGTACGAGGACGACCCGCAGGAGAAGGTCTTCGACCTGCTCGGCGAGGCGACGTTCGGCGACGACCCCCTCGGCCGGGCGATCATCGGGCGGGCCGAGGTCATCTCCGGCACGCCGGTCGACGGGATCGCGGGGTTTCATCGCGATCGCTACCGGCCCGGCAACGTCGTCATCTCCGCCTCGGGGGCGGTCGATCACGACGAGCTCGTGCGTCTCGCCCGCCGCCGGCCGGCGCTCGCCGCCGCGCCGGCGCCCCGCCGCTCGGGCGCCGCGTCCGCGTGCGCCCCGCCCGCGCGGCCGCGACGGCGGTTCGAGCGCAAGGACACCGAGCAGTACCACGTCTGCCTCGGCGGGGCCGGGCTCTCGCGCCACGACCCTCGCCGGTTCGCGCTGCGGGTGCTCGACACGATCTTCGGGGGCACGTCGTCCTCCCGCCTGTTCCAGGAGGTGCGCGAGCAGCGCGGCCTCGCCTACGCGGTCTACTCGTTCACCGGCGCCTATCAGGACACCGGCCAGGTCGGCCTCTACGTCGGGACCCGCGCCGACAACCTCGTCGCCGCTCTCGCGGTCGTGGGCACCGAGCTGCAGCGCCTGCGCGAGTCGCCGGCCACCCCCGACGAGCTCGCGCGCGCCAAGGAGAACCTCAAGGGCCGGGTCGTCCTGGCGCTCGAGTCGACCGGGGCGCGGATGAGCCGGCTCGGCTCCGAGACGCTCGCCGGCGTCCCCCTGATGGCGCTCGACGAGGTCGTGCAGCGCATCGACGCGGTCACCGTTGAGGATCTGCGGGCGCTGACCGACGAGCTGTGGGATCCCGACCGACTGTCGGCCGCGGGCATCGGGCCCGAGTCCGATCGCTTCGACTTGGCGCTCGGCGGGGTCGCCCCGGCACTGCCCTCCCCCGTCTGAGCGTGGCCCGGGAGGCGACGATCCGGGTGGCGGTGGCCGGAGCCGCCGGGCGGATGGGCGAGACCGTGTGCCGGGCGGTCACCGGCGCGGGCGACATGGAGCTCGTCGCCCGGGCCGACCCCGCCCTCGCCGCCCCGCTCGCCGACGCGCTCGCCGCCGGTCCGCACGTGCTCGTCGACTTCACCGTGCCGGGCACCGCGCTCGTCAACGCGCGCGAGGCGGTCGCCGCCGGAATCCACGTCGTCATCGGGACCACCGGTTGGGCCCCGGAGGAGCTCGAAGCCTTCCGCGGCGCGCCCGCCAACGTGTTCGTGGCGCCGAACTTCGCGATCGGCGCGGTGCTGATGATGCAGTTCGCCGCCGAGGCCGCGCGCCACATGGCCTCCGCCGAGATCATCGAGCTCCATCACGACCGCAAGCTCGACCGGCCCAGCGGCACGGCGGCGCGGACGGCGAGGCTCATGCGCGCCGGCGCCGGGTCCGACGCACCCGAGGTGCCGATCCACTCGGTCCGCCTCCCCGGCCTCGTCGCCCATCAGGAGGTCATCCTCGGCGACGTCGGCCAGACGCTGACCATCCGCCACGACTCGATCGACCGCGAGTCGTTCATGCCCGGGGTGCTGCTCGCGGTTCGCCGGGTCGGCGAGTTGACCGAGTCCCCGGTCGTCGGCCTCGAGCACCTGCTGCGATGACTCTCGACCTCGGGATCGCCGGTCGGACCGCGATCGTCTGCGCCTCGAGCCGCGGCCTCGGCCGCGGCTGCGCCTCGGAGCTCGCGCGCGCCGGCTGTCGGGTGGTGGTCAACGGCCGCGACGCGGGGACCCTGCGGCGCACCGCCGACGAGCTGACCGCGGCGACGGGGGCCGAGATCATCCCCGTGGCCGGCGATCTCAGCACCCCGGAGGGCCGCGCCGCGGTGCTCGCGGCCGCGCCCGAGCCCGACATCCTCGTCAACAACAACGGTGGTCCGCCGCTGCGTGACTTCCGCGACGTCGACCACGAGGCGCTGCTCGCCGGGATCGAGGCGAACATGGCGTCCCCGATCGCGCTCGTCCAGGCGGTCATCGACGGGATGGTGGCGCGGCGCTTCGGCCGCATCGTGAACATCACGTCGTTCTCGGTGAAGATGCCGGTCGCCGGCCTCGATCTCTCCTCGGGGGCGCGCGCCGGACTGACCGGGTTCCTCGCCGGCGTCGCCCGCTCGGTCGCCCACGCCAACGTCACGCTCAACTTCCTGCTTCCCGGCTCCTTTGACACCGACCGGATCCGCTCCAACTATGCGGCGGCGGCCGAGCAGGAGGGCGTCGAGGCCGACGAGATCGCCCGCCGGCGCCTCGCCTCGATCCCCGCCGGCCGGCTCGGCGAGCCCGGAGAGTTCGGAGCGGCGTGCGCGTTTCTGTGCTCCGCGCGGGCCGGCTACATCACCGCCCAGTCGATCGTCGTCGACGGCGGGGCGTACCCGGGGATCCTGTAGGCGTCGGTCGGTTCGCGCGCGCTGAGTCACTCACGCCCGGCGCGTGCGGGTGCGGGGTGTGCAGTGCGGCGGGTGCGGCGGGCGCGGGTGCGGCGTGCGCGGATGCGGCGTGCGCGGGTGCGACAAACCTGCATCCCGCCTATTCGATTTGGCGCATCACCGACGCTGAGCGCAGCCGAATGGGAAAATCCCGCGGCCGACTGCAGGTTTGTCGCAACCGCGTCGCGCCCCAGCGACACGCCGAGGGCCCGACCCGCTACTCCCGGACCGGCAGCTCGATCCGGTTGCCCCACCGATCGTCGCTGAAGAACCTACGGACGCCCGGGAGGTCGGTCTTCCAGTGCACCGCGCACCCCGCCGCGCTCAGCCGCGCCGCCAGCTCGGTCAGTTGCGCGGCGTCGACCGCGAGCGCCGGATGGGCCTGCCGGCGGCGCGGCGACCTGGACGTGATCGAGCCGCACGCGCGCCCCGAGGTTAGAGTCCCGGCCGGATCAACCGAGAGGAGTGGGCGATGATCGAGCCGTACCAGGTCGTGGGACTGATCCAGTCGATGCGCGGCATCCGCCAGCGCGAGGAGATCGCGGTCAACCTCGAGCACATTGCCCACCTGGTCAAGGCGGCCTCCTGGCTGTCGAGCATGGACCTCCCGGTGCGGTTGATCTGCGTCCCCGAGGGCGGTCTGCAGGGCTTCACCGATGAGGTGTTCGACCTCGACCACGAAGCCTACGCCCGCGAATGCGCGATCGACATCCCCGGCCCCGAGACCGACGAGCTCGGACGCCTTGCCCGCCGGTGGGGCGCCTACGTGATCGCCCAGGCCAAGGCACGCCATCCGGAGTTTCCCGCCCGCTTCTTCAACGTCGGGTTCGTGATCGAGCCCGAGGACGGCATCGTGGTCCTCACCCACCACAAGGTCGTGCCGCTGCTGCCGGTCGAGCACTCGCTGACCCCGCACAACGTGTGGGATCGCTGGATCGAGCTGTACGGCGCGACGCTCGACGCGTTCTATCCCGTGGCCGACACGGCGATCGGGCGGATCGGGATCATGATGGCCAACGAGGCCTCGTATCCCGAGAACGCCCGGGGCCTGGCGATGAACGGCTGCGAGATCGCCTATCGCGGCCCGTATCCGGCGCCGGGCGTGATGAGCGAGATGTTCTCGGTCCAGAACCGGGCGCGGGCGCTGGACAACAACATGTACGTCGTCGGCATGAACCTCGGCACCTACTATCTCGACCGGGAGTCCGAGCTGCCGATCGACACGTTCTCCGGCGGCTCGCAGATCGTCGACTACCGCGGGCAGGTGGTGACCGAGGTGCCCTACGGCGGCGGCTCGACCTGGATCGCAGGCACGATCGACATCGAGGCCCTGCGCCACTTCCGGGCCACCGCGCAGTGGGACAACTGGTTGAAGGACCTGACCACCGAGCAGTACCAGCTCATCTACGGGCGGCCGATCTACCCGCGCAACCTGTACCTCGACCGCCCGCCCTACGACCACGCCGCCTACCGGGCGCAGGTGACCGAGCGGCAGGTGCAGCTGCTCCAGCGTCGCGACATCTGGCGGCCGCCGGCGCGTGACTGACGACCGGTCCCTATAGGCTGCCACCGATGCCCGTCGAGATCTCACTCGTCAAGCGCCCCGGCGATCTCCGGGCGTTCGTCCACCTCCCGTACCGCCTGCACGCCGGGACCCCGTGGATCCCGCCGCTGCGGCTCGAGCGCTACCTGTTCCTCACCCGCAAGCTGAACGCGTTCTTCACCCACGGCGATGCCGAGTACTTCCTCGCCCGGCGCGACGGCCGGGTCGTCGGGCGCGCGACCGCCCAGATCGACCACGCGTTCAACGACTACCACCACAGCCGCACCGGCATGTTCGGCTTCCTCGAGCTCGAGGACGACCCCGAGATCCTCGACGCCCTGCTGAGCGCCGCCGAGACGTGGCTGCGCGGCCGTGGATGCGATCGGATGATCGGGCCGATGGACTTCCAGCTCAACGACGAGTCCGGGGTCATGATCGAGGGCTTCGAGCTCGAGCCGCTCATCCGCCAGCCGTGGCAACCGCCCTACTACCAGCGGCTGTGCGAGGCCGCGGGGCTGACCAAGGCGATGGACCTGCTCAGCTGGGACCTCGAGATCTCAAACCTCGAGCGCATGGACCCGGTCCTGCCGCGGGTCGCCGAGCGGGCGCGCACCCGCCACGGCGTGACGATCCGCAAGATGTCGCGCCGCCACCTCCGTCGCGAGATGGACGAGTTCGCCAAGGTCTACAACGCCGCGTGGTCGCACAACTGGGGCTTCACCCCCTACACGAAGGCCGACCTCGACGCCTACGCGATCGACATGCAGCTCGTCTACGCGCGCGAGTGGTTCATGATCGCCGAGCAGGACGGCCAGACGATCGCGATGGCGATCACGATCCCCGACGTGCATCAGATCTACAAGAAGATGCAGGGGCGGCTGCTGCCGCTCGGCTGGTGGTACTACCTGCGCCGGGCGCGGATCATCGACCGGCTCCGCGTCGGCTTCCTCGGCGTGCTGCCCGAGTACCAGCACACCGGCGTCGCCGCCGCGCTGTACATGGAGCACTTCGCGGCCGCCGGGCGCACCCGCCAGAAGCGCGGGGAGGCGGGGTGGATCCTCGAGACCAACTCGTCGATGAACCGCGGCCTGCAGGCCATGGGCGGTCGCGTCGTCAAGCGCTGGCGCGTCTACGAGCGCGCGCTGACGTAGCGGTCCGGCGTGGTCCACCTCGTCGCGGCGGACTGGGCGGCAAGCCGGCCGGGCTTCGCGACGCCCCCGCGGCGCGCTCCGGCGAGCACGACATCGGGTCAGGTGTCGGCGAGCTGCTGCACGCGCGCGCCGAGGTCCGAAACGCGCTCGCGCGCCTTGGTCTGCGCCGCCTGCGCCCGCTCTGCCGCCTCGCGCGCCCGTTCCGCCGCTTTCCGAGCCGCCTCGAGCTCGCGTCCAGCGCGGTCGAGCTCGGACCGCGCGTCGGCCAGCTCTGACTCGGCCGCCGCGACCTCGTCGTCGCGGTGTGCCAGCGCGGACTCGGCCTCGGTCAGCGCGTCGGTGGCCGCCACCAGGGCCGTCGCTCGCTTCTTGGCTGCGTTGTCCCGACCCGCCTCGGGGGTCTTGGCGGCCTTGGCGGGCTTGGAGGGCTTGGCGGCCTTGGCGGGCTCGGAGGGCTTGGAGGGCTCGGCGGGCTTGGAGGGCTCGGCGGGCTGGGCGGCCTTCGAGGGCTTGGCGGGCTCGGAGGTCTTGCCGGCTTTGGCCGGCGCCCGCCTGCCCCGCGCCGGCGGCGCCGCGTCGGAGCCGCCGCCGAGCGCGAATCCCAGATCACCGATCTCGTGATCTGAGTGCAGCCGCCCCCCCGCCAGTTGCGTGCGCGGCTCCTCGTCGCCGGCGACCGCGTGCAGCGTGGCGGTCAATCGCGTGCGCGCCGCCGGGGTCGTCGGGTGCCCGGCCTCGGCCAGCTCGCGCTCGGCAGCGGCGACCAGCGTCTCGACCGCCTCGCGCTCGCGGGCGCTGGCTGCGCGCAGGCCATCGCGATCGCCGTCGGACAGCAGCGCGCGATGCGCCTCGCGCAGCCGCTCGCCCGCGTCGAGCAGGTCGTCGACGAGCCCGGCGTGCCGCGCGCGGCAGCGGTTGAGCGCCCAGGCGGTGACGCTCGGCTTGCGCATCGCCTTGACCCGGTCGGCCTCGCCGCGGCGGCGGTCCTGGCGCAGCTGCCTGGCCAGTTCGTCGCGGGCGGCGGTGAACTCCGACAGCGGCTCGCGGTAGAGCCCCGCGATCCGCTCCTCGAGGTCGATGGCGCCCGGCACCAGCGGATCGTAACGGTGGGTGGGCGGGGCCCGTTCTCCGGGGGCTCACCTGCGATACTGGCGCGATGGCGCTGCACCTGGGCCCGATCCTCACGGCGATGGTGACCCCGTTCGACGTCCACGGGCGCGTCGACGAGGAGGCGATCCATCGGCTCGTCGACCACCTGCTCGGCCACGGGTCCGACGGCCTCGTCGTCTGCGGCACCACCGGCGAGGCCGCGACGCTCGCCGACGACGAGCACCTGCGGGTCATCGAGGTCGTCGTCGCCGAGGTGCGGCGCAATCACCCGGGCGCGTCGGTCGTCGCCGGCGTCGGCTCCAACGACACCCGGCACGCCGTCGAGCTGACCGAGCGCGCGACCGCGCTCGACGTCGACGCGCTGCTCTCGGTCAATCCGTACTACAACCGCCCGAGCCGGCGGGGGATCATCGCCCACTATTGCGAGGTGGTGCGTGCGACGAACCTGCCGATCCTGCTCTACAACATCCCGCAGCGCACCGGAGCCGACCTGCCCAACGATCTGCTCGCCGAGCTCGCCCAGCTCGACCACATCGAGGGCGTCAAGCAGGCCAACCCGGCGAACCTGGCGCGCGTCGACGGCCTGTCCATCTACGCCGGCAACGACGACATGCTCGTCGACGTCCTCGAGCTCGGCGAGGCGGGCGGGGTGCTGACCGCCAGCCACATCTTCGGCTCCGAGATGCGCCGGATGGTCGACGAGCCCGACCGGCGCCGCGAGATCGACGCCGGCCTGAGCGACGTCTACCGGGACCTGGCCATCGCGCCGCTGGCGTGCAGCCTGAAGGCCGGACTGGCGATGATCGGGGTCCCCGTCGGCGGGCCCCGGCTGCCCTACGTCGAGCTCGACGCCGACGAGCAGTGCACCGTGCGCGCGATGCTCGAGCGCCACGGCATGCTGGTCGCCGCCGCGTGAGCGGACGGCTGCGGGTCCTGCCGCTCGGCGGACTCGGCGAGATCGGCAAGAACATGACCGTCGTCGAGTACGACGGACGGATCGTCGTCGTCGATACCGGCCTGCGCTTCCCGACCACCGACATGCTCGGTATCGACCTCGTGCTGCCCGACTTCACCTATCTGCGCGAGCGCGCAGCCGACATCGAGGCGATCGTCATCACCCACGGCCATGAGGATCATCTCGGCGCGCTGCCCTGGGTGCTGCGCGAGCTCGGGGTCGCACGCGGCGACTCCGCGCAGTCGCCCTGGCCGGTCGTCTACGGCGGGCCGCTGACGATCGCCATGGCTCGCTCCAAGCTCGACGAGCACAACCTCCGCGACGTCGACCTCGAGGACCTGCCGACCGGGGAGGACATCGACGTGGGACCGTTCGGGCTCGAGCTCGTGCACATGACCCACTCGATCCCCGACGCGTGCGCGGTCGCCCTGCGCACCGAGTTCGGCACGGTGCTGCTGACCGGCGACTACAAGTTCGACCAGACCCCGGTCGACGGCGTCCCGGCGGACGTCAGCCGACTCGCCGAGCTGGGCTCCGAGGGCGTGCTGCTGCTGTGCGGGGACTCGACGAACGCCGATCGCGCAGGGTTCTCGCCGTCCGAGCGCACCGTGGGATCGCACCTTCAGGAGGTCTTCGCCCGCGCCGAGGGTCGGATCGTCGTCACGAGCTTCGCCTCCAACATCCACCGCGTCCAACAGGTCGTCGACGCCGCCGCTGCGCTCGGGCGCAAGGTCGCGCTCGTCGGGCGCTCGATGCGCAAGAACGTCAACATCGGCCGCTCGCTCGGGCACATCGACGTCCCCGAGGGCATCATGATCGCCGCCCACGAGGTCGAGGACTGGCCTGACCATCGGGTCGTCGTCGTCTCGACCGGCTCCCAGGGCGAGCCGCTGTCCGCGCTGCGGCGGATGGCCTACCACGACCATCGCCAGATCACCCTGCGCCGCGGGGACACGATCGTCTTCTCGGCGACGCCGATCCCGGGCAACGAGCGGGCGGTCAACGAGACCGTCGATCGCCTGTACCACATCGGCTGCGAGGTGATCACGCCCCGCGAGGCGCCGATCCACGCCTCCGGCCACGGCTACGTCGAGGAGCTCAAGCTGATGCTCAACCTCGTCCGCCCCCGCTACGTGCTCCCGCTCCACGGCGACCACAAGCGCCTGCGCCTGCACGCCCAGCTCGCCGACGCGGTCGGGATCGACCCCAACGCCGTGTTCGAGTCCGAGAACGGCCTCCCGCTCGAGCTCGACGCCACCGGGGCGCATCTCGGCGACGCCGTTCGGGCCGGGATGATCTTCGTCGACGGCGTCGACGTCGGCGACCCGGCCGACGTCGCGCTCCGCGACCGGCGGATGCTCTCGGCCGACGGGATCTTCATCGTCGTGGCCACCGTCTCCGAGCAGACGGGCGAATCGGTCGTGCCGCCCGAGGTGATCTTCCGCGGCGTCCCCTTCATCGAGCAGGCCGACGAGGTCGCCGCTGACATCCGCGACGAGGTCGACCGTTCGCTCGCCGCCGCCGCGCGCGAGGACGTCCGCGGGATCGATGTCCTGCAGCAGGTCCTGCACGACGACCTGGCGACGTTTGTCTACGACCGGCTGCGACGCCGGCCGATGGTCCTGCCGGTCGTCGTCGAGGTCTGATCCTCGACCTCGTCGGCGCCGTGCGCCGGTGCCGCCTCGGCGAGATCCGCGGCCGCGGCGGTCGGGATGCGGATCTCGAACCGGGCGCCCTGGGCCGGCTGGCTGGTCAGCAGCGCGACCATGCCGCCGTGCGACTGGGCGACCGAGCGCACGATCGCCAGGCCGAGCCCCGAGCCCTTGCCGCCGTCGCGTCCGCCGCGCACGAAGCGGTCGAACACCCGCTGGCTGAGGTCGGGGGAGATCCCCGGGCCGTTGTCGGAGACGGTCAGCACCGCCTCGCCGCCGCGGGTGGCGGTCCGCGCGCACACCCGCGTGCCCGGCGGGGTGTGGCGGACGGCGTTCTCAAGCAGGTTGAGCACGAGGCGGTGCAGCTCGTCGCGCACCCCCCGGACGACCGCGGGCCCCGCCTGCAGCGAGATCTCGTGCGCCTCGGCCATCGGGCCGAGCTCCGCCGCGGCCTCGACGAGCACCTCGGCGAGATCGGTGGGCCGGCGTGGCTGCGTGCGCCGGGCGTCGGCGCGGGCGAGCAGCAGCAGGTCGCCGACGAGTCGGCGCATCCGCCGCGTCGAGCGCAGCGCGGCCTCGGCGGTGTCGGCCTGCTCGCCGCCGAGCTCCTCGGTCAGCAGCTCGAGGTTGGCGAGCACGCTCGTCAGCGGCGTGCGCAGCTCGTGCGAGGCGTCGGCGACGAACTCGCGCTGGCGGTCGAGCATCGCCTGGGTGTCCGCACGGGCCGAGTCCAGCGCTCCGAGCATGCCCTCGAGCGTGCGCGCCAGCTCGGCGATCTCGTCGTCGGCCTCGGGATGGGGGAGGCGCTGGCGGGCGTCGCGGGTGCGCTCGATCTCGCGCGCGGCATCGGTCAGCTCGACGATCGGGCTCATCGCCCGGGCGGACACGAACAGGCCGGCGAGCAGGGCCAGGATCGCGCCGCCGAGCACGCCGAGCAGCAGGAACACCCGGACGCGGGCGAGCGTGCGGTCGACGTCGGAGAGCGGGAGCGCATAGAGCAGCTTGACCGTCCCCGCGGGCTTGGCCGACAGCTGGCGGACGACCACCCGGTAGCCGCCGCGGGCGAACGTCCCCTGGCTCGGATCGGGCAGCGTCCTGAACATGTGGGTCGCGTCGGCGAGCGATGCCGGCGGCGCGGAGCACTGAAGCGTCGTCCCGCTGGAGTCGAAGAAGCGGATCTCCGCGCCCTGGGCGATCGCGTAGTCGTCAAGGCGGGTCTGGTTGCAGTCGAGCGACCCGTCGAGGCCGATCCGCAGGTGGCCGTCGAGCTCCCCGACGAGCTGGGAGACCGCCGAGCTCTCCTGGTCATTGAACTGGGTGCGCACCTGGCGATTGGTCAGCACGCCGACGATCCCGGCGAAGCTCGCCAGGATGATCAGCGTCAGCGCCGCCGACCCGCCGGCGAGGCGCCAGCGGATCGAGACCGACCTATACGCGGAGTACGTAGCCCGCGCCGCGGATCGTATGAAGGAGTCGAGGCTCGCCACCGGATTCCAGCTTGCGTCGCAGATTGGATACGAAGACTTCGATCGTGTTCGTCATCGAGAAGGGGTCATAGCCCCACACCTCGTCGAGCAGCCGTTGCCGGGAGATGACGATGCGCTCGTTGCGCATCAGGTATTCCAGCAGCTCGAACTCGCGCTGGGTCAGCTCGACCGGGCGACCGCCGCGCGCGACCTCGTGGGTGTCGGGGTTCAGCGCCAGGTCGCCGACGCTCAGATGCGCCTGTCCGCGCGGCGGCCGGCGGCGCAGCAGCGCGCGCAGGCGCGCCAGCAGCTCCTGGCGCTCGAACGGCTTGACGAGGTAATCGTCGGCGCCGGAGTCCAGGCCCTCGACGCGCGACTCGACCGCGTCGCGCGCGGTCAGCACGAGGATCGGCACGTCGTCGTCGGAGGCTCGCAGGCGCTTGGCCACCTCGAGCCCGTCGATCCCCGGCAGGCCGAGGTCGAGGATGACCAGGTCGGGCAGGAAGCCGTGCGCCGCGTCGAGCGCGGCGGAGCCGTCGTCGGCGACGCGGACCTCGTAGCCCTCCATCCGCAACGAGCGCTGCAGCACCTGCGCGATCGCATCGTCGTCCTCGACGACGAGCACGCGGGGGGGACGTTCGAACATGGCCACGGTGGCGAAATGGTATGCGGCGGGGTGAAGCCGTGCTCAAGTGGTCGGCCCCGTACCCGCGGGGCCGACCACTGGCGCGGTGAGCGGCGCCTTGCAGCGCGCAGGAGCGCGGCGCCGAGCGGCGAAGCCCGCGGTTCGGACATGGCCGCCAGTTCGAAGACCCCGCAGTCAAAGACCCGCCAGCGCGCGAAGCCCGCCGCGCGGGTCAAGAAGACCGCCGCGGTCCGCGGGCGCGCCGCGCGGCCCGCGACGCGCGCGCGACGCTCGCGCCTGGCGAGCCGGCCCCGGATGCCGAGCCCGTCGCCGGCGCTGGCGCCCCATCACATCGACGTGCTCGCCCTTGGTCTGATCGCGATCGGGGTGTTCCTCGGCGGGGTCGCCTATCTGCACTGGGCGGGCGGGACGCTCGGCGACGGCGCGGTGCGCGGCACCCGCTATCTCCTCGGCGCGCTCGGCTACGTGGTCCCGGCCGGGCTCGTCGCCGCCGGGGGGCTCATCCTCGCCCGCGAGCTCCGCCCCCCGGGTCGGCCGCTGCGCGCGGGGCTGCTGTGCCTGCTCGCGGCGCTCGCGCTCATGCTCGCCGCGGGCACGCTCGGCCTCGGGCCGGGACCGGCGCCGGCCGCCGACTTCTGGAGCAGCGCGAGCTTTGCGCTGCGCGGCGGGATCGTCGGGCAGGCCGAGCTGTGGGCCGCCGCGCATCTGCTCTCCTCGGCGGGCGCCGACGTGCTCGCGATCTTCCTGGCGCTGGCGGCGCTCATCCTGATCAGCGGTGCCACCCTCGCCGGGGCCGTCCGGACCACCGGGGCGGGCGTGCTCGGCACCGGTCGGATGCTCCGGCGCACCCACGATGATCTCGCCGCGTCGCTCGCCGCGCGCCCGGGGGCCACGGTTGCCGCCCGCGCCGCGGAGGCCGCCCGGCGCCTGACGACGCGCGGGGCGGCCGACGCGGCCGACTCGGAGGTCGCCTCGCCCGACGCCGGTGGGCGGGCGGTATCCGATCTCGGCGACGAGGGCGACGCGGGCGAGCCCGAGCTGCTGCTGGGCGCCGAGGGGCGGGTGGGGTCCGGTACGACCGCGCTCATCGTCCGTGCCACCCACGTCGAGGCCCCGCCGATCGACGCAACCCCGCCGGAGCCCGCCGACGAGGAGCCCCTCGTCGTCTCACTCGACGACGAGGCCGAGGAGCCCGAAGGCGACGGCGTCGCCGCCGGCCGTCCCGGCGCCGACGTCGGCCCCGACGACCTGACCCCGCAGGGGCGCTACCGCGCGTCGATCACCGACGACCCCGATTTCGAGTGGAAGGTGCCCTCGCCTCGGGCGCTGACGCGCTCGAGCGCCGCCGACTCCCGGCCCGATACCGCCGGGCAGGCGCAGGTCGCGCGCACGCTGCTCGAGACCCTCGGGCACTTCGGGATCGAGGCCAAGGTGATCGGACGCGTCACCGGCCCGCATATCACCCGCTACGAGATCCGGCTCGCCCCGGGCATCAAGGTCGCCAAGATCGCCCAGCTCAAGGACGACCTCGCCTACGCGCTCGCCGCGATCGACATCCGCATCCTGGCGCCGATCCCCGGCAAGCAGGCGGTCGGCGTCGAGGTCCCCAACGCACGGCGCCGGATCGTCCATCTCGGCGACGTCTTCCAGCCGCCGCCGCCCGACTGGTCGCCGCTCACCGTGTGGCTGGGCAAGGACATCGCCGGACACGCGATCGGCGCCGACCTGGCGAAGATGCCCCACCTGCTCGTCGCCGGCACGACCGGGGCGGGCAAGTCGGCGTGCGTCAACTCGATGCTCTCGAGCATCCTGCTGCGTGCCACCCCGCACGAGGTGCGCGTTGTGCTCGTCGACCCCAAGCAGGTCGAGCTCAACCACTACGAGTCGATCCCGCACCTGCTGACGCCGGTCATCACGAGCCCCCGGATGGCGGCCAACGCGCTGCAGAACCTCGTCCGCGAGATGGAGCAGCGCTACTCGCTGATGTCGCTCGCCCGGACGCGGAACCTGCCCGAGCTCAACCGCGCACGCGCCAACCGCTCAGAGCCGCCGCTGCCCTACATCCTGTGCGTCATCGACGAGCTCGCCGACCTGATGATGGTCGCCCCCGCCGACGTCGAGGACTCGATCATCCGCCTCGCCCAGAAGGCGCGGGCGGTCGGCATCCACCTCGTGCTCGCCACCCAGTCCCCGCGCGTCGACGTGATCACCGGCATGATCAAGGCCAACGTCCCGTCGCGGATCGCCTTCGCGGTCTCCAGCCAGACCGACTCGCGCGTCATCCTCGACCAGAACGGCGCCGAGGCGCTCCTCGGCCAGGGCGACATGCTGTTCTCGCCGGTCGGGGCCTCCAAGCTCCAGCGCATCCAGGGCGCCTTCATCGACGAGGCCCAGATCGCCGAGCTCACCGAGGCGTGGCGCCGCCAGGGCGAGCCCGAGTTTCACGCCGAGCTGCTGGCGGAGGTGGTCGACGAGGAGGCCTCGCCCGCTGACCAGGACACGACGAGCCCCGATCAGGATCCCCTGCTTGAGGAGGCGATCTCGCTCGTCGCCCAGATGCAGACCGCCTCGACCTCGATGCTCCAGCGGCGCCTGCGCCTCGGCTACACGCGCGCCGGGCGGCTCATCGACATGCTCGAGCGGCGCGGGATCATCTCCGGCTACGAGGGCTCCAAGCCCCGCCAGGTGCTCATCGCCGAGGCCGACCTGCCGCGGATCCTCTC
Source organism: Solirubrobacterales bacterium (assembly GCA_019240115.1). Taxonomy (GTDB): domain Bacteria; phylum Actinomycetota; class Thermoleophilia; order Solirubrobacterales; family Solirubrobacteraceae; genus Palsa-465. The sequence continues at coordinate 19,756 of JAFAYV010000015.1, read as the reverse complement.
CCACCTCGCCGAGGCCTCCGGCGCCGGCCCCGCGCCGCCACCGGTTCCCGGTCCAGTGGACGATCCGCCGGGCGGGACCGGAGATCCGGCCGCCGGAATCGGCGACCCGACGCCGGGACGCTGATCGACGGAGCCCGCGTCATCGGGATTTGCGGCGCTTTCTGTGGCCGCCGCGACGGTAGATTTATCTGCGATGCCTGACGAGATCGGCGCCCGGCTTCGCGAGGCGCGACTGCACGCGAAGATCGACATCAATGAGGTCGAGGTCCACACGAAGATCCGCGCCAAGTACCTGCGCGCGATCGAGAACGAGCAATGGGACCTGCTCCCCGGCGCGGTGTACGTCAAGAGCTTCCTGCGCACCTACGGGGACTACCTCGGCCTCGACTCGCGACAGCTCGTCGACGACTTCCGCCGCCGCTACGAGCGCCCCTCCGACCAGGAGCTGCGGCCGATCGCGCCTCCGGGCCGCGATCGCGACCGGCCCCCGCGCCGCCTGCGCATCCCGCCGTGGCTCGTCATCGGGGCGATCCTGGCGATCATCGTCGTCGTGCTCATCCTCGTCGGCCGTCAGAAGACGGGGCCGTCGACCTCGACCCGGACTCAGGCCGCCAAGCCGATCCATCCCCACCGCCGCCGCCGTCCCCCCGTCAAGCGAGCCCCACCGCGAACCGTCAAGCTTGCGCTGCGCGCGACCGCGCAGGTCTACGTCTGTGTCGTCAACGCCGCGGGCAAGCAGCTGATTCCGGGAAGGATCTTCGACGTGGGCGAGCCGATTCCAACGCAGACCGCCTCAGAGCTTCTCGTCACCTTCGGCAACGACGGCATCCGCATGCGCGTCAACGGGGCCGTCGTCCCCGTGCCCGTGACCGGGTCGCCGATCGGCTACCGCCTGAGCCCGACCCGGCGCCAGCTTCTGCCTCCCTCCCAGCAGCCGCGATGCACCTGAGGCCGTCGCGTTGAGCCCGAACCCCGAGACGCGCGCCCCGCGGGCCGGCATCCTCGTCACCGGGACCGAGGTGCTCACCGGGATCATCACCGACCGCAACGGCCCGTGGCTGTCCGAGCGGCTGCGCGAGATCGGCGTCGACGCCGCGATGATCGAGATCGTCGGCGACCGCCCCGAGGATCTGCTCGCGGCGCTTGAGTCGATGGCCGCCGCGGGCATGGCGCTGATCATCACCAGCGGCGGGCTCGGCCCGACCGCCGACGACCTCACCGCCGAGATCGTCGGTCGCTTCTGCGGGCGCGAGATGTTCCTCGACACCGCGCTCGAGGAGCGAATCGCCGAGATCCTGCGCCCGATGATGAGCCGCTGGCCCGACCTGACCGAGGAGGCGGTGCGCCGCGGCAACGCCAAGCAGGCGATCGTGCCCGCCGGGGCGACGATCCTCGAGCCCGAGGGGACCGCGCCGGGGCTCGTCGTACCGCCCGCCGACGGGCGCGCCGGCCCGACCGTCCTCGTCCTCCCGGGCCCGCCGCGCGAGCTGCAGCCGATGTGGGCGACCGCGGTTGCGACCGAGGCCGTGCAGGCGGCGATCGCCGGCGCCACCACCTACGAGAACGCGATCGTCCGGCTGTTCGGCATCCCCGAGTCCGAGATCGCCAACACCCTGCGGACCGCCGAGGCCGACGGGCTCGACCTCGCGCCGCTCGAGATCACGACCTGCCTGCGCCGCGGCGAGATCGAGATCGCGACCCGCTACGAGCCCGAGGCCGCCGCCGACTACGAGCGGCTGCTCGCGTTCATCGCCGACCGCCACGCCGCCACCCTGTTCTCGCTCGACGGGTCCACGATCGACGACCAGCTCGCCGGGATGCTCGCCGGCCGCACGCTCGCCGCCGCCGAGTCGTGCACCGGCGGCGGCCTGGCGACCCGGCTGACTGACCGGGCGGGCGCCTCCGAGTACTTCCTCGGCGGCGCCGTCGTCTACTCCAACGCGGCCAAGATCGACCTCGCCGGGGTCCCGCCCGAGCTCATCGAGCGCCACGGCGCCGTCTCCATCGAGGTCGCCGCGGCGCTCGCCGAGGGCATCGCCCGCCGCTTCGGCGCTGACCTCGGGGTCGGCATCACCGGCATCGCCGGACCGGGCGGCGGCACCGAGGACAAGCCGGTCGGCCTCGTCTGCGTCTCGGTGTACGCGGCCGGCGCGAACGCAACCGAGCCCCGCCGCCTGACCCGGCGCACGGTCATGCCCGGCGGGCGCGCCGACATCCGCGATCGCTCGGTCACCGTCTCGATGCACATGCTGCGGCGGGTCCTGCTCGGCGAGACCGACTGAGGCCGCGCGATCCCCGCGCGGGCGATCCCGGCGACCGGGTCCGAGCGCGTCCGGCTGTTCGTCGCGCTCGACCTGCCGGCGGAGGTGCGCTCGGCGCTGAGCGCGTGGGGCCTCGCCGTGGCCGACGCGGTGCCGGGCGCGCGACCGCTGCCCGTCGAATCGCTGCACGTGACGCTGTGCTTCATCGGCTCGGTCGACGCCGAGCGGGTGGGGGAGATCGCCGCCGCGTGCCACGAGGTCGCGTCAGGCGCTCGGGCGGTCCGGCTCGCGGTGAGCGAGCCGCTGTGGCTGCCGCCGCGCCGGCCGCGGGTGGCGGCGGCGGGACTGCACGACGACTCGGGGGCGCTCGCCGAGCTGCAGGCGGCGCTCGCGGCGGCGCTCGTGGACGGCGGCTGGCTGGCGCCCGAGAAGCGCGGCTTTACGCCGCACGTCAGCGTGCTGCGGCTCCGGCGCGGGCCGCGGGGACGCCCGCCGCCGCTGGCCGCGCCGCCGGCTCAGGACTTCATCAGCGCTCGGGTGACGCTGTACCGCTCGCAAACCGAGAGGGAGGGGACGCGCTACGAGGCGCAGGCCGCGGTGGACCTGCGCCCCGTGCGCTAGGGGACGTTTCTGCCTGGCGTGCGCTCTGGCTGGATGCGCTCGGCCTGGCGCGACGCTCGGCCTGGGCGCGCGAGCGTGGGTCAGGCCGCGAGTGGGGTCGGCACGGCCACCTGCTGGGACTCGATCCAGCGCTCGAGCGCGGGACCGCTCTCGACGCTCGTGATGAGCGCGTAGCGGGTGCCCGGGCCGCGGTGGAAGCCGCCGTGATAGAGGAACTCGGAGTCGACGATCGCCTGCTGATAGCGGGGCAGCGCGATCCGGGACTCGGTGCGGCGGTCGAACTGGTCGCGGCGGATGATCAGCGCGCTCGAGTCGTCGTCGGTCAGCTCGAGCCACAGCCGGACCACCCAGCCGTTCTCGGCGGGGTCGTTGGCGGCGTTGTTGTTGTCCAGGTGCAGGCCCCAGCGGCACTCGCGCATCGTGTTGGGGCGCATCTTGAGCAGCTGGACGCGGCCGAAGCGGGCGCCGATGCTCTCCACCCAGCGGACGATCGTCGGGCACATCTGCGCGTTGGCGGTCCACACGCCGTTGAGATCGGGCTTGCCGTAGGCCTCGAAGCCCCGTAGCTCGATCTCCCCGCTCGCCGAGGTGATCGGCGCGAACTGGGTCGCGTCGTCGCTCGAGTAGGTGGTGTAGCTGAGGTTCGCGAACTCCTCGACGGGGATCTCGGGCCCGTCGTAGCGGCGCAGCCGCAGGTAGCCGCCGTTGGCCTCGAGCTCGGGCATGCGGTAGTGCGGGGTGCTGCGCTGCATCAGCGAGGGACGACGGACCCCGGTGACGTAGAGGATCCGCTTCGTGTGCTCGTTCTTCAGGGATTCGGCGAGAGTGGCCACGGTCTCCTCCGCTGGGTCGGTGTGTGGGTCGTGCGGGCGCGTGTCGCGCCGCCGCCGTGTGGCGGTCGTCTTCGACGGCCGCGGGCGCATGCCTGCGCGCGCGCGTGAACTGCCGCCCGCTCGCCGTCCGGGCGAGGGTTCACAGTTGGTACGCAGCCGTCGCTCTTCGGTCACGAATGAGCCTTGTTCGGTGACGGGGAGGCGGTCTAGCGTCCACGTGCGGACGGGGGCACTGGCGTGGCGGTTTCCGTCCGCCCCGAGCCGTACCGTGAACGGTTGAACGCGCACAGACATAAGGAGTCGCTACAGCATGAGCCAGAGCCAGAGAAGCGCACCCGTCGGCGCGTCGAACCCCAAGGCCGATGAGAAGCGCCAGGCCGCGCTCAAGGGCGCGCTGACCCAGATCGAGCGCCAGTTCGGCAAGGGGACCGTGATGAGGATGGGCGACCCGGAGGCGCGCGTCAACGTCGACGCGATCCCGACCGGCGCGCTCTCGCTCGACATCGCGCTCGGTATCGGCGGCGTGCCGCGCGGTCGGATCGTCGAGGTCTTCGGCCCGGAGTCGTCGGGCAAGACGACGCTCGTGTACCACATCATCGCCGAGGCGCAGAAGCTCGGCGGGGTGTGCGCGTTCGTGGACGCCGAGCACGCGATGGATCCGCTCTACGCCCAGCAGATCGGGGTCGACATCGACGAGCTGCTCGTTTCCCAGCCCGACTACGGCGAGCAGGCGCTCGAGATCGTCGACATGCTGATCCGTTCGGGCGCCGTCGACGTCGTCGCGATCGACTCGGTGGCCGCGCTGACCCCCCGTACCGAGCTCGAGGGCCAGATGGGCGATCAGACGGTCGGCGTGCAGGCGCGGATGATGTCCCAGGCGATGCGCAAGCTCGCCGGCAACCTCAATCGCGCGCAGACGCTGTGCCTGTTCACGAACCAGATCCGCGAGAAGGTCGGGGTCATGTTCGGCTCGCCGGAGACCCAGCCCGGCGGTCGCGCGCTGAAGTTCTATTCCTCGCAGCGCCTGGACATCCGCCGGATCGAGACGCTGAAGGACGGGACCGAGGCGGTCGGCAACCGCGTCCGGGTCAAGGTCGTCAAGAACAAGGTGGCGGCGCCGTTCAAGCAGGCCGAGTTCGACATCGAGTTCGGGAGGGGCATCTCGACCTCGGGATGCCTGCTCGACTACGGCATCGAGCAGAGCATCGTCACCAAGTCGGGCTCGTTCTTCTCCTACGGCGAGGAGCGGCTCGGCCAGGGGCGCGGCAACGCCAAGGCGTTCCTCGACGAGCACCCGGAGATGGCGAGCGAGATCGAGAACAAGGTCTACGCCGCGCTCGGCATCAGCCGCGATCTCGTCAAGGAGATCGCGCACGACGAGGAGCCCGCCGCGCCGGTCGCGGAGATCGCGCCCGCGCACGCGGCCTAGCCGCGGCACGCGCGAGCCTCCGATGGAACCCTCGCATGTCGAGTCGACGCTGTTCGACGCCCCCGCGGGACTGCAGAAGGCGCTCGACCTCGGCTACGGCTATCTGCACCGACGCGAGCGGACCGTCGGCGAGGTCCGCGCTCAGTTGCGGCGCCGGGGCATCGCCGAGGAACTGGCCGAGCGGGCGATCCGAGCGCTCGTCGAGCAGGGCGCCGTCGACGACGAGCGCTTCGCCGCGATGTTCGTCTCCGACAAGCGCGAGCTCGAGCGGTGGGGCACCGAGCGGATCCGCCGGGGGCTCGCGTCGCGAGGCGTCGATCGCGAGCTCGCCGAGCGGGCGCTGCTCGCCGCCGACAGCTGCGCTGGCGGCCCCGCCGACAGCCCCGGCGGCGGCCCCGCCGACAGCCCCGGCGGCGGCCCCGCCGGCCGCACCGGCGGCGGTGAGCCCGGGGGCGAGGTGCAGAGCGAGCTCGACCGCGCGCTCGAGCTGCTGCGGCGGCGCTGTGCGACTCCGCCGGTGGAGCGTCACGAGCGCGAGCGGGCGCTCGGCGTACTGCTGCGTAAGGGCTATGAGGTCGAGCTGGCGCTCGACGCGCTATCCGCCTACGCGCGCGAGTGATCCGGCGCGCGAGGCGTTCGACGGGGCGCCCGCGAGGCAGCCGGCGCCTCCTGCGCCGCCCGCCGGGCGCTCATTGCACCCCCTCTGAGCCGGTACTACGATTGACGGCAGCGAACGAGCGGCTCCGAGGCCACACGAAGTACCCGCAAACCTTCACGATTCCGATCCCCGAGACACACGAGACGGCTCCAGACGCCAGTCGAGCGCGGCCGCGGTCGCACGCGATGTCGGGCGCCCACCGCCGGCCGTGGAGCTCGGCATCGGTTCGCGTGTCCCGCGCGCCGATCGCTCGCTGAGAACATCCCAGCCGGACGGGCCCCGAACGCGGAGGCCTCTCACAATGGATCGAGCATGGAAATAATCGGCGCCGCGGCGCTCATCGCGGCCGGACTCGTGGTCGCGGCGGTGCTCTACGGGCGGACGCGGACGCCGGCCTACGGATCGGGCGGCTCGGCGCCGGCCGAAAGCGCGACCGCGACCGCCCTGCAGACCGCGCTGGCCGAGCGCGGGGCCGACCTGGACCGTCGCGAGACGGCGCTCGCCGAGCGCGAGTCGACGCTGCAGCGCGACCGTGCGGTGCTCGACGACAGCCGCGTCGAGGTCGAGCGGACGCTCGAGCGCCTCGCCGGCATGTCGGGCGCCAAGGCTCGCCAGCTGCTGCTGCAGGACATCGAGGAGCAGGCCAAGCACGACTCCGCCCGCCGGATCCGCCAGATCGAGGAGGAGACCAAGCGCGAGGCCGAGCGCCGCGTGCGCAACATCCTCTCGGTCGCGATGCAGCGGCTCGCCGCGGCCCACGCCGCCGAGACGACCGTGTCCGTCGTCCAGCTCGCCTCCGACGACATGAAGGGGCGCATCATCGGCCGCGAGGGCCGCAACATCCGCGCGCTCGAGAACATCACCGGGGTCGACTTCATCATCGACGACACGCCGGGGGCGGTCGTGCTCTCGGGCTTCGACGGCGTGCGCCGCGAGATCGCCCGCCTGACGCTCGAGAAGCTGCTCACCGACGGTCGAATCCACCCGGCGCGGATCGAGGAGACCTACTACCAGACGCGCTCCGAGCTCGAGGCGCGCATGATCGAGGCCGGAGAGCAGGGCGTGTTCGACGCCGGCGTCCAGGGCGTCCATCCCGAGCTGGTCAAGCTCCTCGGCCGCCTGCGGTTTCGGACCAGCTACGGCCAGAACGTCCTCGCGCACTCGATCGAGGTCGCCCAGCTCGCGGCGATGATGGCCGACGAGCTCGGCGCCAGCGCCAAGACCTCCCGCCGCGCCGCCCTCCTGCACGACATCGGCAAGTCGGTCTCCCACGAGGTCGAGGGCCCGCACGCGCTCGTCGGCGGCGAGCTCGCCCGGCGCCACGGCGAGTCCGAGGCCGTCGCCCATGCGATGGAGTCCCATCACAACGAGGTCGAGCCCCAGACGATCGAGGCGGTCATCGTCCAGGCCGCCGACGCGCTCTCGGGCGCTCGCCCCGGCGCCCGCGGCGAGTCGCTCGAGCAGTACGTCAAGCGTCTGCGCGACCTCGAGCAGATCGCCACCCGCCACCGGGGCGTCGACAAGGTCTACGCGATGCAGGCCGGCCGCGAGATCCGCGTCATGGTCGCCCCGGGCGCGATCGACGACGACGCCGCCACGATGCTCTCCTATGAGATCGCCCGCGAGATCGAGAAGGAGCTCGAGTACCCGGGGCAGATCAAGGTGACGGTGATTCGCGAGTCGCGGGCCGTTCAGTACGCGCGCTGACCGCCGCCGTTGGGTGGCTGCCGGGACGTGTCGGTGTGTCGCCGCGCACCGCCCTCCGACTGGGGACGCGGAGCGGGGTGGGGGCGCTTGCGACTCAAGGGCGGTGACGACGACCACCGACCGCCCCGCCAGCTCGTCGTTCGTGGCGGCGCGCGCGTGCTGTCGGCTGCGATGCGAAGTGGGGGTGCGGGACGGGTGGGGCTCGGGGCGTGGTTGGGCGTCGTCGACGTGCGCGGTGCGCGCGGGGCGTTCTCGGGGTTCGTCGACGTGCGCGGTGCGCGCGGGGCGTTCTCGGGGTTCGCCGACGTGCGCGGTGCGCGCTCGCCAACGTGCCCGGTGCGCCAAATCCGGATGGACGTTCTGGATTTGGCGCATCAGCGTCGCTATAGAGACCGCATGCGCCAAACCCGCTTGTGGCGATCCGGATTTGGCGCGTGGCGGGTCCCCAGTCGTTGATCCGCGCCGGCGCGGCTGATCCGCCCGTGCGCGGGCGGTAGCCTGGCCGGACGATGCCCAAGCGCTATCACGTGACGACGTTCGGCTGCCAGATGAACGCGCATGACTCCGAGCGGATCCAGGGGATGCTCGAGTCGCTCGGGTACGCCGCGGCGGCGAGCCGGGCGCAGGCCGACCTCATCCTGTTCAACACGTGCTCCATCCGGGAGGCGGCCGACAGCCGCTTCGTCGCGCACCTGGGGGAGGCCAAGCGACTCAAGCGCGAGGATCCCGAGCGGGTGATCGGGGTCGGCGGCTGCTGGGCGCAGTCGGTCAAGGAGGAGGTGTTCGCGCGCTTTCCGTTCGTCGACGTCGCCTTCGGACCCGGCCAGGTACACAAGCTCGCCGAGTTCCTCACCGCGGAATCGCTGACCGCGCAGGGGTTCTTCGAGTTCGAGGGGTTCACCGGGCACCTGCCGGCCAAGCGTGCCCGCGAGCACCAGGGCTGGGTGCAGATCAGCGTCGGCTGCAACTCGGTCTGCTCGTACTGCATCGTGCCCTCCACCCGCGGCCGCGAGGTTAGCCGCCCGCCCGCCGAGCTCGTCGCCGAGGTCGCCGACCTGGCCGCCGACGGAGTGCGCGAGGTCACGCTGCTCGGCCAGAACGTCAACTCCTACGGCCGCGACCTGCCGCGCGACCGCCGGATCACCTTCGCGCAGCTGCTCGCCGAGATCGACGCCGTGCCGGGGGTGCGGCGCATCCGCTACACGAGCCCGCATCCCAAGGACATGCGCGAGGACGTCATCCGTGCCCATGCGCAGCTGCCCGCGCTGTGCGAGCACATCCACCTGCCGCTGCAGTCGGGCTCGAGCGCCGTGCTGCGGCGCATGCGGCGCACGTACTCGCGCGAGCGCTACCTCGACCGGGTCGCGCTCATCCGCGAGCACGTGCCCGACTGCGCCCTGACGACCGACATCATCGTCGGCTTCCCGGGCGAGACCGAGGCCGACTTCGAGCAGACGCTCGAGGTCGCCGAGGCGGTCGGCTACGACGGCGCGTTCACGTTCATCTACTCGCCGCGCCGGGGGACCGAGGCGGCGACGCTGGCCGATCAGGTGCCGCACGAGCGCAAGGTGGCGCGCATGGAGCGCCTCGTCGAGGTCGTGCAGCGCCGCGCGCGCGAGCGCGCCCAGCGGTTCGTCGGCCGCACGCTCGAGGTGCTCGTCGAGGGGCCGTCGCGGACCGATCCGACGCGCCTGCGCGGCCGCTCGCGTCATAATCGGGTCGTCAACTTCGACGGCCTCGCCGCTCCCGGCGAGCTGATCGACGTCCGCATCACCGCCGCCACGAGCCAGACGCTGACCGGCGAGGCGTCCCTCCTCGCGAGCGCCGGCGCCTGACCCCGTCGAGCCGCGCAAGCGGCGACCCTCGGGTCCGACGGCCTCGTCCGAGGACGTTGTCCGAGGGCGTCGTCCGAGGGCGTCGTCCGAGGCGCGTGCGAACATAGGTTCGATGCGATGGATGAACCTGAGCCTCGAGGCCGAGGAGCGCGCGCGCCTGCCGGGCTATCGGGAGGATGCGGTCGTGCGCCACTTCGAGGCCCCCGGCTCGATCGCGACCCGGTTCTACGAGGTCCGCGCCAAGTCGATCCTGAACCGCGTGCCGGAGGCGTCGCGGATGCCATTTCGCTGGACCATTAATCCGTACCGGGGGTGTAGCCACGCGTGCGTCTTCTGCTTCGCGCGGCCGACGCACACCTACCTGGACTTCGATGCCGGGCGCGACTTCGAGCGCGAGATCGTGGTCAAGGTCAATGCGCCCGAGCGCCTCCGTGTCGAGCTGGCGCGTCCATCGTGGCGCGGCGAGCACGTCGCGCTGGGGACGAACACCGACCCGTACCAGTGGGTCGAGGGCCGCTACCGACTGATGCCCGAGATCTGGCAGGCGATGATCGACGCGCGCAACCCCGCTTCGGTCCTGACCAAGTCGCCGCTGCTGCTGCGCGACCTCGAGCTCATGCGCGAGCTGAACCGGCGGGCGCAGTTCGCGGCGGCGCTGTCGGTGCCGACGCTCGATGAGAAGGCGTGGCGGGCGACCGAGCCGCATACGCCCCATCCGCGGGCGCGGCTGGAGGCGGTGGCCGAGCTCAACCGGGCCGGTATCCGCACCGGGGTGCTCGTCGCGCCGCTGATGCCGGGGATCAACGATGCGCCCGAGCAGGTGGAGCCGATCCTGGCGCGGGCGGCCGAGGCGGGCGCCGTCTACGTGACCGGGATCGCGCTGCATCTGCGGGGCGAGGTGCGGCAGGTCTTCATGCAATGGCTGGCGGAGAATCGACCCGACCTGGTGCCTCGCTATGGTGATTTGTATCGCCGTGGGGCGTACGCGCCGGTGAGCGAGCGAAGGCGATTGGCGGCCCTGCTGTCGGGACCCGAGTTGGCTCCGAGGCAGCGCGGCCGAGCTTCGTTTCGCGGGCCGGAGCCGCCTCCGTCGGCGGTCGCCGAGCCAGATCAGGGGCGTCTGTTCTAGATCCAGGGTCGCGGCGACCAGCCGACGCGCAGCGGGGCGAGCACCCAGCCACATTGTCCATCGCAGGGAGTCATGCCACGCCAGTTCAAGCCACCGAAGGACCTCAACCTCGGGCCGATGTTCGAGACTCGCAGCGAGGCCTGGGAGCGGGTCGGGCTGTCGGTCGACTACAGCGCGCGAGCCGTCACGCGCGCGCAGCGCGAGGCGGCGGTGCTGATCGTCGCGCTCGTCGCGGTCATCATCGCCTACGACCACCGGGTCGCGCTACTGGGCAGGACGACCGTCCAGAACTTCCAGACACCGCTGCAGATCGTCATCGCGCTCGTCCTCATCGTCATCGGCTGGGCGCTGGCGCGCGACGCCAGCCGGTTCGCCGGTCCGACCTTCCTGCGGCGGATGGATCCCGCGACCGCGGGCACCGTCGGCTTCCTCATCCGGCTGCTGACGATCGTCATCACCGTGCTGATCGCGCTGCGGGTGGCGGGCGCGCATCTGCAGACCCTCGCGCTCGGCGGCGGCTTCACCGCCGTCGTCGTCGGTCTCGCGGCGCAGCAGACGCTCGGCAACGGCATCGCCGGCATGGTGCTGCTGAGCGCGCGTCCGTTCCGGGTAGGGGAGCGGATCCGGCTGCAGGCGGGCGCGGTTGGCGGCTCGGTCGAGGGCATCGTCAGCTCGCTCGGCCTGCTGTACACGACGCTGACCCGGGGCGCCGACCGGGTCATGATCCCCAATAACGTCGTGCTGAGCGCGGCGGTCGTGCCGCTGCGCGAGCCCAAGGGAGTCGACGTCAAGGTCCGGCTGACCTCGGGGGTGCGCCCGAGCCAGGTCCAGGCGATCCTCGACGAGCAGGTTGGCGTTCCGACGAGCTCCAAGGCCGTCCTGCTCGAGGAGGTCGACGGCGACGACGTGGTCGTCCGCGTGCAGGCCACCCCCGAGCTGGCGGCGGACGGGGCGCAGCTGGCCGACCAGATCATGGCCGCGCTGACCTCGGTGACCGGCGAGCACGCCGCCGAGACCCACGACGTGCGCTGAGGCCGCGCCCCCGGGCCGCGCCCCCGAGCCACGCGCCGGGCCGCGCCCTCCGTGGTTGGCCGCGGCCGACAGGCCGTGATGGTCGACGCCCGAGCCGCTCCGGTCTCGGACACGCGTCCAGCGCCCGGACACCCGTCCGACGCCTGACCCGCTCCGGTCTCGGACACGCGTCCAGCGCCCGGACACGCGTCCCGCGCCCGAGCCGCTCCGGTCTCGGACACGCGTCCACCGCCCGGACACCCGTCCCGCGCCCGAGCCGCTCCGATCTCGGACACGCGTCCAGCGCCTGAGCCGCCTGGTCTCGAACACACGTCCAGCCCGCTGCCGGTCGCCTACTGGAAAGCGGAGAAACGGACGACCGGCTACGCAGCACAACAACTGCGGTCTTCGCGGGACGGCGGGCCGCTGACATCTTCAGTCAAGGAGTAGTGATGGCACGTAGACACGCATGGCACTTGTCCATGCCGCTCGCCGCCGCGGTGGCGGCACTGGCTTTCACGAGCTCGGCGTCGGCACAATCGGGCAACCCGTTCGGTTGCACGGCGAGCACGGCCAGCGCGAGCCTGCAGGGGACGAACCTGTTGCCCGGCGCAACCAGCGCCAACCAGGCCAACGTGCCATGCGCGGATGGATCGTCGCTGCTCAATCCGACGACGGTCACGAACGTTCCCGGATTGACGCTGTCGCTGGGACCCGTATCGGCCCAGACGACGCTCGGCACCTCGCCGGCAGGCGGCTCGACGTACACGGAGGCGGACTCGGAGAGCACGGTCAACGCGCTCAACCTCGCGGTTTCCGGTCTCTCCCTCCAGGCCGGACCGTCGACGGCGGACGTCGACTACGCGTGCGTCGACAACCAGCTCGTCAAGCACTACGGCTCGACGCTCAAGGTCATCACGATCAACGGGAGGCCGATCAACCTCACGGGGCTTCCGCAGGACCTGTCGGTTCCCGGAGTGGCGACCATCCTGGTCAACCAGCACGCCTCGACCGCCAGCTCGGACACCGAAACGCTGCTGTACGTCCAGCTGCTCGGGGGCGCGGGCACCGGGCTGGCCCTCGACGCCGGCCAGGCGCAGGCATCGCAGACCCAGTCCGATCCCTGCGCGGCGACCAGCCCCGGCCGCAGCACCGGCGCCCCGGTCAACGTCGGCGGCAGCGGAGGCTCGGGCTCGGGCTCGCCCACGATCGACGGCGCCGACGGCGTCGGCATGGTCCTGACGGCCAACCCCGGCTTGTGGAGCGGCGCACAGCCGATCACGTACACCTACCAGTGGTATCGAGACGGCAGGGCGATCCGCGGCGCGAGGCACAGCACGTACAGGACGACCCTCCTTGACGCCGGCCAGTATCTGACCTTCAGGGTGACGGCGCACAACGCCGATGGGGCCAGGACGGCGGACTCGGCGCGCCTGCGCATCCCGTATCCCCCCGGCTGTCCCGCCGCCTCCGGCACGGTGGGCGCGAGCCTCCTGGGGCGGGCGCAACTCGGCGATACCCGCAAGCAGGCGCGGCGGGCGTTCATCAAGGTCTCACGTCGCGGCTACCGCTACGAGGACTTCTTCTGCCTGGCACCGAGTGGGGTCCGCGTGGGCTACGCGTCGCCGACGGCGATGCGTCTGCTGCGCAGGTCCCAGCGCGCGGCGCTTGCCAACCGGGTGGTGTGGATCTCGACCTCCAACACCAAATACGCCATCCGCGGCATCCGTCCCGGCGCCAAGCTGGCCGCAGCCAAGCGCAAGCTGCACCTGGGCCGGGGGTTCAAGGTGGGCAGGAACACGTGGTACCTCGGCCGCCTGGGCAACCAGGAGGTCATCCTCAAGGCTCCCGGCAAGACGGTGCAGGAGATCGGCATCGCCAACCGAGCGCTGACCCGCACCCGCGCCGAGCAGCGCACCTTCGTGAGGTCATTCTCCTAGCAAGGCGGTCACGCGGGCGCCCCGGCCGCCGGCCGGGACGCCCCGCACCGCATCCGGGACCGGCGGCGTCAGCCCTGGCCGGGACCGGCGGCGTCAGCCCCGGCCGGGACCGGCGGCGTCAGCGCCGGTCGCGCTGACGCTCGGCGAAGCGCTCCGCGATCGCGTCCGAGCCCACCAGCCGGGCGACCCGCGCCGCGGTCACGGGGGCGATTGACGCCAGGGCGGTGCCGACGCGCAGGCTCATGGGCGCGACGTACACCTGCGCCGGCGCGCGCTCGATCGCGCGGAGGACCGCGAGCGCGACCTGGCAGGGCGTGCTGGTGCCGACGCCGGGCGGCAGCGCGACGCCCGCGTCGGCGTACATGCCGGCGTCGCGGACGAAGCCGGGGATCACGAGCGACACGCCGACCCCCCGCGGGCCCAGATCCTGGCGCAGGCCGAGGGCGAAGCCGCGCAGACCGAACTTGGTTGCCGAGTACAGCGAGGACGCCGGGGACGCCACCTGACCCGACAGCGACGAGACGAACACCAGCGCCCCGCGTCCCCGCGCGGCCATCTCCGGCGCGAGGCGGTGGGTCAGCGCGATCGAGGCGCGCAGGTTGACCGCGAGCATGCGATCGATCTCGTCCATCGTCAGTGCGGCCAGCTGACCGGTGGCCGGCAGCGCCGCGTTGGCGACCAGCACGTCGACGCCCGCCGCCGCCGCCTCGTCGCCGATCCGTGCCACGTCCTGCGCCCGGCTCAGGTCGCCGACGACCCAGCGGGCGCCGAGCTCGGCGCCGAGCTCGCCCAGGGCGTCCGCCCGCCGACCGCTGAGCAGCACCGACGTCCCGCGCGTGGCCAGGGCGCGCGCGATCGCCTGCCCGAGTCCGCCGGTCGCGCCCGTGACCAGCGCCGTCGCCCGATCCAGCGCCAGCCCCGGTCGCCGAGTCGTCGGTCGATGCAGCGCGATGCGCGGGCGCCGGCGCGCCGTCATCGCGGGAACACGGCGACGGTCGCCGTGAACCCATGCACGAAGCTGCGCCCGCCGACCGGGCCGACCTCGCCGGCGGCGAAGAAGCCCGCGGCGGGCGCGCCGCCGAGCACCTCGTCGACGAGGCCGGCATCGTGGTCGCGCGCGCCGAACATCGCCTGGCCCCGGCCGTTGCACGAGAAGACGAGCGCGCCGGCGGGGGGCGCCGAGCCGCTCGCCAGCGCGCGCAGGCCGAGTGCGCGGCGGAGGTCCTCGCCGGCCGACTCGGCGTCGCGCGCGTGCAGGCGGATGATCTGACCGGTGCCGACGCCGGCGCCGACCGCGATCGCGCCGGTGTCCGTGTCGGCGCCGAGGGCGCCGCGGACGAGGAAGTCGCCCTGCTCGTACTCCGGCTTGCCGCCGTCGATGACGATTCCGATCAGCAGGCCGGCGGCGACGAGCACGCGTTCGGCGGTCGGCAGCTCAGCGATCGCCTCCTCGATCGCCTGGACCGCGGGGCGGCCGGCGAGCTCGTGGATGACGTTGCCCTCGGCGGCGGTGATCGTCATCTCGCGACCGAGCGGGGCCGCGCCCTGGGAGACGCAGGGGAGCATCTCGACGCCCTCGAGGCAGACGCCGACGGCGCCGGCGTCGTGAACCTCGTCGTCGGCGAACAGCGCCGCGGCCGCGTCGGGCGTGCGACCGCTTGACAGCCCGCCGAGCACCGGCACCCCGGGGGCGTCGCGGGCGAGCCCGTCGAGCACGGCGTCCATCGGAAACGAGTACGGGTCGGTGAGCATGATCAGCGCGCCGCCGGCGCTTGGCTGGGGCATCCCCTCGAGCATCCCGCCGCCGGCCATCTCGGTGACGACGGCGTGGAATGGGCGCGCCGAGCCCTCGCGCAGCGACGCCGCCCACACCGAGACCGCGGTGCCCGCCTCGAGCTCGCGCCCCGCGCCGAGCACGCCGCCCGCGCCGCAGCCGATCAGCGCCCCCGGACGCAGCTCGGCGGCGACGTTCTCGAGCGTGACCTCGGCAGCGGCCAGATGCGCCCCCGCGGCGAACACGACCGCGAGGTCGACGTCCGCGCCGTTCAGCGCCCGCGCGGCGTCGCGCGCGGCGGCGATCGCCCCGGCCCGGGGATCGGCGTCGGCGGAGATGCCGGCACCGGCTCTCATGCGCCGGTCCTCATGCGCCGGTCCTCATGCGCCGGTCCTCACGCGCCGGTCCGCCGGTCCTCACGCGCCGGTCCTCATGGTCCGGCCCTCGTGCGCGTCGACCACACGCGACCATCGCCCCACGATACTCCCCGTGTGGCCGCGCTCGAGGTCATCGCGCTGTTCGGTCCCACCGGGGTCGGCAAGACCGAGGTGGCGGTCGCGGTCGCGCGGCGGCTCCGGGTCCTCGGGGAGGATCCGGTGGCGATCTCGGCCGATGCGCTGCAGGTCTACTCGGGGCTCGAGATCCTCACCGGCGCCGCCGACGCGACGCACCGCGCCGCCCTCGAGCACCGGCTGCTGTCGTTCCTGCCCGTCGACGCCGGCTTCAGCGCCGGGCACTACGCCGAGCTGGCGCACGCCGAGATCGACGACGCGCTCGCCGCCGGCCGGCGACCGCTCGTGGTCGGCGGCACCGGCCTGTATCTGCGTGCGGCGCTGACCGAGCTGAGCTTGCGCCCGCCGCCGGCCGAGGGGGTACGCGCCCGGTGGATCGCCGAGCTTCAGGCGCGGGGACCGGCGGCGCTGCACGCCGTGCTCGCGCAGCGGGCGCCGTGGGCGGCGGCGAAGATTGCGCCGACCGATCGCCAGCGGATCGTGCGCGCGCTCGAGCTCTCCGACGGCGGCGAGCTCGAGCCGCCGGAGGGCGAGTCGCAGCTGTGGACGGCGCAGACCCGCCGCCCGACCCTGCTCGTCGGGCTGACGATGGAGCGCCAGGCGCTGTATGCGCGCATCGATGACCGGGTCGACGCGATGCTCGTTGCCGGCGTGCGCGACGAGGTGCGCCGCGCCCACGCCGCCGGCGCCTCGGGGACCGCGCGCCGCGCGCTCGGCTTCGACGAGCTGCTGGTCGACGACATCGAGACGATGAAGCGCCGCACGCGCCAGTACGCCCGCCGCCAGCTGACCTGGATGCGCAAGCTCGCCGGCGCGCGCGTGCTCGACGTCACCGAGCGCTCGCCCGACGACGCCGCCGGCGAGGTCGTGCGCTGGTGGACCGCCGCGTGACCGCTCAGAACGCCGCCACGAAGGGATACATCAGCACGACGGCGACGAGGACCGTCACGCTCCAGACGGCGATCAGCCACCGCAGCCAGCGACGGCCGGTGCGCCAGCCGAGCGAGGCGAGGCTGACCGCGGCCACGTACAGCCCCGGCATCACCACGACCATGTAGTAGAGGTAGCTGATCCGGTGGTCGACGGCGCTCTGGAACTGATACGGCGCCCACGTGCCGATGAACCAGGCGGCGCCGAGGATCGCCAGCTGCAGCTGGGGCGCCGAGCGAGTCGCCACGCCGGCGGCCAGCCGCGGGGCGAGCGTCAGCCGGAACAGGGCGAACAGGACCCCGGCGAGTCCGAGCGCGAGGATCGGCGGGCTGACCATGCCGATGAACGCCGATACCGGGTGGATCGCCCCCAGCCCCTGGCCGGGCAGCGACGAGTTGATGCGCACGTACACGATCGGCTTGTAATCCACGAGCCACTGCCACGGATAGGAGGCGATCCCGGTCGCGCCGTGCGGCGCCACCAGCGCCTCGGCGTAGGTGATCATGTGCCGCAGGTGGTCGATCGGGCCGCCGGTGATGAGCCGCCCCTCGGCGTCGGCGTAGGGCCTGGCGATCAGGCCCATGATCCCGAGCAGGCCGACGAAGCCGACGATGCTGACCGCGACCGCGACGACCAGCCGCCGCAGCGCGGGGCGCCAGCCCCAATCCGTGGGTTGGCGCCGATCGCGCCACGCGACCAGGACGCGACCGAGCTCGAGCAGGCCGAGCACGAACAGCGCGTAGGGCGCGACCTCCTTGAAGCAGTCGGCGACTGCGAGCAGCACGCCGGCGAGCCCTGGTCGCCCGCTCAGGTAGGCGGCGACGCCCCAGACCATCGGCGCCACCGCGTAGATGTCGAGCGTGGCGATCCGCCCGTGGACGAGCAGGAGGTTGTCGCAGGCCATCAGCGCAGCGGCTCCGAACGCCGACCACGGACCGCCGCCGGCGGCGCGGACGAGCGCGTACATGCCGAGGATCGCCAGCGACCCGAACAGCAGGCTGCCGATCCGCCACGCGAAGGGACCGTCGCCGAAGATCTCGATCGCCGCGGCCATGATCAGCTTGGCGCCCTGGGGATGCTCGGCGTTGGGGTCGGTGCGCAGCGGTGATCGGTCGTAGTGGGAGCCGGCGGGCGGCCGGATGCCCGCGATGACGCGCGCGGCGTTGACGTAATAGGCCTCGTCGAAGATGAGCGTGTGCTCGGAGGCGGTCGTGCACGGCGACTGGCAGGGCTCGTCGAGCAGGAGCCCGCGCGCGGCCAACGACAGGACCGAGAGCACGGCGAGCGCGACCAGCGGCGAGAGCGACCGGAGGCGCGGGCGCCGAACCATGACCGAGGCGACGGTACACATACACTGCCGCCGCGTGGACTTCGAGAAGTGGCAGGCGCTGGGCAACGACTACGCGATCGTCGAGGCCGCCCGGATGCCGTTCGAGCTGACCCCAGCTCGGGTCCGGGCGCTCTGTGCCGCCCACACCGGCGTGTTCGCCGACGGCATCCTGCTCCTGTCGGCCCCCGACGAGCCCGGCTACGTGGCGCGGCTGCGGATCTTCAACCCCGACGGCTCCGAGGCCGAGATGTCGGGCAACGGCGCCCGCGAGGCGGTGCTCTACCTTCGGCGCCGGGGCTGGACCGACTCCGACGAGTTCTCGATCCAGACGGCGGCCGGCGAGATCCGTCCGACGATCACCTCGCCGACGACCGCGCGGCTGAGCATCGGCCGCATGCGCTTGGCCAGCGCCGACTTCCCCTCGGGACCGCCCGACGGCCGCGGCGAGCTGGCGGGCGACGGCCGCGACCCGATCGGCTTCCAGCACGTGCAGGTCGGCAACCCCCAGTGCGCGATCCGCGTTGCGGACCTCGGGGAGCTCGAGGCGCTGCACCTGCCGAGCATCGGCCCCGGGATCGAGCGCCACGCACTGTTTCCCAACCGCACGAACGTCTCGTGGTACGTCCCGCTGACCGCCGACCGGATCCGGGCGCGGATCTTCGAGCGGGGGGTCGGGGAGACCTCGGCGAGCGGCACCGGGGCGACCGGGGCTGCCGTCGCCCACGTCCTCGCCGGCGGCGGTTCGCCGGTGACGGTCGTGCTCGACGGGGGCGAGCTCGGGGTGGAGGTCTCAGACGATCTTCAGGTCAATCTCTCAGGCTGGGCGGCGCCGGTGTTCTCCGGCACCCTGGCCGACGACTTCATCAAGGAGCTGCATGCGACCGAGTAAGCGCCTCGACACGATCGCGCCGTATCTGTTCGCCGAGCTGGCCCGGAAGATCGAGGAGAAGCGCGCCGCCGGGATCGACGTCATCAGCCTCGGGATCGGCGATCCCGACACGCCCACCTATCCCCCGATCGTCGCGGCGGCCCAGCGCGCGGTGGCCGATCCCGGCACCCACCAATACCCGAGCAACCGGGGCCGGCCCGAGTTCCGCGAGGCGGTCGCCGCCTTCTATGAGCGGCGCTTCGGCGTCGCGCTTGACCCGGCGAGCGAGGTGATGGCGGCGATCGGCGCCAAGGAGTGCATCTTTCACCTCAACCTCGCGTTCCTGGATCCCGGCGACGTTGCGCTCGCCTCCGACCCCGGCTATCCCGTCTACACCGGCGGCCCGCTGCTGACCGGCGGCGAGCCCTACCTGCTCGGCCTCGAGCCCGAGCTCGACTTCGCCCCCGACCTCGACGCCATCCCGGGCGACGTGCTGCGCCGCGCCAAGCTCATGTTCCTCAACTATCCGAACAACCCGACGGGCGCGGTCGTGCCCGACGGCCTGTTCGAACGGGCGATTGAGCTCGCGCGCGCCAACGACCTGCTCGTCGTCCACGACAACGCCTACTCCGAGACGACGTTCGACGGCTACGTGGCGCCCTCGTTCCTGGCCACCCCCGGCGCCCGCGAGGTCGGGGTCGAGGTGTTCTCGCTCTCCAAGGGCTACAACATGACCGGGTGGCGCTGCGCGGCGATCGTCGGCAATGCCCAGGCGATCTCGCACTACTGGCAGCTGAAGTCGAACATCGACTCGGGCCTGTTCGAGGCCGTCCAGCTGGCCGGAGCAGCGGCGCTGGCGCCCGCGGTCGACGCGCATGTCAAGGCAATGAACGAGATATACCAGCGCCGACGCGACCT
>JAFAYV010000072.1 GCA_019240115.1 Solirubrobacterales bacterium | reverse complement strand
CGTCGGGCTCGCGCAGAGATGGCAGACGGGATCGGCGACTGACGGATGGACACCGGTCGGAGTTCCGAACTCCTACAACGCCGGGGACTTTTCGAGCCAGAGCTTTGACGGCTATGTCGGCTGGTATCGCCGGGACTTCACGCTGCCGCCGAACGCGTTCCCTCGCTACGTCCCCGCCTCCGCGCGCCAGTGGATCGTCCGCTTCGAGTCGGTTGTCTACCACGCCACCGTGTGGCTCAACGGGCGCAAGATCGGAAGCCATTCCGGTGGATACCTGCCCTGGGAGGTTGACCTGGGGGGTCTGCGGCCGGGGGTAAACCGGCTGACGGTGCGCGTCGATGACCGAACCGGTCCGGGCGACCTGCCCCCTGGGCCGGGCAGCAATTGGTGGAACTACGGGGGCCTGCAACGCGAGGTCTACCTGCGGGCGGTCGCGCGCGCCGACGTCGAGCGGGTGTTGATCCGGCCACGGCTGCGCTGCCTCGCGGCCTGCGCGGCGACGGTCGAAGAGGAGGTGACGGTGCGCAACGCCACCGCCGCGCGGCAGGCCGTGCGGCTGTATGGCTCCTACGGCGGGGTGCGGGTCGAGTTCGGACGCGCGACGCTCGCCCCGCATGCGACCTGGACCGCGCATGCGAGCGTAGTGATCGCCCACCCGCGCCTGTGGGCGCCCGACAGCCCCGCGTTGTACAGGGCCACGGTGACGCTGGTCGACCGCGCCGGGCGAGCGCTTGGCGGATACCTGGACTACTCGGGTATCCGCTCGATAGTCGTCAAGCACGGCCGGCTCGAGCTCAACGGCAGGCCGCTCGATCTGCGCGGTGTGGACCTGCAGGAGCAGAACATCGAGTCGGGCGCCGCGCTTAGCCCCGCGCAGACGGTGCAGCTGCTGGCCTGGGTGCGCCAGTTGGGGGCGACCGTGATCCGGGCTCACTACCCCGTTGGCCCGCTGATGGAGGAGCTGGCTGACCGGGAAGGGATCCTCATCTGGTCCGAGGTTCCGGTCTGGGGAGTGCCTAGCCAGTACTTCAGCCAGGCCGGATGGCTGGCCGACGCTCGCGAGGTGCTAAGCGAGAATGTCCTCGAGAACCAGAATCATCCCTCAATCCTGCTGTGGAGCATCGCCAACGAGCCCCCACAGCCATCCACCAGCGCCGAGGCCTCGTACATCGCCGGCGCCGTCGCGCTCGTTCACCGCCTCGATCCGACTCGTCCGGTCGGCATGGCGATCATGGGGATCCCGGGACAGGTCTGTGACCCTGCGTACGGACCGCTGCAGGTGATCGGCGCCAACGAGTACTTCGGCCTGTTCGACGAGGCTGGCGGCGTCACCGACGACCGCGACGCGCTAGGGCCGTTCCTGGATAGCTTCCGCGCCTGCCAGTCAACCAAGGCGTTGCTGGTCACCGAGTTCGGGTTCGACGGCAACCGCAATGGCCCGGCGGAGGAGTACGGGACCTACCAGTTTCAGGCCAACATGCTCGCCTACCACCTTGGGGTCCTCGCCAGCAAGACATGGCTATCGGGCGCGATCCTCCAGACCCTGCAGGACTTCGCCGCCTATCCCGGCTACAACGGCGGCGACCCCTGGCCCGACCCGCCGCTCAACCAGAAGGGCCTAGTCGACCAGTACGGCAACGCAAAGCCCGGCTTCGCCGTTGTCGCTGCGAGCTATAGCGCGACGGACCAGCTCGGACCGCCCTCGACCCGGTAGACAAGCTGAAGCCCCGGGGCAGTCCGTCGCCACCCCGCCCCGGCGGCACCGATCGGTTTGGGTGAGAGCCGGCCACCGCCGTCAGGTAACTCGGGTCCACGGCGACGTCGGTGTCGGCCGGGATCGCGAAGGAGTCCGGGTTTCGGTAGCGAACGGCAGGGTTATGCCTCCGAGCCAGGAAGGTGAGACTCGTGCGGCGTACGTGATCCAGCGTCATTTTCGGCGCGTCCGCAAGGGCTATGACCCGGCTGAGGTTGACCGTCATCTCCAGTTGGTGAGCGAGTGGTTTCGTACCAGCCGCGCGGCCGAGAAGACCCGTGAGCTTGGTCAGGAGGCGGCGGCCCGTGAGCGTGCGGCGGCGGACAGGGAGGCGGAGGCGGCGCGATTCGTCGAGAGCAGCCGCTTGGAGGCGGAGGCGACGTTGGAGGGTGCTCGACTGCGTGCCGAGGCGGACCGTGATGCGGCCGAGCGCCTTCTTCGGGAAGCCGAGGTAGGCCTCGAGAACCGTCGCCAGGAGGGAGAGGAGATGCTCGCCCAGGCGCGCGACGAGGCAGAGGCGCTGCGCACAGAGGCGCGTGAAGAGGCGCGGGCGGTGCTTCCTCGGGCGCGCGAGGATGCCGCCAGGCTGTTGGCCCAGGCGCGCGAGGAGGCTGAGGCGATTCGCGTGGCGGCGCGAGGAGAAGCCGCGGCAATTGTCGATCAGGCTCGGCTGCAAGCTGCCGCCGCCGATGTCCTCCGCGAGGCAGAAGAAACCGCGCACCAGGTGGTGGCCGATGCCGAGCGGCAGGCTGAGCGTCTTGTCGCGGAGGCCAGGGAGCGTTGTGACCAGGAGCTTCAGAGCGCACGAATGGCGGCCGAGCAGCTCCTGGCCGCGATGCGGGCCGAGGCGGCGGACGAGGTCCGAGTCCTCCGAGAGCAGGCGGAGGCGGAGCTACGGACGTATGTAGAGCGTCGCCACCGTGAGGTTGATCGTCTCGTCGAGGCAGCGCGCCGCGAGCGTCGCCGGGCCGGCGGCGACCCGCCAGAGGACTGATCGCGCGACGCGGTTCGTCCCGCTAGCGGACGTGCTCTGGAACGGATCGGGGAATCGGGGGAACTCGCGGCGCCTGCGTGAGTGTGCGTCCGGCTCGGACGTACCACTGCGCGAAGAAGGTAACGACTAGTGCCAAGTCGATTAGATCGCCGCCGTAGTACATGAGCTGCGCCCCGAGGTGGATGTCACCTGCAGGCAGTGTATGGGCGAGACCGCCACCTAGCCAGCCAGCGTAGATCAGTTTTGCCAGCGCGGCGTGGCTGCCCAGCGCGAGCAACAGCACGCCGATCCGGACACGGATCGAGCTGCGCGAGCCAACCGGGTCGAGGCCGACGAGCGGCCACATGAACAGGCAGCCCGCGAGGAGGAAGTGCATGTGCAGCGCCTCGTGCAACAGCGGGTACCGCAAGGTCTGCGCGAACAGTGGCGTGAGGTACAGCGTCCACAGGGATCCGGCGTAGATCAGGGCGCCGATCGGAGGGAAGGCGAGCACTCGCGCGGCTCGCGAGTGCAGGATCCGGACGAGCGGGCGGCGATGGGCGCGCTCCAGGGCGCGGAGCGCGAGTGTTATGGGCGCCGATAAGGCGAAAAGGAGCGGCGCGAGCATGCCGATGAGCAGGTGCTGGACCATGTGCACGGGGAACGACTCGTCGTGCGCGGCCAGCGGCGAGCACACGGCGATCAGCAACGTTGCCCACCCCGCGAGGAAGCTGGCGCTGCGCCGGCTGCTCCAGTTCTTACCGCGCCTGCGCAGACGGGCGACGCCGGTTGCGTACAGCGCCAGCGCCGCCGGCAGCGTCGCCCACGCCGCCGGCGTGCTCGGCCAGTCGGTCAGCCAGCCGAGAGGCATCCACAGCTCACGTGACGACGGTCTCGCGGTCACCGGATGCCCGGCGCCGGGCGCGCACCAGCACCGCGATCCCAACGAGCAAGGCTACGGCAGCCAGCGCGTTCCACACGAGGTCGTACGGCAGGATGTCCACGTGGTAGCGGATCTGATGAAACCGGAAGACCTTGTGCTGCAGGGTTCCGTCGTACAGCTGAAAGCCACCCAGCCCGAGAAAGAAGCCCGCCCATAGCGATCGAGCCTCGAAGCTGGCGCGCCGGCGCAGGTCGGCAAACAGAAACAACCCGCCGACAATGCACAGCCAACTGGCGGCGTGAAATATCCCGTCGGAGATCAGTCCCCACGACGGCGTTGACTTGTCGTAGAAGTGATGCCAGTGAAGGAGCTGGTGAAATACCGTCTCATCGATGAACCCCGCGACCCCCACGCCGCACAGGAGTCCGGAGATCAGTGAGCGGCGACGGTCAACCACACCTACTCCGGTTTCCTGCCCGAGCAGCCGCCGGCGACCCCGACTCGCGTCCTACCGCCATGGGCCACCACTTCCCACCGCGATCACGGCCAAACACACCGACTCCCGCCCTGCCGAAGGACTCAGCCTCGCCTCAACACGACGGCGAGATCACCACCCGCAGCCACGCCGGTGACCACGTCCCGCATCACGAACGAGCTCATCGCTGCTCCCTGCTGAGCGCGACCGCCTTGAAGCGCCGCATGTTCTCGATCATCGCCACCTCGGTGGGCAGCCGCTCCATCGAGCTGGCGCCGAAGAAGCCGGCCACGCCATCCGTACGTTCGAGTACGTACGCCGCGTCATCGGGCTCGGCGATCGGCCCTCCGTGACACAGGACGAGGATCTCCGGATTGACCCGCTTAGCCGCGTCGTGCATCGCCTGAATCAGCCCCACGCAGTCGTCGAGCGTCTTGGCCGTCTGTGCACCGATCGCCCCGCCCGTGGTCAGGCCCATGTGGGGCACGAGGACGTCAGCTCCGGCTCGGGCCATCTCCGTCGCCTGTTCGGGATCGAACACGTACGGCGCGGTCAACAGATCCTGCTCGTGTGCGGCGTGGATCATGTCGACCTCGAGCCCGAATCCCATACCGGTCTCCTCGAGATTGGCGCGGAACGTCCCGTCGACGAGGCCGACCGTGGGGAAGTTCTGTACGCCGCTGAAGCCGATCCGGCGGATCTCCTCCAGGAACACAGGCATGAGCCGGAACGGGTCGGTCCCGCACACCCCGGCCAGGACCGGGGTCTCGCGGACGACCGGCAGCACCTCGCGGGCCATGTCGACGACGATCGCGTTGGCGTCGCCGAACGGGAGCAACCCCGCCAGCGATCCGCGACCTCCCATCCGGAAGCGGCCCGAGTTATAGATGATGATGAGGTCGGCGCCGCCGGCCTCGGCGCACTTGGCCGAGAGTCCGGTACCGGCTCCCGCTCCGATGATCGGCTGCGCGGCGTTCGCCTGGGTGCGCAGCCGGGCCAGCGCGTCCGCTCGGTTCATATGGTCTCCGTCACCAGCTCGTGCAGGCGGTGCGCCATCGCCGTCGCGAACCGCTCGTCGTTGATGTCCGTGTCCAGCTCGTGGACCTCCACGCTCCCGTCCAGCGTCTCCCGCACCCCCTCGATCAGCGCCCGGTCTGCCGCGGGGTCATGGAACGGCTGCCCCTCGACATCGATCATCGACACGCCGCGCAGAGGGACGAACAGGACCGTGGGACCGCGCGCCGCGGACAGTTTGCGGCCGATCCTCCGCCCGAGCTCGGCGCACTCCTCCGGTGTCGTGCGCATCAGCGTGACCGTCGGGTTGTGCACGTAGAGCCGGCGCTGCTCGAACCGCTCGGGGACGGTGTCACGCGGGCCGAAGTTGACCATGTCGAGGGCGCCCAGCGAGACCACCTGGGGGATGCCCGACCGCCCCGCCGCCTCTAACCGGTCAGGTCCCGCCGACAGCACGCCGCCAATCAAGTCGTCGGCGAGCTCGGTCGTGGTGATGTCGAGAACGCCGGCGAGATAGCCGTCGGACGCCAGCACCTCCATGGCCTGGCCGCCGGTGCCGGTGGCGTGGAAGACGAGCACCTCGTAGCCGAGCTCGTCGAGCAGCTCGCGGGCGCGAGTGACACACGGCGTGGTGACGCCGAACATCGTCGCGGCGATCACCTTCCGGTGTGCGAGGTCCGGTGCCCGGGCGCCCACCATGCCAGCGATCGCGCCGGCCGCATTGGTCATGATCCGCGCCGAGACGGAGTTGACGCCGGCGATGTCGACGACCGAGGCCATCATCGTCAGGTCCGTGGCGCCGACGTACGGGCGCGTGTCACCGGCCGCCATCGTCGAGACCATCAGCTTCGGGACCCCGACCGGAAGATCCCGCATCGCGGCGGTGGCGATCGACGAGCCGCCGGACCCGCCCAACGCCAGGATCCCGTCAAACCGACCCTCGTCAAACAGCCGCCGCACCACCACCGCCGCGCCGCGCGCCATCGCCTCCACGGCGGCGCCACGATCACCGACCGACGCCAAGTCCTCGACCCGCGCCCCCGCCGCCTCAGCGACCGCGCCCCGGCCAACATCCGGCTCCACGCCCACCGGTTCATTGATCCCGGCGTCGACGAGCAGCACCCCGACATCCAGATCACGCAACCGGTCACGAGCGAAGGCATATTCGTGGCCCTTCGTGTCCAACGTCCCGAGCAACAGCACGGTCTCAGTCATACCGATCCACCTCCTCACAGTCGGGCCCGCCCGCGGGCCGGGCAGGGCCGGCCGGGCACACGAGAGCGTACCCGCCGCCGAACAGGCCGCCCTCCGCGGCGGTGCGTGGAGGTGGAGTCGTCGAGCACCCCGTGAGCGGGTCCCGGCTGCTATCCGCGGGTCCGTTCAGACCGAGCCGTGCGCACGATCAACCGGTGACGTCGGCGAGCCCGCGCCATCGCACCGCGCCGACGATCGCCGTCGAGGCGCGGAAGGCCGCGCCTGCGCGATCGGAAGGCGTCAGCGACGGCGCGAGCGCCGGTAGTCAGCGGTTCTGCTCTTGCTTGACGGCTGCGGCCTCGGCGGTGGCGAGCCTGGAGCGGACGAGCATCAGCGGCGCGTGGGGATCGTGCGGCTGGGGGATGGCCGCGAGCGTGAACTCGGCGATTGCGCCTGGGCGGAACACCAGGCACTCGGTCGAGCCGCCGTACTGGAAGTAACCGAGTTCCTCACCCTTGTCGACGTGGTAGCCGGACGTCACCGCCGAGTCGATGACGCAGGAAGAGACCTCCGACATGCCGACCGCCACGAAGGCAATCAGGCCGATGACCGGCTCGTCGGCGTCGATGAGGATGATCGCTCGGGTCGCGACGTGGGCCAGATAGGACTGTGAGTTCTTCGGCTCGACCGCGTCCTTGCCCTCGGAGTCCGCCTCCGAGTAATAGGTTCCGTCGTGGACGAACGCACGGACGACCGTGCCGGCCACGGGGCTGTGCCACCGGTGGTAGTTGACGGCGCTGAGAAAGGCCTGGTAGACGGTTCCCCCGACGAACTGATCGATTGAGTCGTCATTGGCCAGCATGTCCTCGAGGGAGTACGGCTGGCTCTTGATCCAGAAGCGGTCTTGACGCTTGACGTCCGTGCTGATGCCGTAGGGCGTCGACTCACACGCGCTGACGATCACTTTGTCGTCCTCCGGCGAGGCCACCGGACGCTCACCCTCCTTGAAGCGTCTGGTGAAGAAGTCGTTCCACGAGCAAAAGCCCCAATGCTCGTCCTCCGGGTCATGCTCGTACTGTCCCATGCCGACCGTGCGTCGGGCCTGTGCGCACTTCCAGCCGGCCGGCGAATCGTTGAGCACGTAGAGCGAGTCACGGCCGCTGAGGAACTCGCACCAGGTGGTCAGGATCTTCTTCAGCATCGCGTTGACCCGCGGGTCCCGGAAGACAGCGAACCCGGCCGGCGTTCCCATCGGCCAATCGAGGATCGCGTTGAGTGGCAGGGCCATGATCGAGGTCTCGCCGAACTCCGGCGCCATCGTGAGCAGTTCGTTGATCAGGCGCAGCATCTGCTCGACGCTGTCCAAGTGGCGCGTGCGGTACGGCTTGGTGCTCGGCACCTGTTCGATCATCTGGTGCAGGCACATGCGCACGATCGGATCGGTATCGATCAGCTGCTGGAACTCCTCGATCACCGGGTGGAGCACGACCTGCTCGCCCCGAGCCTCCACTCGCTCCCGGTGGCCCTCGAGCCACGACTCCAGGTCGTCCTGCTCCGGAAGCCAGCCGGCGCTGCGTTTAGCGTCCACCGCATCAGGCTGGGTCGTCATGGTGCGGGACGATACCCGCCTCGCTCGAGCCTCAGCCCTACCGTGCTGACGGGCGATTCGGATGCGCCTGCGCGTCGGTACGCCGCAATGCTGCTGTACGAGCTGTCCGCACTCAGCGCAAAAGCCCTGCTGCTACCGGAGGTTCGGGGTCCCTGAGCCCGGGGCGGGCTCCGTTCGAGCTCGCGATCGCGTTATCGTCGTCGCGATGGGGCTGATCACCGTCAAGCGCGAGGGGGACGTCGGCGCGCCGGCGGATCTCACCTATCGCCTGATCGCCGACGACGAGCATCATCAGCGTTTCCTCCCCGACGGCTTCACTGACTTCGAGGTCCTGGAGGGCGGCTCGGGAGCCGGCACCCTGCATCGCTTCAAGGTCAACGCCGGCGGCCGAACGCGCCGATACACGATGCGCGTCGAGGAGCCCGAACCCGGCCGCGTCCTGACCGAGACCGACCAGGAATCCTCGCTGGTGACCTCGTTCACCGTCACGCCATCGGGCGAGCACTGCCGCGTGTCGATCGCGACCAGCTGGCAGGGCGCCGGCGGCGTGGGCGGGTTCTTCGAGCGGCTGTTCGCGCCGCGCGTGTTGAGCCGGATGTACGCCGACGAGCTCGAACGTCTCGATCGCTACGCGCGCGAACAGGCGTCCGGCGACCGGCCGCGCCCCTGAACGCGTCGGCGCCCACCGGCGACACGCCCACCTGCCGGGCCTGCGGCGCTGCACGGGACGTGGCCGGTGGTGCGCGGAGCCGGTGGCCGACGCCGACCTGGGCCCCTGGCGTTGTTGCGTCAGCCGCCCGTTGACGATCTGCAGCCGGCGGTGGGTCCGCGCAGCGCCCCCGCCGCGCTCGCGCGTCGAGGGTCTACTTCTTGATGAGCGGGCCGGCCTTGGCCAGGACCTGCTTCATCGTCGCCGGCTTGTCGAACGCGCCGTCGGGCGTGATCTTCATGTTGGTCAGGAGCGCGATCGTCGCCGCGTGCCGAGCCTCGACCTGGACGATCGAGCCCGCGGCGGCGAGCAGCGCCTTGTTCTGCAGGGAGGGGCCGGCGCCGTTGTACGCACTGACGCCGGTGTTCTCGAGCACATACGCGAGCTTGAGAAAGCTCTTCTCGTCGGTGACCGGGAACGCGAACGTCGGCTTCTTGACGGGCATGCCGCCGGCGCCCGAGATCGCCTTCATCAGGGCGGCGACGTGCTCGGACTCCTCGTCGCCGAACTCCATGGCGACCGACTTGGCCTGGCCGCTGAGACCGACCGACTTGCCCTTGGACAGGTAGAAGTCGCTCTCGAGGTACTCCAGCGTCAGCGCGAAGTTCAGGATGTCGACGTCGCTGGTGCCGGCGGCCGCGAACGCGTTCGAGACGAACGGCGCCGCAGCGCTCGCGCCGAACAGCGCGCCGGCGGCAAGCGTCCCGCGCAGGATGAAGGTCGCGCGGTTCATGCCGTGGACCTCGACGGCGCCCAGCTCGGGGCTCTGGGGATCAAGCGTGGTCATGGTGATGGTTTCCTTATCCGGAAGTCGGGGATGGCTAGGCGATGAACGGCTTGACCGCGGCCAGGACGGTCGACATGCTCGCCGGCTTGGCGAACGCACCGTCCGGGGTCGGGTCCTTCTTGAGGACGAGATTCAGCGTCGCGGCGTGGCGCGCCTCGATGCTGTGGATGGCCAGCGCGGCGGCGAGGATCTCCTTGCTCTTGATCGCTCCCGCCTGCCCGAGGTAGGCGGCGGCGCCCAGGTTCTCGACCGTCGCGGCGAGCATCGTCACCTGCGGGGCCGAGTGGATCGGGAACTTGCCCATCGGCTTGGCGGCGGGCTTGCCCATGCTCGAGGCGACCTTGTGCAGCGCGGCGACGTGGTCGGCCTCTTCGGCTCCGAAGGTCTTGATGATCGCCAGGTCCTTGCCGTGGAACAGGCCACTGGCGATGACCTTGGCGTAGAACTGGGACTCGAGGTACTCGAGCGTCAGCGCGTAGTTGACGATCGCGAGATCGCCGCTCGGGCTCGAGCCCGACCCGCTCGAGGCGCTCGAGGCGCTCGAGGCGCTCGACGAGCTCGAGGCGCTCGACGAGCTCTTCTTCGAACTCGATCCGCAGGCGGCGATGAACGCGGCCAGTGACGTGGCTGCCGCACCGGCGCCGATGCCCTTGCCCGCCATCTTCAGGAACCGCTTGCGCTCGACGTCGTCGCGGACGAGCTCCTCCACGGCGCCGGGGGCCTGCTCGGTTTCGTTGTGGGTACTGGTGTCCGTCATGAGGCCTCCTGGGCTGTCGTTCGGTGCACATGTGCGCACCGCCATCTCTTACGAAGCCGATGTCAGGATGGATCAGTCATTCTGTTAAGCGCGCTTAACCTGACGGTTTGATCCGCTACTCTCGTGCATCCGAACGCTGGTTGTGCGCCTGAAATCCCTGCTCATACCGACTCTGGTCGCGATTCTCGTCGCCGCCGTCGCGGTGATCTTCAGACATCGCACCGCGCCCCACGCCGTCTCCGCAGCGGTGCACAACGGACATCTCACGATTGCGATCAGTAACTACGCTTTCCTTCCCAATGCTGTCACTGTTACCTCCGGCACACGCGTGACGTGGACCAACCACGACAACACCGCGCACACCGCCACCGCCGACAACGGGTCCTTCGACACCGGCACCGTCGCCCCCCACGCCTCCAGGGTGATCGACTTCCAGCACCCGGGTACCTACACCTACCATTGCGCCTTTCACGCCTTCATGACGGCCACGATCACGGTGAAGCCCTGATGGGGCGCGTCCGTCTCCCGGCCGCCGCGCTGCTGCTCGTCGTCGCCGGCGTCCACTTCCAGCAGTACGTCGACTTCATGAGCCTCGTCCCGACGGTCGGCGTGCTGTTCCTGCTCAACGCGGCCGGCGGCGCCGGCCTCGCCGCAGCGCTGCTCGGTGCCGACCGCGGCCTGCGCCGGCTGGCCGCCCTCGGCGGGCTCGCCGTCTGCGTCGGATCGCTCGTCAGCATCGCGATCGCGCTGGCCGGCAGCTTCTTCGGCTACCACGAGCCGAGCCTGCGGCTGCCGATCGTGATCGCGATCGCCGCCGAGGTGCTCGCGCTGCCCGCGTTGGGCGGCGTGCTCGTGGGCGCGCGGTCGGCCTCGGCTGAGCCCGAGGGGCCGAGCTTGCCCGGCGCCGCATAGTTGCCCGGCGCCGCATCGTCGCCACCAACGTCATGGACAACCGCGGGTCGTCATGGACAACCGCGGGCCGTCATGGACAACCGCGGGCCGTCATGGACAACCGCGGGCCGTCATGGACAACCGCGGGCCGTCATGGACAACCGCGGGTCGTCATGGACAACCGCGGGTCGTCATGGACAACCGCGGGTCGTCATGGACAATCGCGGGTCGTCATGGACAACCGCGCGTCGCCGCGCGAGACTGCACGCCCATGCTCGGACCGGGCGCCTCGCGCCAGCGCCTCGCGGCCGTCCTGAACGCGGCCTACGGCGACGGGCTGCTCTCGGATGCGACGCTCGCCCACCGCCTCGACGAGCTGCTGCGCAGTCGCGTCCTTGACCCACAGCGGCTCGTCGGCGACTTGACCGTGCGGCGCCCGCAGCAGGCGCTGGCGCGGATCACGCGGCGCCTGGCTCGCGAGGCCTGGCCGGGAGGCTGCGAGGTGCTGCTCGCGCTCGACTGGGCCGGCGCCCGCGCCGAGCTGCTCGTCGGCCGTCATCCGGCCTGCGACGTCGTCCTGCACGACCCGACGGTGTCGCGGCGCCACGCCCGGCTGCGCTTCCGGGACGGCCACTGGGTCCTGCAGGACCTCGACTCGACCAACGGCTCGCGCGTCAATCGCCGGCGCGTCGTTCGCTGCCGGCTCGAGCCCGGAGACCAGGTGCGGCTCGGGTCCCAGCGGCTGCTCGTCGACTGATCGCCTCCGCATGCCTGATACTGCCGCAGCGTGACCTCCCGGAGGCGCCGCATCGTCGCCCTGCTCACCGTGCTCGCGAGCCTCGGCGGCGGGACGGCGATCGCGCGCGCCAGCGTGGTGACGGCCGCGGTGAGCGACGTCCCGGTCACCCGGCCGCTGCCCTCGGGCTTCCTCGGTCTCGCGCTCGAGTACAACACGATCCCGACGTGGTTCGGCAGCGGTCAGACCGTCGATCCCGTCCTCGAGCGCCTGATCCGCAACCTCGATCCCGTGGGGCGGCCGGTGCTCCGGGTCGGGGGTCAGAGCACCGATCGGACGTGGTGGCCGGTCCGGGGGATGGCAAGGCCGCTCGGGGTCACCTACGACCTGACGCCGAGCTGGACGGCGATCGCGCACCGGTTCGCCCAGGCGATGGATCTGCGGATGATGCTGGGCGTCAATCTCGAGGCCGACCGGACCCGGATCTCGCAGGTCGAGGCGGCGCAGCTGCTCGACGGCGTCGGCAGGCCCTACGTCGACTCGCTGCAGATCGGCAACGAGCCCGACCTCTATCCGGTCGTCCCCTGGTATCGGAGCCTGCACGGCCACCCCGAGCCGTGGTACGGCGACGCCGGCACCCCCGTGTACTCCCGAGGCCGCAGCTACAGCCCGGCGGGCTTCACCGCAGAGTTCGCGCGCACGCTGCGCGTCATGCCCCGCGTGGCGATCGCCGGTCCGGAGACGAGCCGGGTGCCCTGGATGGCGGCGTTCAGCCGCCTCTTGACGCCGGCGTCGCCCGTGCGGGCGCTGACCACCCACGCCTACCCGCTGATCAACTGCGTCACCGATCCCGCCTCCCCCCAGTATCCATCGGTTCCCAACCTGCTCAGCCTGACGGCGTCGCGCAACCTGCTGGGCGGCGGCCTGCGGTCCTACGTCGGGGTCGCTCACCGGGCCGGCGCGAGCTTTCGCGTCGACGAGATGGGGTCGATCAGCTGCAACGGTCGCCCCGGCGTCAGCGACACGATGGCCTCGGCGCTGTGGTCGCTGGATGCGCTGTTCTCACTCGCCCGCGCCGGAGTCGACGGCGTCAACCTCCACACGTACCCGAACTCGGTCAACTCCCTGTTCAACATCGCCCGCTCCGGCGCGGGCTGGGAGGCGACGGTCCGCCCGCTCTACTACGGAGCGCTCCTGTTCGCCGAGGCCGCGCCCGAGGGCTCACAGCTGCTGCGCGTCGCCTCCGGCGACCCGAAGGTGGTGCGCATCTGGGCGACGCGCGGGAGCGACAACAGCGTCCGCGTCCTGCTGATCAACGACAGCCTGAGCGGCGGCGCCTCGATTGCGCTCCGCGCCCCGGCCGGCTACGGGTCCGAACCGGGGGCGATCGAGAGCCTGCTCGCGAGCAGCGCCTACGCACAGGACGTCACCCTCGGCGGGCAGAGCTTCGGCACGACGACGACGGGCGCGCTGGGAGCCCCCGTGCCGCAGACCGTCGCCCCCCGGGCCGGCTCCTACGAGATGACCCTGCCCTCCGCGAGCGCGACGCTGCTGACGCTGTCGCCGCCCTAAGACGACCCGCGCGAGAATCGCCCTGAGACGGCCCGCGCGAGGGATCGCACAGCAGCGCGCGACTCGTCAGCCGCCGGACCACGGCCCTCCCACTGACGCCGTAACCTCTGCGTGGTGGCCGAGCATGGACCCGTGGCGGTGATCACCGGCGCCGGCTCGGGCATCGGCCGAGCCGTCGCGGCGGCGCTGCTGGCCGCCGACTACCGCGTCGCGCTCGCCGGCCGCCGGGAGCAGGCGCTGCGCGAGACGGTCGCCGACGCCTCGCAGGCCCGCGCCCTCGTGGTGCCGACCGACGTCGCCGACACCGAGGCCGTGCGGGCGCTGTTCGCGCAGGTGCTCGAGCGCTTCGGGCGCGTGGACCTGCTGTTCAACAACGCGGGGACGTTCGGCCCGACGGCGCCGGTCGACGAGGTCGACGTCGCGCAGTGGCGCGCGACGGTCGACGTCAACCTGACCGGCTGCTTCCTGTGCGCCCAGGCGGCGTTTCGCGCGATGCGCGCGCAGTCCCCGTCCGGGGGGCGGATCATCAACAACGGCTCGATCTCGGCGCACGTCCCGCGACCGCACGCGATCGCCTACACCGCGACTAAGCACGCGATCACCGGGCTGACCCGGGGCCTGGCGCTCGAGGGCCGCGACGCCAACATCGCCTGCGGGCAGATCGACGTCGGCAATGCGCTGACCGAGCTGAGCCACGGCCTCGGCCAGGAGGCGATGCAGCCGAGCGGCTCGCGGCTCGCCGAGCCGATGATGGACCTCGGGCCCGTCGTCGACGCGGTGCTCTACATGGCCGGGCTGCCGCTGCAGGCCAACGTGCTCTTCCTGACGGTCATGGCGACCGGCATGCCCTACGTCGGCCGCGGCTGAGCTGGTGGCCGGCCGTTAGCTGGCGAGGATCTCCGCGTACATCGCGTCGATCTCGGCGACGTCGCCCTCGCGCAGCCCGAACATCGTGAAGTGACCCCACACGCTGCCGATCGACCTGAACTCGCCCGCGGCAATCCTGGCCGCGTCCTCCTCGATGACCTCGGGCGGGAAGAACAGGTCGCCGTTGAACGCCACCGCGCGAGTGCGCGCGGTGATCCGGCCCAGCGCGGCGTCGGCGTCCTGTGCCCCGATCTCCCCCGCGCGCCACTTCCGCGCCGTGCACAGGAGGTTGTTCGGATCCATCGGGAGGAAGTAGGCCTCGACGAAGCCCCGCTGCCAGTCGTCGCGGGTCTGGAAGCCGAGCTCGCGGTAGGCCTGCACGCGAAGCGCCTCGGCGGTGATGCCCATCAGCGCCAGCGCCTCGGCGTGGCGGCGCAGGCCGCGGTGCACCGCGTGGGAATCGGTGTAGAAGCCGCCCTCCCACGCCGGGTCGTCGGTCAGCAGCTGAGTGTGCAGGTCGATGAACATGCGGTTGTGCTCGGGCGTGACCGCCGTGGCGGCGATCGGCATCGCACGCTTGACCATGTCGGGGTACTGGACCGCCCAGCCGTAGGTCTGCTGGCCGCCCATCGACCAGCCGCTGACCAGCTGCAGGGTCTCGATCCCGAAGTGCTCGGTGATCAGCCGGTGCTGCGCGTGGACGTCATCGACGATCGCGACCGGCGGGAACGCCGCGCCGTTGAACGGCGGCGGCGTGTTGCTCGGCGACGATCCCATCCCGCTGCCCAGCTGCGACGGCTGGATGATGAAGTAGGTGGTGGGATCGAGCGGCCGCCCCTCGCCGACGTAGGCGTCCATGAACGCCAGCGTGCCCGTGTACATGTGCGGCAGCAGGATGGCGTTGTCCCTGGCCTCGTTCAGGGTGCCGTGGGTCTTGTAGGCCAGCCGCGCCTCGGGCAGGGTGAACCCGGTGCTCAGCGGGAACGCGCCCAGTTCGAACTCCTCGAACGGGCCCTGGACGTCGGCCGTGTAGTACTCGTTGACCGCCATCGGTGCCTCTCCTTCGACTCGGTGACGCGCGCGATCATGTCAGAGGCGCGTCGGCGATGACCGGCCTGCGGATCGGCGCGTGCCTGTCGCTGACCGGCCGCTTCGCGGCCTTCGGCCGCCAGGCGGCGAGCGGCCTCGAGGCCTGGGCCGACGTCACGGGCGGCGATCCTCGGCCGCGGATCGAGGACGACGCCTCCGACGTCGATCGCGTCGCCCCGGCGCTGAGCGCGCTCGCGCGCGACTGCGATCTGCTGCTCGGGCCCTACTCGACCCAGCTGATGCGCACCGCCGGCGAGGCGGTCGCCGCCGGCGCCGACGGGCTGCTGTTCAACCACGGCGGTGCCGGCGACGACGTCCAGACCGCCTGCCCCGGCCGGATCGTGTCGGTGCTCACCCCCACGAGCCGCTACGCGGCGCCGTTCGTCGCGCACCGGGCGCCGGCCGGCGTCCCGCTGGTGGTGGTGCGCGGCCCCGGTCAGTTCGCGCGCCAGGTCGCCGCCGGCGCGGTCGCGCAGGCGCGGCGCCTCGGCGTCGCGGCCACCGAGGTCGACGCCTCGGTCGGGGTCGCCGCGATCGACGAGCTCGGCGCGGCATCCGAGCGGTGGGACCTGTTCAGCGCCGGTCGCTTCGAGGACGACGTCGCACTCGTCGTCCGGGCGCGCGCCGCGCCGGCGCCGCCCGAGACGATCTGCTCGATCGCCGCCGGGGTGCGAGATTTTGCGGCCGCCGTCGGCGCGCCCGAGGGGATCTACGGCATCGTCCAGTGGGCGCCGCGCGACGCACCGGTTGCGGTCGGGCCCGACGAGAGCAGCTTCATCGGCGCCTACCGCCGGCTGACCGGCGCCCGGCCCGACTACCCGGCCGTTCAGGCGGCGGCCGCGGCGACGCTGGCGGTGGAGTGCGCGCGGATCGCCGGCAGCACGCGAGCGCGGGAGCTGTGGGCGGCGGCGACGGGATTGCGCACGACCACGCTGCTGGGGGAGTTCGGGATCGACGCGCGCACCGGGGCACAGACCCGGCACCGGCCCGGGCTCGTCCGCTGGCGCGGCGAAGAGCCCGCGCCGATCCGCTGACCGTCCGCTCCTGCCGATCCGCTGACCGTCCGCTCCTGCCGATCCGCCGACGGTCTCTCGCGCAGATGGAGGTGAAGGCCCCCGGCTGGCGCTGGATCTCCCGCCCGACGGGTAGGATGCCCGGCGCGGTCCCGACCGGGCCCGCTGACGCCGGATGAGCAACCGGAGGCACGGTCATGAGCACGGGTGAGCACGCGATCGGGGTCACCTATCTGTCCCAGGAGGACCTGCTGGAGGCGGGCTGCCTGGACCTCGGCCTGGCGGTCGACACCGTCCACGACGCGCTCCTGGCCAATCGCAAGGGGCGCGTTCTGTTCCCGGAGAAGATCGTGCAGATCTTCGACGAGGACACCCAGGAGCGGATCAACTGCCTGCCGGCGACGCTGCACGACGAGAAGGTCTGCGGTGTCAAGTGGGTGTCAGTGTTCCCCGAGAACGTCGCCGAGGGGCGGCAGAACCTGACCGCGCTGTTCGTGCTCTCCGAGATCGAGGCGGGGTACCCGTTCGCGGTCATGGAGGGAACGCTGGCCTCCAACGTGCGCGTCGGGGCGATGGCGGGACTGGCGGGGCGCTACCTAGCCCCCGAGCACGCCGAGACGATCGGCTTCATCGGCAGCGGCGAGCAGGCGAAGATGAACCTGCTCGCGTTCAAGAGCGTACGCCCGTCGCTGGCGCGCTGCCGGGTGTGCGCGAAGACGACCGAGGAGGAGGAGCAGTTCGTGCGCGAGCTGTCCCCCCTGCTGCCCGACATGGAGCTCGAGATCGCCGAGACCGACGGCGAGCGGGCGACGAGCGACGCCGACATCCTCGTCACCGCGACGAGCGCCCAGGCGCCGCTGCTGAAGGCCGACTGGATGAAGCCGGGCGCGTTCTACAACCACGTCGGCGGCTGGGAGGACGAGTACGAGGTCGCCAAGCGGTGTGACAAGATCGTCTGCGACGACTGGGAGACGGTCAAGCATCGCACCCAGACCCTCAGTCGCATGTACCAGGACGGTGAGCTGACCGACGACGACGTCGACGGCGACCTCGTCGAGATCGTGGCCGGCGACCGGCCCGGCCGCGAGAGCGACGACGAGCGGATCTACTTCGACGCGGTCGGGCTCGCCTACGTCGACATCGCGATCGCGCTGGCGATGTACCGCCGGGCGGTGGAGGCTGGAAAGGGCCGGGAGCTCCCCATGCAGCGGAGCATGATCTTCGAGCACGAGCGGCTCTCTGACTACGTGCGCCTGTAGTGGATCCCACGGAGCGCCTCGTGAGGGTGTCGGGGCTGGGCCTGCACGTGCGCGAGTCCGGCGAGGGGCGGCCGCTGCTGCTCATCAACGGCATCGGCGCGCACATGGAGATGTGGGCCGACCTCGGCCGCGTCTTCCCCGGTACGCGCCTGATCGAGTTCGACGCGCCGGGCGCGGGCCGCTCGGTCACCCCGTGTCGGCCGCTCAGCCTCGAGGCGCTCGGGCGGCTGACCGAGCGCCTGCTCGATCGGCTCGGTTATGACCGCGTCGACGTGCTCGGCTACTCCTTCGGCGGGCTGATCGCGCAGATCCTCGCCCGCCGGGCGCCCGCGCGCGTCCGGCGACTCGTGCTCGCCGCGACGACGTGCGGCTGGGGTGGCGTGCCGGGCTCGACGCGGACGCTGGCGGAGATGTCGACCCCGCTGCGCTACTACTGGCGGCCGCACTACGAGGAGGTCATCGGCGATCTGATGGGCGGCCGGGCTCGTCACGACCGGCAGTTCATCGAGGAGCACGGCGACGCCCGTCAGCTCGCGCCGCCCCCACCCGTCGGCTACCTCTGGCAGCTGCTCGGCCTCACCTGCTTTCCTGGGACGCTGCCGTGGCTGCACCGGCTGCAGGCGCCGACGCTCGTCGTGACCGGCGACGACGACCCGATCATGCCGCTCGGCAACGCCTGCCTGCTCGGACGCTACATCCCGCAGGCGCGCCTCCTGATCGCCCCCGGCGAGGGCCACCTGCTGCTGATGGACGAGACCAGCGACATCCTGCCCGCGATCCACGACTTCCTGCGCGCCGACGACCTCGCCGACTGCGCGGCCTGGCGGGCGGGCCTGATCATCGACGATGCGGCGCTGCGGGCCGCGCTGCGCCGCGATCGGGCCGACATGCTCGTCAACCCCGGAGCGGCGGCGAGCGCGCTCGTACGCACGTTCTGGACGCGCGCGATCCCGCGGCCGCGACCCGCGCCGCCGATCCCGTGAGCGGTCAGGCGCTGTGCTCGCCGACCCACTCGGCGATCCGGGGTCGCGACACCTCGGCGGCCTGACGGCCGGCGACGAGGCCGACGTGACCGGCGTCCAGGCGCAGCTCGCCGCGATCCTCGGAGCCGACGAGATCGCACAGCGGCTCGGCGGAGGCCGGCGGGACGAGCTCGTCGGCGTTGCAGAACACGTTCAGATACGGGCAGTGGATGTCGGCCAGCCGCACCTCGTCGTCGCCCCAGGGCACGACGCCGTGCAGCAGGGCGTTGTCGCGGATCATCACGTCGACGAGCTGGCGAAACGCCGCCCCGGGAAACGGCAGCTGCTCACGGGCCCACCGGTTCATGGCGATGAACCCCGTCAGCCACTGCTCGTCGTGCAGGTGCTGCCAGACGTTGGCCTGCTGGACGAGCGGGTCGGTCGGCTTCAGCGACTGGAACGCCAAATCGATGAACCGCGCCGGCACCAGGCCCGTGTCATCGATCACGTCATCGGGATCGAGACGGTCGGCGACGAGCATCGATGTCATGAACCCGAGGCGGCGGAAGTCGCAGGGGGTGGTCATCGTGACGAGGTTGCGGATCGGCAGCTCGGGATGCGCGGCTCCGAGCAGCAGCGCGAGCACGCCGCCGAGGCAGTATCCGACGACGGTCACCTCGTCGGCGCCGCTGACGCGCCGCACGGCGGCGAGGGCACCCGGCAGGTAGTCGTCGACGTAGGTCTGCAGCGTGTTGTCGGCATCGGCCGGCCCCGCGCGCTCCCAGTCGGTCAGGAACACGTCGAAGCCCTGCTCGCAGAGGAACGCCACCATGCTGTTGCCGGGCAGAAGATCGAGGATGTGGCTCTCGGAGACGAGGCTGTGGACGATCAGGATCGGCGGCGAGATCCGCCGCTCGTCGCTGCGATAGCGCCACAACCGCGCGGTCTCGCGACGCCACACGAGGTCCTTGGGCGTCTGCCCGAGCGTCACCCGGTGCAGCCCGGCGTAGTACGGGATCGCGTTGCGGATCCGCAGCAGCTGGCGCTCGAGCAGCGAGGGCGCCATCAGCGCTTGCGCGACCGGCTCGCCGGGCGCCGACGCGGCGCGGCGCCGAGCTCGGAGGTCGGAAAGCCGCCCGAGCTCTCGAGCTCGTCGCGCAGCTCGCGCAGCTCGCGCTGCACTCCCGCGAGCTGGTTGGCGAGACGGTCGACGTCGCCGCGCGTGGGCAGGCTCAGCGTCTCGAGCCCGAGCTGCGCCCGCGCGCGCAGTTCGTCGACCGCCCGACGTCGGATGCGCCAGGCGACGGCGAGCCCGTCCATGAACGGGCCGCTCTGCACCCCCGCCTCCGCGACCTTGGCGATCGGCCGCTCGACGGCGTCGAAGGCCATCCGCCACAGCGGAGTCGAGCCCTCGACGAGGTCGAAGGCGATCCGCCGCAGCGATGAACTTCCCGTATCAGAGGATCTGCCCATCGATGCGCGACAATACCCGTTTACCACCGCCCCCTGACGGAGAGAAGCAACCGGCGATGAGGAGCCCACTGCAGCCCGGCGCGGACATCGCGGACGACGATCGCGCGCCACATGCCTTCGAGGTCGTCGACACCGCCGAGGAGGCGGCGTCGCTCGAGCTCGCGCCGCTGCTCGTCCGCGAGCCGCTGCGACGCTTCCTCGACGAGTGCGGCCTCGGCGACGGCGAGCTCGAGGCACGCCGGGTCGGCGACGGCCACTCCAACGTGACCTACCTCATCCGTCGCGGGGACGAGCGCTTCGTCGTCCGCCGACCGCCCCGGCCGCCGCTTCCCCCCTCGGCGCACGACGTCCTGCGCGAGGCGCGGATCCTGCGGGCGCTTGCAGGCCGGGAGGTGGCGGTGCCCGCGGTGCTGGCCACCTGCGACGACGAGTCGGTGATCGGCGCCCCGTTCTACGTCATGGAGTACCTCGACGGGATCGTGCTGACGGCGGCCACGCCCCCCGCCTTCGCGACGCCCGAGCATCGTCATCGGCTCGGCGAGCTCGTCGTCTCCGAGCTCGTCGCGCTGCACTCGATCGACGTCGAGACGGGGCCGCTCTCCGAGCTCGGGCGGCCCACGGGATACCTCGAGCGCCAGGTGCGGCGCTTCGCGCAGCTGTGGGAGCGCGGGCGCACGCGCGAGCTTGCGGTGCTCGATCGGGTCACCGCGTGGCTCGGCGAGCACCTGCCGCACAGCGGCCGACCGGCGGTCGTCCACGGCGACTACCGCATCGGCAACATGATCTTCGCCGCGCAGCCGCCGGCGCGGGTGCTCGGCATCCTGGACTGGGAGATGGCAACGCTCGGCGATCCGCTCGCCGATCTCGGCTATCTCACCGCTCACATGGCGCAGGCGCAGCGCCCCGCCAACGTCATCCGCGACCTGCAGCCGGTCACCCGCGAGCCCGGGTTCCCCGACGCGGCCTGGATGACCGACCGCTACGCCGAGCTGACCGGCGCCGATGTGAGCGAGCTGCGCTGGTATCGCGTGCTCGCGATCTGGAAGTCGGCGGTCTTCCTCGAGCAGAGCTATCAGCGCTTCCTGTCGGGCAACGAGCTCGACCCCTGGTTCGCCGAGCTGGGCGCCGGCGTTCCCGATCTCGCAGAACAAGCATGGGAGGAGGCGCAGTCCCGGTCATGAGCACGAAGACCACTATTTCCGAGTCGTTGGGGATCGACGTGATCCCCGACGCCGCGCGGCTCGAGCTGAGCCCGTTGAACTTCCTCGCCCGCGCCGAGCACACCCTGCGCGAGCGGCCCGCGGTCGTCCACGGAGAGCGGCACTACACCTATGCCCAGTTCGCCGAGCGCTGCCACCGCCTCGCCGGCGGCCTGCGCGAGCGAGGCCTGAAGCGCCACGACCGCGTGGCGGTCCTCGCGCCCAACTCGCCGGCGCTGCTGGAGGCCCACTATGGGATCCCGCTCGCCGGAGGCGTCCTGGTGGCCATGAACACCCGCCTGAGCTCGCAGGAGGTGGAGTACATCCTGCGCGACTCGGGATCGACGACGCTCCTCGTCGACGACGCGCTGCGCGAGCAGGTCGAGTCGCTGCACCTGTCGGACATCGAGGTGATCGTCATCGAGGACACCGGTTCGGACGCCGACCCCTACGAGCAGCTGCTCGCCGAGGGGTCGGCCGAGCCGCCCGAGAGCTGGCTGCGCGACGAGAACGAGCCGATTTCGATCAACTACACCTCGGGGACCACCGGCAAGCCCAAGGGGGCGATCTACACCCACCGCGGCGCCTTCCTGCGCGCCCACGGAGTGGCGCTCGAGACCCAGCTGCACTACGACTCGGTGCACCTGTGGACGCTGCCGATGTTCCACTGCAACGGCTGGTGTCTGACCTGGGCGGTCACCGCCGTCGGCGGCGTCCACGTGTGCCTGCGCCGCGTCGAGGCCGACCACATCTGGGACCTGTTCGAGTCCGAGGGGGTGACGCACTACAGCGGCGCCCCGACGGTGCACATGAGCATCATCTCAGACGAGCGGGCCCACCCGCTCGATCAGCGCGTGACCGTTCCCACCGGCGGCTCGCCGCCGCCCCCGGCCGTCCTGCGGCGCATGCGCGAGCTCAACCTCCACCCCATCCACCTCTACGGGCTGACCGAGACCTACGGCCCGGTGATGGGCTGCAGCTGGCAGCCCCAGTGGGACGAGCTCGACCTGGAGGAGCAGGCCCGGATGCTCTCGCGTCAGGGCGTCACCTACAACGGCGCCGACCAGGTCCGGGTCGTCGACGACAGCGATCGCGACGTTGCGCGCGACGGCGAGACGATCGGCGAGGTCGTGTTGCGCGGCAACAGCGTCATGGCCGGCTACCACGGCCAGGACGCGAGGACCGACGAGGCGTTCGCCGGCGGGTGGTTTCACTCCGGCGATCTCGCGGTCTGGCATCCCGACGGCTACGTCGAGCTGCGCGACCGCTCCAAGGACATCATCATCTCCGGCGGTGAGAACATCTCGAGCATCGAGATCGAGGCGACGCTCTCCGAGCATCCGTCGGTGCTCGAGGCGGCGGTCGTCGCGATGCCCGACGACCGCTGGGGCGAGCGGCCGAAGGCGTTCGTCGAGCTCAAGCGCGGCCAGGAGGCCTCAGAGGACGACCTGCTCGCCTTCTGCCGCGACAACCTCGCGCGGTTCAAGTGTCCGGCGGCGTTTCAGTTCGGCGAGCTGCCCCGCACCTCGACGGGCAAGATCCAGAAGTTCGTGCTGCGCGAGCGCGAGTGGGAGGGTCGCGAGCGGGCGATCGGCTGAGGCGATGGCGACCGCGAACAGCTCAGGGACCTCGCTGTACTGGGAGAGCACCGGCGACGGCCCGCCGGTGCTGCTCATCATGGGCCTGGGGATGAACGCGACCGGCTGGTGGCGCACGATCCCGCGGCTGGCGGAGGCCGGGCTGCGCGTGCTCGCCTTCGACAACCGCGGCGTCGGGCGCAGCGACCGGCCCGAGGGGCCGTACACGATGGCGATGCTCGCCGACGACGCCGCGGCGGTGCTCGACGCCGCCGCGCTGGAGCGCGCCCACGTCTACGGGATCTCGCTCGGCGGCATGATCGCCCAAGAGCTCGCGCTGCGACATCCCCACCGAGTCGATCGGCTCGTGCTCGGCGCCACCACACCGGGCGGCGAGCGCTCGGTCGCCCCGCCCGAGCGCACGCTCGCCTTCTTCCAGCGCCGCGCAGAGATGACCGCGCTCGAGGCGGTCTGGGCCTCGGTCCCCTACAACTACTCGGCCCGCACCCGCGCCGACCACGGCGACTGGATCGCGCAGGACATCGCCCAGCGGCTGCGCTACCCGATCGAGTCCGCGCCCTACCTCGCCCAGCTCCAGGCCGCGATGGGCCACGATCGCTCCGGGCAGCTCGGAGACGTGCGGGCGCCGACGCTCGTCGTCCACGGCGCCGAGGACGTCATGATCTCGCCCGAGAACGGGCGCATGCTCGCCGAGCTGATCCCCGACGCGCGCTTCGCCGAGTTCCCGGGCGCCGCCCACCTGTACTTCACCGACGAGCCGGTCGCCGACCGCGAGGCGGCGGAGTTCCTCCGGGCGGCCTGAGCCGCCCGGGGCAACGCAGGTTAGGCCGCGGAGAGCTCCAGCTCGCGGTTGGACAGGCCCGGCGCGTCGGCGTTGGCCGGGGTCTTGGACTGCTCGACGATGTTCTGGTAGTTCTGCTTGATGTACTCGGCGGCGCGGGTCGAGAGCGCGCCGATGGTGCTCGTCGGGTTGACGATGCCGCCGGTGGTCAGCGCGGCGCCGTCGGCGATGAACAGGTTGGGCAGCTCCCAGGTCTGGCTGTACATGTTGGTCGTCGAGTCCTCGGGGTTGTTGCCCATCCGCGCGGTGCCCATCAGGTGCCAGCCGGGCGGCGGCGAGAGAACGCCGGTGTGGTTGGTCTCCGACGCTCCGAGCGCGTTGGCCACGTCGGTGATCCGCTCCACGCCGAACTCGCACAGCCGCCGATCGTTCTCTGACACGTTGAACTCGACGTGCGGCGCCGGGAGGCCGCTCGAGTCCTTGACCTCGGGGTCGAGGGTGACGCGGTTCTCCTTGATCGGCAGGTCCTCGCCGAACATGAACACGAGCAGGTGGTGCCCGAAGTGCTCATTGAAATGCTCGCGGTGGTTGGCTCCCCACGGCATGACCGCGCCGGTGTGAGTGCCGTTGGCGGCGTACGCCGAGCCGAAGCTCCGTCCGACCTGCATCGCCACGCCGTTGACGAACCCCCGACTCGAATCGGAGTGGTAGAACTCGTGCGAGTACAGCGGCGCGCCGAAGGCGCCGAGGTACCCCTCGACCGGATCGTCGAACCAGCAGTCGACGAACGCGAACGAGTGATGCATCAGGTGGGTGCCCACGAGGCCGTTGGCATTGCACAGCCCGTCGGGGTGACCCTCCTGGGCGGACATCAGCAGCAGCCGCGGGGTCCCGATCCCGTTGGCCGCGAGGATGACGATGTTGGCCGAGACGAAGTGCGTCTCGCCGGTGACGCGATCGATGTACTCGGCGCCGGTCGCCTTGCCGCCCTTGGCCACGATCCGGGTGACCCGCGCGTTGGTGCGCAGGTCGAGGCCGTTGGCCAGCGCCTTGGGGATGAGGCTGACGTCCATGCCGGCGAGCGCCCCACGCGGGCAGCCCTGCAGGCAGTTGCCGCACTCGTTGCACGGCAACCGGCCGTCACGGCCCTCGGTGATGATCCCGTTGTCCGACGGCCACCAGTGCCAGCCGAGCTGGTCCAGGCCCTTGGCGAACTTCAGGCCCAGCTTGCCGGGGTTGATCGGTTTCTGGCGCGGCGCGTTGGGCCGCGGCGGGTACGCCGGGTCGCCATGGACGCCCGAGATGCCGACCTCGGCGTCGTTGATGTCGTAGTAGGGCGCCAGGTCCTCATAGGAGATCGGCCAGTCGATGTTGCCCGCGACCCCGTGCTCGGTGCCCTTGCGGAAGTCGATCGGCTTGTAGCGCGGCCAGTGGGCGGCGTAGTGGATCGT
Source organism: Solirubrobacterales bacterium (assembly GCA_019240115.1). Taxonomy (GTDB): domain Bacteria; phylum Actinomycetota; class Thermoleophilia; order Solirubrobacterales; family Solirubrobacteraceae; genus Palsa-465. The sequence goes on along the minus strand of JAFAYV010000072.1, from coordinate 19,049 downwards.
CGAGCCACCGACCGCGTTGATCATGTACGGAGTGGTGAATCCGGTGACCGGAAAGTCCTCTGGACCTTGACGCACGTTGGGGTCATACGCCCAGCCGCGGTTGCGCTCGATGTCGAACTCGTCGTGGAAGTGGTCGTACTCGACGGGGCGGATCCAGTCGCCCTGTTCGAGCAGCGTGCACTTCATCCCGGCGTCGGTGAGCCGCTTGGCGAACGCCGCCCCGCTCATGCCCGAGCCGATGATCAGCACGTCGGTGCTGTTGCGGTCGGCGCCGTTGCTGCCGTTGGTGCGGAAGGTCATCAGCTCACCTCGTACTCGGCTTTGATGTCAGCGGGAATCTCGATGCGCGTCACGGCGTCGGTGGCGATGTAGCCGCCCGGGTTCTTGTCCCATCGCCCTTCGGGCCACGGCTCGACCTTGCCCAGATAGCCGTAGGGCTGTGGCGGTCCGTGGTACTCGCGACCCGCGGGCAGCTCCTTGCGGATCGCGGCGGTCACCTCCGGGCGCGCGTAGTACCCGTAGTAGGTCAACGATCGCAGCTGCACGAAGAACGCCGCCTCGTCCTCGTCGTCGGACTCCTCGAGCCTGCGCAGCGTCGCCGTGCGATCGTCATTCGAGGCGTCGGCGAACGACGCGCCCAGCAATCCGTCCACCTGCTTTTTGAACTTCGCCTCGCCGGCGAGCGGGAAGTACTTCAGCTCCTTGTCCGCGGGCGTGACGTAGCGGCTGATGAAATCGATGATGAACACCTCGCTGGGGGCCGGGAAGCCGCCCCCCGGCGGGATGATCGTGTCGGCGACGGCGTTGAGCACCGCCGCCTGGTCGTCGGTGAAGCGCACCGGCGGGTTGAACCCGCCGAGCTGCGCCTTCTCGTTGCGCCACGCCTCGCGCGGGTCGAGGTCGGTCGCCTTGGCGCCAAATGGCTCGGGCGCGCTCTCGATCCCGTCCGCCTCACGGTTGGTGCTCGGCATTGTCGATCTCCTCTCTGCTCGCTAGAGCGGGGCTCCGGACCAGTCGCTGCCGGCGCGCAACGACCCGTCGAGGTTGACGCTGACGTGCTTGACCTGCGTGTAGCCGTGGACGGTCTCCAGTCCCTCTTCGCGACCGGTGCCGCTCTGCTTGTAGCCGCCGTGCGGGCTCATCGGGAGCTCGCCGAACCAGTCGTTGATCATCACCCCGCCGACCTGGAGGCGCTTGGCCATGTTCAGCGCCTTCGTGATGTTCTGGCAGAAGACGACCGCGAACAGGCCGAAGTCCGAGTCGTTGCACTGGGTCAGCAGATCGCCCTCGTCCGACCAGGGGATGACCGACAGCACGGGGCCGAAGATCTCCTCCTGGGCGATCCGGTCGGTGTTCGAGACGTCGGTGAACACCGTCGGCTCGACGTAGTAGCCGCCATCGGCGGTGCCCTGCGGCTTGCCGCCGCCGTAGAGCAGGTTGGCCTCGAGCTTGCCGATCTCGATGTACTTCGTGACGCGCTCGAGCGCCTCCTCGGACACGAGCGGGCCCATCTGCGTGGAGTCGTCGTAGATGTCGCCGACGGCGGCGGTCTTCAGCCGCTCGACGAGCTTCTCGAGGAACGCGTCCTGGATGTCTGAGTGCAGGAACAGCCGGCTGCCCGCGACGCAGACCTGGCCGGCGTGCGAGCAGAAGCCCTGCACGGTCGCCTCCACGGCGTCGTCGAGCTCGGCGTCGGGGAAGATGATCATCGGGCTCTTGCCCCCGAGCTCGAGGTTGACCTGGGCGACGTGGTCGGCGGCGAGCTTGGCGACCGCCTTGCCGGTCTCCACCGAGCCGGTGAAGGTGATCCCCATCACGTCGGGGTGGGCGGCGAGCGGAGCGCCGGCCTCGGGACCGAAGCCGGTGACGACGTTGAAGACGCCATCCGGGAAGCCCGCCTCCTGCACGAGCTCGGCGTAGCGCAGCGTGGACAGCGAGGTCTGCTCGGCCGGCTTGATGACGCACGTGTTGCCGAGCGCGAGCGCCGGCGCCGTCGAGCGGGCGAGGATGAGCAACGGATAGTTCCACGGCACGATGTGGGCAGTGACCCCGAGCGGCTCGAGCAGCGTGAAGTCGAGCTTGTTGCCCGGCACCTCGATCGTCCGGCCCCCGACCTTGTCGGCGAGCCCCGCGAAGTAGTCGAGCCACAGCGGCAGCGCGCCGATCAGCTCCCGGGCCTTGGCGAGATAATGACCGGAGTCCATCGCCTCCAGGTGCGCGAGCTCCTCGGCGTTGGCGGCGATCAGGCCACCGAGCGTGCGCAGCAGCGCCGCGCGCGCGACGGCGTCGGTGAACTGCCACTCGACCGCCATCGCCTTGGCCGCGGCGACCGCTCGGTCGATGTCGGCCTCGCCGCCGCGTGGCACCTGGGCGATCGTCTCGCCCGTGCTCGGGTCGACCGCGGCGAAGGTCTCCCCGGAGGCGGCGGCGACCCACTCGCCGCCCACGAACATCTGCACGTTGCCCACCGTGCGGGCATCGGTGTCAACGGTCAACAGCTGTGGCATGCGGTCTCTCCTCTTCGATCGTGCCGTGGGCGGCCGTGCGTGATCCGAGAGGATGATGCCCTACAGACGCCACTCACAGTCGCGAGCCGTGCGGGCGGTTGCGCCACGCTCATCCACGGGATGATCCCCTCGCCGCGCCGGGCGCGTCAAGATCGCCGGCCGCGTCGCACAATCTTGAAAAACCGGCCGCGGCGACGGCGCTGCAGTCCTCGGGGTCTCGGGGCATGGTCATACTCTGCGCCCGTGGCCGACGATCGCCCCACCTCGCCACCCCCCGCGCCCGGAATGCGCGACCGCCTCGTCATCGAGGCGGCGCGGCTGTTTCGCACGCACGGCTACGCGGGCACGAGCACGCGGACGCTGGCCGAGTCGCTCGGGCTGACCAAGGCAGCGCTCTACCACCACTTCCCGAGCAAGGACGCGCTGCTCTACGAGATCTGCCTGGAGAGCATCGCGCGGATCGACGTCGCGGTCAGCTCCGCGCTGCACGGGCTCGGCGACTCCCTGCAGCGCCTGCGGGCCGCCGTCGTCGCCCACGTCGCGTCGGCCCTCCAGGACGCCGACATGCACGCGACGATGCTGATCGAGATGCGCGCGCTCGCGCCCGAGGATCGCGCCGAGGTGCGCGAGATCCGAGCCCGATACGAGGCGCGGATCCGAAACCTCATCGAGGCCGCGCAGCGCGATGGTTACGTACGAGCGCAGCCGAGCTCACGCTGGCTGACGCTCGCCCTGCTCAACACGCTGAACTGGTCGATCTTCTGGTATCGCCCCGACGGCGGTTCGGCCCCCGAGGAGATCGGTCGCGTCCTGCTCGACGTCTTCCTCAACGGCGTCCAGATCTCCGCCGCCGACGACGATCTCGCCGTCGCCCCGCTGGACCCGCGCCCGGCCACGACCCAGCTCGATCGCGTCGAGGCCAAGCTCGACGCGCTGCTGGCGACCGGCGCGACCTTCGCGACGCCGCACCCGCGCGTCCCCGCCCAGCGGCGACCCCGCTAGCGCTCCCCTTCGCTCGCGCATCCGCGTCGACCGCGGACGCGTGGCCCTGGGCATGTGGTAGGCTCCTGAACGATCGTTCAGGCAAGTCCCGACCGTCCGCTCAGGCGCCGCCCAGGGTGGTCGATCGCGGAAGGAGAGGTCATGCAATCGGGAGGTTCGAGCCCGGATTTCGTGGCCGCCTCGGGGAACCGGGACGGCGCGGGGTCGATGTCGCATGATCGCGGGCTGAGCACGGCGCGGGCGGTCCTCTGCGTCCTCTCCTATGTCGCCGAGTGCCCCGACGGGGTCTCCGCCCGTCAGGTCGCCGACCGGCTGCGCAAGAGCCGCTCGACCGCGTACCACCTGCTCGCCAGCCTCGAGGCCGAGGGGTACGTCATGCGGACGGGACATTCGGGGCGCTATCGCCTGGTGGCCTCCAAGCCCGGGGCCCCGCGGCCCGTCGACGTGCCCGAGCCGGTCGATCCACAGCGGCGACGGGAGCTGCGCGACGCGATGCTCGAGGCCTTCCGCCGCACCGGACGGCGCGCCTGCATCGGGATCTTCGACGCGGCGACCGTCCGCGTGATCGACGAGGTCGGTCGCCAGGGCATCCCGCGGATGACCAGGCTCGAGAGCCCGCTCATCCGCCGGACCGCCCATGGGCTCGCGATCGGCAAGCTGGCCCTGGCCAATCTCGACGAGTCCGCTCTGGAGCGCTACGTCGACCAGACCGGCCTGGCGCCGCTGACCCCGCTGACGATCTCCGACGCCGCGCGGCTGCGCATCGAGCTCGACGACGTCCGCCGTCGTGGCGTGGCGACCGACCGGTGCGAGTACGACCTCGAGTTCGGGTCGGTCGCCGCCGCGGTGACCGACGCATCGGGTGCGCCGGTCGCCGGCATCGGCGTCACCGTAACCCGCGCCCAGTTCGCGGCCGAGCGCGACGAGCTCCAGCTGACGCTGCTGGACATCGCCCGCGGGCTCGACGGCGCGCTGGCGTCAGCCTGACCCGCGCTGGGTGTGCTCGCGCTCGTCGGTGACGCGGCGCGACTTGTGATCTGAGCGGTCGAACGTGTTGACCTCCACGACCTCGATCGCGGGCCGCAGGCCGAGCACGTTCTGCAGACCGGAGGCCACCTCCTTCTCAAAGCCGTCGGTCTCCGACCGCCCGCACTCGACCTTGACCAGCAGCTCGTCCATCGAGCCGCTGCGCGACACGATGACGCGATGCTCGCCGCCGTAGCCCTCGACGGTGCGCAGGTAGTTGTCGATCTCGGTCGGATACACGTTCTCGCCGCGCACCTGGAACATGTCGTCGATGCGGCCGTAGACGCCCTCGGGCAGGCGGGGATAGGTGCGCCCGCACGGGTTGTCCTCCATCACCCATCGGGTCAGGTCGTTGGACGCCAGCCGGATCATCGGCTGCGAGGTGCGCTCCAGGTGGGTGTAGACGGGCGTGCCCTCCTCGCCGTAGGGCACAGTGCGGAAGGTCTCGGGGTCGCACACCTCGTGCCACACGATGTCCTGCCACAGCAGCATGCCCTCGGGGGTGCCGGCGCTCGCCGCGGCCGACATGAACGGGGTCATCTCCGCCATCGTGCCGGTGTCGATCACGGTGGCGCCGAACGCATCCTCGATCTGCTTGCGCACCGACGGCACCGACGCCCCCGGCTCCCCGGAGAAGAACATCACGTCCAGCCCGAACTCCTTGGGGTCGATCTTCTCCTCCTGCGCGACCTCGGCGAGACGGAGCGCATAGGAGGGGGTGGCGTAGAAGCCCCGGGGCCGGCAGCGCGCCAGCCACTGCACCGCCCGGGCCGTCATGCCGCCGCCGGCGCCGGCGCCGAACGGGAACACCTGGCAGCGCAGGCGCTCGGCGCCGGCCATCGCGCCCCAGGAGCCGAGGTAGAGGCTGAAGATCGCCGAGACGAAGACCCCGTCCCCCGGGCGCAGGCCCATCCCCCAAAGGATCCGGGCGTGGTTGTTGGCGATTGCCGCCCAGTCGCCGCGGCCGATGGAGAACGCCGTCGGCGTGCCGGTCGTCCCCGAGGTGCCGTGGATGTGGTGGATCTCGGAGCTCGGGACGCAGACGTAGTCGCCGAACGGCGGGTGCTCGGTCTGCGAGGTGCGCATCTCCTCCTTGGTGATCACGGGCACCTGCTCGAACGCCTCGAACGAGGTGATGTCATCCGGGTTGACGTCGGCCTCGTCGTACTTGTTCTTGTAAAAGCTCGAGTTGTCGTAGGCGTAGCGCATGACCTCGCGGATGCGCTCGAGCACCGCGGCGTCGCGCTCCTGGGGGTCCATCGTCTCGCGCTGCTCGAACCAATACGGGGACTCCGGGTCGGGCAGGTACTCCTCGTCGTACTGCACGGGGAACGTCCACTCCTCCATCCTGCACCTCCGCTCGCTGGATTTGCGCTACCCGTCGCTCGGCGCGGCGACCGCCGAGCGACGCTTGATCTCCTTCTCGTCCCACGGCGTCAGTGCCTGATAGTCCGGCACGTAGCCGAGGCCCTTGCCGGCGTCGGGCGACGGCGCGTCTCGGCTGACGACCACGTCGATGAGCGCCGGGGCGTTCTCGAGCGCCCGCGCCAGCGCCGCCGGCAGATCCTCGGGATCGGTGACTCGCTCGCCATGGGCGCCGAGGCCGCGGGCCATTGCCGCATAGTCGCTGTACGCAAGCTCGGTGCCGACGACCATCCCATAGTTCTCGAGCTGGTCGTAGCGCTCGATGTTCCACGCCGCGTTGTTGGCGACGATCACGACGATCGTGGCGCCGTGGCGCACCGCGGTGTCGATCTCCATCGCGTTGATGCCGAACGCGCCGTCGCCCGTGGCCACGAGCACTCGGCGCTCGGGGTAGGCCAGCGACGCGGCGATCCCGAACGGCACCCCGATCCCCAGGCAGCCGAACGCGCCCGGGTCGAGGAACCGCCAGCCCTGGAGCGCCAATCGCGCGAAGCTGAGGAAGTCGCCGCCGTCGGCGATCACGATCGCGTCGTCGAGGCCCGCGTCGGCGACCGCGCCGAAGATCCGGTTCGGGTGCATGTTCCCGTCCGCGCCCGGCGGGCTGTCGCCAAGCTCGGCGCGGTACTTCTCCGAGCGGCGCACGTGCTCGGCGCGGGTTTCGGCGAGCCATTCGCGGTCCGCCGTCTCGTCGGACTGCCCGAGCGCCGTGGCGAGGGCGTCGAGCGCCGCCGCGGGGTCGGCGAGCAGCTCGACCTCCCCGCGCCGGTTGTCGATCAGCTCGGAGGCGGTGTCGGCGATCCGGATGAAGCGGGCCTCGGGGAACGCCGCGGGCGACCCGAAGCCGACCTGGAAGTCGAGTTGGCGGCCGACCGTGATCACGAGGTCGGCCTGGCGGAACACCGCCGAGCGCATCGCGCCGACGACCGAGGGGTGATCGGCCGGCACGAGCCCGCGGCTCTCCTGCGTGTCGAGATAGGCGGCGCCGGAGGCGTCGAGGAAGCGCACCATCTCCGCGCCCGTGCCGACGCGGGCGCCCCGGCCCGAGATGACCGCGGGCCGGCGCGCGCTCGCGATCATCGCCGCGGCGGCGCTGACCCCGTCGGGATCGGGCTGCGGCCGGCGCCGCGGTTTGGGCCGCAGATGCTCAGAGGTGACCAGTGCCGGCGCGACCGCCTCGCGGAGCACGTCGGTGGGGATCTCCACGTAGACGGGCCCGGGGTCGCCGCGATCGCCCTCGGCCCGCGCCCACGCCTCGTCGAGCTCCCGCAGCACCTGATCGGCGACGGCGAGGGTTCGCGCCGTGCGCGTGACCGGCCGCAGGATCTCGACGTGCGGGATGCCCTGCAGCGGCCCCATGTTCTCCTGCGGCCGCGGCGGGCAGCCCCCGATGACGATCAGCGGCATGCGCGAGACCGACGCGTTGGCCACGGCGGTCACCGTGTTGGTGACGCCCGGACCCGCGGTCACGATCGCGATGCCCATCGCGCCGGTCAGCTCGCGATGCGCGTGCGCCATGTGGACGGCGGCGCCCTCGTCGCGGACGTCGACGATCCGGACGCCGGCGCGGGCGAGCTGGTCCCAGATCGGCTGGATGTGGCCTCCCTGCAGACCGAAGACGCGATCGACGCCGCGCTCCACGAGGAAGCGAGCCGTCAGGACGGCCGCGCTGTCAGCCACGGCGATCCGCGGGCGCAGCGCTGACCCGACCCGCTCCGTCGTTGTGTCTCCGCGCCGCGGTGACCTGACACCTCCCCCTCGTCATGGCCGCGGACTCTACCCGATCGGCGCGGTGCGCAAGGGCCCTCGCAACCGCGTCGCACATGTTGCGAAAGTCCTTGGAAATCTTGACTGGGCGACCACCGTCGCGGATCATCGCGCCGCGGCCCAGCGCGAGCGCCGGGTGTCACATTCGTCGTGTCATCCGACTGTCGGCCGCTGGCTTTTCCGGGCAGCAAAGGAGAGGAGATTACCGATGCGCAGGACCCTGCCCTGGTGGGGCTTTGGCCTGGCCAACCTGGTCGTCGTGTGCGTGCTGTCACTCGGCCTCTGGTACCTATTGGTCGATCCCCACTTCCATGTGGTGCACGACTACCCGGAGCCGTTCGACGAGACGCTGTTCTGGGCGATCATCACGGTCGTGTTCCTCGGGTTCAACCTCGAGTTCCACTGGTTCGACCGGCTCCCGCAGCCCCTGCGCGGCGTGGTGCTGATCCTCGTCACCGTGGCAGTGGCGATCGGGCTCACGGCGGTGTTCGCGGCCTGGGGCCGCACCGACCCCGCCTTCTCCGCCAAGGTCCCGATGGGCATGGGCTACCTCCTGCCCGCGCTGTTCGTGCTGTTCGGCTTCTTCACCTACCTGACCGCCGTCATCAACTGGGATCACTGGCCGTGGCGCCACCTGGGGCTCAAGCAGCCGTGGCTCGGCATCGCCGAGATCGGCGCGCTCACCGGTCCGACCGTGGTGCTCTTCGCGTTCTTCGTGCTGCCCAACCTCGCCACCTGGGCCAAGCCCGGGCACACCGACATCATCGACCTGCCGACGACGATCGGCGTCGTGTACTCGATCATCGTCGTGGCCGTCGTCACCGGGCTGCTGACCGAGAACTGGCCGTGGCGCCTCGCCGGCCCCGGCGGGCGCACGGCCGTGGCGTCACTGGTCGGCAACATCGTCCTCGGGATCGGCCTCTACTTCCTGTTCCGGGCCGTCGTCAAGGCGTTCATCGGCGCGCACGCCGCGAAAATGCTGGCGCCGATGATCAACCAGTACCCGGCCGAGCTCGGCGTCTGCTGGGTGTTCTGGATGATCATGTGGTCAAACGGGTTCTACAACTGGCCGACGGGGCTGAGCGTGGCCGCCAACTACGCGGTCCGCATCGTGGTCACCCTGGCGCTGGGGATCGGCACGTTCTTCCTGTACTACTACGTGCTCGCTCAGCACGTGCTCCACGAGCCGGTGGTCGCCGGAAAGCTGGCGGGCAACGCGCTCGGGTGGATGAACTGGATGGTCCTGATGACCCTGTTCTTCGTCGTCTACCTCGGCTCCTTGGGCATCCCCGGCGAGCCCGAGGTCTCCGCCGACGAGCCCGAGCGGGTCGACGAGGTCTTCGACGATCACTCCGCGTCGACCGGCCAGACGGTGCAGACCCGCTGACCGGTCGTCAGCGGGCCCGCGGGGGCGCGCTACAGGCGGTCCAACTCGCGGCGCAGCGCCGCGAGGTGCTCGGGGGTCGACCCGCAGCAGCCGCCGACGATCCGCGCACCCGCCCGGGCGAGCTGCGCGACCTTGCGCGCGAACGAGTCGGGATCCTCGGGGTACACGACGCCCTCGGCGACCACCTGCGGGACGCCGGCGTTGGGCTTGACCCACAGCGCCGGCGCGGGAGCGGCCTCGACGTACTCGGCGACGTTGCGCGCGGTGTCGGCCAGCGAACGGCCGCAGTTGGCGCCGATGCCGGCGAGATCGAGCGGCGCCGCGGCCGCGCTGACGTCGCCGGGGCTCAGGCCCATCATCGTCCGCGCGCCCTGGTCGAAGCTGAACGACATGACGAGCGGCAGGTCCGAGATCGAGCGCACCGCCTCCGCCGCCCATAGCGCCTCCTCGAGCGCGAAGAAGGTCTCGAGCACGATCAGGTCGACGCCGCCCTCGGCGAGGGCTCGAGCCTGCTCGGCAAAGGTCGCGACGGCGTCATCCTGGGTCAGCGTCCCCAGCGGATCGGGCAACTGGCCCGTCGGTCCGATCGATCCGGCGACGAGCACGTCGGCGCCGACCGCCTCGCGCGCGAGCCCCGCGGCGCGTGCGTTGAGCTCCGCCGCTCGACCGGCGAGCGGCCCGTCGAGCAGGCGCAGCGGCGAGCCGCCGAAGGTGCAGGTCAGCACGAGGTCCGAGCCGGCCTGCGCGAACCGGCGGTGCAGGTCGCCGACGCGGTCGGGGGCCTCGAACACCCACTCCTCGGGGGCGACACCGGGCTCAATGCCCATCTCCTGGTAGTTGGTGCCGGTCGCGCCGTCGGCCATCAGCACGCGACCGGTCCGCAGACGCTCGGTGAAGGACGGCATCGGCCGGCAGGCTAGTGCCCCCGTCCGCACGTCGTCCCGACGCGGACGTGGGCGTTGCTGGCTTTGCCGCGATGAAGCTCTACTACAGCCCCGGCGCCGGACGACCGATGCGCGTGGCCTGGGCGCTCGAGGAGATCGGCGCCGCCTTCGAGCTCGTCCGCGTGGAGCGCAACGAGCGAGGCCGCCGAGCATCGCGAGCGCCCGCCGCTCCGCCGGGTGCCGGCGCTCGAGATCGACGGCACGATCCTGTTCGACTCGACCGCGCTGCTGCTGCACCTCGCCGACGCCTATACCGACGCCGGCCTGATCCCGCCGGTCGGCTCCCCCGGCCGCCCCGAGGTCTACCAGTGGGCGCTCACCACGATAACCGAGCTCGAGGGTCCGGCGGTGACCGTCATCCTGCACGGCGAGCCCGACCCCGACCGGGCCGCCGCCGGTCGTCAGCAGTTCGCCGCCGCCGCGGCGGTGTACCGCGACGCGGTCGACGGCGCGAGTCATCGCCGGCGACCGCCTGACCGTGGCCGACCTCGTGACCGCGGGGGTGCTCTCGCTCGCCGACCTGACGGACCTGCTCGACGACCAGCCGCAGCTGCGGGCGTACCTCGACCGCCGGCGGACCCGGCCCGCCCATCGCAAGGGCGGCCGACGACACCGAGGCGCTCTTCCGCCAGCGCGATTATCGGACGCCGTGCACCGCGACGGTCGGTGACCCGGTGTGCACGACGCAGCCCGTGGCCGACGTCGCGCCCGGCGCCGGGAACCCCTTGGCCAGCGCGTTGGCGATCAGCTGCGCGCGCGCCGCGTAGCCGGGCGAGTAGAAGTGGATGCCGTCGGCGATGAACCAGCGATTCTTGACCGCCGCGGCCCAGTCGTAGATCCGCATGTCCGGGTACCGCGGGCAGGCCTGGACGAGCGCCCGGTCCCAGTTCTCCATGTCGGTCTCCGAGTACGGGCCGCCGGAGACCAGCGACTTGACGTTGACCCACATCACCGGCTGGTTGCCGATCAGCTTCATCATCTTGGCGATCCGCTGGCCGGCGCCGACCGATGAGCCGACAGAGATGTCGGCGGTGTCGTTGGTTCCGAGCGCGAGCACCCAGCAGCCGTGGTACCCGCTCTGGATCAGGCCGCGGGCGACGGTCTGGGCGTTCGTGGTGCCGGGCAGCGATTCGACGATCGAGGTCGCGGGCGTGACCTCCATGCGCGTGTCGGTGACGCCGACCCGGTGGTACTGAGCGGGGATGCGCTGGGCGGGATCGGGCAGGTAGTCGCTGGAGTCAAGGCCCTCGGAGGTCGAGTCGCCGATGTGGACCACGGACCGGCACGCGCTGTGCAGCGGGCGCCGGCGCGACGCGCGAGCGGTCGTGATCGGCCCGGGCCTGCGGTGACGCCGACGGCCCGAGGTCGCGTGGGGCGAGTTCTCGGAGCGCGGGCCGACCTCCGCGCTCTGCGGCGGACGGTGGCTCGATCCGCCGAGCGACGGCGGGCGTACGCCGGCGATCGCGAGGCCGGCCGACAGCAGCAGCGCCGCCGCCCCGGCGGTGACCGCCCAGGTGAGCGGCGGCAGGGCGCGCGGGCGCCAGTCGACCGATCGGGCCTGGCGCCAGAGCCGGCCGAGCGCTCCGCGACGGATGGGCTCCTCGACGAAGCGCCACGAGAGCGCGGCGATCAGGATCGCCCCCGCCACCTGCGCGGCGGCGCGCAGCGTGTCGACGCTGTGGCTCGACGCCGGCGTGGTCAGCACGATGATCGGCTCGTGCCAGAGATAGATCGCGTACGAGCGCACGCCGATCCAGCGCAACGGCGTTCCGCCGAGCACCCGGCCGAGCCGGCTGGCCGGGTGCGCCCCGGCGGCCACGACCGCCGCCGTCGCCACCGACAGCAGCACGAGCCCGCCCCGATACATGAACGGGGAGTACTCGTTCGTGCGCCAGACGAGCAGCAGGATCGTCACCAGGCCGGCCACCCCGACCCCGTCGATGATCCGCCGGCCCCCCGGGGTCACGCGCTGGGTCAGGGCGCGGCTCGGCCATACCATCGCCAGCGCCGCCCCGATCAGCAGGCCGAAGGCGCGCGTGTCGGTGGCGTCGTAGATCCGGGTGGCGTCGAAGCTCGGGTGGTAGAGGATCGCCATCTCCACCGCCGAGATCGCCGCCAGCACGAGCGCCGCAGCGGCGAGGCGCGGCCGCGCGGGCACGGGCCGCCGGCGCTCGACGATGACGCGCGTGCCGAGCAGCAGCAGCCACGGCCACAGGAGGTAGAACTGCTCCTCGACCGCCAGCGACCACAGATGGTTGAGCGGCGACGGCGGGCCGAAGCGGGCGAAGTAGGAGAGCTTCTGGGTGATCTGCCACCAGTTGTTGACGTAGAGCACCGCCGAGATCGTCTGCCCGCGGATGTCGCCGATCCGGTGGTGGCTGGCGATCGCCACCCAGACGGCGACCACCGCGAGCATCACATACAGCGCCGGCAGCAGCCGCCGCGCGCGGCGCATCCAGAAGTCGCGCAGCGACAGCCGGTGCTCGGCAAGCGCGCCGAGCAGCAGGTCGGTGATCAGATAGCCGCTGAGGGTGAAGAACACCCCGACGCCGAGCAGCCCGCCCGGGGCCCAGCCGAACCCGAGGTGAAACGCGATCACCGACAGGACCGCGATCGCGCGGAGGCCGTCGAGTCCGGGCATGTACCGCCCGGCGGGCAGCGTCGGCTCAGGCATGGATCATCGGCACCGTACGCGTCTCGAGCCCCCTCCGCCGCGCGGCGAGGAGCGCTCGCCGTCGAGCCGGGCTGTCGCCCTGGTTTCTACCTGTTTGGGCGGCGGATGCGTAGGACGGTCAGGGCTCGACCCCGACGGCCGCGGCGGCCGCCTGCCAGGTGAGGTTGCCGAGGTAGGCGTCGGCGAGCTCGCGGCGCTCCAGCTCGTCGAGGTGCGGCGCGCCGGCGGGCAGCTCACGGGCGAGCGTCGCGGCGTCGGCCCCGGGCAGCGGCGTGCGGGAGAGCACGAGCGACGCGAACCGCTTGCCGTCGGCCAGCCGCCGCGCGGCCTCGAGCCCCCGGTGCAGCTGCGAGCGCGGCGGATACCACTCGGTCGTGGCCTCGAGGCGATCGCCGCCCGGCGCCTGCACGGTGATCGCGAGCCGATCGGTGATCAGCACGCAGTCCAGGCGCGTGACCGCCTCGAAGCGCCACCATTCGCGCGACAGCGCCGAGCGTCGCGACTGGAGCTCGTGCGCGCGCTCCTGGGCGCGGGCCTGCGATCCCGGCGGGTCGTCGTCGATGAGCGCCCGGCGCAGGCGCAGGGCATCGGTCGACATCCGCGCCCCCGGCGGCCAGGTCAGCGCGCTCGGATGGTCGATGAACCAGGCCTCGAGCGCCGGCGACGGCGCCGTCGGATAGTCGAAGCAGCCGAGCCGGCCCTCGGCGCCGCGCACCGCCAGCTGGCTCTGCAGCCACCCGGGGGCCTCGACGAGCTCGCCGAGCGTGGCGGGACCGTAGGGCGTGGCGGCGAGCAGCGGGCGCAGCCATGAGCCGCCGGCGGCGTCGCGGGTCAGCAGCGCGTCGAAGAACCGCTGCACCGCCGACGGCGCGGCTCGGGTGTCGGCGCCGGACATCTCGGGACACCGTAGCGGCGACGCCCGCGCGTCGCGGGCATGCCGTGCCGCATCCTTGAGGCCATGCGCCACGGTTACGCCGAGCTGTCCTCGGTGCGCCTGCACTACGTCGAGTCCGGAACCGGGCCGCTCGTCGTGCTCCTGCACGGGTTCCCCGAGTTCTGGTTTGGCTGGCGCGCCCAGATCCCGGCGCTCGCCGCCGGCGGCTTCCGGGTCGTGGCGCCCGACCTGCGCGGCTACAACCTCTCTTCGCGGCCCCGGGGACACCGGGCCTACGCGATCGATCGACTCGCCGGCGACGTCGTCGAGCTGATCGCCGAGCGCGGGGCGCCGCGCGCGCACATCGTCGGGCACGACTGGGGCGGCGCGATCGCCTGGGCGACCGCGATCAGCCACCCCGCCGCGGTCGCGCGCCTCGCCGTCCTGAACCTCCCCCATCCTCGCCGCCTGCGCCGCGCGCTGCGCGACCCCCGCCAGCTGCGCCGCTCCTGGTACATGCTCGCCTTCCAGCTGCCGTGGCTGCCCGAGCGCCTGCTCGCCGCCGGCGGCTGGGCGCCGCTGCGACGCAGCCTGACGCGCGACAGCGCGCCGGGCGCGTTCTCGACCACCGACGTCGGCCGCTACGTCGACGCCTGGGCGCAGCCCGGCGCGCTGACCGCGATGCTCGACTACTACCGGGCCGCCATGCGGGCGCGCGCCGGCCGTCCGCCGCTGGCGCCCGTCCAGGCTCCGACCCTGGTTGTCTGGGGTCGCCACGATCGCTATCTCGGCGCCGACCTCGCCCGTCCCGACCCCGCCGACGTCCCCCGCCTGCAACGGGTCGTCGTGCTCGACTGCTCGCACTGGGTCCAGCACGACGAGCCCGCCGCGGTGTCGCGGCTGCTGATCGACTTCTTCGCCGAAGCGTAGGCTCCGCGTGCGATGGGCTCATCCTCGCCGCACGGCCGCGCGGCGCTGGGGACCGGCGCCTCCCGGGGAATCGGCGCGGCGATCGCGACGGCGCTCGACCGGGCGGGCGCGCGCGTGGCGCTGGCGGCTCGCGACCGCGCGCGGCTGCAGGAGGTCGCGGCGACGCTGGGCCACGACCCGGTCGTGCTCGAGACCGAGCTGTCCGATCCCGCGGCCCGGCTGCGCTCGCCGCCGAGGCGCAAGCCCGCCTCGGCGCGGTCGACATCCTCGTCAACGACGCCGGCCTCGGCGCCCGCCTCCCGCTCGCCGAGATCGACGCCGAGTTCATCGACCGCCTCCACGCGATCAACGTGCGGGCCCCGCTGCTGCTGATCGCGGCGCTCGTGCCCCGGCATGGTCGCGCGCGGCCGCGGCTCGATCATCAGCCTGGGGTCGATCTCCGCAGTCTGCGGCACCCCGAACCGCAGCGCCTACGCCGCCTCCAAGGGCGCGATCGACGCCGCGTCGCGATCGCTGGCGATGGAGCTGGGACCTCGGGGGATCCGGGTCAACACGGTCTCGCCCGGCGCCGTCGACACCGACATGTGGGCGCGTAACCGCGAGATTCCCGGCGTCATCGAGTCGATCGAGGCGCAGACCGCGCTGCGGCGCTGGTCGCAGCCCGAGGACGTCGCCGACGCCGTCGTCTTCCTCCCTCCGACGCGGCCCGCTTCATCACCGGCGAGACGCTCTGCGTCGACGGCGGCATGGCCCGCACCCTGGACCTGTACGGCGGCGGCGTATAGCCGCGCCGCGCGGGGCGGCTAACCGCGCGGGGCGGGTAACCGCGCGGGGCGTAACCGCGCGGGCGCCCCGAAGGGCACCGGTATGCTGGCCGGAGACGATGGCCACGGGTTCGTACCGCCGCACGATCATCCGCGGTGTCGGACGGGCCGGCGCGCTGCCGATCGCCGGCTTCGCGGTCCACCAACTGCGCTATCTGCTCGCCTACGGGAGCGCCGCGAGCGCGATGCTGCAGCGCCAGGGCCACTCCTATCTGCACTCGGTCGTGCCCTGGATGGTGCTCGCGCTCGGCCTCGCCGTCGGCGGCCTGCTCTCCTCGCTCGGTCGGGCGCTGTCGGGACGGACGACGCTGCCGCGCCTCGGCCTGTCGCTGACCGGCCTGTGGCTGAGCTGCTCGGTCTGCCTGATCGCGATCTACTGCTCCCAGGAGCTGCTCGAGGGGACCTTCGCGACCGGCCACCCCGCCGGCCTGGCCGGCGTCTTCGGCTCCGGCGGCTGGTGGGCGATCCCCACCGCCCTGTGCGTCGGCCTCGTGCTGGCGGCGGTGCTGCACGGCGCCTGCCGGCTCGTCCGCGAGGTCGCCCTGCGCCACCGCGCCGGCCGCGCGGCCGGCCGGCGGACGCGGATCGATGTGCCGCGCCCCGCGCCCCTCGCGCTGCCCCGCCTCGCCCCGCTGGCCGCGGGGTGGTGCGACCGCGGGCCTCCGCGCTGACCGCGAGCCGGTCGTCCGCATCGCGCGGGCCGCCGGCGCGACCGCATCGTCAGCCAACCAAGGAGAACTCGATCATGAAGCTCACCGCTGCGCTCAGGCGCGCGCGGCTGGCCGGGCCCGCGGCGCTCGCCGCGATGCTGGTCTGGCCGGCGCTCGCCCAGGGCCACGCGCGGGTCAGCCCGGCCGTGTCGGTGTCGGGCAAGCTGCAGCTCTACAGCCTGGCCGTCCCCACCGAGAAGGCCGACCTCACCACCGAGAAGATCGTCATGACGGTCCCCAGCGGCTTCGGCATCGACTCGTTCGTGCCCCCGCCGCCGGGCTGGACCCAGCGCATCCAGCAGACCGGCTCGGGCGACTCGGCGGTCGTGCAGAAGGTGACGTGGACGGGTGGCCGCACCCCGACCGGCGAGGACTCGCTGTTCCAGTTCCTCGCCCAGCCGTCCTCGGCCACGACCTACACGTTCCAGGTCCAGCAGACCTACTCCGACGGCTCGATCGTCGACTGGGCGGGCCCGGAGGCTTCGGCCGCGCCGGCGCCGACGATCGCCGTCAAGGACTCGCTCGGCGGCGGCGGGGTATCGCTGTTGACGATCATCGCGCTCGTCGTCGGCGTGCTCGGCCTGCTCGCCGGGGGCTTCGCGCTGCTCTCGGGCACGCGGTCGGGGGAGGGCAGCGACACGCGGCGCCTCGTCGCATGAGGCTGCGATGGCGTGCCGCGGTCGCCACGGCCGCGGCCGCGGTCGCCGTCGCGCTCGCGCTGGCGGCGCCGCCGGTCGCGGCGGCGCACGCCTACCTCGTCCGCACCGACCCGGCGGCGAGCCGGGTGCTCGAGAGTCCGCCCCACACCGTCGCACTGACCTACGACGAGGCGGTCGAGCCGAGCTTCGCGATCATCTCGGTCACCGACGCCGACGGTCATCAGCAGACGACCGGGCCGGTCCGCCGGGCTCCGGGGAACCCGGACACGCTCGTGGTGCCGTTGCGATCGCATGTCCCCGAGGGCTGGTATCTCATCTACTGGCGCGCGATCTCGGTCGACGGTCATCCGGTCCAGGGCGCCTTCACGTACGCGGTCGGCCCCAATCCGGGCCCGGCTCCCCGGTTCGCGGTGCCGAGCATCGCCCAGTCGGCGACCTCGCCGAACCTGCTGATCTCGCGCTGGACGATGTTCCTGTCGACGATGATCGCGATCGGGCTGTTCGCGTTCCGCTTCCTCGTCGCGCGCTCGCTGCCCCGGCGGGTGCCCGGGACCAGCCTGCGCGCCGTCTCGGTCGCGTTCGTCGTGGCCTCGATCGTCGGGCTGCTGGCGATCCCCGTGTATCTCGAGATCAATGCGTCCGCCGACTCGCTGCGCTCGGCGTTCGACGTCGACGCGCTCGTGCCGCTGTTCCGCGTCACCGCGTTCGGCCGCGACTACGTCGACATGCTGCTGTGCTTCGGGCTGTTCGCGCTCGCCGGCTGGATCTCCCTGTACCTCGACCGGCCCGATCGCGAGCGACGCTCCCTCGCCGAGCTCGCCGCCCAGGCCGGGGCGCTGCTGGCGGCGGCCGCGGTGCTCGTCTTCCCGGGCAGCGCGGGCCACGCCGGGCAGACCTCGCCGCGCGGGGTCTCGGTCCCGGTCGACTGGCTGCACCTCATCTCGGGCTCGCTGTGGCTCGGCGGCCTCATCGGGCTGCTCGTGCTCTGGGTGGCGCTCGGATCCCGGCGGCGGGCGCCGGCGCTGTCGGTCGTCGTGCCCCGCTTCTCCAACCTCGCACTCGCCTCGGTCGCGACGCTGCTCGCCACCGGGACGATCGCGACGATCGATCACATGCCCGCGCTGGACGCGCTCTGGGACACCGGCTACGGCGTCGCGATCCTGGCCAAGATCGCGATCCTGCTGGTCGCGGTCGCGGCGGCCTCGCAGAACCTGCTGCGGGTCAGGCCGAGGCTCATCGCGGGGCCCGATGTCCGCGCCGCGGGGCTGCTGCGGCGCCTGGTCACCACCGAGGCGGTGCTCGTCGTCGGCGCCGTGTTCGCGGCCGCGCTGCTCTCCAGCCTCGCGCCGCCGCCGCCCGCCTTTGCGGAGCAGAACTCGGCGGCGGCCTCGGTCGGGCCCGGACGCGTCGTGCAGACGCTGCGCCGCGACGGGTTCCTGCTGCAGGTCCTCGTCACCCCGAACAAGGCCGCCGCCCCCGATTCGTTCGCGTTGCGCCTGACGCGCGGCGGACGGCCCATCCGCAGCGCGCAGATCACGCTCACCCTCAACCACCTGGAGATGGAGATGCCCCAGCAGGAGTACCAGCTCGCCGAGACCGCCCCCGGCGTGTACTCGCGCCGCGCCCCCGCGCTGATCATGGTCGGGCGATGGGGCCTGGACTACACGATCACCCCGCCCAGCGGCCGTCCGTTCCAGGCGCTGATCGTCGACCAGGCCGACGGATGAGCTCGCCGCCCCCGTCCACCCGGATCGCGCTGCGCCTGGCGCTCGCGGCGTTCGCCCTGGCGGCGGGCATCGCCGCCGCGGTGATCGCGATCGCGGTGGTCCGCGGCGTCATCTGAAGCCCGGTCGGGCCCAGACCCGGCGGTCCTCAGGCGCGAGCTGATTTCGCGTGCCGCGGGCGCGCGTCCGACGGCGAGGGCAACATCCGCACGGGCCCGGCGGACCGCGAACCTGGCCGCAACGGTCGCCGACCGTCGACGGCCGCTCGCTTCGCGCCCCCGATGCGACAAAACCGAACCGGGCCGCCGGATTTGCCCGATTCGTCGGGCTCAGCGTCGGTGATGCGACAAAGCCTCCTATGTCAAGAGCAGACGGTCTGGGGCACCAACTTCGGGCTATGAAGGAGGGTGAAGACGCGGCGGACGAGATGTCGCTTGAGGCAGCGCAGGGCTTCGGGGGTGGTCTTGCCGGCGTGGCGTTGTTTGGCGATGTAGGCGGCGGTGGCGGGGTCGTTGACCAGCTTGCACATGGCCAGCATGTGGAAGGCGTGGTTGAGTTGGCGGTTGCCGCCGCGGTCCAGGCGGTGGCGGTCGGTGCGC
>JAFAYV010000069.1 GCA_019240115.1 Solirubrobacterales bacterium | reverse complement strand
AGCAGGTCGGCGAACCGGCCCTCGCCCGTGGCCAGCAGCAGCCGCCAGTTCCACATGATCGAGGCGATGGCCGCACACGTCTCCCCGTAACAACGATCGGGCGGCAGCTCGTAGGGGTCCCCGAACGCCTCGTCCTCATGGTGGGCTCCGAGCCCGCCGGTCAGGTAGGTCTTGC
The DNA here is from genome assembly GCA_019240115.1 of Solirubrobacterales bacterium. GTDB lineage: Bacteria > Actinomycetota > Thermoleophilia > Solirubrobacterales > Solirubrobacteraceae > Palsa-465. The sequence continues at coordinate 28,510 of JAFAYV010000069.1, read as the reverse complement.
CCGCGACCATATCGTTCCACTGGGCCATCATGACGTCCATGAGGGCGTCCTCGCCGGTCTCGAGATACAGGTCGGTGACCCCGGCGGCGAGGTAGAGGGCGCGCACGGCGTGACCGGTCACCTCCCGGGCCTCGCGCACCGGGACGTGATCCTGGAAATAGCCGGCACCGAAGTGCCCGTGGCCGAGCAGCCGGTGGCCACGGTGGTCGATGAAGTAAGCCGCGAGGTCGAGGTGGCCACGGCGGCCAGTGAGCCGGTAGAGCTCCACGAGCGCGGTCTCGATCTCGGGGTGACCGGGCGCACCCGGCCGCCCGGCGATCCGGAAGTGGCCATCGATGAGCTCGACGAAGCGTTCGGCGACCCCGAGCAGACGATCGTCGCCCCGCGCCCGGGAGTGGGCGACCGCGGCCTGGATGAGGTGGCCGGCACAGTAGAGCTCGTGGTCATGGGCGAGGTTCGAGAACCGCTCCCCGGGCCTGGCCACCTGGTAGTAGCTGTTGAGGTAGCCGTCGTCCGCCTGGGCGGCGGCGACGAGCTCGATCGCCGCGTCGGCGTGGCGCTCGAGCTCCGGGTCCGCGCGGCGCCCGAGCTCCCAGCCCATCGCCTCCAGCAACTTATAGACGTCGGAGTCCATGAACACCGGACCACGAAACGTCGCCGACCCCTGGCCGGCGGCCGACCGCAGGTTGTCGAAGTTGCCGGCTCGCTCCAGGTGATCGACCGCACTCGGCAGCAGCCGGCGGCGGTTGACCTCGCGGCGCTCGGCCCACAGTCCCCCGGTGATCTCGGCCTCCTGAAGGGCCAGCGGGTGCAGCCGGGCCTGCGGTGAGCCATGAAGGTCGACCGGCCCACAGGCCGTTGTCGTCCGCGAGCCCCGGTCAGCGGCCATGCGGCTCACTTGCGACGTCGCTCAGCCGCTCACCGGATTCGGGGTGAAAGACGTGCAGCCTCCCGGGATCGAACCACAGCTCGATCGGCTTGTGCTCGCGCACCTCGCTGTCGATCGGCAGCCGGGCGATCAGCTGCTTGCCCTGCCGCTGGCCGGCGGGGTCGGCGTCGGGGTCGTGGGCGGTATCGGCCACGTCCATCCCCGGCTGATCGGGCAGGTCGAAGTAGGCGTAGTACTCCGCGCCCATCGCCTCGAGCACCCCGACGTCGTGGCTGAAGGCGACGGCACCCTCGTGCGGAGGCTCGGTGATGGCGGCGTCCATCAGATGCTCGGGTCGTAGGCCGACGACCACCGTCTCGGCGTGGCCGGCTTGACCCAGGGCGTCGCGCAGCCGCCGGTCCAGGGGAATCTCGCCAAGCGGCGAGCTCAGGGTCTCGCGCTCAACTCGCGCCCTGAACAGGTTGATGGCCGGCGAGCCCATGAAACCGGCCACGAAAAGGTTCGACGGCCGCTCGTAGAGGTCGCGCGGGGAGGCCACCTGCTGCAGGACCCCGCCGCGCATCACCGCCACCCGGTCACCGAGCGTCATGGCCTCGATCTGATCGTGGGTGACGTAGACGGTGGTCGTCCCGAGCTGGTTCTGGATCCGGGCCAGCTCGGTGCGCATCTGGGTGCGCAGCTTGGCGTCGAGGTTGGAGAGCGGCTCGTCCATCAGGAAGGCCTTGGGGTCACGCACGATCGCGCGCCCCATGGCCACCCGCTGACGCTGGCCGCCTGAGAGCTGTCCGGGGCGCCGGTCGAGGTGCTCGGTGAGGTCGAGGATCCCGGCGGCCTCATCGACCTTGCGTGAGATCTCGGCCTTGTCGATCTTGGCCTGCTCGAGCCCGAAGCTCATGTTCTGGCGCACGGTCATGTGCGGGTACAGGGCGTAGTTCTGAAACACCATCGCCATGTCCCGGGACTTGGGCGGCAGGTAGTTGACCATCTCGCCGTCGATCCACAGCTCGCCCTCGGAGATCTCCTCCAGCCCGGCGATCATCCGCAGCGCCGTCGTCTTGCCACAGCCCGACGGTCCGACGAGGATCATGAGCTCCCCGTCGCCGATCTCGAGGCTGAGGTCGTCGACGGCGAGCGTGCCGTCGTCGAAGCGCTTGCACAGTCCCTTGAGGCTCATCTCAGCCATCGCCGGCCTCCTCGGCATGCGCCGATCGGTCGTGTCTCATCTCTCTCCCTTCATCGCAAGGACGCCATCACTTCAGGCCGGTGCCCGCCACCCCCTCCACGATCTGGCGCTGGCCGAGCAGGAAGACCATGACCAGCGGTAGCGCGCCAAGGACGGCCGAGGCCATCTGCAGAGCGTTGGTGATGCCGGTCCCCGGAATGACGGTCCCCAGGCCGACCGGGATCGTCATCATCGTCTGGTTGGTGGCGGCCAGAAAGGGCCACAGGAAGTTGTTCCATGTCCATACGAACGTGAAGATCGACACCGCCGCCACCGCCGGTCGCGCCAGCGGGAGGGCGATCCTCCGGTAGCACGTCCACCAGCTCGCGCCGTCGATGCGAGCCGCCTGATCAAGCTCGATCGGCTGCCCGTCGAAGAACTTCTTGAAGATGAACACGGCGATCGGGGCCGGGACCTGCGGCAGGATCAGCGCCCAGTAGGTGTTGATGGCGTGCACCGCCTGGAACTCGCGAAACAGAGGCACCATGAGCGCCTGTGGCGGAATCATGATCCCGGCGAGGATCACGACGTAGAGCACCCGCTTGCCGAGGAAGCTCTGGCGTGAGAGCGCGTAGCCCGCCATGCTCGCGGCGAATACCGTGAGCACGGTGACGATCACGCCCACGATCGCCGAGTTGATGTACCAGCGGGCGATGTCCGAGGCCGAGAAGTCGGTCGAGTACGCGGACAGGGTGAAGTGGGAGATCGCCCAGTTCACCGGGATCTTGATCGTGTCGGGCTCGGCCTTGAACGAGGTGTCGAGGGCCCAGGCGATCGGCACCAGCCACAGCAGTGCGAGCGCGATCACCACACCGGTCACCGAGCGCCGGAACAATCGGTCGCGCCCGTCTCCGGACCGCCGTGTTCCCGACGCGGACCGGGCGGTCGCCGCGTGCCCGCCGACGGCATGCGTACTCATGGCTAGACCCCCTTCTCCTGCCGGCGGACGACGGCCAGCCACGCGAAGGAGATCGCCATGATCACGACGAACAGCACCAGCGAGGCCGCCGAGGCGTAGCCGACGCGCTGGCTGGTGAAGCCCTGGTCGTAGATGTACTCGATGGCCGTCCGGGCCGAGTAATTGGGTCCGCCCCCGCCCTGCGTGATCAGGTACACCTGATCGAAGACCTTCAGCGACGCGATCACCTGCAGAACCGCCACGAGCGTGATCGTGCGCCCGAGCATCGGGATCGTGATCCGCCGGGTCTGCGTCCACCAGCTCGCCCCATCGAGCTCGGCCGCCTCGTAGAGGTTCTGGGGAATGTCCTGCAGTCCGGCCAGAAACAGGACGAAGCTGAACCCGATCGTCCACCAGATAGTGACGATCACGATCGAGTACAGCACGAGGTGCGGAGACGACAGCCAGCCGGGTGCGCCCAAGCCGAGGAAGTGAAAGGTGCCGTCGATCAGCCCGTAGCCCGGCTCGTACATCCACGTCCAGATCAGGGAGATCACCGCTGAGGGCAGGATGTAGGGCATGAAGAACGTCAGCCGGAAGAACCACTGGCCGCGGCGGACGCGATAGATCGCGATCGCCAGGAACATCGGCAGCACCACCAGCACCGGCGTGCTCACGATCGTGAACAGGACGGTGTGCCACATCGCCTGCCAGAAGAATGTGTCCCCGAACAGCTCACCGTAGTTGGAGAGTCCCACGAACCGCCCCAGGCCCGGAATGACCAGGCTGGTGTTGAACAGGCTCATGATCGCCGCCAGGGCGAGCGGCAGGATCAAGAACAGCGCGTAGAAGACCAGGAACGGGGCCAGGAATCCGAGTCCGGCGAGTTCGCCGGAGCGCAGCCGCCCCGGTCGCGGCCGACTGGCCGGCAGCGTGCGCGAGGGAAGGGCCGCGCTGGTCATACCGGCGCCCTCTCCTGGGTCAGCTGCTGCAGGGTGGAGTGCAGCTCGTCGTAGGCCGACTCCGGGCTGCCGGCGCCCAGCATCAGCCCGCCCACCGCGCCCCCCGCGTAGATCTCCAGGTTCGATCCCGAGCCGCTGTACCACGCCGGCGGGTCATAGACGGCGTGGTCGGCCGCCGACTGGTAGTTGGATTGCGGCTTGAGCTTCTGGTAGCCGGCCGACTCACGCACGGGCAGCCACGCGGGAATGTGACCGCCTCCCGCCCACACCAGGCTCTGGCCGAGCAGGCTGTGCACCATCGTGAGCACCGTCGAGAGCTTCTGCGGATCGCGGTGCGGCTGCACCGGAATCACGAACGAGTGCGAGTCAGCCTGGGTGATCGCCGGCCCGAACACGGCCGGGAAGGGCTGCATGCTGAAGGGCAGGCCGGCCTGCTGGAGAGTGTTGACGTTCCACTCTCCCTCCCAGTAGAGCCCGCTGTTGCCGGCCTGGAACACCGTGACGCCACCGTCGGCGTCCTCGTTGGCGACCACCAGTCCCTCGCGGGCGAGCTGACCGATGAAGGTCAGCACGCGGACCGCCAGCGGCTGGTTGAGCACCAGCTCCTTGCCGTCGTCGGAGAGCACCGACCCGCCCGCCTGGCTGTACAGCGTATAGAACAGCCGCCACGGGGTGGAGGGGTCGTTGATCTGGTCGCAGACCGCCGGGATGGCCCCGGTCGCCTTGATCCGGCGCAGCACCCTCACGAGCTGTTGCGCCCCGGTTATCGGTGGCAGGTGACCGAAGCTGTTCAGCAGCCCGGCGCGGCGGCAGACCTTGAGGTCGTAGTACTGGACGAACGGGTGGGTGTCCAGGGGAATCGCCAGCAGTCGCCCGTTATGGTGGGCCTTGACGAAGGCCGCCGGGGTGAAGTCGGCCGGCGTCATCCCGTGGTCGGCGAGAACGTCGAGGTCAAGGGGGGTCAGGAGGTTGGCCGGGGCGAACTGCCCCAGCCGGCTGAGGTGCATGATGGCCACGTCCGGCGGGCTGCCCGCCCGGGTCGCCATCGCTAGCTTGGTGTAGTACGGGTTGCCCCATTCGAGCACCGTTGATTCGAGGTTGACCTCGGGGTGCTCGTGCCGGTAGGCCGCCTCCATCGTCTGCATGTGGGAGCCGTCGCCGCCGGTCAGCAGGTTCCAGTACACGATCGTGTTGGCGCCCGAGCCCGAGTTGGAGTTCACGAAGCCGCCGGCGATGTCATAGGTGCTCGAGCACCCGGCGCCGACCATCAGGGCGGCGGCCCCTCCGGCCGCGGTCAGGAAACGCCGTCGCGTGATGGGGCTGCTCATGGCCGTCCCTCCTCCCCGATGGTGACCACGGTGTGGGAGTGGGCGGGGAGCTGCAGGAGCGTTCCGTCGCCGAAGTCGTCCAGGATCTCGGTATGCACGTCGACGCGGTCGGGGTGCTCGAAGGAGTTGGTGGCGGCGGGGTCGGGGCCGAGCACCCGCTCGACGGTCGCCGCGCGGGGCTCGGTGACGTCGGCGAAGCGGATCCGCGCGTCGATGACATCACTGGGCGAGCGGTTGATGACGCTCACCGTCAGCCCGTCGCCCGCCTCCGAGGCGGTGGCCGCGACGTCGAGCACCGGGAATGGCCCGAGGTCGGCCACCCGGTGCGGCCATCCGCCGGGAACCTCGACGGCCACCAGGTCGTGGGTGTCGCAATCGACGTGGACGTCGAGGGCGATCGGGCGCAGGTGATCGGCGAACAGGCGCAGTGGGTGGTAGATCGTCTGCCGGAACAGGCTGTCGCTGGATGTCACGATCGGCGCGATGACATTGACGAGCTGGGCCAGGTTGGCCATCCGCACGACCCGGCAGTGACGCACGAAGGCGTGCAGGTAGGTGGCAACGGCGAGCGCGTCGGCGAGGGTGTAGCGCTCTTCGAGGCCCGCCTCGCGCTCGCGGAACCATACGTTCCACTCGTCGTAGGCGACGTAGATCGGGTGCTCGATCCGCTGGCGGTAGCGCACGGCGTCGATCAGCGCCGCCGTCCGGCGCAGTGCCCGCTCGGCCTGATGAGGCGTGAGGACGTTGGTCCAGTAGTCGTCGCTACCGGTGTAGATGTGGATGCTGTGCCAGGCGACCGTGTCGGCGAGGCCTTCGATGACGACCCGGTCCCAGTCGGAGAGGCCGTTCTCGCCGCAGCCCACGAGCTCGATGCCCGGGTCCGTCCAGCGCATGACCTTGGCGAACTCCCGCGCCCGCTTGACGTAGTCCTCCGCCGACAGGGCCCCGATCTGCCACGAGCCGTACATCTCGTTGCCCAGGCCCCAGTAGCGCACGCCGTACGGTCCCTCGTGGCCGTTGTCGCGTCGGCGCTGGGCCCACTCGGTGCAGCCGTCCCCGTTGCAGTACTCGACCCAGGCCTGGGCCTCGTCCATCGAGCCCGATCCCATGTTCACACACAGATAGGGCTCGGCACCCACCACTTCGCAGAATCGCAGGAAATCGTCGGTGCCAAAGCGGTTTGACTCCTCGGAGTGCCAGGCGAGCTCCAGGCGCCGCGGCCGCTGGTCCCGGGGACCGATCCCGTCGGTCCAGTGATAACCGGAGACGAAGTTGCCGCCTGGCCAGCGTAAGATCGGCGGCCGCAGGGCCTTGACGGCCTCGATGACGTCGGTCCGGAAGCCGTGCTCGTTGGCCAGCGGCGATCCCTCGTCGAAGATGCCACCGTAGATGCAGCGCCCGAGATGCTCGGCGAACCCGCTGAGGATCCGCCGGTCGACGGTGCCCAGGCGGCGATCGAGATCCAGCTTGATCGTGGCCGTCACATGGCCTCCGTTCGCCGCGCGGCGCCGGGCGCAGCCGGCGGCGCCGTGCCCCGAGCCACCGCGCAGCCGCACGACGCGCGCGCCACGAGCTCGACCGGCAGCAGCGTCGAGGTGATGGGCGCCGGGCCCCCGCCGACCATCCGCAGCAGCAGCCCCATCGCCACCCGCCCCGTGTCCTCGAACGGCACCCGCACGGTGGTCAGCGACGGCACCGTGTAGGCGGCCACCGGCGCATCGTCGCAGCCCACCACAGCCACGTCGCCGGGCACGTCACGATTACGTTCGTACAGCGCCCGGATCGCCCCCATTGCCATGTAGTCGTTGTGCACGAACAGCGCGGTGACCTCCGGGGCCCGGTCCAGCAGCCGCATCGTGGCCAGGTAGCCGCCGGCCGTGGTCCAATCACCTTCCTCGACCAGGTCACTGTCATTGAGTTCGATGTTGGACTCGCTGAACGCGCGGGCATACCCGGTCATCCGTGCGGCGGTCACGTGCCGCCCCAGGGTGCCCGCCACCACCCCGACGGTCCGGTGACCGTGCAGGATCAGGTGCCGGACCGCCAGCATGCCCGTCTGTACGTGATCTGAGCCGACGAGCGGCGCCCGCAGCCCGAGAATGGTGTAGAGGCTGACGACGGGCAGCAGGCCCCGCAGCCGCTCGCCGAGGTCGGGATCGGTCTCAGCTTGCGGGGCGGCCATGAGGATCCCGTCGACGCGTCGCTCACTGAGGACCTCGACGTGGCGCCCCACGTCGGAGGTGAAGGCATCGACGTTGGCCACCACCGTCGCCCATCCTTGGCGGCGTGCCTCGATCTCGGCGGCGACGACGAAGCGCCCGAGCACGTGGTCGCTCGGATCAGCGGCGACGATCCCCAGCGTCTTCGTCCCCCGCATCACCAGCCCTCGGGCAAGCACGTTGGGGATGTAGCCGACCTCTTCGGCCGCCCGGCGGATGCGCTCCAGCGTCGCCGGCGCCACCGACCCGCCACCGTTGAGCACCTTGCTCACAGTCTGAAAGCTCACCCCAGCGCGGCTGGCCACATCCTTGAGCGACGCGTATTCGCCGTGGCCGACGCCACCGGTGTCGTCCGGCCGGGAAAGGCCCCGGGCGCCGACCACCGACGGCTCACCCGGCGGGTCAGGCTCGGAGCCGAGCGCTCCGAGACTCGGGTCACGCGCGATGGCGCTCTCCTCCCCGACCCCCGTCCAGCCGGTCCCCGACCCGCTCTCCCGGGCTCGCGGCCCGCGCCAAGCCGCCTGGCGCGCAATCCCCGCGCGACCCATTCGCTGGGACGAACGTTCGCCCACGGTGCGCCGGTGCACAGCGATCACATGCGTGTCTCGCCACAGGATCGACCTCTCCTGCCGATCATCGGTTCGTCTCGGCCAGGCGAACGTTCGCCTTGCCTCCCGAGGATTGGTACCCCCACAGGAGGGGTCTGTCAAGGGATTTGTGCCGATTGACGTAAGCGCCCGGACAGACAGCGCTGCGCGCCGGCGCGTCGGCGGCCATCACGATCCGATATCGGGGCGGAGCCGAGAGTGCGGCGCCGCGGCTCTCGGTCGCTCCCATGCCGATGGAGACAAGCGCGCGATCCATCGCCGGCGCCGCCGGGCGCCAACGCCGCGGCTTCTCGTCCAAGCGGCATAGCTCACCGGTCGCCAGCTGGCCGAGAGTTCTGAGTCTCGTGGAGGCGGGTCTGGTGGATTGCCAACCGAGCCTGCGCGGCCCGAGCGGCCGAGTTGACCTGCGCGCTGGCCTCGGCATAGGATCGCCACAGGGATTCGGGCGGATTCACACGACGGGGCGCACGGGCGCGCGGAGGCTCACCTCACCCGTCGCTGATGCGTCGGCTCAGTCCGGAATCGGGACGATCCAAGGAGGCCGAAGATGAGGACGCTGATGAAGGTCAAGATCCCGACCGCAGCCGGGAACGAGGCGATCAAGAACGGAAGCCTCCCGGAGATCGTCGGGAAGGCGCTCGACGCCCTCAATGCGGAGGCCGCCTACTTCACCTCAGAGGACGGAATGCGTACCGCCCTGATCTTCTTCGACATGGCGGACTCGAGTGAGATTCCACCGGCGGCAGAACCGTTCTTCATGGCCTTCGACGCCCAGATCACGTTCGCGCCGGTGATGAACGCCGACGACATGCGCGCCGGCGTCGGCAAGGCGATGGACGCCGCCTAAAAGCTGGCCCCGTCGCGGGGAGATCGACCATTCAGGTCCTCACCGCGCTCGACGACGTTCGCGCTGCTTGAACCCGTGAGCTCGACCCGGCGGGCGTGGCGTCCGGGACTCTGATGTTCGAGCAGCGGGCACCCGTGCGGTCTCAGGGCGCGCGCGAACCCGCCGCGCACGTCGTCGTTCGTGAGAGGATCGAAGGAGCCACACGACGTGAACCAATTCACGACGGCGTCGAACTGCGACGCTGCGTGACACGCCGGCCGGCCCACCGGTTGACGACGTCGGCTTGACTCTGCCGGGGCTCGCTCGATGGGTTGCTGGCAGCGGGTCGGGGTAGCGCAGACACCTGCCTGTAACCCACTCAGCTCGTGACGTGATGACCGGCGGCGCGCATGTTGTCCGTCTCACGGACGGAGGCGCGGACGGGCGTAGCGCCAGCGGATCGACAGACGAAAGGTGGATCGATGTCAGCAGCGAACGCAGCCAGGATCGCGGTCGTCACCGGCGGCACCGCCGGCGTGGGACGCGCCACCGTGCGCACATTCGCCGACCGCGGCTATGACGTCGCGATTCTCGCGCGCGGCGAGGCGGGACTCGACGCCGCGGCCGCCGACGTCCGCGAGCGCGGGCGCCGGGGGCTTGCCATCGAATGCGACGTGGCTGACCATGACGCCGTCGAGTCGGCCGCCGAGCGCGTCGAGCGCGAGCTGGGGGAGGTCGACGTCTGGGTCAACGTCGCGTTCGTCGGGGCGCTGGCCTTCTTCTGGGACACGACCCCCGAGGAGTACCGCCGGATGACCGACGTCACGTACATGGGCCAGGTCAACGGGACCCGGGCGGCGCTGGCGCACATGCGCGCTCGTGACCGCGGGGTGATCGTCAACGTCGGCTCGGCGATGGCCTTCCGATCGATTCCGCTGCAGTCGGCGTACTGCGGGGCCAAGCACGCGGTCAAGGGATTCACCGAGTCGGTGATGACCGAGCTCAAGCACGAGAAGAGCTCGGTGCGGATCTGCATGGTCCAGCTTCCGGGGCTGAACACGCCGCAGTTCGACTGGAACCTCAACAAGATGCCCGAGCACCCGATGCCGGTCGCGCCAGTCTTCCAGCCCGAGCTCCCCGCCCGGGCGATCGTGTTCCTGGCCGAGCACCCGCGACGCAACATGTGGGTGGGGATCTCCACCGCCTACACGATCATCGGCGAGCGCCTGGCGCCGTGGCTGGCGGACCTGTACCTGGCGCGGACGGGGGTCTCGGGCCAGCAGATCGATGCCGACCTGCCCCGCTACGGCTCCAACGTCTTCGAGGCTCGCGACGGCGAGGCCGACCGCGGTGCCCACGGTCCGTTCGACGACAAGGCGCATGGCTCTGACCCCGTGCTCTGGCTGTCGATGCGCCGCCGCGCGATCGCCTCCGGGGTGGCCGCGGCCGGCATCGCGGCCGCCGGGCTGCTTGCCGGTCGCGCTCGGTGATGAGCGAGGTCCCGTCCGCCCGGATCCTCCTGCGCCGACCGCCACCGCGATCGCCACCGCGACGCAGACGATCGCCGAGCCCGACGCCCGACGAGCGGGCGCGCTGGTTCGCCCGGGCGCTCGGTGCGCGTCAGCTCCTCGAGGCCGTCGTCGTGTGGCGGGTTCCGAGCGCGGGCGTCGTGAGAGCCGGCGCGGCCGTCGACGCGGTGCACGCCGCCACGACCGTCGGGCTTCTCGCGGCACCGCGCCGTCGGCGGCTGGCGCTGCTCAACTGCGCGAGCGCCTGTGGCCTGGCGTTGGCGGGCCTGGCGGTCGCCCGCACCGTTCCGCGGTTCCTTGCCGGGGCGGCGAGGCCGTCGCTCCGGTATGGCTCGTCGTCTCCTCTCTAGGATGTTCGCCGGCGGACATTTTGTGCTTGACGGCGGTGAGCGGGCGTAGATGGAGATCATGCCCGCCCCGCATGTCCTGCGCGAGTACGCCCTCCTGGCCGACGGCCGGCGCGGCGCGCTCATCGGTCCCAACGGCGACATCGCCTGGCTGTGCTTCCCCGGCTGGTCGGATCCCGCCGTGCTCGCCGCGCTCATGGGCGGTGAGGGCACGTACGAGGTCACTCCGCAGGGCCGCTTCGTGTGGGGCGGGCGCTACGAGCCGGGATCGCTCATCTGGCGCAGCCGCTGGATCACCGAGGGGGGCATCGTCGAGTCGCGCGAGGCGCTCGCGTTCCCCGGCGACGCCGAGCGGGCCGTCCTGCTGCGCCGCGTCAAACCGATCCGGGGCAGTGCACGCCTCGACGTCGTCTGCGCGATGGGAGCCGACTATGGCCGCGACCGCGCCACCCACCTCGAGCACGACGACGGGATCTGGCGCGGCCGGATCGGCCAGCACGAGTTCAGCCTCGCCGGCGCCGCCGATGCGCAGCCCGACGACCGAGGGGCGCTGCGCTCGGTACTGACGCTTGAGCCCGGAGAATCGCACGACCTCGTCCTCTGCCTCGGCGGCGACGCCGCGCAGGTCTCGCCCGACGCGGCGTGGGTGGCTACCGCGGCCGCCTGGCGCGAGCGCGTCCCCCGCCCGGTGGCCAACATCGGCCGGCGCGATGCCTGGCACGCGCGCGCGGTCCTGCGCGGCCTGACGGTGCCGGGCGGCGGGATGGTCGCCGCCGCGACGATGTCGTTGCCCGAGCGGGCCGACGCGGGGCGCGCCTACGACTACCGCTATGCCTGGGTCCGCGACCAGGCCATGGCCGGCCAGGCGGCGGCCCGAGCCGGGGCCGAGGACCTGCTCGATGACGCCGCGCGCTTTCTCACCGCCCGCCTGTTGTCAGACGGAGCTCACCTGGCGCCCGCCTATACGGTCGACGGAGGGCCGGTGCCCGACCAGAGCTCGCTCGGGCTGCCCGGCTACCCGGGAGGCGCCGACATCGTCGGCAACCACGCCAACGCCCAGTTCCAGCTCGACGCCTTCGGCGAGAGCCTGCTGTGCCTCGTCGCGGCCGACGAGCACGGCTGCCTGGATGCGGACGGGTGGCGGGCGGCGCAGATCGCCGCCGACGCGATCGCGCAGCGCCGCGGCGAGGCCGACGCGGGCATCTGGGAGCTCTCGCCCGATCACTGGACCCACAGCCGGCTCATCTGTGCCGCCGGACTGCGTCGTGCCGCCGGCCGACCCGACGCCGGCGAGCAGGCGGGGAGCTGGCTGACGCTCGCCGAGCAGCTCATGTCCGACGCGTCGGCCGGCCTGGCGCCCGACGGGCACTGGCAGCGCTCGGTGCAGGACACGCGGGTGGACGGGGCGCTGCTGTTCGCGACGCTGCGCGGGGCGACCCCGCCCGACGATCCCCGCGCGCTCGCCACCCTGCGGACGATCGAATCCGACCTGTGCGAGGAGTTCTTCTGCTACCGCTTCCGGCCCGACGGCCGTCCGCTCGGAGAGGCGGAGGGCGCGTTTCTGCTCTGCGGCTTCGCGATGGCGCTCTGTCTCGATGCCGTGGGGCGCCACGTGGAGGCCGCGCACTGGTTCGAGCGCAATCGCAGCGCCTGCGGAACGCCGGGCCTCCTCTCCGAGGAATACGACGTGGCCCAGCGTCAGCTGCGCGGCAACCTGCCGCAGGCCTTCGTCCACGCGCTCCTGCTCGAGTGCGCGGCCACGCTGTCGGGCGTCGACATCGAACACGATCGAAAGGACAACCCATGAGTCAAACCGTCGGCGAACGCATCCTGCGCCGGCTGATCGCCTGGGGGATCCCGAGGATCTACGGATATCCCGGGGACGGCATCAACGGCATCCTCGGCGGCTTTCACGCCGTCGGCGACGAGCTCGAGTTCATCCAGACCCGCCACGAGGAGCTCGCCTCCTTCCAGGCCTGCGCCCACGCGAAGTTCACCGGGCAGACCGGGGTCTGCATGTCCACATCCGGACCCGGCGCGGTTCACCTGCTCAACGGGCTCTACGACGCGCGCCTGGACCACCAGCCGGTCGTCGCGATCGTCGGCCAGCAGGCGCGCTCCTCGCTGGGCGCCGACTACCAGCAGGAGGTCGACCTGGTCACCCTCTACAAGGACGTCGCTCGCGAGTTCGTGCAGGTGCTCAACGTCCCCGCCCAGACCGACCTGCTCATCGACCGCGCGCTGCGCGTGGCCGCCGCGTCGCGCTCGGTGACCGCGATCATCGTCCCCAACGACGTTCAGGAGCTCGAGTACGCGGAGCCGTCGCGGACCCATGGCGAGGTGTTCTCGAGCGTGGGGTATGCGGCGCCGCGCACGATGCCCGATCCGGCGGACCTCGAGTGCGCCGCCGGGGTGCTCAACGCCGGCGCCAAGGTCGCGATGCTCATCGGCCAGGGGGCGATCAGGGCCGCGTCGGAGGTCCGCGAGACCGCGGAGCTGCTCGGCTGCGGCGTGGCCAAGGCGCTCAACGGCAAGGCGGCGCTGCCCGACGACCTCCCGTACGTCACCGGCGGGATCGGCCTGCTGGGCACCAAGCCGTCCTACGAGATGATGGAGAACTGCGACACGCTGCTCATGGTGGGGACGAACTTCCCCTATGCGGAGTGGCTGCCCGAGCCCGGTCAGGCACGATGCGTGCAGATCGACATCGACGGGCGGCTGATCGGGATGCGCTACCCGACCGAGGTCGGTCTCGTCGGCGACGCCGCGCTGACGCTGAAGCTCCTCAACGAGCGTCTGGAGCGCAAGCAGGACCGGTCCTGGCGCGAGGGGATCGAGTCGGGAGTCACCCGCTGGTGGGAGATCCTGGACGAGCGCGCCGGTGAGGACGCCGATCCGCTCAACCCGGAACGCGTGTTTCACGAGCTGTCACTGCGCCTGCCCGACCGGGCGATCCTCACCTCCGACTCGGGCTCGGCGACCAACTGGTGGGCGCGACAGGTCAGGGTGCGCGAGGGGATGATGTGCGCGCTGTCGGGCACGCTGGCGACGATGTGTCCGGCCGTGCCCTACGCCGTCGCCGCGAAGTTCGCCCACCCCGATCGGCCGGTGATCGCGGCGATCGGGGACGGCGCGATGCAGATGATCGGCATCAACAGCCTCATCGACGTCGCCCGCTACCGCGACCGATGGCAGAACCAGACGCTCGTCGTGTGCGTGCTGCACAACGACGATCTCAACCAGGTCACGTGGGAGCAGCGCGTGATGTCGGGCGACGCCAGGCTCAACGCGTCCCAGCAGCTGCCGAGCTTCGACTACGCCGGCTACGCCCGGCTGCTCGGACTGGAGGGGATCCGCGTGGACTCGCCCGATGGGGTCGGCGAGGCGTGGGACCGGGGGTTGTCGGCGGGACGCCCGGCGCTGCTGGAGTTCATCACCGACCCCGAGGTGCCGCCGCTGCCGCCCCACATCCGCTTCGATCAGGCGAAGGGGATGGCCAAGGCGATCGCCAACCGGGATCCGGCGTCGGGACGGATGATCCGGGAGGCGCTGAAGGGCAAGCTCGCGGAGTTCATCGAGCGATGAACCTGGTCTCCAACCTGCGCACGGGCCGCGCCCAGAAGCTGCTGAGCGCGGCCACCGCCGCCACCGCCCTGCCGATGGGCGCGGAGATCTACGTCAACCACTACGGCGGCTCGTTCGGCAACAAGTGGATGTGGACCCCGGTGGCGCTGTCGCCCGCGCTGTCGGCGGCCGGCGTGGCGGGGGTCGTCTCCGAGCGGGCGGCACGGACCGTGCTGCCCGCCCTGTCCGCGGTGTTCGTGCTCGACGGACTGGCCGGCCTGTTCTTCCACGCCCGGGGGATCGCCCGCAAGCCGGGGGGCTTCCACGAGCCGACGTACAACCTGGTGATGGGACCGCCGGCGCTCGCGCCCGGGTCGCTGGCGATGATCGGCGCGATCGGGATGATGGCGAGCGTCATGCGGCGGGAGGGGAGCCGCTGATGGCCCACTCCTTCCAGACCGGCGAGCACCTGCCCCACAACCGCCCCGAAGGCGACCCGCCCGATCCACAGGGGCTGCCCCGCCAGCGCGCGGGGGTCACGCCGCAGATGCACGGCCGCTTTCCCGACTTCGACGTGATGGCCCATCGCGAGCATTGGGATCCGGTCACCCGGCGGACGCTCGAGGAGCGCGTCGCGCAGGTCCCGGCGTGCCGGTTCTTCGACGAGCGCGAGCAGCGAACGCTCGGAGCTTTCCTCGACGTCGTGCTCGCCCAGGACTCCGAGCCGCGGATCCCGGTCCTGCAGATGGTCGACAAGAAGATGGCCGACGGCAAGCTCGACGGCTACCGCTTCGACGACATGCCGCCCGACCCCGAGACGTGGAAGCGGGTGGCCCGCCATCTCGACGGGTTCGCCGAGCGGTCGGACGCCGAGCAGCACGAGGTCGTGCGGCGGTTCTCCGGCGGCGAGCTTGACTGGGACGACCTCAACGTCTCCCGTGCCTGGAGCGTGGTCATGCGCGGCGCGCTGTCGGAGTTCTACTCGCACCCGTGGGCGTTCAACGAGATCGGCTTCCGCGGACCGGCGTATCCCCGCGGCTACATGCGACGCAACATGGGACCGACCGGGGTGGATCCCGACGAGCCCCAGGAGGCGTTCGGCCTCGATCCCGTCCGCGACCTGCAGCAGAGAAGCGCATGAGTCCGCTGGTGCCGGGGCTCGGCGGCCTGATCAAGGGCTCGCCGGTCCCCCGGGACAACGACTCGGCGTGGCTGCTCGACGTCCACCGTCGCGGCATCCCCGGCGCGGACACGATGGCCCGCTACCACGATCACGACGAGGTCGACATGGTGATCGTCGGCGCCGGCGCGGGCGGGGGAACCCTCGCCCAGCGGCTGGCCCGCCGCGGCTGGCGGATCGTGGTCCTCGAGTCGGGACCGTTCTGGGATCCCGATCGCGACTGGGTCTCCGACGAGGCCGGCCAGCACCAGATCTACTGGACGGCGCCGCGGGTGATCGGCGGCACCGACCCGGTGCAGCTCGGCAAGAACAACTCCGGACACGGGGTCGGGGGGTCGATGATCCACTACGCCGGCTACACGCCACGATTTCATCCGTCGGACTTCCATACCCGCTCGCAGGATGGGGTGGGTGCGGACTGGCCGATCGCCTACGAAGAGCTCAGGCCCCACTATGAGCGGGTCGAGCGCGAGCTGCCGGTCGCCGGCCAGGACTGGCCGTGGGGGGACCCCCACGCCTATCCACATGCCGCGCACCCGGTCTCCGGCGCCGCCGAGGTGGCCCGGGAGGGAGCCCGGCGCGCCGGGATCACGATGCGCGTGGGCCCGGTCGGGATCACCAACGGCGTGTTCGGCAACCGCCCGCACTGCATCTACCGGGGCTTCTGCCTCCAGGCGTGCAAGGTCAACGCCAAGGCGTCGCCGTTCGTCACCCATCTCCCCGACGCGATCGCCCACGGCGTCGAGATCCGCGCCGACAGCCACGTGACGCGCGTCGAGTTCGACGGGGCGGGACGCTGCACCGGCGTGGTCTACATGCACGACGGCGTCGAGCACCATCAGCGGGCGGCGGCCGTCGTCGTCGCCGGCTATTCGATCGAGACGCCGCGGCTGCTGCTCAACTCCGCCGGGCCCCGCTTCCCCGACGGGCTGGCCAACGAGCACGACCAGGTCGGACGCTACGTGATGGTCCAGGGCGCCCCGCAGGTCGCCGGGCGCTTCGCCCAGACGATGCACCAGTACAAGGCTCCGCCGCCGGAGATCAGCTCCGAGGACTTCTACGAGACCGATCCCGAGCGCGATTTCGCGCGGGGCTTCACGATCCAGACCGTCGGGCCGCTGCCGATCGGCTGGGCCGAGCACGTGCTCGCCGACGGCCACTGGGGGCATCCCCTGCGCGAGTACATGCGCGACTACGCGCACTGGACGACGCTCGGGCTGCTGTGCGAGCTGCTCCCCCAGCCCGAGAACCGGGTGACGCTCGCGCAGGAGACCGACGCGCACGGGATGCCGGTCGCGCACATGTCCTACAGCCAGTGCGAGAACGACCGCGCGAACATCGCCTACGGCAAGCGGGTGCTCGAGCACATCTGGGAGGCGGCCGAGGCCCAGGACACGCTCACGATCGACCGCTACGCCCACCTCGTCGGCGGCTGCCGGATGGGCACCTCGCCCGAGACCTCGGTCGTGGACTCCGACCACCGTGCCTGGGGCATCCCGAACCTGTTCGTGTGCGACGGCAGCGTGATGCCGACCCAGGGCTCGGCCAACCCGGCGCTGACGATCATGGCGCTCGCCTCCCGGCTGGCCGACCGGCTCGGCGACAAGCGGGTGGGCGAAGCGCGAGCCGCGACGGCGGGCGCGCATGTCTGACTCCAGCGCGCGCATGTCTGAGCTGCGGCGCACCGTCGAGCGGGTCACGCCCCACACCTTCGTGGTCCCCACCGACGGGGCGGAGTCCGACGGGACGTTTCACTGGGAGGCGACGACCGTCATCGTCGTCGAGGTCGGCTGCGACGGGCACTGGGGCCTGGGCTACACCTACGGCCCGCGGGCGGTGGCCTCGGTGATCGGCCACGAGCTGCGCGACGTCGTCTGCGGCAGCGACCCGCTCACCCCGCAGCGCACGTGGGAGGCGATGCACGCGGCGCTGCGCAACGCCGGCCAGAGCGGGATCGGCGCGATGGCGATCGCGGCGCTGGACATCGCCCTGCACGATCTGCGCGCGCGGCTGCTCGACGTCCCGCTCGCCGTGGCGCTCGGCGCGGTGCGCGACGCGGTTCCGATCTACGGCTCGGGCGGCTTCACGAGCTACCCGGTGCAGCGGATCGCCGAGCAGCTGGCCGGCTGGGTGGCCCAGGGCATCCCCCGGGTCAAGATCAAGGTCGGTCGCCATCCCGGCCAGGACCCCGAGCGGCTGACCGCCGCCCGCGACGCGATCGGGCCCGACGTCGAGCTGATGGTCGACGCCAACGGCGCCTTCTCGCCCGAGACGGCGGTCGCTTGGGCCCGCCGCTACGCCGACTTCGACGCGCGGTGGCTCGAGGAGCCGGTCACCCAGGACGACCCGGCGGGCCTGCGCCGGGTGCGCGAGCAGGCTCCGCCCGAGCTCGCGATCGCCTCCGGCGAGTACTCCTGGAGCCGTTACGCGACCGCCCGGCTGCTCCAGGCCGAGGCCGTCGACGTCGTGCAGGCCGACGTCACCCGCTGCTGTGGAGCGACCGAGCTGGCCCGCATCGACGCGCTGTGCGCGGCGGCCAACCGGCCGCTGTCGCTGCACTGCGCGCCGGCGATCAGCGCGCACGCGGGCTGCGCGCTGACGCAGCTGCGCCACCTCGAGTACTTCCACGACCACCTGCGGATCGAGGACATGCTGTTCGACGGCACCCTGTCGCCGGTCGACGGCGCCCTGGCGCCCGATCTCACCGTTCCCGGGCACGGGCTCGAGCTCAAGCGAGCGGACGCTCAGCGCTACGCCGTCAGCTGAGCGGGCCGCGGTCGCGGGCGCGCACCGAGGAGCTCTAGCGGTAGCAGTACGAGTCCGACGAGGCGTCGCCGCCCTGGAGGCGGATCTGATGCGCGCGGCGGCCGCGGAAGTCGTCACCGTGCGGGAAGAAGCGCTCGTCGATGCTCAGCCCGCCGTCGGGGTCGGCGTCGATCTTGGCCATCCAGGCGCCGACGCCGTGCGGGAAGAACTGGTCGTCCCAGGCGCCGTACAGCGAGTTGGTGAAATAGACGCGCCTGCCGTCGCGGCTGACCTCGACCATCTGGGGGCCGCCGGCGAGCGGCCGGTCGGGAGCCGCGGGGTGCGGCGTCTTGTCGACGATGCCGCCGAGCTTGACCGACCCGGTCTCCTTGGGATGGGCAGGGTCTGAGACGTCGTACTGCTTGAGCTCGCCGGTCGCCCAGCAGGAGACGTAGAGGAAGCGATCGTCGACCGACAGGTCGATGTCGGTGATGATCGGCGGCACCGCCCCGAAGCCCTTCAGCAGCGGCGGGAGCGAGTCGGCGTCGGCGGGCACGGCCGGGATCGTGATGACCTTCTCGACCTTCCACTCCGACCCGTCGTGGAACCACCGCCATACCGAGCCCGACAGGTCCTCGGTGCTGACGACGACGCCGACGAAGCCCCAGTCGGCCTCGGGGTCGTGCGACGGACGGACCTCGAGGCACATCTGGTGCTCGGCGCCGAGGTCGACGCGCTGCAGGTGCCGGCCCTCGGCGAGGTCCCAGAAGTGCAGCGCGTGGCCGTACTTCTGGCCGAGCAGCAGCTCGGGCACGACGCCGTCCTCGATCATCGACGGGCTGCCCCACTCGCTCGAGATGAGCACGTTGCGGTTGAGGTGCCACCACGCGTCGTAGGAGAGCCGCTGGGGCCCGTGGTCGGTCTCCCAGGCCCGCACCACCTCGAAGGTCTCGTGGTCAAGCAGCGCGATCCCGCTCTGGCCGTCGGGATCGTCCTGCGGTCCGCCGAGGCAGGTCATGAACACGCCGTCGGGCCCGCAGTGCAGCGTGTGCGGTCGCGAGTAGCCCGCCTTGGCCGACAGCTCGCCGGCGTCGATCGTCTTGACGAGCTGCGGCTGGCGGGGGTCGGGCTGGGTGTCGAGCACGAAGATCCGCGAGGACCGCAGGCCGGGGACGAGCAGGTACCGGCGCGACAGGCCCTCCATGTCGTGGCCCTCGTGCTTGAGCGCGCTGCTGCACGCGTTCCAGCCGAAGTGGTGCAGCTCCTCGCCGACGCCGACCTCGGTCCAGCCGACGACGCCGCCGTAGGAGCCCGATTCGGAGTTGACGTCGATGACCGACATCGCGTCCGGTAGCTCTCCGCTGCGATCGAACGCGACGACGTAGGCGAGCTCCTCCTGGGGCGCCTGCGCCGCTTCGCGCGCGCTCCGGTAGAAGGTCGGATCGAGCGTCTGGCCGGTCATGGTCGTCTCCCCTGGCTGGTCGTCGTCACGGAAGGCCGCGGTCCGCGGGCGCGGGCGGGCGCAAGAGGCCCCCTTTCTAGCACCGGCGGGGCCGCTGCGCTCAGAACGGGCCGTGGGGGGCGTAGGCGCCACGCGGTGCGCCGACGGCGATGTAGGTCAGCCCGCCGGGGCCCGCGATGGCCCGCCGAACGCTCTCGGGGTCGATTCGCACGAAGCTCCCCGGCCGCACCGGCACCTCGTCCCCGTCCACCCGCCAATGGCCCGCGCCGCGTACGACGACCACGACCTCCTCCTGGCCGGTGCGGGCCTCGTCGTGCTCGAGGCCCTCGGCGCCCGGCGGAAGCTCGAACCAGTTGATCCCGAACGCCTCGGCGCCGATCTCACGGCGCACGAAGCGCACGGCTCCGCCCGGACCCGCGCCCTCGATGTCCTCGACGTGGATGGTCGTGTAGCCCACCGTGCGGATCATCGCCGATCGGCGCTCGCGCCGTCATCCCACCGGTGCAAACATTTGTCACAAGCAGCCTTTCACCCTCGCGCGAAACGACGATGGCGCGCAGCGGCTAGGGTGACCCCTCGGGGCGCGTCCACGGCCCCGGTCGCATGTACGTCTGGGCCCACGACCGCTGGTCGTTTCCGCTGCCGCCGCAGCACCGCTACCCGGTGACCAAGCATCGGGCGCTGCGCGAGCGCCTGCTGGCCACGCGGGTCTGCGCGCCGGAGGAGATCCAGGAGGCCGCGGCGGCCTCCTGGTCGTCGCTGACCCGGGTCCACGATCCCGCGTTGCTCGGGCGCATCCGGCGCGGACAGCTGACCGTTCGCGAGGAGCGGGGGCTCGGGCTCCCGTGGTCGATGCAGCTCGTCGAGCGCGGTCGGCGGGTCGCCGCGGGCACCGTGCTCGCAGCGCGCGAGGCGCTGCGGGTCGGCGTGGCGATGAACCTCGGGGGCGGCTCGCATCACGCCGGCCGGGACTTCGCCCGCGGCTACTGCCTGTTCAACGACGTCGCGTACGCCGTCGGCGTCCTGCGCGAGGCCGGGGTTGCGAGCCGCGCGCTCGTCGTCGACTGCGACGTCCACCAGGGCGACGGGACCGCCCAGCTGCTCGGCCCCGACCGCCAAGCGTTCACGCTGTCGCTGCACGGCGCGCGCAACTACCCGCTCCAGCGCATCGCCTCCGACCTCGACGTCGACCTGCCCCGGGGCACGACCGACGCCGACTACCTCGCGGCGCTTGACCGCGCGCTGGCGACCGCGCTCGCCGCCGACGGCTACGACATCGCGTTCTACCTCGCCGGCGCCGATCCGTGGGCGGGCGACCGGCTCGGCTCCCTGGCGCTGACCAAGGCCGGCCTGCGGCGCCGCGACGCGCTCGTGCTCGACGCCCTGCGCGCGGCGGGCACGCCGGTCTGCGTCGTCCTCGCCGGCGGCTACGCCCCCGACATCGACGACATCGTCGACATCCACGCGGCCACCGCCGGCGAGGTGGCCGCCCGCGTCGCCGCGGCCTGAGCGCCGACTCGCGCGCGAGCGCCCGCTGACGAGCGGTAGCCCGGAGCTCAGTCTCGGAGCGCCAGCTCGGTCAGGCCCACGATTGCCGCGTGGGTGCGCGCGACCACGAGAAAGCGCTTGGCGTGGCAGAAGAGCGCGTCTTTGACCCCGGTGACGGCGACGAGCGCGTCGCCGTCGAGGCCGCCCCAGGCGGCGGGTAGGTCGCGCCGGTTCTCGAACGAGCCGAGCTCGCGCGGCACCGCCTCGAGGCCGAAGCCCTGGCGCTTGGGATAGATGACGAACAGCGCGTCGGGGGCCTCGGGCACGAGCACCTGCTTGAAGGGAAGGTTGAGCGGGAGCTCGACGACCCGGGGGTCGGCCGCGGCGATGATCGCCTCGCGCACGATCCCGACCGCGCGTCGTCCCGAGGCGGCGGAGGCGACCTCGCGGCGCAGGATGTCCCGGGCGAGCGCGACGGCGGCGTCGAAGCGGTCACGCTCCTGCTGTGCGGTCAGCGTCTCGTCCCAGCGAGGATGCAGGCCGGCGATGATGCCGTTGACGCTCATCGGGCGCACGTCGTCGATCAGCGGCCGCGTCAGCTGCTGACCGGTGTCGTTGGCGTCGACCGATTGCACGAGCGTCGCGTCGACCGCGTCGGCGACCTCCGCGTCGCCGTCACAGATCCGAGCGCCGAACTGCCGCCAGACGAGGCCGAACGAGGCATAGCGCACCCCGTTGGCCCGGACGCCCGCGAAGTCGCGCTGGTGGTGGTCGAAGTCCCCGCGGCCGGCGTCGTCGCGAAACCCGACGTCGACGCGCACGTCGGCCTCGGCGAGGGCGTCGCGGTCGCGGGTGCGGATGACCTCGATCGGCTCGCCGAGCGAGGACAGGGCGGCGACGGCGAACACCTCGTCGGCGTGAAATGACCCGTCGTGGGTGGCCACCCGCACGCCGCTCACTCTAGTTGTGACCTCTCCCCTGACTGGCGCGCGCGGCCCGCCGACCGCCTCCTCTAGGATCGGGTTCGATGCCGCGGGGACGGCGGCCCGAGAGCGAGCTGATGACCGAGCCGATCGAGCTGACCTACGACCTGCACCTCCTGCCGGCCGGCCGGGTATCGTTTCGCCGCTGGCGCTGGGCGCTGTGGAGCGGGCCGACGCTGCTCGCCGCCGGCTGGAGGCTCAGCCCGCTGCACGCTCAACGCGCCCTGCGCGCGCGCGCCCTGCGGCACGTCCACCGCCTTCACGGCCTGCACCCGCTGCGGCTCGAGACCGCGCACGGCCGCGAGACGCCGTGGCAGTCGACCGAGCCCGTCGTGATCGACTGGGGCGTGTTCCGGGTCGTGTTGCGCCGGCGCGATCTGCCGCCGGTCGCCGGCGCCGCGGTCGGGGATCGCGACATCCGCGCCGTCCCGTAACCTCGAACAGGTGTTCGCAGGCCCGTCGATGACCGATCCTCGCGAGGCGGCCGCGGTGCTCGCCCTGATGGGCCGGCGCGACGGCCTCACGCGCTCGCGACGTCTCGCCGGCGCGATCGAGGAGGAGGGCAGCGCGGTGGCGCTGATGACGCGGGGGCGTCCGGGCGAGACGGCGTCGCTGCTGCACGCGGAGGCGCCGGAGATTGCCGAGCAGGCCGAGCGGGTGCGCGCCTGGGAGCGGCGGGGGATCCGGCTGGTGACCGTGCTCGACGAGGCCTATCCGGTCAACCTGCGCATCGTTCACGACCGCCCGCCCGTGCTGTTTCACCGCGGCGAGCTCATGCCCGAGAACGAGCGAGCGGTCGCGGTCGTGGGAGCGCGGCGTGCCGGGAGCTCGGGCCTTGCCCGGGCGCGGGCCATCGCCCGTGAACTCTGCGCGGCGGGCTACGTCGTCGTCAGCGGACTCGCCGCGGGCATCGACACGGCCGCCCACACGGCGGCACTCGCCGCGGGCGGCCGCACCCTCGCCGTGATCGGCACCGGCCTGGACCACTGTTTCCCGCCCGAGAACCGCGAGCTCCAGGACCGGATCGCCCGCGAACACGCGCTCGTCTCGCAGTTCCCACCCGACCAGGGTCCGCGCCGGTGGACGTTTCCCCAGCGCAACGCGGTCATGTCGGGGCTGTCGCGAGCGACCGTCATCGTCGAGGCGTCGCACACGAGCGGCGCGCGGATCCAGGCGCGGCTCGCGCTCGACCACGGCCGGCCCGTCTTCCTGCTCGAGTCGGTGCTCGAGCAGGCGTGGGCGCGCGAGGACCGGGAGCGCCCGGGGGTCTACGTCGTCGGCGGGTGCGAGGAGATCGTCGGCCATCTCGAGCGGTTGTACTCCGACCGGCTCGAGCTCGAGCGCTAGCCGCTCCGATGGCACTGACGGTCGCCGAAGCGGCGGGCACCTACGAGCGGGCACTGCGGGGCGTGGTGCCCGCCGGGCCCGGGGTCTGCCGGGTCTGCCACACGTTCATCGACGAGGCCTATGACACCTGCTACCGGTGCGCGTCAGACCGGCAGCATCTCGACGCGGTCGTGCCGATCACCTACAGCGAGCAGCACGGCCAGATCCACACCGCCCTGCGCGGCTATAAGGATGGGCCGCGCGCCGCCCGCTTCTACGTCATGCCGCGCCTGGCGGCGATCCTGTGGCTGTTCCTCGAGCAGCACGAGACCTGCGTGGCCGCGGCGTGCCGCGTCGACGCGTTCGACCTCGTCACCACGGTGCCCTCGAGCACCCGGGAGGCCGACGAGCGCCACGGGAACCTCCGCTGGATCGTCGGGGAGGGGTCACTCGTCACCGCGGACCGCTTCGAGCGGACGCTGACGCCGGCACCCGGGGCGTCGGCGGGCCGCGGCGTCGACGCCGGTCGCTACCGCGCGCGGCGCTCGCTGGCCGGCGCGGCGGTGCTGCTCGTCGATGACACGTGGACCTCCGGCGGACACGCTCAGTCCGCCGCGGGCGCGCTGAAGGCGGCGGGCGCGGCGGCGGTCGGCTGCGTCGTCATCGGTCGCCACGTCAACCCCGCGTACGCGCCGGACGGCCGGACGTGCGGCCAGCGCCTCGCCGCGCTGCCCCGCGCCTTCGACTGGGGCGTGTGCTGCGGCGCCGGCTGCGCGTAGCTGAGCGCCGCCTGGGAGTACTCGAATGCCGTAGGACGTGCGGACGGGGCACTAGCTCGCCGATTGTTCACTTTCGGGCATAACGGCGGCTCGCACGAGCGGCGCACCCTCTCCCGTTGTATCGATGGGGGCGAGGCCTACGCCGGGTTCGCCATCCCCACCGCGGGCCCCCTTCTAGTCCTCGCCCCCGTTCCTCTCATGGTTGCACGGCTTCTGCCGACGAGGTCGTGCAGATGCGCCGCGAGGCTCGCGTTCGCGGCCTCAAATGGCGTTCGAGTAGATGTGAGACCGCCGCTCACCGATCTGGTCCCGCCGCCGGCGGTCAGCGGGCGCCCCGAGCCCGTCGATACGCCGCCCGCGGGGCCGCGGCGCTGGGAATGCCTGCACTGCGGGGCCCACACGTTCCCCACGGCCGGGGACCAGGCGAAGGCCTGCCACGTCTGCGGGTCCCATAAGCTCGTCCCGCTCGGGCCCTAGCTCGACGCAAGCGGGCCCGGAGGCGGGCCCGCGACCTGCGGTAAGTGCGTGCGATCGCGGGCCCACTCCTTCCAACGCGTCAGTCTCGCGAATGTTGGGCGGCGCCGAGCGTCGGCGCCACCGGTCGATCGAACTCCCGGCACCCCGATCGGCGCCTGCCAAGATCCAGTGTGCCGGCGAGCCGCCGCGCCCGACTCGAATGGGCGATCATGACCTCTCGTGACCGAGCCAGGAGCCATCTGGGCAGGACGCCCTCGCCCGCGGTGACGAGCCTGCGTGTGCTCATCACCGACGGGGAGACGAGGGCCGGGGTCGCCGCCGCGCGGGGGCTCGCGCAGGACGGCTTCGAGGTTGTCGCCGCCGCCTCGCCGGCCCATCAGCCGGCTCCCGTCCACTGGTCGCGCGCGACCGCGCGGCGGATCCTCACCGTCGATCCGCTGACCGACGAGGGTGGCTTCCTCGACGCGATCGAGGACGCGGTCGCCGGCGGCGACGTCGGGGTCCTGATCCCGGGCAGCGACGCCTCGCTGCTCAACGTCTCGGCGGGCCGGGCGCGGCTCGAGCCCCACGTGCGGATCGGCCTGCCGACGCAGGCGGTGGTCCAGCGCGCGCTCGACAAGCTCGAGCTCGCCGCCACGACGACCCGCCACGGGCTCGCGCCGCCGCCGACCTGGACGTGCCACGGCGACGTCGAGGCGCGGTCCGCCGGGGCACAGCTCGGCTACCCGGTCATCGTCAAGCCGCTGAGCTCGGTGTTCATGATCGGGGGCCGGCGTCATCGCGCGGGTAGCGAGATCGCCGCGGGCGCGGGCGAGCTGTCGGCGATCCTCGAACGGTTCGGCGGGGCGGCCCTCGTCCAGCAGCATCGCGCGGGCGCGGTGCTGTCCTTCGCCGGCGTCTTCGCGGGAGACCGCCTGCTCGCCGAGGCGGTCTCGCGCTATCGCCGCACGTGGCACCCGGACGCGGGCAGCGCCTCCTTCTCGGAGACGATCGAGGGCTCGCCGGAGCTGCGTGAGCGCGTGATCGGCGTGCTCGTCGAGATCGGGTGGGAGGGGATCTTCGAGCTCGAGCTGATCGAGTCCACGGAGACCGCGACCACGACCTGGCACGCGATCGACTTCAACCCGCGCCCCTACGGATCGCTGGCGCTCGCGATCGGCGCCGGCGCGAACCTGCCGGCGATCTGGAGCCGGCATCTGCTCGGCGGCGAGCCGGCCCCGGCGATCGCCGCCTCGGGGGTGTCCTACCGCTGGACCGATGCCGATCTGCGCCACGGCCTGTGGCAGCTCGCCCACGGCCGGACCGCGGCGGCCGCCGACGTGCTCGCCCGCAATGGCAGGGTCGTCCACGCCTACGGTCGGGCTGCCGACCCCGGACCCGGCCTGGCGCGCGTCGCCGAGCTCGGCGGGGCGGCGCTGGCCCGGGTGCGGCCCCGCCTCCGGGCGCGTCACGGCGGCCCCGCGATCGTCATCGGGGCGGGACCGAACGGGCTCGCCGCGCTCGCCCACCTGCGTCACGCCGGCATCGACGCGCGCTGCTTCGGCGAGCCGCTCGAGGCGTGGTCGCGCCAGATGCCCGAGGGCATGCTGCTGCGCTCGCGCCGCCGCTCCTCGCACATCTCCGACCCCGACCAGGCGCTGACGATCGACGACTACGAGCGCGACGCCGGGACGACGGTCCGCGACCCCTCGCTGACGCGCGAGGAGTTCATCGACTACGGCCGCTGGTTCGCGCAGCGCGTCACGCCCGAGGTCGATCGCCGGCGGGTGGGCCTGGTCAGCCGCCGCGGCGAGGGCTTCCGCGTCACTCTGCAGGACGGCGAGGAGGTCGCCGCCTCCCGGGTGATCGTCGCCGCCGGCCTCGGCCCCTTCCAGTATCGGCCCGAGCCGTTTCACACGCTCGATCCCTGGGCCTGCTCGCACGCCTATGACCACGCGAGCCTCGCCGGATTCGCCGGCCGGCGCATCGCGGTCGTCGGGGGCGGTCAGAGCGCGCTCGAGTCCGCGGCGCTGCTGCACGAGCACGGCGCCGAGGTCGAGGTGCTGTGCCGGTCGGACTCGATCTTCTGGCTGCGCGACGACAGCATCGCGATCACCCGCCGGCGCGGCGCGCTGACGATCCCGCTGCCCCCGACCGACGTCGGCGGGCGCGCCTCGGGCTGGCTCGCCGCCGCTCCCGACGCCTTCCGGCGCCTCCCCGAGCGGGTCAAGCCGACCGTCGCGTTTCGCTGCATCCGTCCCGCCGGCGCCGGCTGGCTGCGCGCGCGGCTGCAGGATGTGCCGATCGCCTACGGATGCCAGATCGCGGCCGCGCGGGCCGCCGACGGCGAGGTGTCGCTGACGAGCGCCGACGGGCACACGCGCACCGTTGACCATGTCCTCCTCGGCACCGGCTATCGGATCGACGTGCGCCGCTATCCGTTCCTGCCCCCGGAGCTCGCCGCCGAGCTGCGCCTGATCGACGGCTACCCGGCGCTCGGCGCGGGCCTCGAGTCCTCGGTCGCCGGACTGCACTTCCTGGGCGCGCCGGCGGCGCTCAGCTGCGGCCCGATCATGCGCTTCGTCGTCGGCACCTGGTATTCGGCGCCGGCGGTGGCGCGGCGGGCGGCCGGCCGGCGCCAGCCGCCGATCGCGTTCTCGTTCCCGCATTGAGCGCCCGCGGACGGCCCCGTGAGTACGATCGCACCGAGCGCCGGGGAGTGCTCGAGGCGAGCGTTACCTGCGGGGCGGCCACGAGCGACGGTGAAGCCGCCGTCGACCGGCGGACCGTGCGGACGCGGCGCCGAGCCCTCAGCCGTCGAGCTCGGGGAGCCCGCGGAGCGCCGCGAGCGTCGGCCCGCCGGGGTCGAACTCGAGCCCGATCGCGCCGTCGTATCCGCCGGCCGCGAGCGCCTCGACGAGCTCGGGCAGGTCGAGGTCGCCGGTCCCCGGGCGTCCGCGGCCCGGGCAGTCGGCGTACTGGACGTGCGCGGTCCACGGCAGGTACTCGGCGACATCCCGCGCCGGCACGCCGCCGCCGCGCGCGTCGTGATAGGCGTCGTAGAGAAGGCGGACGTGAGGCGAGCCGACGCGCGCCAGCAGCCGCACTCCCTCGCGCGGCGCCGGCACGAGATACCCGGGGATGTCGAGCTCGTTGATCGGTTCGACGACGATCGTCACCCCGCGCTCGCCGGCGATCTCGCCGCAGCGGCGCAGCCCCGAGACGACGAGCTCGAGCTGCCCGGCCTCGTCGACCCCGGGCAGGCGCCGGCCGACGAGCAGGTTGACGCACGGGGCGCCGACGCGCGCGGCGAGCGCGACCGCGTCGGCGAGCGCGGCGACCGCGTCGGCATGGCGCGCGGCGACGTTGAGATACCCCCGCTCGCCGCGGTCCAGATCGCCGCCGTCGGCGTTCAGGCAGCTGACCGCCAGGCCGTGCTGCAGGCAGGCCGCGGCCCACGCTTCGCGCTCGTCGGCGGGCGGCCACCACGATTCGACGGCGGTGAAGCCCGCCCGGGCCGCCGCCTGCGGCCGTTGCGAGAACGGGATCTCTCCGAAGAGCATCGACAGGTGCGCCGACCAGTGCATCGCGCGGCGTCAGCATAGGCGGCGACGCCCGGATACGATGCCCCGCGCCGGCTGCCCGGCTGCCCGGCCGCGCCGGCCGCGCCGGCCGCCCCGGCCGCGCCGGCCGCCCCGG
>JAFAYV010000079.1 GCA_019240115.1 Solirubrobacterales bacterium | reverse complement strand
GGGATCAGCAGCGCGCGGCCGGCGTTCTCGCGGAAGCGCGCACCGAACAGCGCCGAGGCCGCCAGCTCGGACATGACCAGCTCCTCGAGCTCCTCGGGCTCGGGCAGGACGAGCTCCGCCTGCGGCGGCTCGTCGGTGTCGGGCAGGTGCACAATGATCCCGTCGTCGGACCAGATCGCGTCCGACTCGAGCCCGTAGCGCTCACGGATGCGCGCCGACAGCGCAAGGCCCCAGGCGGCGTGGACGCGGCCGCCGAACGGAGTCAGCACGCACAGGCGCCAGTCGCCGATCTCGTCGCGGAAGCGCTCGACGACGATCGCCTGGTCGGACGGCACCACCCGCGTGGCCTCCTGCTGCTCGGAGAGGAACTCGATCAGGTTGCGGGCCGCGCGCTCGTCGAGGTCGTAGTCGGCCTGCAGGCGCGCGGGCGGCTGGTCGACGGCCCAGCGCGCGAAGGCGCCGATCGCCTCGCCGAGCTCGCGAGGTCGCCCGAGCGTGTCGCCCTTCCAGAAGGGCACCGCGCCGGGGAGGCCGGGCGCCGGAGTGACGATCACCCGGTCGCGGCCGATCTCCTCGATTCGCCACGTGCTCGCACCGAGCAGGAACGTCTGGCCGGGACGGGCCTCATAGACCATCTCCTCGTCGAGTTCGCCGACGCGGCGGCCGTCGGGGAGGGTGACGGCGTACAGCCCGCGGTCGGGGATCGTGCCCGCGTTGGTGACGGCGAGCTGCCGGGCGCCCGGACGCGCGCGCAGCGTGCCCGCGATCCGGTCCCAGACGATCCGCGGGCGCAGCTCGGCGAACTCCTGGGAGGGGTAGCGGCCGTCGAGCATGTCGAGGACGTTGTGCAGCTGGGGGCGGGTCAGCTCCGCGTAGCTGTAGGTGCGGGTGACGAGCGCGTACAGCTCGTCGACCGACACGGTTCCCGCGCCCCCGCCCCCGCCCCCGTCGCTCGCCTGCTCGGCGGCGGCGGCGATGGCCACGATCTGCTGGGCGAGGACGTCGAGCGCGTTGCGCGGGACGACGGTCGTCTCGATCTCCGCCTCGCGCATCCGCCGCGCGACGACCGCGCACTCGAGCAGGTCGGCGCGGAACTTCGGGAAGATCCGGCCCCGGCTGACGTCACCGACCGAGTGGCCGGCGCGCCCGATCCGCTGCAGGCCGCGGGCGACCGACTTCGGCGACTCGACCTGGATCACGAGGTCGACGGCGCCCATGTCGATCCCGAGCTCGAGGCTCGACGTCGCCACCAGGCACGGCAGCTGTCCGGCCTTGAGCATCTCCTCGACGACGGTGCGCTCCTCGCGGGCGAGCGAACCGTGGTGCGAGCGGGCGATCTCCTGCTCGGCGAGGTCGTTGAGGCGCAGCGCGAGGCGCTCGGCACCGCGGCGGTTGTTGACGAACAGGATCGTCGACTTGTGCGCCTTGATGAGGTCGACGAGCTCGGGGTAGATCGCCGGCCAGATCGAGCGCCGCGTCGCCTCGCCGCCCTCCAGCGGATCCAGCGAGGGAGCCGCAGTGTCATCGGGCTCGACCATCGACTCGACCGGCACGTGGATCTCGAGGTCGAGCTCCTTGCGCACGCCGGTGTCGACGATCCGGCACTGCCGTCGGGGTCCGACCATGAAGCGGCCGACCTCCTCGAGCGGGTTCTGGGTCGCCGACAGGCCGATCCGCTGCACCTCTGCGCCCGCCGCCTCGGTCAGCCGCTCGAGGGTCAGCGCGAGATGCGAACCGCGCTTGGTCGCGGCGACGGCGTGGATCTCGTCGATGATGCACCAGCGCGCACCCTCGAACAGCGACTGGGAGCGGCCGGTCAGCATCAGGTACAGCGACTCGGGCGTGGTGATGAGGATGTCGGGCGCCTGGCGGAGCATCTGCTGGCGCTCGCGCTGCGGGGTGTCGCCGGTGCGCACGGCGACCCGCAGGTCGGCGCCGATCCCGCGCAGGGGCGTGCGCAGGTTGCGGTCGATGTCGTAGGAGAGCGCCTTCAGCGGCGAGACGTAGACGAGGCTGATCCGCCGCTCGCGCGGGTTCTCCGACGGGGCGCCTTGGGCGAGGCGGTCGATCGCGTACAGGAAGGCGGCGAGCGTCTTGCCCGAGCCCGTGGGCGCCGAGATGAGCACGTGCTCGCCCGAGGCGATCGCCGGCCAGGCCTGCTCCTGGGCGGGCGTGGGACCGGTGAACGCCCCGCGGAACCAGTCGCGCGTGCGCGGGCTGAACTCGGTCAGCGCCATGCGAGGAGATTAGTTACACGCGGCGCCGGACCACGACGAGCGTGTCGAGCTCGCGCTCGAGCGTCCATCCGTCGGGCGGAGCGTTGCGGAACAGCGCATCGACGACCGCCGTGGGACCGGGATGGCCGCCGCCCTGCGGCTTGTCCAGTCGCGCGTCGTGGAAGGCGACGGCGCCACCCGGTGAGACGTGGGAATGCCACACGTCCCAGTCCTCGCGCGCCCCTTCCTCGCTGTGCTCGCCGTCGATGAACACGAGGTCACAGGGCGGGCCGGGATAGCGTCGCCCGACGTCCTGGCTGCGGGCGATGTACCAGTCGACCGTCGGGCCGCCGCTGCGGGCCCAGCGCGCGACCGCGCGACGGGTCGCCGCCGGGCTGGCGCGGTGGCCCGGTCGCAGCGCGGTCCCGCTCGGATCCTCGAACGGGTCAACGAGCACCAGCCGCGCCGCCGGCCCCAGGACCTGGCAGAACAGCGACGCCGACGAGCCCTCGTAGACGCCGAGCTCGACCACGCAGTCGGCGTCACGGGCGAGCGCCATCAGCAACGTCGCCTCGCGGCCGGAGTGCATCGGCCGCGGCGGGATCAGACCGGTGCCGTACATGATCGCCCGCACGCGCGGGTTGTCGCGCAGCCAGTCGGGGGTCAGCGCGCGCAGCTTGGCGGGCAGCGACATCGCGGACAGGCTAGTGGCCGTCCCCGCAGGCATGCCCGCATTCGAGCACGCGGTGCGACCGTGCTCACGGGGCCGGCCACTCGCGACGGGTGAACGCCGCCAGCCCGTCGAGCAACCGCGCGATGTCGCCCGCGTCGGTGTACGGCGCCAGGCCGATTCGCAGGCCGCCGACGTCGCCGAGCCCGAGCCGGCGCGAGGCCTCGCGCGCGTAGAACGACCCGGCGGGCGCGTTGATGCCGCGCTCGGCGAGGAAGCGGTAGGCGGCGGCGGGATCGCGGTCGGTGAAGGTGATCAGCACCGTCGGCGTGCGCCGCCGCGCCCGCGAGTGGCGCAGGACCGACGGCAGGCCGCTGAGCCCGGCCTCGAGCTCCTCGCGCAGGACGTCCTCGTGGGCCTCGACGGCCGCCATCGCGGCGGCGATCTGCCCGCGTCGGTCCGCGCCCGCCCCGAGCCCGGCGATGAAGTCGACCGCGGCGGCCGTCCCCGCGAGCAGCTCGTAGGGCAGCGTCCCGAGCTCGAAGCGCTCGGGCACCTCGTCGGTCGAGGGCGCGAGCTTGTCGGGGTGCAGCGTCTCGAGCAGGTCCGGCGACGCGGCGAGCACGCCGCAGTGGGGACCGAGGAACTTGTACGGCGAGCAGACGAACAGATCGGCGCCGGTCGCGGCGAGATCGATCGGCGCGTGCGCGGTCAGGTGGACGCCGTCGACGAAGAACCGCGCGCCGCGGTCGTGGACGAGTGCGGCCAGCTCGGGCAGGGGGGGGCGGGTCCCGATCAGGTTCGACGCGCCGGTGACCGCGACCAGCCGGGTCCGCTCGCTCAGCTGGGCGGCGACGTGCTCGGGCGTCAGCTCGCCGGAGGTGGCATCGAAGTCGACCCGGCAGACGACCGCGCCGGTCCGCTCGGCGGCCTGCACCCACGGGCTGACGTTGGCGTCGTGATCGAGCCGGGTCACGATCACCTCGTCCCCGGGGCGCCACTCCTTGGCCAGCGCCCGCGATACGTCGTAGGTCAGCTGGGTCATGCTGCGCCCGAACACGATCCCGCGCGGATCGGCGCCGAGCAGGTCGGCCATCGCCGCGCGCGCCCGGGCGACGACCGCCTCGGCCGTGCGCTCGGCGCCGGTGACCGGGCCGCGGTTGGCGATCGGCGAGCGCAGCGTCTCGGCGACCGCGGCGGCGACCACGTCGGGCACCTGAGAGCCGCCCGGCCCGTCGAAGAAGCTCACGCCGGATCGCAGTGCCGGGAAGTGCGAGCGGACGGCCGCGACGTCGAGCACTGCGACCGGCCCGCCGCGTCAGTCGACGAGCAGGACGATCTTGCCGCGCGCGTGCATCGTCTCGGACAGGCGGTGGGCCTCGGCGATCCCCTCGAGCTCGAACGTCTCGGCGACCGGCAGCGTGAAGCGGCCCGCCTCGACGAGCTCGGTGACGGCGCTCAGCGCCTGCCAGGCGCGCGGCTCGTCGGGCCCGCCCGACATCTGCACGCCGAGCCTCGGCCCGTCCTCGAAGTCGGCGATCGTCAGCACGCGGTCGGGGTCTCCGGTCAGCTCGATGAGCGACGGAAGCGCGCCGCCGCCCGCGTCGTCGAGGGCGCGGTCGACGACCGCTCCCTCCCCACCGGCGAGCGCACGCACGCGCTCGGCGAGCCCCGGACCGTAGGTCGTCGCCTGCGCGCCGAAGGACCGCACGTACTCCTGGTTGGCCTCGCCGGCGGTCCCGATCACCGCGGCGCCGCGTTCGCGCGCGAGCTGGACGGTGCTTACCCCAACCGACCCGGAGGCGCCGTTGACGACGATCGTCATCCCCTCCCCGACCCCGAGTCGGTCCAGCGTCCGCCATGCCGTCTCGACCGCAACCGGCAGCGCGGCCGCGCCGACGAAGTCAAGCGCCGCCGGGATCGGGGCGTAGGCGGCCAACAGCGCGAAGTCGGCCGCTCCGTTGCCGCCGGCGACCGGGCCGAAGACGTGGTCCCCGGCGGTCACGTCGGCGATCTCGTCGCCGACCTCGTCGACGACGCCGGCGACCTCGAGCCCGGTGCGGCGGGGCAGGTCTCCGCCCATCGTGCCGCGACGGAACTTCCAGTCGACCGGATTGACCCCCACCGCGTTGACGACGACCCGGATCTGATCCGGCGCCGCGTGGGGCTCGGGGAGCTCGACGAGCTCGAGCACCTCGGGGGGGCCGAACTCCGCGTACTGGATCGCCCGCATCACCGCCTGACAGTACCCGCCGCGACCGCCGAGCGGCGCCCCGGCCGGCGAGAATCGCCCTCGCGAAGTTCCGCACCTGGGCGGACACCGGCGGCGCGCCGCCTCCGCGGAGGTGGCATCGTCCCGGCATGACCGCAGAGGTCATCGCACAGGACGGGGGTGAGCTTGGTCGTCAGGGCCACTGATCGCGAGCAGGATCTGATCGGGTCGATCGTGGCGGCGGTCGCCGACCGCCTCGCCGATGTCCCCGAGGTTCGCTGGGGCGAGTTCGCCCGCCAGTACCACCACTGGGTGCCGACGCAGGACCTCGCGGATCGCGCCGTCGACGACCTCGCCGGCGCCGTCGTGGCCCACTGGCGCACGGCGCGCGACCGACCCACCGGAGAGGCGAAGGTCCGCGTCTATGACCCGACGCCCGGGACCGCCGGCTGGACCTCGCCGTACACGGTGATCGAGATCGTCAGCGACGACATGCCGTTCCTCGTCGACTCGGTCACGATGGAGCTCGGGCGCCAGGGCTACGCGATCGAGCTGATCGTCCACCCCGTCATGCGCGTGCTGCGCGATCGTGACGGCGAGCTCGAGCGGGTCCTGGCCCCGGGCGAGAACGCCGACGGCGCCGTGACCGAATCGGTCATCCACGCCGAGGTGACCCACGAGTCCGATCCCGACCGCCTCTCGGTCCTGCAGTCGGGCATCGAGCTCGTGCTCGAGGAGGTCCGGGTCGCGGTGCAGGACTGGGGCGCGATGCGGGCGCAGCTGACGGTGGCGACCGACGAGCTCGCTCACCGGTCGCGCTGCGGTGCCCACGAGCTCGCCGAGGCGCGCGCGTTCCTCGCCTGGCTGGCCGACGACCACCTCACCTTCCTGGGCTACCGCGAGTACGAGCTGCGCGACGAGGGAGATGCCGCGACCGTGCACGTCGTCGAGGGCACGGGGCTGGGCATCCTGCGCGGCGTCTCGCCGCGACCGGTCACGCCGTTGTCGCCGCGGGCGATGCAGGAGGCTCGCTCGGCGCATCCCCTGGTGCTCGCCAAGGCCAACTCCCGCTCGACGGTCCACCGCCCCGCCTACCTGGACTACATCGGCGTCAAGCGCTTCGACGCCGACGGCCGGGTGACCGGCGAGCGCCGGTTCCTCGGGCTCTACACGACGTCGGCCTACAAGGCACCGCCGCACGAGATCCCACTGCTGCGCGACAAGGTGGCGCTCGTCACCGACCGGGCGGGGCTGCCGCCCGACAGCCACGACGCCAAGGGCCTGACCGACATCCTCGAGTCGTTCCCGCGCGACCTGCTCGTGCAGATCGATCCCGACGACCTGTTCGAGATCGCGATCGGCGTCCTGGGCCTCGGCGAGCGCCAGCGCGTGCGGCTGTTCGTGTCCGCTGACCGTCTTGACCGGTTCGTCGCCTGCATCCTGTGCCTGCCCCGGGACCGGTTCACCACGGTCAACCGGCGCCGCGCCGAGCGGATCCTGCTCGCGGCGTTCCACGGCGACCAGATCGACGGGCAGATGCTGCGCACCGAGCTGCGCAACGTCCGGGTCGACTACATCGTGCACTGTCCCGACGGGGTCCCCGAGGACTACGACGCCGCCGCCATCGAGGCCGAGATCGTGCGCGCGACGCGGGCCTGGGCCGATGACCTGCGCGCCGCGCTGCTCGCCGAGCGCGGCGAGGCGGCGGGCGTGGCGCTCCTGGCGCGCTACGCCCAGGCTTTCCCTGGGGGCTACCGCGCCGACGTCGACGCCGCCACCGCGGTGGCCGACATCGGCCGGATGGAGCGGCTGCACGCCCTCGGCCGCGAGCCGGGCACGCAGATCGCTCTCTATCGCCGCCGCGGCGACACCGAGCAGACGATCCGCGCCAAGCTGCTGAGCACCGTCGCGGTCTCGCTCTCCGAGGTCGTGCCCAAGTTCGAGCATATGGGCGCGATGGTCGTCTCCGAGCGCCCCTACGAGATCGTCCCGGACGGGGCGGCGCCGGTCTGGATCTACGACTTCGAGCTGCGCTGCGATCCCGCCGGGCTCGACCGTGCCGGGGACCGCTTCGGCTCGGCGTTCCTCGGCGTCTGGTCGGGCGAGCTCGAGGACGACCGCCTCAACGGCCTGGTGATGGGCGCGGGTCTCAGTGGCCGTGAGGTGACGATCATCCGCGCCGTGCTGCGCTACCTGCGCCAGGCACAGGTCCCGTTCTCGGACGCGTACATGATCCAGACGCTCCTGGACAACCCCGAGATCGTCCGGCGGACCGTCGAGCTGTTCGCTGCCCGGTTCGATCCCGAGATCCGGGATCGCGAGCTCGCCGAGCGCCTCACCGGCGAGCTGCGGGAGGCGATCGACGCCGTGCAGAGCCTCGATGCCGACCGCATCCTACGCCGCGTGGTCGCCGTCGTGGAGGCGACGCTGAGGACCAACTACTACCGCCGCCCCACGCGACCCTCGGGCCCCGATGCGATCCCGCCGTGCCTGTCGTTCAAGCTCGACCCCGGCCGGCTCGAGTTCCTCCCCCGGCCGCGCCCGCGGTACGAGATCTTCGTCTACTCCCCGCGCGTCGAGGGCGTGCACCTGCGTGGCGGCCACGTCGCCCGCGGAGGCCTGCGCTGGTCGGATCGCCGCGAGGACTTCCGCACCGAGGTGCTCGGGCTGATGAAGGCCCAGATGGTCAAGAACGCGCTCATCGTGCCGGTCGGCGCCAAGGGCGGCTTCGTCGTCAAGTGCCCGCCGGCCCGTGACGACCGCGAGTCACAGATGGCCGAGGGGATCGCCTGCTACCGGTCGTTCCTCGGGGGGCTGCTCGACCTCACCGACAACTACGTCGACGACCGCGTCGCCGGCCCCGAGCGCGTCGTTGCCTACGACGACGACGACCCGTACCTCGTCGTCGCCGCCGACAAGGGGACCGCGGCGTTCTCGGACATCGCCAACGAGGTGGCCGCCGGGTACGGCTTCTGGCTCGGCGACGCCTTCGCGTCCGGAGGCTCGCGGGGCTACGACCACAAGCAGATGGGGATCACCGCGCGCGGGGCGTGGGTGTCGGTCGCGCGGCACTTCGGAGAGCTCGGCCTCGACGTCGCCACGGAGGACTTCACCGTCGCCGGGATCGGCGACATGTCCGGCGACGTGTTCGGCAACGGGATGCTGCGCTCCGAGCACATCCGTCTGGTCGCCGCGTTCAACCACGCCCACGTGTTCCTCGATCCCGATCCCGATCCGCGGCGCAGCTTCGCCGAGCGCGAGCGGCTGTTCGCGCTGCCCCGTTCGGGCTGGGACGACTACGACCGCGCGGTCATCTCCACCGGCGGCGGCGTCCACTCCCGCGCGGCCAAGTCGATCGCCATCACTCCCGAGGTGGGGGCGGCGCTCGCGATCACGGCGACCGAGCTCGCACCCGACGAGCTCATCTCCGCGGTGCTGCGCGCGCCCGTGGACCTGCTCTTCAACGGCGGCATCGGCACCTACGTCAAGGCGCGCGACGAGAGCCACCGCGCCGCCGGCGACCGGGCCAACGACGCGGTTCGCGTGGACGGGGACCAGCTGCGCTGCCGGGTCGTCGCCGAGGGCGGCAACCTCGGGCTGACCCAGCGCGGGCGGATCGAGTACGCGCTGCACGGCGGGCCTGACGACACCGGCGGCCAGATCTATACCGACGCGATCGACAACGCCGCCGGGGTCAACTGCTCAGACCACGAGGTCAACATCAAGATCCTGCTCGGGCAGCTGACCGCCGCGGGCCAGATGACCGACGAGGAGCGCAACGCGGCGCTGCGCCGGATGACCGACGCGGTCGCCGAGTCGGTGCTGGCGGCATCGGACGCCCAGACGCAGGCGCTCAGCCTCGCGGCGCAGCGGGCGACCTCGATGATCGACGTCTACGCCCGGATGATCTCCGAGCTCGAAGCTACGGCGGGGCTCGATCGCGAGCTCGAGGGGCTGCCCGGCGAGGCCGAGATCGCCGAGCGCCGTGCCGAGCAGCTCGGCCTGACCGCGCCGGAGCTGGCAACGATCATGGCCCACGGCAAGATCCACCTGCGCGAGGCGTTGCTCGCATCCGAGCTGCCCGACGACCCCGACCTCGCCCCTGATCTCATCCGCTACTTCCCGCCGCCTCTGCCCGAGCAGTGCGCGGCGGAGATGCGCTCGCATCGTCTGCGCCGGGAGCTGATCGCCGCGATCGTGGCCAACGAGCTCGTCGACCGGGCCGGGATCACGTTCGTCTTCCGGCTGCACGAGGAGACCGGCGCCACCCCGGCGCAGCTGGGGCGCGCCTACACCGCGGCACGCGACGTGTTCGCGATGCGGGACGTGTGGGCGCAGATCCGCGCCCTTGACCACGCCGTCGAGGCCGGGATGCAGCGGTCGATGCTCCACGAGGCCGAGCGGCTCGTCGGCCGCGCGGCGCGGTGGCTGGTGCGAGCCGGGGGGCCCGGCGCGGTGGACATCGCCGCCACCGTTCGGCGCTTTGCCCCCGGCGTGAACGCGCTCGCCGCGGAGCTGCCCGGGGCGCTGCGGGGCGAGGACCGCGAGACCTTCGACGCGCGCCTTCAGGAGCTCTCCGACGCGGGGGTGCCGCCGGCCCTCGCCCGGCGGGTGGCGAGCATGCCCTCGCTGCTGTCGGTCTTCGACATCGTCGAGGACGCCGCGCTGACCGGCCAGCCGGCGCCGGTGGTGACGGCCGTGTACTTCGGCCTCGGCTCCCGGCTCGGGCTCGACTGGCTGCGCGACCGCATCCTGCAGCTCGGAGGCGACGACCGCTGGCAGGCGCTCGCCCGCTCGGCGCTGCGCGACGATCTCTACGCGCTGCACCGAGCGCTCACCCGCGAGGTGCTCGTCGGCGGCGCGCCGCGCGGCGGGGAGGCGGCGATCGAGTCCTGGCTGGCGGCCAACGCCGACCCGCTGGCGCGAGCCGAGGGCGTGCTCGCCGACGTGCGGGTCGCGCGCGAGCACGACACGACCGCGCTGCCGGTCGCGCTGCGCGAGCTCAAGAACCTCGTTCCGGACTCGCCCGAAGCCGTCTGAGGACTCAGGCGGTCAGCTCGCGCGCCCGACGCAGGACGTCGTCGATCATCGGCTCGGTCAGACGGCCGGTGAACGTGTTCTGCTGGCTGGGGTGAAAGCAGCCGAGCAGCGTGCGCGCGCCGACGCTCGCCTCGGCGCCGTGGCCGAAGCGGGGCTTGGGCCGGGGCGGCGGCGTCCCCGCCGCGGCGAGGATGCGCAGCGCGGCGTCCCAGGCGAAGGCGCCCAGGCAGACGATGACCCGCAGCGCGGTCAGCAGCGACAGCTCGCGCACGGCGAACGGCAGGCAGGTGTCGCGCTCGGCGGGCGTCGGCTTGTTGGCCGGGGGCGCGCAGCGCACGGCGGCACACACCCAGCAGCCGCTCAGCGCCAGCCCGTCGTCGCGCGTCCGCGACCCGGGCTGGTTGGCCATCCCGGCGCGGTACAGCGCGCCGAACAACCAATCACCGGAGCGGTCGCCGGTGAACACCCGGCCGGTGCGATTGCCGCCGTGCGCCGCCGGGGCGAGACCGAGCAGCGCGACGCTCGCCCGCGGATCGCCGAAGCCGGGCACCGGACGCCCCCAGTACTCCTCGCCGGCGAACGCCGCCCGCTTGACCCGGGCGATCTCCTCGCGCCACGCGACGAGTCGCGGGCAGGCGCGGCAGCCGACGATCTCGCGCTCCAGCTCGTCGAGCGCGGACGCGGGTACCGGTGCCGTCGCCAACGGATCAGCGGCCGAGCGCGCGCCCGTAGTGGCGCTCGTAGTACTCGCGATAGGCGCCCGAGCGGATCGGCTCCCACCACCAGGCGTTGTCGCGGTACCAGTCGACGGTCTGGCTCAGGCCGTCGATGAAGCGGGTGCGGGCGCGCCAGCCGAGCCCCGCCAGCTTCTCGCAGGACAGCGAGTAGCGGCGGTCGTGCCCGGGGCGGTCGGTGACGTACTCGATCAGCGACGGGTCGGCCCCCGCGAGCTCGATGATCCGCGTGACCACCTCGATGTTCTCGCACTCGTCGGGACCGCCGCAGTTGTAGACCTCGCCGGGCCGGCCGTGAGCGAGGACGTGCCCGATGCCGCGCCCGAAGTCCTCGACGAACAGCCAGTTGCGGACGTTGCGCCCATCGCCGTAGACCGGCAGATGGTCGCCGGCGAGCGCGTTGAGGATCATCAGCGGGATGAGCTTCTCCGGGTACTGGCGGGGCCCGTAGTTGTTCGAGCCGCGGCAGACCATGGCCGGCAGGCCATAGGTGTGGAAGTAGCTGGTGACGAGCAGGTCGGCGCCGGTCTTGGAGGCGCTGTAGGGGCTCGAGGGCGCGAGCGGGGAGCTCTCGGTGAACGAGCCGGTCTCGATCGACCCGTAGACCTCGTCGGTGGACACCTGCAGGTAGCGCAGGGCGCGCTGGCGGGCGGCCTCGAGCAGCACGTGGGTGCCCAGCGCATTGGTGACGCTGAACGCGTACGGGTCGGCGATCGAGCGGTCCACGTGCGTCTCGGCGGCGAAGTTGACGATCGCGTCCGGAGGGTCGGATCCAAGCGTCTCGGCGATGACTTCGGGGTCTTCGATCTGCCCGTGCACGAAGCGGATCTCGGACTCGACGTCGCGTAGGTTCTCCTGGCGGCCGGCGTAGGTGAGCGCGTCGAGCACGGTCACCTCGTCGCCGTGCTCGCGCACCCGGAGCCCGACGAAGGTCGAGCCGATGAAGCCTGCGCCGCCACAGACGAGCAGCTTCACGCCGCGGCCCTCTGCACCTGGGTCATGAACGCGGTCAGTCCGGCCCGCCAGCTCGGGAGCGTCGGCGCCTGGCGCTCGGAGCGCAGGACGCTGAACGCGGGCCGCGGGGCCGGCAGCGGATACTGATCGGTGGTGATCGGGTCGACCCGGCAGTCCAGCTCGGAGGCGGCGACGATCGCCCGCGCGAACTCGCACCACGAGCACTGCCCGGCGGCCGCGACGTGCCGGACGCCGAGCTGCGGCCGCGCGGCGAGGGCGACCAGCACGGTGGCGAGATGGCCGGTGAACGTCGGGCAGCCGACCTGGTCGGCGACGATGTGCAGGATGTCGCGCTCGTCGCCGAGGCGCTGGATCGTCTTCGGGAAGCACCGCCCGTGGACGCCGAACAGCCACGAGGTGCGAACGATCGTGTGCCGCTCCGGCGCGGCGGCGGCGACCGCCTGCTCGCCGGCGAGCTTCGAGCGGCCGTAGGCCGACAGCGGGCCGGTCGCGTCGGACTCGACGTAGGGCTCGCGCTTGGCGCCGTCGAAGACGTAGTCGCTGGAGACGTGGAGCGTCCACGCTCCCGCCCGGTGGGCGTGCCCGGCGACGTGGCCGGCGCCGGCGGCGTTGACCGCGGCGGCCGCATCGGGCTCGGCCTCGGCGCCGTCGACGTCGGTCCAGGCGGCGCAGTTGACGACCGCCTGCGGGCTCGTGCCCGCGACCGCCTCCCGCACCGCGTCGGCATCCGCGATGTCGAGCTCGGCGCGCGTCAGCCCGACCGCCTCGTGGCCGAGGCGCCCGGTGGCGGCGAGCACGTCGTGACCGAGCATGCCGCCCGCCCCGGTGACGAGGATCCGCATCGCGCCCAGCCTACTGAGCGCTCCCGTCCCGCGCGGAGGTCTGGGCCGAGACATCGAGGGTGACGCCGAGCCCCCGCAGGCGCACCTCGCCGGTCTCCGGGTA
Source organism: Solirubrobacterales bacterium (assembly GCA_019240115.1). Lineage (GTDB taxonomy): Bacteria > Actinomycetota > Thermoleophilia > Solirubrobacterales > Solirubrobacteraceae > Palsa-465. The sequence goes on along the minus strand of JAFAYV010000079.1, from coordinate 83,997 downwards.
GTAGACCGAGTCGCCCGGCTCGCGGGTGCCGTAGACGAGATAGGTCATCCCGCGGTCCCCGGCGCGCAGCGCGTGGGCGACGCCGCTCGAGGGTGGGCGGGCGACGATGTCGCCGGGGCCGAGCGGGCGCTCGTCGGCGCCGAGGACGAGCGTCCCGGAGCCGTCGGTGACGTAGAAGAGCTCCTCCTCGAGCGCGTGGCAGTGAAGCGGCGCGCCCTGGCCGCGGGGCGCGAGCACGACGTGGTTGAGGCCGGCGGCCCGCGAGCCCGCGGTCTCGCCGACCCGACGGACCTCGGCTCCCGGATGGGCGACCGGCTCGACCTCAGCCAGGGCGACGACGTGATCGGGGCGCGGGCCGGGCGGCGGCGGCTGCAGCGCGCCGGCGAGGCCTTCGGCCTGGAAGGGGTGCGGCGAGTCGAGGGGGAGCCATCGCGGCCCGGCGAACATCACCCGGGCGCGCGGGAGGAAGGTCAGGTGGTTGTCGCTGCCGCTCGCGAACGCGAGGAGCTCGAGCCCGTCGTCGCCGGCGAGGAAGGTGTGCGGGCGGCCGAGCGGCCGCTGCACGATCACGTCCTCGGCGGTGACGGGATAGGTCTCATCCTGCTCGTAGCCGAGGCCGGAGCCGCGCAGGACGAAGAAGATCTCCTCCTCGTCGCCGTGGACGTGCACCGGCATCTGGCGTCGGCCGGGCTCGACGACGAAGTGGCCGGCGCCGATCCGCAGCGTCCCTGCGGCGGCGCCGATCCGGCGCCGGGCGAAGGCGAGATCGCCCTCGGCGACCCGGCGCTCGGGAACATCGGCGCGATTGACGACCGGACCCACGTCGGCAAGCCTAATGGCCCGGCTGGGCCCCGGAATGATCGACGCGCTCGATCGCTCACGTCGCGCGCGTGCCGAACACGAGCGGCATACTCGGCGCGTGCACCGGTTTGCGATGATCGCAGTGGCGGCGGGCGCGGCCGCCTTGTGCGCCGGGTGCGGCGAGGCCGCGACGGGTCCCTCGCTCGCCACGACGCCCGTCGTCAAGCGCATCCGGCGCGTCGACGCGCCGACGTATCACTCGCACCCGCAGGCGGTGCAGCCGGTCGCGGGATCCGGTGCGACGTGGTCGGGCGGCTCGTCGTCCGGACCCCCCGTCGGGCCCGCCGGTGTCAGCGTCGGGCGGGCGGGCGCCGTCTCCTCGACCGGGTCGCTGCCCCAGCCCGAGTCAGAGGCCGCGGTCCGTCGCCAGCTCGCCGAGAGCGGGATGACCGCGAGCCCGACCCAGGCGACGATCACCCCCGACGGCCTGGCGGTGGCGCCGCTCGGCGCGCCCGCCGCGGTCCAGGAGGTCATCGCGGCCGGCAACCAGATCGCGCGCCTGCCGTATCGCTGGGGCGGCGGCCACCGCACCTACGAGGACACCGCGTACGACTGCTCGGGCTCGATCAGCTTCGTGCTGGCGGCGGCGCACCTGCTGGACCACACCGTCGTCTCGGGGGAGCTGGAAAGCTTCGGCAGGCCCGGCCGCGGAACATGGATCACCGTGTTCGCCAGCGTCGGCCACACGTTCATGTACGTCGCGGGGCTGCGCTTCGACACCGTCGCGCTCGCCGAGACGGGCTCGCGCTGGTCCGACAGCCGCGCCGACGAATCCGATCCCTCCTCCTTCACGGCGCGTCATCCCGCCGGGCTGTAGGCGCCCTGCGCCGTCCGCGGGCGCGTCTATCGTCGCTGTCGATGCACGTCCGCCAGCTTCGGATCGGCGACCCCGTGACGATGGCGCTGATGGTCCGCAACGCCAAGCTGCGGCCGCCGCGCGACGGCACGCAGCTGCTCCGGCTGACCCTGTCGGATCGAACCGGCTGTGTCAACGCGATCGTCCTCGAGCCCGCCGAGGAGGCGCTGCAGGCCTGCCGGGCCGGTGAGGTCGTGCTCGTCGTCGGCGCCTTCGAGCTGCACGAGCGCTACGGGGCGAGGATCGTCATCGAGTCGGTCCGCGCCGCCGCCGGAGACGAGTACGACCCCCACGAGGTCATCGACGGGCCGGCGCGGTCGCCGAAGGCGATGGAGGCCGACCTGCGCGAGCTGATCGCGACGATCCAGGACCCGCACCTCGCCGACCTGCTCGAGGTCCTGCTCGGCGCCGGAACCGACACCTGGCGGCACTTCGCCGCGGCGCCGGCGGCCAAGCACTACCACCAGGCGTACCGCCACGGATTGATGGAGCACGCGCTGACCGTCGCCCAGGCGGTGAGCGCCATCTCGGCGACGTTCCCCGGGATCGACCGCGACGTCGCGGTCACCGGGGCACTGCTGCACGACATCGGCAAGCTCGACGCGTACGCGATGACCGCGGACACGATCGAGATGACCGACCACGGCCGCCTGTTCGGCGAGATCGCCTGCGGCTTTCACCGCGTCCGGACCGCGATCGACGGGCTCTCGGACTTCCCCACCCAGACCGCCCAGTCGCTGCTGCACATCATCCTCAGCCATCACGGCTCGCTCGAGCACGGCAGCCCGGTCGTGCCCGCCACCCGGGAGGCGACCCTCGTGCACATGGCCGACAACCTCGGCGGGCGGCTCGGCAGCTTCGACCGGCTCGAGAAGGCACTGCCCACCGGCGAGCGCTGGGCGCCCTACGACAAGGGGATCGGCGGGGGCGCCTACTTCGCCGAGCCGGCGGCTCCTCAGGTGCGCGCCGCCTGAGCCGCCGGGTGCTCGGCCCGGGCGACCGGGCCGGCCCGGGCCCCGCCCGGCGACCGGTGACGACTCCCGAACGGCGTGCTCCAAATGCGCGCAAATTGCGCCGGGCTCAGCCCCGCCTCGACGAGCCCTCGCGCGGTCCACGTCTAGAGTTTCGGAGGGGATGGCCAAGGACACCGAGAAACTGATCCGGCAGCTGTCGCTGATCTCGTATCTGATGGCCGAGCGCCGCCCGGTGACCGCGCCCGAGATCCGTCGCGACGTCGAGGGCTACAGCGTCATGAACGAGGACGCGTTCGCGCGGCGCTTCTACGCCGACCGCTCGGAGCTCGATTCGCTCGGCATCGTGCTGACCGTCGAGAAGCCGATCGACGGGCTCGTCGAGCAGGAGAACTACTCGCTGCCGCCCGAGAACTTCCATCTGCCGCCGATCGCGTTCAGCGACGCCGAGCTGGCGGCGCTCAACACCGCCCTGCAGCTGCTCGACGGCGAGTTCGCCTATGCCGAGCCGCTGCGCCTGGCGCTGCAGCAGATCTCCTGGGGCCGTCCGAGCCCGCTGAACGCGCCCGAGCAGAGCACGATCGCGCTCGGCATCACCGGCTCGGCCGGCGGCCCCGACGTCTCCACGCGCCTGGCCAAGATCGAGACCGCGATCTTCCGTCGCAAGACGATCGTCTTCGAGTACCACACGATGGAGCGCGACGCGGTCGGCCACCGCAAGGTCGACCCCTACCAGCTGCTCTACCAGGGCGGACAGTTCTACGTGGTGGGCCGCTCGCACGAGCGCTCGGCGATCCGCGTCTTCCGCCTGTCGCGGATCCAGGGCAAGGTCGGGTATGCGACGAAGGCCGAGCACGACTTCCAGCGCCCCGCCGACTTCGACCCCCGCGCCTACGCCGACCGGATCGATTGGCAGTTCGGCGAGCCGATCGGGACCGCCGAGGTGTGGATCGGCGAGCGGATCGCGTGGCAGATCGAGCGCCACTTCGGCCGCTACGGTGAGATGCGCGCGGCGGGCGACGAGGCCGAGAACGACGACCGGCTGTTCGTCACCCCCTTCGCGAACGCCCGGCAGCTCATCGCCTGGGTGCTCGGGCTCGGCGAGAACGCCCGCATCGTGGGCCCGCCCGCGCTCGTCGCCGAGTTGCGCGAGCGGACCGCGCTGCTCGTCGATCGCCACTCCGGCCATCCGGCGGTGGCCGCCGCGCTGCCCGAGGGCGGCAACGGCTCCGGGCCCCGCGCCGACCACGCCCGCGCCCACCGGGGCACCGATGACCCCGACGCGGTCGGGAGCCGTCCCGACGCCGCGATCCGGCCCGAGCGGTTCGCCCGGCTCGTGACGCTGGCGAGCATCCTCATCGACGCTGGGCGCCAGGGGCGCATCCTGCACACCGCCGACCTGTGCGCCGCCCTGAACATCTCCGACCTGGAGCTCGGCGAGGACGTCGGGGTGCTGAACGTCGTCAACTTCGGCGCCGGAACCTACGTCCTCTACGCCGAGATCGGTCTCGACGGGACGATCGAAGTCGATCCCGAGCCCTACGGCGACTCGTTCTCGCGCCCGGCCCGGCTGCTGCCGGTCGAGGCCAAGGCGCTGATCGCCGCGATCGACCTCATCGGCGAGCACATCCCCGAGGGATCGCTCGCCTCGGTGCGGCGCAAGGTCGTCGCCGCGCTCGGCGACGACCCGATCCACGAGGGCCTGCAGTTCGCGGCGCCCGGCGGCGACGACGCCGAGATCGCCGAGGTCGTCTCGAGCGCGATCGCCCGCCGGCGGATGCTCGCCTTCGAGTACTACAAGGAGAACGAGGACGAGTTCTCCACCCGCACCGTCGAGCCCCACGCGCTCATCAACGGACGCGAGGGCTGGTACGTCGCGAGCTTCGACCCCTCGCGCGACAGCGTCCGCCACTTCCGACTGGACCGGATCAAGTCCGCGACGGTCACCGACGACTCGTTCGAGGTCCGCCACGACATCGACCCGGCGGCCGACGTCGACGGCTGGCCGCGGACCGGCGAGGTCCCGGCGGCGAGCCGGGCGCGCGTGTGGATCTCGCCCGAACGAGCCCGGTGGGCGCGCGAGGAGCGCAACGTCGTCGCCGAGCTGGCCGACGGCGCGGTCGTCGTCGAGCTCGGCTTCGCCGGCGTCGAGTGGCTCGTGCGCGAAACGCTCAAGGAGGCCGGCGACGCGGTCGTCCTCGAGCCCGCCGAGGCTCGCGACGCCGTCCGGACCGCCGCCGAGACGATCGGCTCTGGCGCCGCGCTGGCCTCGCGCTGAGCCGGGGACGGGCGGTGCGCGACCGCGAGCGCGATCCCCGAACGTCGCATCGCAAGCTGCCCTGAGGGCGCAGGTCCACGTGGCGAGTCAAGGGCAGCCAGGCGGCCGGTCCCGCGATCGCCATCGCCACGACGCCTGCTCCGAGGCCATCAATCAAATCGACCGGGTTGACCCGCGAGACGGACCTCGACGACGTCGCCCTCGCCAGATGGCTCCTCGGAGTCGTTGACGTCGGGGGGCGTCCCCGCCGCGCGAAGGATGGCTGCTCGCATCACTCACTTCCTTTCCGGCGGAGGGCCGGCTGGTCGGGCTCGGAGGGCCGTCACCCCCGTCGCGCCCGCAGAACCCTTCCGGGAGGCGCCGGTCAAGGCGGCAGGCGGGTCGACGCGGGCCGACCTGCGGCCGCCCGAACGACAGCCGCCGTGGCGCGCCCACCAAGCGGCACTCGCAGACGGACCTGCGTGTACGCTCCGCGCGGTGCGCGCACCGCTTAAGGGGCTGATCCTCTCCGGCGGCAAGGGCACCCGCCTGCGGCCGATCACCCACACGAGCGCCAAGCAACTCGTGCCGGTGGCCAACACCCCCGTCCTCTTCTACGGGATCCGGGCGATGGCCGAGGCCGGGATCCACGAGATCGGGATCATCATCGCGCCCGAGACCGGCGAGGAGATTCGCGCCGCCGCGGGTGACGGTGAGCGGTTCGGCGTGCGGCTGACCTACATCGTCCAGGACCAGCCGGCCGGACTCGCCCACGCGGTCCTGACCGCGGAGCCGTTCCTCCGGGACTCGCCGTTCGTCATGTACCTCGGCGACAACCTGCTGCAGGGCGGCATCGCCGACCTCGTCCAGGCGTTCGATCGCGACGAGCCCGACGCGCTCATCCTGCTCACGCCGGTGCCCGACCCCGAGCACTACGGGGTCGCCGAGCTGCACGACGGATCAGTGGTGCGCCTGGTGGAGAAGCCGGCACAGCCGCAGACCGACCTCGCGCTCGTCGGGGTGTACATGTTCCGCGCCTCGATCCACGCCGCCGCGCGAGCGATCGAGCCCTCGGCGCGCGGCGAGCTGGAGATCACCGACGCGATCCAGCGCCTCGTCGACGTCGGCCGACGGGTGGAGCCCCACATCGTGCGGGGGTGGTGGAAGGACACCGGCCGCCTCGAGGACATGCTCGCCGCCAACCGGCTCGTCCTCGACACGATCGAGCCCTCGGTGCAGGGCGAGCTCGTCGACTCCCAGGTCGACGGCCGCGTCGTGATCGAGCCGGGCGCGCGGCTCGAGCGCTCGACGGTCCGCGGGCCCGCGGTCGTCGGCGCGGGCGCGCGGCTGACCGATTGCTACATCGGCCCGTACACCGCGATCGGGGAGGGCTGCGTGATCCGCAACGCCGAGGTCGAGCATTCGATCCTGCTCTCGGGATCGATCGTGCACGATCTCGCCGGCCGCATGGAGTCCTCGCTGCTCGGCCGCAACGTGCGCATCGGCCGCGACACCCGTCAGCCCCGCGCCTATCGCTTCCTCGTCGGCGACAACTCGGAGATCGCGATCCTCTGATGCTGCAATGCGAGCGTACGCGCGGGATGCCTAGCGCAGCGGCTTCTCCCCCCAGAAGCACGCGACCGGATTGCCGTTGAAGTTCTCGATCGCGCGGTAGCCCTCGTGCTCGTACAGCCACTGGGCGCGCGACTGCCGCGGCCCGGTGTCCAGGCGCGCGACGGTGTAGCCGAGACGGCGCGCCGTGTCCTCGAGCTCGTGGAGCAGGCGCCGGAGCACGCCGCGGCCGCGCCAGACGGGAACGATGTACATGCGCTTGAGCTCGCACGTCTGCTCGTCGAGGCGCTTGATCGCGCCCACGCAGACGAGTTCGCCGTCAATCCGGCCGACGCGGATCGCGCCGTGCGGCGGCGCGAGCTCGGCCGCGCCCGCCCGCGGCATCGACGGATCGTCGACATCGAGGCCGTCGTAGAGCCCGCGCAACTCGTCGCGCATCGCCTGGAGCAGGTCGGCCCCCGGACCCGCGTGAAACGCGGCGTCGGTGAAGCTGATCTGCGGTTCGCAGGCCATCGGACGATCAACGTTACGAGCATCGTGCCAGCCCCGGCCGCGAGCCCTGCGGACGGGGACGGCCCCTAGCCGAGCAGATCGGCGAGCTGGGCGCGGAGGTCGGCGACGTCGGCCTCCAGCGCCGCCACCCGGGCCTCGAGCTTGTCGGCGTCAGGCGCGGAGTCGCCCCCGGGGACGAGGGCGGTCCCGGGCTCGAGCGCGGCGGCAAGGTCGGGCGCGGGCGCCGGGTCGGGCCCGGGCTCGAGCGCGGCGGCGAGGTCGGGCGCGCGCGGCGCCGACTCGGCCGCCGGGGCTCCAGCGGGCTGCGCCCCGGCGGCCGGCTCGGATGGAGCGGCACCGTCCGCGCCGCCGCCCAGCAGCTGCACGTAGCGCTCCTCCTTCTGCCCCGGACGACGCTCGAGCCGCTCCGCGTACCCGCGCCGCCCGAGCTCGTCAAGGATCCGCTCGACGTCGGCGAGCGTCGGCACCGGGGCCAGGCGCTCGCTACGGGCTTTCAGCTCGCCGGGGGTCTGAGCACCGCGCAACAGCAGCACGCCGAGCACGGCCAGCTGCGGGCGGTCGAGGCTAAGGCTCTCCTCGGCGAGATGGCGGTACTTGATCGCGCGGGTGGTGTGGCCGGAGGCGAGGCGGGCCAGCCCGTACTTCGACAGGCGCTGAGCGGCGTCGCGGACGGTCGGCTCGTCGTAGGAGGTCACGGGGTCGCGGTTGGTCGACTGGTTGCAGGCCAGGCGCAGCGCGTTGAGCGACAGCGGGTACTGGTCCGGGGTCGTCCAGCGCTTCTCGATCAGGCAGCCCAGGACCCGCTGTTGCACCGGGCTGAGCGGCGAGAGGCGCACGATCGCGAGGATAGGGCGCGCCGGCGAGGACGCCACGCGGCCGCCGGCCATCCGCGCGCCTTTTGAGCGGGCTCAAGCTGATCCGGCCTTGCCTGGGTCATCGTCTGTCGCTGCGGTCGGGCTCCGCGTCGGTCGCCAGCTCAATGCGCATCGCGCGCGCGAGCTGACCGCCGATGGGGTGGTCCCGGTCGCCGAGGCGGACCAGCGCCGGCCCGCCGAACGGCTGGCGGTCGACGACCTGCAGGTAGGCGCCGAGCGCGATGCCCTGCTCGGCGAGGTAGCGCAGCATCTCCGGGTCGGAGTCCGACACGCGGACGAACCGCCCCCGGGCGCCGACCGACAGCTCGTCCAGGCTGTGCGTCGGGCGCTCGTCGACGGCGAGCGCAAGGGTCGGGATCGGGTCGCCGTGCGGGTCGACCGCCGGGTTTCCGAGCCGCGCGGCGATCAGCCTCTCGAGCTCCTCGGACAGCACGTGCTCGAGCACCTCGGCCTCGGCGTCGACCCGATCCCACGACATCCCGAGCTCCTGGGCCAGGAACAGCTCGATCAGGCGATGGTGGCGAAGCACCTCCAGAGCCACCTGGCGGCCGTGGTCGGTGAGCCGCACGCCGCGATAGGGCTCGTGCTCGACGACCCCCACCTCGCACAGCTTGCGCACCATCCCCGACACCGACCCGGGCGTCACCCCCAACCGATCCGCGAGATCGTTGGTCGACACCGGCGCGGCGCCGCGCGTCTCGAGCGCGTACACCGCCTTGGCGTAATCCTGCACGGACGCCGAGAGGGTCTGCTGGACAGCCACTACCTAAAGTATGGCTAGCCAAAATAGAAGTGTCAAGCTACCGAAATGGCGTCTGACCGGTCGACGACCGTCACCGACCGTCCCCGCGGCAGCTCCCAGCGCCCATCGCGCCACGCGATCCGGTCGCCGTCGGGCAGCCGAGCCGCCGTCCGTCCCAACCGCGGCCGGCCCCACAGGGTCGCCACGAGCGGCCGCTCGTCCTCCCGCACGTCACCGAGGCCCTCCGCGACGTGCTCGGCGGGATAGGTGACGACGATCGAGCCGCTCCGCACCCAGACCGGGATCCGCTCGAGCGGTGCCTTGACCACCGACTCCCCGCCGCCGACCACCGTCTGACCCGACCAGGTCTCGACCCACCGGCCCCGGGGAAGCGACACCTCGCGCTCACGCGCGCCGTCGGCGAGCACCGGCGCCACCCAGAGCGCAGGGCCATAGCCGTAGGCGTCGTCGACGGTGAACCCACGCGGGTCGGAGGGATCGAGCAGGGCGAGGGGACGCATGATCGGCAGCCCGGTCACAGCCGCGGTCAGCGCGGCGGCACGCACGTAGGGCACGAGCTGCTCGTGCAGCAGCACGTAGGCGCGGTAGGAATCGACCACGCGCTCGCCGTAGTGCCACGGCTCCTGGGGCATCCGCGAGTGCGCGTGCATCAGCGGGGTGAAGCAGCCGAACTGCAGCCAGCGGATGAGCAGCTCGGGCGGGCAGCGCTCGACGAGGCGGTGGCCGAGATACCCGCCGATGTCGTGGGAGAAGTTCGAGATCGCGCTCAGGGCGCCGTTGAGCGCCGCGACGACGAGCACCCGCAGCGACCAGAAGTCCGACGCCTGGTCTCCGCCCCAGGTCAGCCCGCAGGCGTGCTGGCCGCTCCAGCCGCTGCGGCCGAACAGGACGCCGCGTCCGGGATGCGCCTCGTCGAGCGCGCGCTGCAGGCAGTCGCGGTGCAGGCCGCCGAGCGCCCAGGCCGCCTGGGCGCCGGTGCGCCCGTCGGCGAGGCGCACCCGATCGGGGATGTAGAAGCCGTCGCCGTCGTCGGCCTTGATCCCCTCGACCCCGAGCGCGAGCACCCGCTTGGCCGACTCGCGCCACCAGCGCTCGGCGGCCGGGCTGGTGAGGTCGACCGGCGAACCCGTCCCCATCCACCACTGGGACACGAACGGCCGCCCGTCGGAGGGCTCGCGGACGAAGTGGCCGGCGGCGGCCGCGGGCGCATAGGTGCTGGCGGGCTCGGAGTGCAGGCGCTCGGACTCGGGCTGCGGCGGGATCTGGCCGGTCCGCGAATCGAGGTTGACCCATGGGGTCACCCACACGACGGTGCGCACCCCGGCGGCGCGCATCGAGCGGATCATCCACGCCGCGTCGGGGAACTGGTGGGGGTTGAACTCCCAGGTGTTGTACTGCGTCGCCCACGGTGAGTCGATGACGATCGCGTCGAGCGGGATGTGGTGGCGGCGGAAGCCGAGGAAGTCGTCGAGCACGTCGTCCTGGTGCTCGTGCACGTCGCGGCTCTTCCAGAAGCCGTACCCCCAGTCGGGCAGCTGCGCCGGAAAGCCGGTGAGGCGGCACAGCTGGCGCAGGCGCGCGGCCGGGGTGCCGGCGCAGACGATCTCCAGCGCCAGCGGTCCCGCGTGCGCGCGGGCGGAGATCGACAGCCGCTCGCCGGCGAGGTCGAAGGCGACTCCGTTGCCGTCGCCGCGACACCACACGCCGTAGCCGCGGCTCGAGAGCAGCCACGGCACCGGCGCGCAGTCGCCCTGGGGGATGCCCCCCTCCTGGAGCATCTCGGGCGGGCAGTCGGGCCCGGTGTAGCGGCGGTCGGCGCCGAGCTGGATGTCGCGCCCCGCCTGGTCGAGCCGTGGATGGTGGCGCAGGCCGAGACCCACGAGGCGCTCTTCGGACCGCCGCTCCCAGTCCAAACCCAGCCGCAGCGGCCGATCCTCGACGGTCAGCACCAGCGACACCCGCTCGGCGGCGGGCAGGTCGATCTCGAGCCGTCCGGTTCGCCCGGTGGCGAGCCGCAGGCCGAGCGTCACGCCCCGTTCGCGCCGCGACAGCACCCGGGCGCGCAGGACGCGCAGGGCCGGGTCTCGATCCTCGCGCGCGAGCACGGCCTCGGTGAACTGCAGGAACTGGTCGCGGATCTCGCCGTCGGCCGCCCAGGCTCCGCCGGCGCGCAGCAGCGACCGTCCGCCCCGTCGCGCAACCGTGAACTGAAACGGACGTAGGGTCACCTCCACCCGCAGCCGGCCGTTCTCCACCACGAGCTCGTCGGATGACATCTGCGCATGGTTCTCGAACACGCCCGCCCGTGATGCGGAGGTTCACGAGATGGTCACCGCAGATGACCGCGTTGTTCACCAGAACGCGTCAGTTGCAGGGAGATCCTATACCCATGTACGAGAACAGTCGCGTCGACATGCATGTGCACTCGACGGCGTCGGAGCTGTCCAAGCTGGGCATCCAGCGCTCGCTGAGCCTGCCGGAATGCGCCACCGAGCCGTGCGAGGTCTACGAGCTGGCCAAGGCGCAGGGAATGGACTTCGTGACCATCACCGACCACGACACGATCGAGGGGGCCCTGTCGATCGCCCACCTCGCCGACACATTCGTCTCCGAGGAGCTGACGGTGTCCTTCAGGGGCGAGCCGGTGGCCGTGCACGTGCTCTGCTACGGGATCACGTCCGATGACCACGAGTGGCTGCAGGCCCACAACGACGACGTCGAGACGTGCGCGGCCTACCTGCAGGAGCACGAGATCGCCGCCGCGCTCGCCCACCCGTTCTACGCGGTCCAGGCGCCGTTGACCGCCCGCCACCGCCGTCGCCTGGCCGAGCTGTTCCCGATCTGGGAGACGCGCAACGGGTCGCGCGCCAAGGAGCTCAACCTGCCGGCGTTCGTCTACATCGAGACCCACGGCGGCACCGCCATCGGCGGGTCCGACGACCACGCCGGAATCGACGTCGGCCGGACGTTCACCGAGACCCCGCCGGCCGGGGGGCCGCGAGAGTACCTCGATCACGTCCGCGCCGGGCGCGCTCAGGCTCAGGGCGCGCAGGGCAGCGCCGCGAAGTGGGCCCATGCCGCGATGGCGCTGACCATCCGCAGCCTCGGGTCGGAGTGCAAGCAGCGTGCCGAGCCGGGGGCGGTGCTCGCAATCGTCGAGCGGATGATGTGCGAAGGGGACGCTCGCCACGGCCAGGTTGCGGGTGACCTCGGGCCCGGCGACGCCCGGGCGCTGTTGCGCGCATGGCTGGGCGCGATGGACCTCGAGCTCGACGAGGGCAGCTTGCTGCGCGAGCTCCAGGCGGGCCGACTCAGCCATCCCGACCTGCAGCGCCGCGCCCGACGGATCCACGAGCGCCGCCTCGCCGCGGCGGCGATCGAGCTGGCGACGGACGTGGGCCGGGGCGAGCTCGCGCTCGGACGTCACGCCGCGCGGCTGTTCGACGCGCTGATCCCGGCCATTCCCTATGCCGCCTCCACGGCGTTCCTCGGCCGCGAGAAGCTCAAGCTGACGCGCTCGGACGGCGACCGGCCCCGGGTCGCGCTCGTGACCGACGGCCTCGGCGCGGTGCACGGGGTCAGCCACACCATCCAGCAGATCCGCGACCGGGGCGTGCCCGGCTACGACGTCGAGGTGATCGGCACCGACCCCGACGTCGACCGCCGGCTCAGTGCGGTCGCCGACATCGAGGTCCCGTTCTACGCCGGCCTGACCGTCGGCGTGCCGGGACTGCCGGCGATTGTCGAGGCGGTTGCCGAGGGCCGCTATGACCTGCTGCACCTGTGCTCGCCCGGCCCGGCGGGGATCGCCGCGTGGCTGCTCGCGCGCGTGCTCGGGCTGCCGGTGCTCGGCAGCTACCACACCGAGCTCGCCGCCTACGCGGGCCTACGCTCGGGGCAATCCCAGCTCCAGGCGCTCGTCGCCGCCGCGCTCGGGAGCTTCTACGGCTCCTGCGACCTCGTCCTGTCCCCCAGCGCGGCCAGCGACGAGCGCCTCGTCGACCTCGGGATCGAGCGCGACCGGATGGGCCGCTGGGAGCGCGGGGTCGACGTGCAGCGCTTCGATCCCGCGCTGCGCGACGCGACGGCGCTGCCCGGGGAGGTCACCGTCCTGTACGCCGGGCGGCTGACGCGCGAGAAGGGGATCGAGCTCCTCGCCGATGCGTTCTGCGCCGCGCGCAGGCGCGATCCGCGGCTGCATCTCTGCCTCGCCGGTGGCGGTCCCGAGGAGGCCTGGCTGCGCGACCGGCTCGGCGACGCCGCGACCTTCCTCGGCTGGCTGGGCGGCGAGGATCTCGCCCGCGCGTATGCGTCGGCCGATGCCTTCCTGTTCGCGTCCAGCACCGACACCTTCGGCCAGGTGGTCATCGAGGCGCAGGCGAGCGGCCTCCCCGTCGTCGCCGTCGACGCCGGCGGGCCGGCGTCGCTCATCGTCCACGGCGAGACCGGCCTGCTCAGCGCCGCGGGGCCCGAGCCGCTCGCGCAGGCCCTGCTCACCCTCGTGAGCACGCCGGAGCTCGCCGAGCGGCTGCGGCGGGCGGGCCCGGCGTCGGTCGTGCGGCGCACCTGGCCGGCGTCCCTGTCCCAGCTCGCCGCCGGCTATCACCGCGCGCTGACGCGCCGCCGACGTGCGGACCGGGCGCAGGTCGCCTCCTGACCCCGGCGCGACCCGTCCGGCAGGCCCGGACGCCGCCGTAGACTACGAGCCGCGATGAGCTGGCTCGGACCCGGACTGCCCTCGGACGGGGACCTCGAAGCCTCGCGGCGCTCGGTGCCCGGCTATCACGAGGAGCGTCGCGCGGTGCGGACGCGCCGGCTGTGCGGCGGCACGCTGGCCTGCGATCGCTGCGACGCCCCGGTGACCGTCGGCGCCGAGCCGCTGGTGGTCGCCGACCCGATCTGCTGCCCGTTCTGCGGGCGCCGGGCGGCGGTGCGGGAGTTCCTCTCGCTTGAGGAGCCGACCCGGCCGGCGCGCGTGACGGTCCGCCTCAGCGGCCTGCCCTGAGGCCGGGCTTGGAGGGCCGCCTCGGCGGCCGAGCGTCGAGGGCCGCCTCGGCGGCCTGCCCTGAGGCCGAGCGCCGAGGGCCGCCTCAGCGGGGCGCCATCCGCAGCGCGCCGTCGAGCCGGATGACCTCGCCGTTGAGCATCGCGTTGGTGACGACGTGCTCGACGAGGTCGGCGTACTCGGCGGGGTCGCCGAGGCGGCCGGGAAACGGCGTGACGTCGCTGAGGGCCTCGCGCGCGTCGTCGGGCAGGCCCTCGAGCATCGGCGTGTCGAACAGGCCCGGGGCGATCGCGACGACGCGCACGCCGTGCTCGGCGAGCTCGCGCGCGACCGGCAGGGTCAGCGACGCGACGCCGCCCTTGGAGGCGGCGTAGGCGACCTGGCCGATCTGGCCGTCGTAGGCGGCGATCGACGAGGTGTTGATCGCCACGCCGCGCTCGCCCCCGGCGTCAGGGTCGTTCTCGAGCATGGCGGCGGCCGCGAGACGCACGGCGTTGATCGTGCCGATGAGGTTGACCTGGATCACCTTGGCGAACTCCTCGAGGTCGGTCGGGCCGTCGCGCCCGATCAGCTTCCCCGGCGTGCCGACGCCGGCGCAGGTGACCGAGATCCGCAACCCGCGCGCGCCCAGGCGCGCGGCCTGCGCGACGGCGGCCTGCACCGAAGCCGGGTCGGTGACATCGGTGACGACGGCCTGCGCACCGATCTCGCGCGCGATCTGCGCGGCGCGATCCTCGGCCAGGTCGGCGATGAGGACCTTCGCGCCCTCCGCGGCCAGCCGGCGAGCGGTGGCCTCGCCGAGGCCGGACGCCCCTCCGAACACGATCGCGCCTGCCTCTGAAATCTGCATTTACCCGACCTCCTTTTGGTCGAGGGAAGGGTAGCCGCCGGGTCACTCGCCCGCCGCGTAGTGGTTCCAGAGGTACTTGGCGGCGTAGGAGCGGTACGGACGCCAAGCGACCGCGCGCTGCCCCGCCTCGGCGACGGTCGGCAGGCGCGGCAGATCGTCGAGCGAGACGATCGCGCGGCGCAGGCCCATGTCGCCGGCCGGGAACACGTCGGGGCGGCGCAGCCGGCGCAGGAGGAAGACCTGCGCCGACCACGGCCCGATGCCGCGCAGCGCCACCAGGCGGGCTTGCGCCTGCGCGTCGGAGAGGTCGTGCAGCTCGGAGAACACGAGCTCGCCGGAGGCGACGGCCGCGGCGAGCTCGCGGACGGCGCGCGCCTTGGCGTAGGAGAAGCCGAGCTCGCGAAGATCGGCCTCGGGGAGCGCCGCCAGCGCCGGCGCCTCCAGGTCGCCGCCCAGCCGGTCCCGGAGCCTGCCGAACACCGCGCGCGCGGCCCGGCGGCTGATCTGCTGCCCGATGATGCTGAAGGTCAGCCACGCCAGCGGCTCGTCGGCCTCGATCGGGGTCGTCGGGAGATAGGCCTCGATCACGCCCTGCTCGCGCGCGAGCCGCGCGATCGGGTCGGCGAGGCCCGCGAGGAATCGCTGCGCGACCTCGGGCTCGGCCTCGGGCTCGGCGGGCGCGGCCACGGGGCGGGCGATCGTAGCAAGGGTGGCCGCGCGATCCGAGCGAGTCGGCCCGGTGAGCGCCGCGATGCCCCGACGCGCTCGGCGCACCTCAGAACGCGGTGCCGAGCACGAGCGGGACGACCCGCTCGGCGCCGGCGAGGCGCAGCTGCCCGCCCGCCATCGCCAGCGTCCAGCCCGAGCCGCGGCGATCGTCGAGCAGCGCTCCGCCCCCCCGCGGGGGCTCGCCGACGACGCGGAACGCGCCCCGCACGTTGGCCGCCTGCTGCACCGCGTTGGCCATCTCGCGCTGCGGCGGGCGCTCCTGCACCCGCGCGAGCAGCTCGACGTGAGCGGCGCCGAGCTCTGACGCCACCCGATCGGCGAGCCCGCGGAGCACCCCGCCCAGGCGCGCCGAGGGCACCGAGGTCATCCACGCCACCGGCACCTCGCCGGCGCGCAGGACGTCGGCGAGCGCGGTGACGACCTCGGGCTCGAACTCGCCGCTGGCAAGGCCCCGCGCCACCGCCGGCCACCAGCCGCCGTCACCGAAGCGCGCGAGCGACCAGCCGGGATCGATGCGGACGCCGTCGGGGATCTTGCGCATCGTTCCGCCGGCGTCGGGGGCCATCTTCTTGGCCTCGAGCGCGACCGGACGCGCGCGCAGGTGACGGCCGGCGCGCTCGACGAGCTCAGGCGAGGGCGGGTTGGCGAAGCGCGGCGCGGTGCAGATCGCGCAGCGGCCGCAGTCTGCCGGCTGAGGATCGTCGAGCTCCTCCTGCAGCGCTCGCATCAGGCACCGACCGTCGGCGCCGTAACGCGCCATCGCCCGCTGCTCGGTCCGGCGCAGGGCGGTCACGTGGGCGTAGCGCTCGGCGTCATAGCTCCAGTCGGCGTCGGCGACGACGTGCCAGCGGCCGCCGTCGCGGCGCACCGCGCCCTCGACGTCGAGGATCTTCAGCATCGCCTCGAGGCGGCCCATCCCGAGGTTGACCGCCGCCATCAGCTCGCGGGTGGTGCGCCCGGTCTCGCCGGCGGTCTGAAGCTCGGAGAGCACGGCGGCCACGCGCTCGCGATCGGGGAACGACTGTTCGATGAAGAAGTCCTGGATGCGGCGGTCCTCGCCGCCGCGCAGGAGCACGACGTCGGCGTGCTCCACGCCGCGGCCGGCGCGGCCGACCTGCTGGTAGTAGGAGACCACCGATCCGGGGGCCTGGTAGTGGACGACGAAGGTGAGGTCGGCCTTGTCGTAACCCATGCCGAGCGCGCTCGTGGCGACGACCGCGCGCAGCTCGTTGGCGAGCAGGCGATCCTCGATCGCCTCGCGCAGCGCGCCGTCCTGCTCGCCGCTGTAGGCGGCCGCGGGGATCCCGTTGTCCTGCAGGAACGTGGCCACCTGCTCGGCGTCACGCCGGGTCAGCGTGTATACGATTCCCGAGCCCGCCAGCGTGGGGCCGCCGCCGTCGTCGCGCAGGTGCTCGACGAGCCAGGCGAGCCGCTGCGCGGGCCGGGGCAGGTCGACGACCTCGAGGCGGAGGCTCGTCCGCGCGAGCGCTCCGCGGTAGGTCCGCAGCGTCGGTGCACCGTCGCCGGCCGGGCTCGCCGCGAGCTGCTCGACGACGTCAGCGACGACCCGGTCGTTGGCGGTCGCCGTCGTGCCGAGCACCGCGACGTCGCGATGCAGGCGCGCGAGCATGTCGCGCACCCGCCGGTAGTCGGGCCGGAAGTCGTGCCCCCAGTCCGAGATGCAGTGGGCCTCGTCGATGACCAGCAGCCCGACCGAGGCGGCGAAGCCGGGGAGCATCGCGTCGCGAAACGCGGGGTTGTTCAGCCGCTCGGGGCTGATCAGGAGCAGGTCGACGGAGCCGTGGGAGAGGTCGGCGCGAACCTGCGCCCACTCGTCGCGGTTGGTGGAGTTGATCGTGCGGGCGCGGAGGCCGAGGCGGCCGGCGGCGGCGAGCTGGTTGCGCATCAGCGCCAGGAGCGGGGAGACGATGAGGGTGGGGCCGGCGCCGGCCTCGCGCAGGAGCGCGGTGGCCACGAAGTAGACCGCCGACTTGCCCCAGCCGGTGCGCTCGACGCAGAGCACGCGGGCCCGCTCGACGACGAGATCGCGGATCGCCTGAAGCTGGCCGGGGCGGAACTCGGCGCCCGCATCGCCGGTCAGGGCCCGCAACCGGTCGCGCGCCTGTGCGGTTACTGTCTCAGAGGCCATGCTCATCGTCTCGATGATGCTCGCAGGCGGCCCGGCTCACCCCCTCGGCCGATGACCGATCAGGCGGTCGCCACCCGCGGCTGGATCGGCCGCGCGCTGCCGCGATTCGAGGACGAGGCGCTGCTGCGCGGGCGCGGACGGTTCATCGACGATCTCGAGCCGGTGCCGGGCGCCCACCACGCCGCGATCGTGCGCTCGCCTCACGCCCACGCGCGGATCCGGCATCTCGACGTGTCGGCCGCCGAGGCGGCGGACGGCGTGACCGGCGTGCTGACCGGCGCCGATGTCCAGGCGATGTCGCGGCCGTTCGCCGCCGCCGCGCCGAGCCCGGTGCCGTACTACGCGGCCGCCGTCGACACCGTCCGCCACGTCGGTGAGCCGGTCGCAGTCGTCGTCGCACGCGATCGCTATCTCGCCGAGGACGCCGCCGCGCGGGTCAGGGTCGACTACGACCCGCTCGCCCCGGTGCTCGACGCCCGCGCGGCCGTGCACGATTCCGACGCGCTCGTCTCCGAGCGCTCGTTTCACTACGGCGACCCCGAGGCGGCGTTCGCGCATGCGGACGTGATCGTCGGCGGCCGCTTCGACTTCCCCGCGTGGACCGGGCTCCCGCTCGAGGGCTACGGCGTCGTCGCCGACTGGGATCCTGGCGCCGGGACGCTGACCGCGTGGTGCAACTTCCAGGGCCCGTTCACCCTGCATGGAGTGGCGGCGGCCGCTCTCGGGCTGCCCGGCACCCGGCTGCGCGTCATCACCCCCGAGCACAGCGGCGGCAGCTTCGGCATCAAGTCGGGCGTGTTCGTGTACGTCGCGCTCATCGGCCTGGCCTCGCGCAAGCTCGGGGTCCCGGTGCGCTGGACCGAGGACCGGCTCGAGCACCTGGCGGCCTCGCAGACCTCGACCGGGCGCTGCGCCGAGATCGAGGGCGCATTCGCCGCCGACGGCGAGCTGCTCGGAGTGCGGATCGACGCGATCGACGACGTCGGCGCTTACCTACGAGCTCCCGAGCCGGCCTCGATGTACCGCATGCACGGCGCCCTGACCGGCGCCTACCGGGTGCGCAACCTCGCGCTGCGCGCGCGGGTGGTGCTCACCAACCGCTGTCCGTCGGCGCTCAACCGCGGCTTCGGCGGCCCTCAGCACTACCTCCCGCTCGAGGGGATGATGGCGCTCGGCGCGCGGCGCCTGCGCATCGACCCGCTCAGGCTCGCCGAGCTCAACCTCGTGCGCCGCTTCCCCTACGAGACGCCGTCCGGCGGCCTGTACGCCTCGGGCGACTTCGCCGGTTGCCTACGGGAGGCGCGCGAGCTCTCCGGCTACGAGGCGCGGCGCGAGGAGCGGCGGCGGGCACGGCGCGCCGGGCGGCTGTACGGGATCGGCGTCGCCTGCGTCGTCGAGCCGTCGATCTCGAACATGGGCTACGTGACGCTCGTCGAGGAGGAGGCGAGCCGCGGGAATGCGCTGCCGAAGTCGGGCAACGCCGAGGGCGCGACGGTGACGATCAATCCCGCGGGCGGGATCGGAGTCCGGGTGTCGACGACGCCGCAGGGCCAGGGCCACGGGACGGTGGTCGCTCAGGTCGTCGCCGACGCGCTCGGGGTCGACCCCTCGCAGGTCGCCGTCCGCGCCGACGCGGACACAAGCTTCAGCCCGTGGACGGTCGCCAGCGGGAACTACTCGTCGCGCTTCTCGGGCGTCGGCGTCGGAGCGGCGCTGCGCGCAACCGAGCAGGTGGCGGGCAAGCTGCGGGCGATCGCCGGCCATGTGCTCGGGGCCGACGCCGACGAGATCGAGCTGCGCGACGGCGTCGCCCACCTGCGCGGATCCGGAGACGGCGCCGAGACGACGGTCTCGCTGCGACGGCTCGCCGGCATGGCGCACTGGAACCCCGAGGGCCTGCCCGAGGGTCTTGAGCCGGGGCTCGCCGCGACCGCCTACTATGCCGCGCCCGAGCTGGCGCCGCCGGTCGACGACCGGATCTCGGCCTCGACCGAGAACGGCTTCGTCGTCGACATAGCGGTCGTCGAGGTCGATCGCGCTACCGGTCGCCTGGCGGTGATCGACTACGTGTCGGTCCACGACGCGGGCCGGCTGCTCAACCCGCTGCTCGCCGAGGGGCAGGTGATCGGGGGCTTCGCCCACGGGTTCGGCGCGGTGACGCGCGAGGCCCATGCCCACGGAGCGGATGGCGAGCTGCTCACCGACACGCTGAAGGACTATCTCTGCCCGACCCCGGCCGACCTGCCGGCGGTGCGCACCGCCCACCGCGAGACGCCCTCGCCGCTGACGCCGCTCGGGGCCAAGGGCCTCGGAGAGGGGACGACGATGAGCGTGCCGGCGGCGATCCACAACGCGGTGATGGACGCGCTGCACCGCGACGCGCCGATCGCGCTGCCGCTCACCCCGGCCCGGCTGTGGGAGCTGATCGACGCATGAAGCCGGCGCCGTTCGCCTACCTGCGCCCCGAGACCGAGGACGAGGCGCTCGACCTCCTGCGCGAGCATGGCGACGAGGCCCGGATCCTCGCCGGCGGCCAGAGCCTCGTCCCGCTCATGAGCATGCGGCGGGTCAGCCCGGCGGCGGTCGTCGACATCACCCGGCTGCCGGGGCTCGCCGAGGTCCGGGACGGACAGGTCGCGGGGGCGGAGGTCGGGGGGGCGGAGGCCGGGGGGGCGGAGGTCGGGGGGGCGGAGGTCGGGGGGACCGAGGTCGCGGGGACGGAGGTCGGGGCGCTCGTCACCCAGTACGGGCTCGAGCAGCGCGCCGGCATCGACGACGCGCTGCGCGAGTGCCTGCCCTACACCGGCCACTACGCGACCCGCCACCGGGGCACCGTCGGAGGGTCGATCGCCTACGGCGAGCCGCGCGGCGAGCTCCCGGTCGTGCTGCTCGCGCTCGCCGGCCGCGCTCGGGTGCGCTCGCGCGACGCCGAGCGCGAGATCGCCGCCGACGAGCTGTACGTCGGCCCGTACGCGACGACGCTGCGGGCCGACGAGCTGCTGGTGAGCACCCGCTGGCCCGCCGCCGGACTCGGCAGGGGGAGCGCGTTCACCGAGCTCGCCCTGCGTCAGGGGGACTTCACGCTCGCCTGCGCGGCCTGCGCGGTCACCGTCCGCGACGGCGCGATCGTCGCCGCGCGCGTCGCCGTCGGCGCGGTCGCCGACCGCCCGCTGCTCGTCGGGCCGGCCGCCGAGGCGCTCGTCGCGGACGGCCCGCGCGCCGCTGCCGCCGCGACCCGCGCGACGATCCCGGGCTACGGCGATCACCACGCGAGCGCGCGCTACCGCCGCCACCTCGCGGGCGAGCTCGTCGCCGACGCGGCCGCCCGAGCGATCGCCCGAGCCGGGGGCGCGCCGATGACTGAAGGAGGCGCCGATGGCTGAGGGGGCGCCGATGGCTGAGGGG
Organism: Solirubrobacterales bacterium; assembly: GCA_019240115.1. Lineage (GTDB taxonomy): Bacteria > Actinomycetota > Thermoleophilia > Solirubrobacterales > Solirubrobacteraceae > Palsa-465. Next base: position 63,191 of record JAFAYV010000079.1, on the reverse strand, counting down.
GCGCCGATGGTCGAGCGGCCGATCTCGATCGTCGTCGAGGTCAACGGCCTGCGCCGCCGCGAGCACGTCATGCCGCGGCTGCTGCTGTCGGACTTCCTGCGCCACCGGCTCGGCTTGACCGGCACCCACGTCGGCTGCGAGCACGGGGTGTGCGGCGCGTGCACGGTCCGGGTCGACGGGATCCCGGCGCGCGCCTGCCTGATGTTCGCCGTGCAGACCGACGGGTGCGCGATCGAGACGGTCGAGGGGCTCGCGGGCACCGGGGAGCTGACCCCGCTGCAGCGAGCGCTGCACGAGGCCCACGGCCTGCAGTGCGGCTTCTGCACGCCGGGGATCCTGATCGCGGCCGGCGACCTGCTGGAGCGCCGCCCCGGCGCCGATCGCGCCGAGATCGAGGCGCTGCTCTCCGGGCACGTGTGCCGCTGCACCGGCTACCGGCCGATCGTCGACGCGATCGAGCGCGTCGCCCGCGACGCCGCCGGCCACACCGCGCGTGGCGACCACGCCGACGACGCCGACGACGCCGACGCCAACGGCGATCCCGGCGGCCCCGGCGACCCCGGCGACCCCGGCGAGGCGGCATGAACCTCGCGCTCAGCCTGCTGGCCGCCGCCGAACGCCACGGCGACGGGGAGGCGCTCGTCGACGGCGAGACGCGTCTGAGCTATGCGGATCTGCAGGCGCGCGCCGCCGAGCTCGCGGGGGCGCTCGCGCAGCTCGGCCTGCGGCGCGGGCAATCGCTGTGCACCCTGCTCGGCAACCGCCGCGAGACCGTCGAGCTTTACTGGGCGGCGCAGTGGCTGGGAGCCCGCTTCACCCCGCTGAACGTCCGCCTCGGACCCTCCGAGGTCGCCTACTGCGTGAGCGATGCCGAGGCGGGGCTCGTCGTCCACGAGGCGGCTGCCGCCGCGGGCGCGGCGGCGTGCGCGCAGGACGGGGCCCGCCTGATCGCGGTCGGCGACACCGGCGGCGCCGCGGACGCGATCGGCTTCGAGACGCTGCGCGGCGAGCCCCACCCGGGCGCGCTCGACCTCGCCGACGACGAGATCTCGCTCATGCTCTACACCTCGGGCACCACGGGCCGGCCCAAGGGCGTGCCCCGCTCGCATCGCGCCGATCGCGCCGGCGGACTGAGCCAGGTCATCCACCACGGCTACCGCTACGGTGACCGCACGCTCGGCGTCATGCCGCTCTATCACACGATGGGCGTGCACTCGATGATCGCGATGGCGCTCATCGACGGCTGCTTCATCGCGATGCCGCAGTGGCACGCCGCCGAGGCGGCGCGGCTCATCGCCGCCGAGCGGATCACCTCGCTCTACCTTGCGCCGACCCTGTACCACGATCTCCTCGGCGCGCTCCCCGCCGATGCCGACCTCAGCTCGATCGAGGCGATGGGGTACGCGGGCTCGCCGATGAGCCCGGCGCTGGCGGCACGCTGCGTCGAGGCCTTCCAGGCCCGCGTGTTCTTCAACCACTACGGGTCGACCGAGTACTACACCTGGGCGGTCAGTCGCGATCAGGCGACCAAGCCGGGGTGCGCCGGCCGCCCGGCGATCAACGCGCGCCTGCGGCTCGTCGAGCCCGACCCGGACGCCGCCCCCGACGCGGTCGTGCCTCGGGGCGCCGAGGGCCAGGTGATCGCCGATCTGCGCTCCGACGAGGCGTTCTCGGGCTACTGGAAGCGGCCCGACGCCGACGAGCGGGCGATCCGCGACGGCTGGTACTACCCGGGCGACATCGGCCGGCTCGACGAGGACGGCGAGCTGTGGATCGTCGGGAGGATGGACGACATGATCATCTCCGGCGGCGAGAACATCCATCCCGGCGAGGTCGAGGCGGTGCTCGACGAGCATCCCGCCGTCCAGGAGACGGCGGTGATCGGCGTCGCCGACGAGCGGTGGGGCCAGCGCGTGCTGGCGGTCGTCGTCGGCGACGGCGTGACCGACTCCGAGCTCGACCGCCACGTCCGCGACCATCCCGGCCTCGCCGACTTCAAGCGCCCGCGCGAGTACCGATTCGTCGACGCCCTGCCCAAGAACCCGGCCGGCAAGCTGCTGCGCCGCCAGCTGAGAGAGGAGCTTGACCCGTGACCGACTCAGAGACCCTGCGCCTGGACCGCGACGCCGACCGCGGCGTGGCCACGATCACCCTCGACAACCCCGGAAAGCACAACCGGCTGCCGATGGTGGCGCGCGGCGAGCTCGCCGAGATGCTCGAGCAGCTGTCGGTCGACGAAACGGTGCGCGTCGTCGTGCTCACCGGCGCCGGCGAGCGGGCGTTCAGCGCCGGCGGCGACGTGATGGGCTTCCTGCGCAGCGATCCGTCGACGCTCTCGCGGCTCGCACACAACGTCGCCGCCGCCGAGCGCTGCCCCCAGCCGGTCATCGCCAAGCTCCGTGGCTATGTCCTCGGGGTCGGGCTCGAGATCGCGCTCGCCTGCGACTTCCGAGTCGCGGCCGACGACGTCGAGCTCGGACTGCCCGAGATCCGGCTCGGGATGATTCCGGGAAGCGGCGGCAGCCAGCGCGTGGCGCGGATGATCGGCCTCGGGCGCGCCAAGAACATGATCATGCGCGGCCGGCGCATCGCCGCCGCCGAGGCCCTCGACGTCGGGCTGCTCAGCGAGGTCCATCCCGTCGACGCGCTCGATGACGCCGTCGACGCGCTGATCGAGGAGCTGACCGCGCTCTCGCCCCTGGCTCTGACGATGTGCAAGCGGGTGCTCAACCACGCCTACGACGGCCCGCTCGAGCTCGGGCTCGAGGTCGAGGGACTCGCCTACGGCATGCTCCGTTCCTCGCACGACTTCCAGGAGGGCGTGCAGGCGTTCGTCGAGAAGCGCCCCGCGAAGTTCGAGGGTCGCTGAGGCTCGGCCAGCGCCGGGAGCTCGCCCGCGTCGGCCGCCCCCGTCGGCCGCCCCGTCGCCCGCGGGCGGCGGGGGCGCCGAGCGGAGGATCGTCCGGGGCCGCGGCGAACCATCCGGGCGTGAACACGGGCCGGCTCGAGGCGTTCTCCGACGGGGTGATCGCGGTGGCGATCACGTTGCTCGTGCTCGGCATCTCGGTGCCCGGGAAGAGCTCGCGGCACTCGTTCGCGCACCAGCTCCTGCACCAGTGGCCCGAGTACGCCGCATTCGTGATCTCGTTCCTGACGATCGGGATCATCTGGATCAACCACCACTCGATGATCACTCGACTGCGCGTGGCCGATCACACGATCCTGCTGCTCAACCTGGTGCTGCTGATGACGATCAGCATCCTGCCCTTTGCCACCGACCTGGTGGCCGAGCATCTCGAGCAGCCGGTGGCCGCCGCGGTGTACGCCGCCGCGTTCCTGGTCATGGCGCTCGCGTTCTCCTTCCTGAACCGCTACATCTTGCTCGCGAGGCCGCACTACCTGGGCACGCCACTCTCCGCGGAGCGCCGGCGCCAGATCCTGCACCGTTCGCTCACCGGACTCGTCCCCTACGCGATCGCCGTGCCGCTCGCCTTCGTCTCGTCGTACATCACGCTCGCCATCTGCGCCGCACTCGCCGTCTTCTATACGACCCCCGCGGCGACCGGGCGCGACATCCGCGACGGCTGAGCGCACGCGGCGCGGCGCGTTTGACCGCCGCCGGGAACGGTAACCCTGGAGGCGAGGAGAGCGCGACCGAAGGCCGGTGGCCCATCAGCAATGCAGGGTCGTTGGCCCATTCGGGCGGCCAGGGATCGGAGGGCATCGGGTTTCTCACCCGAGTATGCGATCGGGCAGACGATGCTCGCCGAGTTCGCGCCGAGCGAGGGCCGCGGACGCGATTGTCGAGCCTCCAGGCGTCCGGGTACGGCGGCTTCCTCGCCGCGGTCGTCGTCGGCTACGTGCTGAAGGGCCTCGGCGTGTCCTGGCAGTGATCCTCGCCACCGGCGCGATCCCCGGCCTGGCGACGCTGCTGCTGCGCCAGGGCCTGCCCGAGTCGCCGCGGTGGCTGGCGAGCGTCGGGCGTGAGCGAGAGGCGCGCGAGATCGTCGAGGAGCATCTCGGCGAGGCGTACTACGCCGAGGTGGCTCGCGATCTTCACGTTCGCGCCGAAGGTGTTCTCCTCGCTCGGTCTCAGCGACAAGGGCGCGATCATCTCCGCCAACAGCGTCGCCTTCGTCGGGGCGCTCGTCGGGCTGCTCATCATCGAGCGCAGCGGCCGGCGGCGACTGCTGCTGACCTCGTTCTGGGTCATGGCCGTGACCATCGCGGTGATCGGCGGCTGGGGCTCCGCTCCGACGGTGATCCTGCTCGCCTGCTTCGTCGGCGTCGCGTTCTTCAACGCGATCTCGGGCGACCTGACCGGCGTCTACCCGGCGGAGATCTTCCCGTCGGACCTGCGGGGCAGCGGCGTCGGCTTCGCGGCGGCGATGAGCCGCGTCGGTGCGGCGGGCGGGACGTTCCTGCTGCCGATCGGGATCGCCGACCTCGCGCGCCGGCGCAACCGTCATGATCCGCCCCTGGTCCGTCACTCCGGCAGCTCGGTCAGCGGCGCGTAGGCGTCCGGCCGGCGGGTGCTCAGCAACGGGAACAGCTCGAGCCAGTCGGCGCGCTGGTCGAGGTCGAGGTCGGCGACGAGCACCGCGGGACGGTCGCGCGGGGCCTGCACGAGCAGCCGGCCGTAGGGATCGGAGATGAAGCTCGAGCCGTAGAAGGTCAGCGGCGGCTCCGACCCGATCCGATTGACCGCGACCATGAAGGTGCCGTTGGCCACGCCGTTGCCGACGATCACCTGCTGCCACAGCGGCTGGGTGTCGAACTCGGGATGGTCGGGCTCGGAGCCGATCGCGGTCGGGTAGATGAGCACCTCGGCGCCGCGCAGCGAGTAGGCGCGGGCGAGCTCGGGAAACCACTGGTCCCAGCATGTCGGGGCGCCGAGCCGGGCCTCGCCGTCGCCGTCGCCGGTGGGCAGCGCGATCACCGGGAAGGCATCGTCGCCCGCCGGGCCGGGGCGGAAGTAGTGGTCCTCGTAGTAGCCGGCGGTCACCGGGATGTGGAGCTTGCGCGTGCGCGCGACGAGCGAACCGTCGGGGGCGACGACGATCGCGGTGTTGTAGCCGAGACCATCCTCGCCATCGGCGCGCTCGTACAGCGAGGCGTGGACGTGGGCGCCCGTCGCGGCCGCCTGCTCGGCGGCGAAGGCGGCCGTCGGCCCGGTCGCGAGCGCCTCGGGGGCGGCGCCGGCGACGGCGGGTCCGTCGGGGGTGATCGCGAAGTACGGCGAGAGCGTCAGCTCCTGCAGGCAGACGATGCGCGCGCCCTGCTCGGCAGCGATCGCGATCCCGCGCGCGAGCGCTGCCCGATGCTCCGCGGGGTCGTGCCGCCAGCGCTCCTGCACGAGCCCGAGGCGCAGCGGCGCGCGCCGCGGCGGCCGCGTCCGCGCCGGCGAGGGCGGCGGACCGAAGGCCGTCACCAGCTCGGGCGCCGGCTCAGCCATCGATCCCCGGGACCTGCTGGGTGATGCAGTGGGGGCCGCCGCCCCCGTAGGCGATGATCGGACCGGGGACCGCGACGACCTCGCGGCCCGGATAGGCGGCGGCGATGACCGCGAGCGCCCGAGCGTCGGTGTCGGTCCCGGCGACGGGCACGATCACGGCGCCGTTGCAGAGGTAGAAGTTCAGATAGCCGACGGCGATCGTCTCGCCCGCGACCTCGGCGTAGGGCAGCCACGGCAGCTCGGTGACGATGATCCCCGCGGCCTCGAGCCGCCGGCGGTTCTCGGCGCAGTGCTCGAAGTTGGGGTTCTCCTCGGGGACGGTCTGGAGCAGCACCTGGCCGGGCGCCGTGAACGCGGCGATGAGATCGACGTGGCCGTCGGTGTCACGGTCCTCGAGCAGTCCCTGGCCGAGCCATACGAAGGTGCTAACGCCGAGCCGCCGGGTCAGCTCCGCCTCGATCTCCTCGCGCGACATCGACGGGTTGCGGTTGGGGTTGCGCAGGCACTGCTCGGTCGTCAGCAGCGTCCCGCGGCCGTCGGTGAGGATCGACCCGCCCTCGAGCACCATCGCCGACTCCTCGACCGCATCGCCGAGGCGCTCGGCGACGAGCCGGCCGACCGCGGCGTCGCGGTCCCAGGGCGCAAACTTCCCGCCCCAGGCGTTGAAGCCGAAGTGCACCGCGCGGCGCTCGCCGTCGGCGAGCGTGTAGATCGGACCGCAGTCGCGCAGCCAGGAGTCGTCGAGCGGGAGCTCGAGGATCTCGATGCCCGCGGCCAGGGCGCAGCGGGGACCGGCGGGATCGATCCGCGGGTCGACGATCATCGTCACCGGCTCGAAGGCCGCGATCGCGTTGGCCACCGCCGCGTAGTCGGCGCGGGCCTCCTCGAGCGTCTGGCCCCAGAGCTCTGACCGGCACGGCCAGCCCATCAGCGTCCGCTCGTGGGGCTCCCATTCCGCGGGCGTGCGCACACCCGGCAATGTAATCGCCCCGCTATCCCCCTGACCGGCCCGGACATCGAAGCGATGCTGTCGGGCGCGGCGGTTGGCCAGCCCCGCGTGCGCAGCGGTCGGCGCCTGCGGGCCGGGGACACCGGGACCCACGGGGACACCGGGACCCACGGGGACACCGGGACGGGCGGGCCGGGATCGCCGGGGACGCCGTCCAGGCCGATCTGGACGCGGCCATACATCCGTCCAGACGGCGTCGACGGGCTCGCGCGGGACGTGTCCGGGTCCGATGCGTTGGGCATGAACCTGACGCGTGATCTTCGCCGGCTGGCTCTTCTCGTCGCGCCGGTGGTAGCCGCGCTGGCGCTGGCGCTGGCCGGGGCGGCCTCGGCGGCGGCGCTGCATCATCACCCGGGTCCGCTGGCGAGCGCCAACGGCAGCGTGCATGCGCATCACGGCGTCCGCCGCGTCACGGTGCATCCGTGCCTCCGCGCGTCCTCGCCGCGGGGTCCGTTGGCCACCGCCGACGGCAGCGTGCGCGCGCATCACCGCGCCCGGCACGTCACGGTTCACCCGAGCCCGTAGCGGACGCGTCGGCAGAGCCGTTTCGGAGCGCCCGGCGCGCCAGGATGATCCTGTACACGGACGGACCTTCGCCCGGCACCGCTTCGGGATCCGCGGCTGTCCGCCCGTCGCGGGCCGGCACGCCCACGAGTTCGGCGGGCGCCGCGGCGAGCTGACCGTCCCGCGCGCAGGTAGTCCGACTCGCTCAGCCCCGGCCGCCGCGGCGGATCATTCTCACCGACCCCCGCGCGCCATCTCGAGCCGTGGCGGATTTCATCCACCCTCCCGGATCCTGTCCGCCGACCCCCGAGCAAGCGGCGGGGGGTCGGTCGTTTTTGTCCACTGGATCGTCTGAGACTTCGACAGTCAAACCCGGGGCTGTCGTTTGGACGGCCGCCGCCCACGCCCCTCGCTAGGCGAGGTGCAGGCGATACGCGACCGCGGCCGCCTCGGTCCGGCCCTGGACGTCGAGCTTGGCGAGGATCCGCGACACGTGCACGCTGGCGGTCTTCTCGGCCATGAACAGCGCGGCGCCGATCTGGCGGTTGGTGGCGCCCTGAGCGAGCAGCGAGAGCACCTGGCGCTCGCGCGCGGTCAGGCCGAAGGGGTCGACGACCGCCCCGTCCCCGTCCGCGGGAGCGCCGTCGGCGCCGGCCCCGCCGCCCCCGCCGACCCGGCCGCCCCCGCCGACCGCACCGACGCCGTCGACCCCGCCCTCGCTCGCCGGCGACAGATCGAGACGGCCGCGCTCCCCGAGGCCGCGGATCTCGGCGACGAGCCACCGCGCGCCGAGCGTCCGGGCGCGGGCGAGCGCCTCGGCGCCCGCCCGCGCCGCGGCGTCGCGGCGGCCGGCGGCGATCTCGGCCTCGGCCTGATGCCAGCGCGCGAGCGCGACCTCGTAGGGGCGGTCGATCGCGTCCCAGGCGGCGGCCGCCCGGTCCCACCGGCGGGCCGCCGAGCGGCCGCGCGCCCGAGCGGCGTCGGCGCACGCCTGCTCGAGCCGGGCCTCGGCGACCGGCCCGCCGACCGCGGCCGCCGCCTCGAGGCGCTCGAGGTGTCCGCGCAGTCGCGCGAGCGCGTCGCGCCGGACCGCCGGCTCGCGCAGGTCGCGGGCGCGCTGGGCGATGTCGGCCTCGATCTCCACGGCGGAGGCGCTCAGGCGCGCGATCCGGATCGTGTCCTCGGTGCACAGCTCGATGCGATCGAGCCCCTCCTGGGCAAGCCGCCGCGCCTCGGTCAACTCGCCGCGGCGGCGCGCCAGCTCGGCGGCGAGCGCGCCGTAGGCGCCGATCCACTGCGGCTGATCCGAGGCGGCCACCGGCTCCTGGATCCCCGCCAGGGCGCTGCGCGCGGTCTCCTCGTCGCCCTCGCCGAGCGCCAGCTCGGCCCGGCGCATCCCGTGGAACATCAAGAGCGTCCCGATCAGCCACGTCGCGGGCACGTCCTCGAGCTGGCGCCGCGCCGTCGCCCAGTCGCCGGCCTCAAACGACAGCTCGGACAGGGTCAGGCTCATCCAGTCGCGGTTGCGCGGCTGGTGGCGGGCCTCGGAGGCAAGTCCCTCGCGCGCGGTCAGGACCGCCTCGCCGGTGCGCCCGGCGATCGACAGCACGTCGGCGAGGTTCGAGTAGGCGGTGCCGAGGCGGTCGTAGTCGTCGGCGTCGCGTGCGAGCTGGATCGCCCGGCGCAGCAGCGCCACGCCCGCGTCGACGTCCTGCAGGGACACCTTGGCCATGCCCAGGGTGTTGAGGATCTCGCTCTCGGCCCACAGGTCGCCCGCCTCCACCGCGCCCGCGAGCGCCGCCTCGCCATCGGTCGCCGCCTGCCGGAAGCGCCCGCGCAGGAAGGCCATCCGCGCCAGCCAGGCCCGCAGCAGCGGCCGCGCGCGCTCCGGGTCGTCGGCGGGGAGCATCGCCAGCGCCCGCTCGCCGGCGGCGACCGCCTCCTCGCCGCGGTTCAGCTGCCACAGGGTGCGCGACAGCAACCCGAGCAGACGGGCGAAGCGGGCCGGGTCGGCGGTCGGGCCGAGCTCGCGCAACCCCTCGCGCAACAGGACCTCGGCGCGCCCCCGGTCGCCCTCGATGCCGTGGGCGCGCGCCGCGTGCGCGAGCAGCTCGACGTGATCGAGCCCCGCGGTCGCCTCCGGCTCGGGGACCCGGGGCCAGAGCTCGAGCGCGCGCTCGTAGAAGTCGGCGGCCTCCCCGTAGGCGAGCGCGCAGCCGGCGGCGTCGGCGGCGCGGACCGTCGTGCGCAACGCGTCGGGCTGGTCGCCCGCGGCGGCGTAGTGGCCGGCGACCTCGGCCGCCCACTGCAGCGCGCTCTCGTCATCCTTGGGCCCCGACTCGCCGGCGAGGCGTTCGATCTCACGGGCGAGCGCCAGGTGCAGCTCCGCGCGCTCGCCGGGAAGCAGATCGTCGTGCAGCGCCTCGCGCAGCAGCGCGTGACGGAACGCGAAGTGACCGTCGGCGTCGGCAACGAGCACCTGCTCCGAGACCGCCTCGCGAAGCCCCGCCTGCAGCGCGCCGCGCTCCAGCCCGGTGACCTGCGCGAGCACCGGCTCGTCGAGCGCGCGGCCGACGGCGACGACACGCGCGGCGCGTTGGGCGTCGGCGGAGAGGCGCTCGATCCGGACCATGAACGCGTCGCGCAGGCTCTGGGGCGCGGCGCCGCGCCCGTCGAGCCCGGCGGCGAGCAGCTCCTCGGTGAACAGCGGGTTGCCCTCGCTGCGCGCGAACAGCCGCGTCAGGAGCGGATCGTCGGGCGGCGCGCCGAGGATGTCGGTCAGCGCCTCATAGAGCTCGGCGCGCGTCAGCGGGGACAGCTCGATCCGCCGGGTGCGCTCGAGCCGCCCGAGCTCGGAGAGCAGCGGCCGCAGCGGATGGCGGCGATGCAGCTCGTCGCTGCGGTAGGTCAGCAGGAGCATCGCCCGCTCGTCGCGGAGGCTGTGCGAGAGGAAGGCGACGAACGTCCGCGTCGAGCGATCGGCCCACTGCATGTCCTCGAGCGCGAGCACGAGCGGCGCGGTCTGCCCGAGCTGGTCGATCAGCTCCAGCAGCGCCTCGAACAGCCGCAGCTGACCGTCGGGCTGGGCGAGATCGCGCGCGGGGGCGTCCTCGAGCCCGGGCAGGATCGAGGCCAGCTGGGACCGGCTGGCGGAGCGCAGCTCCTCGAGCGCGGGATGACGGGCGCGCACGATCGGCCGCAACGCGCTCAGCAGCGGCGCGTAGGCCAGCTCGCCGTCGGCCTGCTCGACGCCCTCGCCACGCAGGAACAGCGGACTCGGCGCCTCGTCCTCGCCGAGCGCGAGCCGCTGCTCGAGCTCGGCGACGAGTCGCGTCTTGCCGACGCCCGAGTCACCGCCCAGCAGGACGAGCGCGGGCCGTCCGACCGTGGCCTCCCGGACGGCGAGCTCGAGCTCGGAGAGCTCGGCCGCCCGGCCGACGAGGTGGCTGCTGGTCAGCGCAGAACGCATCGCGCAAGTATCGCCGGATGGCCGCGACGAGGCGAAACGCGGCGCCGTGACCGCCGGATGCCCGTCCGGCGAGTCGCTGGCGGGCGGCCCGCGCCCGCAGGTCGTCTATGTGGGCGAGCGCCGCGACCTGCGTTAGCTGGGGGTTCATGAGCGCGTCCTCTCGGTGGGGGTGACACCACGACAGGCTGAACTGAGAGGTGGCGCCGCACATCGGTGAAACGGAGCTTGCTTGCGGGCGGGGGGCCTTAGCCGCGCCGCGTCGAGCCTCAGCGGAGCGGCCGCCGGCCGCAGCTATGATCGCGCCCGAGGAGATGGGATCGGCCCGCCCCCGCCCGACCGTCGTGCCCCGGTGACCACGCAACGGCCCGCCGGGCTGGCCGGCGCCGGGCTCGCGGGCGAGCTCGCCGAGATCGTCGGCGGCGACCACGTGCGCACCGATGCGGGGGCGCTGGAGACCTTCGCCCGCGACGCGACGCCGCTGCACCGGGCCACGCCCGACGCGATCTGCTTCCCGGGCGAGACCCGCGAGGTCGCCGCGGTCATCGAGCTGGCCGCCGAGCGGGGAATCCCCGTCGTCCCGCGCGGCTCGGGGACCAACCTGTGCGCCGCGACGGTCCCTCATCGTGGCGGGATCGTCCTCTCGCTGACCCGTATGAACCGGCTGCTCGAGCTCGACGCCGCCAACATGGTCGCCGTCTGCCAGCCGGGAGTGATCACCGCCCGGCTCGGCGAGGCCGCCGCCGAGCGTGGACTGCTGTATCCGCCCGATCCCGGCAGCCGCGCGACATCGACGATCGCCGGCAACGTGGCCACCTGCGCCGGCGGGCTGCGCGGGCTCAAGTACGGGGTGACGCGCGACTACGTGCTCGGCTGCGAGGTCGTGATCGGCACCGGCGAGACGCTGCGCTGCGGGGGCAAGCTCGTCAAGGACGTCGCGGGCCTCGACCTCACCCGGCTGCTGTGCGGCAGCGAGGGGACGCTGGGCGTCATCACCGAGCTGACCGTCCGGCTCGTACCCGCCGCCGCGGCCAACGCCACCGGGGTCGCCTACTTCTCCGATCTCGCCGACGCGGGCCGCGCGGTCTCGCAGATCCTCGCCGCCGGCGTCCTGCCGGTGACGCTCGAGTTCCTCGACCACACGTGCCTGGAGACCGTCGAGGAGTTCGCGGGCATCGGACTGCGCACCGACGCCGGCGCGCTGCTCATCTTCGGGCAGGACGGCGCCGCGGAGGCGATCGCCGGCGACATGTCGGCGATGGCGGAGGCCTGCGCTCAGAACAACGGGTTCGGGGTCGAGATCGCCGACAGCGACGCCGACGCGCAGGAGCTGCTCGAGGCGCGCCGCGCCGTCCTGCCCTCGCTTTCGCGCCGGGCGCCGCTGACGATCCTCGAGGACGCGTCGGTGCCCCGCGCGCGCCTGGCGGAGATGGTGCAGCGGATCGACGCGATCGCCGCCGAGCACGATCTGCTCATCGGGACCTTCGGCCACGCCGGTGACGGCAACCTGCACCCGACGTGCGTGGTGGACCCGGCGCAGGACGGCGTGCTGCAGCGCGTCGAGCAGGCGTTCGCTCAGATCTTCGCCGCCGCGCTCGAGCTCGGGGGGACGATCTCGGGCGAGCACGGGATCGGCCTGGCCAAGCGCGACCACCTGCGCTCGCAGCTCGGGGACGCGCACATGCGCCTGCTGACCCGGCTCAAGGCGGCGTTTGACCCGGCGGACATCCTGAACCCCGGCAAGCTCGCCTCGTGAGCGAGCCGCCGATCTTCACCGAGGAGCTGCTTGACCGCTGCATCTCCTGCGGCTTCTGCCTGTCGGCCTGCCCGACCTACGCGCTGACCGGCGAGGAGGTCTCCTCGCCGCGGGGGCGGATCAACCTCATGCGCGCGCTGGAGGAGGGGCGGCTGCCCGCGGACGACCCGACGCTCGCCGAGGAGTCGTCGTTCTGCCTCGGCTGCCGGGCGTGCGAGCCGGTCTGCCCGGCGGGCGTCCAGTACGGCCCGCTGCTCGAGGAATGGCGCGCCCGCCAGTGGCCGCCGCGCACGCGGCCGCTGCGCCTGCGGGGCCTGCTGTGGGCGACGAACCGGCGCTGGCGGGTGCGGGCGCTCGGCCTGCCGCGTCGCCACGCCCGCCGGCGCAGGGGGCCGGGGCCGTGGCTGATGCTCGGCTGCTTCGAGCGCGCGCTGTTCCCGGCGGTCAGCCGGCTCGCCGCGCGCCTGGTCCCGGGCGCGCGGGTCGTGGCGCGCCAGGGCTGCTGCGGGGCGCTGCACGCCCACAATGGTGAGCTGGCGCGGGGCCACGAGCTGGCGCGCGAGCTCGGGGAAGCGCTGCCCGGGGTCATTCTCACCACCTCGGGAGGATGCGCCGCCCATCTCGCCGCGGTGCTCGGCCGCGACCGGGTCCGCGAGCTCTCGGAGTGGCTGGTCGAGTCGGGCGCCGCGGCGTCGAGCGGCGGCGCGCGGCCGGACGGCGCCGCAGCGTCGACCGGCGCCGCGGCCTCGACCGGCGCCGCGGCCTCGACCGGCGAGACGGGGGCGCGCCCGAGCGAGACGGGGGCGCGCCCGAGCGAGACGTGGCCGCGCCCGAGCGAGACGCGGCCGCGCGTCGGCCTGCAGGACTCCTGCCACCTGCGCAACGCCAACGGCGTGTGGCGCGAGCCCCGTGAGCTGATCGGCCGCGTCGCCGAGTATGTCGAGCTGCCGTCGGCCTCGCGGTGCTGCGGCGCCGCGGGCACCTACGCGCTCCTGCGACCGCGCGACAGCCGCGTGATCCTCGATGCCAAGCTCGACGAGATCGCCGCTGCCGAGGTCGACTACGTCGTCGCGGTCAACCCGGGCTGCCTGCGCCAGCTGCGCCAGGGCCTGCGCCGGCGCGGCAGCGCCACCCGCGCGATCCATCTCGCCGAGCTGCTGGCGACCCTCGGTGACTGAGCCTCACCGGCCCGACATCCGCGCGCCCGGCACGTAGGGCCGCGAGCTGATGATCTGCAGCTCGACCATCGCGCGGCGCAGCGGCTCATTGACCTGCGCGGGCGCCCCGTCGCCGAGCACGAAGATCTCGGCGGCGCGGGCCCGCGCGAGCGTGTCGAGCTCGGCCAGCTCGCCACCGGGGTCAGCCTCGTCGGCCGGCCCGGGATCGACGTACCAGAGCTCGGCCCCCTCGTAGCGTGAGAGCAGGGCCCGGCCGAGCGGATACTGCCGGGGGGCGTAGAGCACGAGCACGCGCGGGTTTCCCGGGAAGCGCAGCCGGCGCGCCTGGCGCACGGCGAGCGACTCGCGCAGGAAGCGCGGCGCTGAGATCCGCGACGGCTCGAGTGCGAGCACCCGCGGGATCGCGAGCAGGTCGCGCGCGTACGCGGCGCGGGCGAAGTCATCCAGCCGTGCCGGCAGCAGCAGGATGGCGAGCGGCTCGTCCACGAGCGCGACCGTAGCGTCTTGCGACCCTCAGCCGGCAGCCCTTCAGGCCATCGCCGGGCGAGGTCAGCTGCCAGCGCCCATCCTGCTCGGCGAGCGTCACCCGGCGGATGGCGCGCGCGGTCGCGGTACCGCTGACGCCGGCGTCGGCGGTCGAGCCGTGGCGGGTGACCTCGACGGTCGCGAAGAGCAGCTGGGACTGATCCTGCCCGAGCCGCAGCGCCCGGTAGGGCAGGCAGCGCGTGTAGATCGCCGCGCAGTCGCCGCGCGCGCCGGTGAGATGCCCGAGCGAGCGGCGCGTGCTCGCGGCCAGGGAGTCGCACGCGGCCCCGTACTGGCCGTCGGCGAGCCGGGTCAGATACGTCTGCACGGCGCTCACGTCCCCGGGCGTCTGGGACGCGCCGCAGCCGGTCAGGCAGGCCAGGGACGCCAGGCCGACCAGGGACGCCAGGACGGCTGGGCATGCTCGCTCGATCGCTCGTCGCGCCACGCGCTCTCCTCGTTACCATCGTATCCGTTTCGATGGTGACGCGACGATCGACCGCGGCCGCGCTGGCCGTCCTCGGGGCGGCCGGCTGCGGGCTGGTCGCCGGCTGCGGCGGATCCCACGGTTCCTCCGCCTCGTCGACGGCCGCCGCCTCCCCGGCGCAGGTCTGCGCTCGGGCCGGCCAGGCCGCCGCCGCGCAGCTGCGCGAGCGCGTGCACACGCGGGTCGCCGACGCGACCCCGACGAACATCGAATGCGTCACCCGTGGACGCCGGCTGTCCGCCGACCTCATCGCCCAGGCCACCTCGCTGGCGTGGACCGAGTACGACACGGCCACGGTGCACCTCACCCAGGCCTACGGGTCCGGGGCGGTCCACGTCCCGGCAGAGCTGCCCCACCCCGTGCCCGGACTCGCCGGCAACGTCGCCTGGGTGCCCGGCCAGCGCCAGCTGATCGCCACCAACGGCACCCCGTCGCGCGGCGGCTCCTACGTCACGGTCACGATCACCGGCGGCCCCGTGGCCGCGAGGCTGCCGCTCGCGAGCGCCGTCGCCCGGGCGACGCTCGCGATCGCCCCCCGGGGATCGAACCCCGCCCCGCCGAGCTGAGGCGTCGGCGTGACCGGCCGCCGGGAGCTGACGCTGCACTCGCTGCGACTGCGCGACGAGCGCCAACCCGCGGGTCGCCGGCCCGCGCCCGCCGAGCTCGGCCTCGTGCAGGCGTTCGCCAACACGTTCTGGGACCTCGATCGGCGCCGGCCGGAGCGGCTGCGCACGCCGGCGCAGCTCGCCGCCTGGCTGTGGGGTCGCGGCCTGCTCGCCCGCGGCGTCGGTCTCGACGAGCGCGACCTGCGCCGCGCGCGCGAGCTCCGCGAGGCGCTCCGCGCGCTGCTGCTCGCCAACAACGGCCAGCCGCGTGACCCGGTCGCGGTCGCGCCGCTGTGCCGCGTCTCGCGCGGCGCGACGCTGCGCCTGGACGCCGAGGGCCACCCCGAGCTGGCCGCGCCCCGGCGCGATCTCGACGGCGCGCTCGGCCTCCTCGTCGCGATCGTCGCCCGCGCCCAGCTCGACGGCCGCTTCGAGCGACTCAAGGCATGTCCGGGACCCGACTGCGGCTGGACCTTCTACGACGCCAGCCGCAACCGGGTCAGCACCTGGTGCTCGATGTCGATCTGCGGCGCCCGCGTCAAGGCGCGCCACTACCGGGCCCGGCGCTCGGACTAGGCGGGGTGGCCCCGGTGCGCGCGCCCCGCCCCGTCGCCGGATCGCCCGGCGCGGGATCGCCCGCCTGGCGAGCAGCCTCGGCGTCCGGCATCGCGTCGCCGGCGCTCGTCGGGCTCAACGACGACCGCACGGCGGATGCGATCTCCTCGGCGCCGACGCTCTGGGGGTGATGGCAGGCGGCAAGGTGGCCGCCCGCGTACTCGGCGAGCGGCGGCTCGGTCGTGGCGCAGATCTCGGTGGCGTGGGGACAACGGGTGTGAAAGCGACAGCCCGGGGGCGGGTCGATCGGATTCGGGGGCTCGCCGCCGAGCACGGTCCGCGCGCGCGCCTGGTTCTCGTGCGGATCGGGGATCGGGATCGCCGCGAGCAGCGCCTGGGTATAGGGATGGATCGGCTTCTCATAGAGCTCCCGGGCCGGGGAGACCTCCATCAGCTTGCCGAGGTACATGACCACGATCCGGTCCGACACGTGGCGCACGATCGACAGGTCGTGCGCGATGAACATGTAGGAGAGGCCGAACTCGTCCTGGAGGTCGTCGAGCAGGTTGATCACCTGGGCCTGGACCGAGACGTCGAGCGCGGACACCGGCTCGTCGAGGACGAGCAGCTTCGGGTTGACGGCGAGCGCGCGCGCGACCCCGATCCGCTGGCGCTGGCCGCCGGAGAACTCGTGCGGGAAGCGGTTGATGTGCTCGGGGTTGAGCCCGACGCGGTGCAGGAGGTCGCGCACGCGGGACTCGACGTCGCTGCCGTCGACGCCGTGCAGGCGCATCGGGACCCCGATGATCTGCCCGACGCGCTTGCGCGGGTTCAGCGACGAGACCGGGTCCTGGAAGACCATCTGGACCTCGCGGCGGATCGGCTGCAGGCCGCGCCGGTTGAGCTTGGTGATGTCGCGGCCGCGGAAGCGCAGCGTGCCGCCGGTCGGTTCGTGCAGGCGAACCAGGCACCGGGCGAGTGTGCTCTTGCCGCAGCCCGACTCGCCGACGACGCCGAGCGTCTCGCCCTCCGTGAGCACGAGCGAGACGTCATCGACGGCGTGCACGTGCGCCACGGTGCGGTCGACGAGGATCCCCTTCTTGACCGGGAAGTAGAGCTCGAGATGCTCGGCCTCGATGAGCGCCGTGCCATTGCCGCGGCCGCTGCCGTTGGGCGCCGACGCGCCGCGGGCGATCGCGCCGGGCTCGTCGGGCGTCGCCATCACGCGACCGCCTCGGTGGCCAGGCCGATCTGGCCCTCGACCTCGCGGCGATCACGCTTGTCGCCGGCCTGAAGCCAGCAGCGATCGAGGTGGCCGGCGACCCCCGGGACGCGCGCCTGCAGCGGCGGCAGCTCGTGGCAGCGGTCGAAGCGCAGCGGGCAGCGGGGCGCGAAGTGGCACCCTTCGGGCGGGTCGGTCAGTGACGGCGGCAGGCCGGGGATCGCCGGCAGTCGACGCGGCGGTGGGCGATCCATGCGCGTCACCGAGCCCAGCAGGCCCCAGGTGTAGGGATGCTGCGGGTCGTAGAAGATCTCCTCGAGCGTCCCCTGCTCGACGACCTGTCCCGCGTACATGACGATCACGCGGTCGGCGATGTCGGCCACGACGCCGAGGTCGTGGGTGACGAAGATGACACCGCTCGAGCTCTCCTGGCTGAGCTGCTTGACCTCCTGCAGGATCTGGGCCTGGATCGTGACGTCGAGCGCGGTCGTCGGCTCGTCGGCGATCAGCACGCTCGGCGACAGCGAGAGCGCGAGCGCGATCATCACGCGCTGGCGCATGCCGCCCGAGAACTCGTGCGGGTAGTTGCGCGCGCGATCGCGCGCGCGCGGAATCCCGACCCGCTCCATCAGCTCCACCGCGCGATCCATCGCCGCGCCCTTGGACACCTTCTCGTGCGCGCGGATCTGCTCGACGATCTGGTCGCCGATCCGCATCACCGGGCTCAGCGACGAGATCGGGTCCTGGAAGATCATCGCGATCTCGGCGCCGCGGACGCGCTCGAGCTCCGCCTCGGACGCCGTGACCAGCTCGCGATCGCCGAGCCGCGCCGAGCCGCCGAAGCGCGAGTTGACCCCGCGGGTGAGTCCCATCAGCGTCATCACCGTCACCGACTTGCCCGACCCCGACTCGCCGACGATCGCCACCACCTCCCCGCGATGCAGCGCGAACGACACGCCGTCGACCGCGCGCACGAGTCCGTCCTCGGTGGCGAAGGACACCTCCAGCTCGGCAACCTCGAGCAGCCGCTCGGCCATCAGCCGGTGAGCCGGATCCGGGGATCGAGGAGGCCGTACAGGATGTCGATCAGGGCGCCGAACAGCACGACGAAGAACGCGGTGAGGATCGCGCCGACGAGGATCGGGGGCACGTCGAGGTTGCCGATCGAGCTCGCCTCGTATTGACCGATGCCCGGGAGGTTGAACACGGCCTCGGTGATGAGCGCGGCGCCGCCGATCGCCGTCGCGAAGTCCAACCCGAACATGGTGATGATCGGCATCAGCGAGTTGCGCAGCATGTGGCGGCGGAACACCTGCCCGCGCGACAGGCCCTTGGCGCGCGCGGTGCGCACGAAGTCCTGGTTGGCCATGTCGAGCAGGCCCGAGCGCAGCACGCGCGAGTAGAAGCCGATGTTCAGCACGGCGAGTGCGATCCACGGCAGGATCAGGTGGTAGGCCCACTGCACCGGATTGGAGAGGCCGTGATACCCGGTGTTGGGAAACCACGTCAGCTTGTAGGCGAAGAAGTACAACAGCAGCGCCGCGAGCAGGACGACCGGGATCGACACGCCGACGATCGCCGCCACCATGACCACCCGATCGGTGAGGCGCCCGGCCCGCATCGCGCTGACCGAGCCGAGCACGACCGCCATCCCGAACCACAGGATGCCGGCGGGGAGCACGAGCGACAGCGTCACCGGGAATCGCTTGCGGAACTGGTCGACGACGTTGAGGTCGTCCTGGTAGTCGATCACCTTGCCGGTGAAGACGAGCTTCATCGTGTTGACGTACTGGGTGTAGACCGGCTTGTCGAAGCCGAACTTGCGGCTGACCTCGGCGACGGTCGTCGGCGTCGCGTTGCGCCCGGCGATCGCCTGCGCCGGGTTGTAGCTGGGGATGACCTCGAAGGCGCCGAACACGACGACCGAGGTCGCGAACAGCAGCGCGAGCGCCGACAGCGCGCGCCGGACGGCGAAGCGCGCCATCAGGTCTTGATCCGCACCTGGGCGCGGGGGTCGAGGGCGTCGCGCAGGCCGTCGCCGAACACGTTGACGCTCAGCACCGTCAGCACGAGCATGATCCCGGGGATCAGGCAGAACGTCGGCGTCGTCTCGATGTAGTTGAGCCCGTCGGCGATCAGCGTGCCCCAGGAGGCGTTCGGGGCCTGGACGCCGGCGCCGAGGAACGACAGGTAGGCCTCGAGCAGGAGCGCCTGCGCGAGCATCAGCGGGATGAACACGATGATCGTCGAGGCCGCGTTGGGCAGGACCTCGGTGAACATGATCCGCATCGGCCCCATCCCCTGGGCGCGGGCGGCGTCGACGAAGTCCTGCTCGCGCAGCCGCAGGATCTCGCCCCGGATCGGCTTGCCCAGATACGGGCTGTAGATCACCCCGATGATGAACGCCGGGATGAACACCGAGTTGCCCTTGATCGGTCCCAGGCCCCCGAGGGCGAGCGCGGTGCCGACCACGACGCCGAGGATGACCGGCGGGAACGACCAGATGAGCTCCATCAGCGGGCGCAGGATCCCGTCCGCAACCCCCCGGAGGTACCCGGAGAGCAGGCCGAACAGCGTGCCCAGCACGATGATGATGACCGTCGCGACCCCGCCGATGAGCAGCGACGTCCGCCCGCCGTAGAGCAGCCGCACCGCCAGATCGCGCCCGTTCGTATCGGCGCCGAGGAAGTAGTGGCTGGTGAAGGTCGGCCCGATCGGCGTGCCGTCGACGGCGACGACGTCCTTCTCCTGCCCGCCAACCTTGACCTGGCCGGTGATGTTGTTCTGGTTGGGACCGATCTGGGCGATGTCGTGCGAGTAGACCGGCGCCAGCACGCACACGACGACGATCAGGATGAACAGACCCAGGAATGCGAGTGCGACACGGTTGCGCCGCATCCGGCGCATCGCCAGCCGCCACGGACCGACCGCCGGCGCGTGACGGCCGCCCTCCCAGGCGCCACCCGATCCCTGATCGGATCCGATGACGACGCCGGAGCCGGCGTCGGGGCCGATGGCGGGGTCAAGAGCCATGTCCGCGGAGGCGGGAGCTTACCGCCTGCACCGCGTACCGCCGGGAGGACGCCGAGACGTCCTCCCGGCAGACGCACGCAAGCGCCTACTTCAAGCGCATGCTCACCAGGTCGAGGAAGTACTCGACCGAGAGCGGACTCGCGGCGAAGTCGACCCGCGACGAGTAGAACTGCGGCTTGCTCTCGTGGCCGAACACGGCGTAGTAGGCGTGGTTGACCGCGTACTGGTCAAGCGCCGCCCACTGGCTGGCGACCTTGTCCGGAGGCTGCTGGTCGAGCTTGTTCAACGTCGCGTTGTAGTGCGGATCGTTGACGTAGCCGTAGTTCAACGTGGACCCCGCGTCGCCCGCGAACAGCTGCATGAAGTCCCACGGGTTCGGGAAGTCCTGGTTCCAGTCGCCGAAGCCGACGTCCGGCTTCAGGGTGGGGGCCCCGATCGTCGTGAAATACACGCCCGAGTTGACGACCTTCTCGGTCGCCTTGAAGCCGAGCGAGTTCAGCACGCCCGTGAAGTAGTCGAGGTACTGCCGGCGCGGAGCGCGCTCCTCGCCGTAGACGACGACCGGCTGGCCGGTCATCCCCGACTTCTGCATCAGCTGCTTGGCGAGCGTCAGGTTCGCCGGACCGTTGGGGTTGTGGAACGGACAGCTCGACGGGCTCGAGTGCCCGACGATCCCGAACGGGATGAGGTGGCAGTCGGGCGTCTGGAAGCCGCTGTCCAGGCGCGAGAGCGCCCGGTCGTCCATCGCCGCCAGGACGGCCTCGCGGGCGTAGAGGTTGTTGAACGGCTTCTTGTAGGTCGCGAACCAGAAGTACCAGCTCGTGTTCAGCGGCACCGCCTGGTAGCGGTCGCTCTGCTGCTTGACCTTGTCCAGGACCGCCGCCGGCAGGGTGTCCCCCGGGTCGAACACGTCGGCCTGGTTGTTGAGCACCGCCTCGGCGTTGGCCAGCACGTTGGTGTTGACCGAGTACGTGAACTGGTCGACGTGACCCCGGGGCAGGCCCGGCACGTCGAACTTCGGGTTCTTGATCAGGGTGTAGCTGTGTCCCGGGGTGATCGGGCCCCACTTGTACTGGCCGTCGCCGACCGTGCCGGTGGCGGCCAGGTTCTTGGCCGGCGTGCCCGGCGGGACGGGGGCGGTGCCCGGCAGGGCGAAGACGTCGACGATCGGCGCGAACGGGGCGACGAGGTGGACGGCGATCGTGCCCGTCTTGTCGTTGGCCACGACGCCCGAGATCGTCTTGGCGTTGCCGTTGGCGTATGCCATCCCACCCTGGATGTAGGCGCTGATGAAGGAGGCGGCCTGCCACGGGATCTTCAGGTCGCGCTCGAGCGCGCGCGGCACGTCGGAGGCCTTGATCGGCACCCCGTTGGAGTAGTGCAGCCCGGGGCGCAGCGTGAACGTGTAGGTCTTGCCGCCGTCGGTGACCTTCGGCAGGCTCTTGGCCAGGCCGGGGATGATCTTGGCGCCCGCGGTGCCCGCGACGCCGCGCGTGAACGTCAGCAGCGACAGGTTGACCGTCGAGTAGAGCTCGTTGCCCTGGGTGGTGAAGTCCAGCCCCTGGTCGGCCGACAGCGGCGGGGTGCCGGAGACGATCTTGATCGTGCCACCCTGCTTGCCGCCGGCGCTGCTCGCCTTGCTCGAGCCCGACGACGAGGATTTCGACGACTTCGACGACGAGCCTCCGCAGGCCGCCACCGCGAGTGCCACGAGGGCCGCCAGCAGCACGGCCGTCGAGGTCCTGGCGTATCTCTTCACTGCTCCTCCTCCCAGAGGTTCGGGTATCCGAGGATCGGACAATCTATTCCTCGACACGACCCGATGTAAGACTCCGCGATCCCGCCTAATGAACCCCCAACACGGGGTGTCATCCGGCGGGTGTCAGGCGACGGTCAGGACCGCTTTGCCGGCGATCTGCCGGTCGAGCAGCGCGTCGATCGCGTCACCCGCGTGCTCCCAGGAGACGACGCGGTCGATCTGCGGATCGAGCGCTCCGGCGGCGACCAGGTCGGCGAGCCGGCGCAGGTCCGCCGAGGCGCTGCGCGTGTGCTGCAGCTCGGCGAAGATGAACAGCCCGTACAGGCTCGCGCCGGGAGCGCGGGCGAACAGCTGGCGCGTCGGATAGCTGACCGGGTCGGTGAGCGTCGAAGCGAAGCTGACGACGACCCCGTCGGGCGCGACGCGCTGCAGGCAGGTTCCGAGCACGGGGCCGCCGAGCGCGTCGAGCACGACCGCGAATCCGGGGCCGTCGACCGTCAGCTCGGACCCGACCTCGTCGGCGCCGAGCTCGGCGAGGCCGTCGGTGCTGCGCGAGACCGCGGTCACGTGCGCCCCGGCCATCCGGGCCAGCTGGATCGCGAAGCGGCCGACGCCGCCGCTGGCGCCGGTGATCAGCACCCGCTTGCCGAGGACGAAGCCGCCACGCTCGAGCGCGCGCAGCGCCGTCAGGCCCGCCACGGGCAGCGTCGAGGCCTGCTCGAAGGTGACCGCGTCGGGCAGCTCGCTCAGGTGCTCGGTCGCGACCGCGACCCGCTCCGCCCACGCGCCGCTCGCCACCAGGCCGACGACGCGCGCGCCCTCGGGCGGCCCGCTGCCGTCGGCGGCCGCGGCGACGACCTCGCCGGCGAGGTCCCAGCCGGTGATCGTGCCCGCCTCCTTGCCCGCGAGCTGGTGGCTCTCGCCACGGTTGAGGCTGATCGCCCGGACGGCGACGAGCGCCTGGTCGGGATCGGGCGTCGGGTCGGCAACGTCGGCGAGCTCGGCGAAGGGTGAGGACTGTCGCGAGACGAGGGCGCGCATCGGCGGAATACTAGGCGGGGATGAACGACGATGCCCGCACGCACCGGCACGACGGCCGCTCGCACCGGCACGACGGCCGCTCGCGCCTGCGCGCCGAGCTCGGCGGCGACCTGCCCGCCGGGGTGGCCGAGCTGCGCGACGCCGAGCTGAGCGACCTCGCCCACGCGATCGGCGAGGCGCGCGCTCGCCAGGGCGAGGCGCTGGCGCGGGCCGGCGACCGTGCGCTTGACCGTCTGCCGCGAGTGCTGCGCGCCGTCGTGCGCCGCACCGCCCGGTGAGCCGCGCGGCCGAGTCCGCCGGCGCGGCCGAGTCGGCGCGGGCGCGGGCCGAGGTGCTCAAGCTCGCGCGCCTGCTGCAGCGCGAGCCGGCGTCGCTGAGCTACCTCGAGCGACTCGGGCTCGACGATCTGCGGGCGCTGCGCCTGCGCGTCACCGAGACGCTGTTCGACGCCCAGTCGGGGTCGCTGCGGGGGCTGGCGGGAGTCAGTCGCCTCGTGCCGGTGGGGCTGGGGGCGGCGATCGGCCAGAGCGTGTTCGGGCCGCTGCTCTCAGCCCAGATCACCACCCAGCTCGATCCCGAGCGGGCGGTCGAGATGGCCGCCCGGCTGCCGA
Source organism: Solirubrobacterales bacterium (assembly GCA_019240115.1). Lineage (GTDB taxonomy): Bacteria > Actinomycetota > Thermoleophilia > Solirubrobacterales > Solirubrobacteraceae > Palsa-465. Next base: position 39,985 of record JAFAYV010000079.1, on the reverse strand, counting down.
CCGCGTTCCTCGCCGACGTGGCGATCGAGATCGATCCTCGGCGCGCCGCGGCGGTCATCGCCCGCATCCCCGCGCCGCGGGTCGCCGAGGTCACCGCCGAGCTCGTGCGCCGGGGCGAGCACGTGACGATGGGACGCTACGTCGCCTATCTGTCCGACGACGCTATCGCCGCCGCGCTGGCGGCCATGGACCCTTCCTCGACGCTCGAGGTGGCGTTCGTGCTCGAGGAGCCCGAGCGCCTGCCGACGGTCATGCGGCTGCTGCCGTTGCGCCGCTGGGACGGCCTCGTTGCGGCGGCGATCGAGCGCGGCCTGTGGGTGCAGGCACTGTGGCTCGCCGGCGCACTGCGCCAGCGCGAGCGCGCGGCGCTGATCGCGGCGATCGAGCGCTCGGGCCCGGCCGGCCTGCGCTCGCTGGCCGCCGCGGTGGCCGCGCACGACCTCGGCGACGAAGCCGCGTTGCTCGCCGCCGGCAGCCCCGCCGTGCGCGCGGCCCTGCGCCGCTGAGCGTTCGGACTATGGTGGATCGTCGTGGACGACGAGGCCGCCCAGCCCGGGGCCGGCATCAGCCGCGGGCTGGTGCTGTTACTCGCCCTCGCCACCGGGGCGGCCGCCGCCAACCTCTACTACGCCCAGCCGCTGCTCGACACCCTTGCGCACGACTTCGGCGTCTCGAAGGGGACCGGAGGCCTGCTCGTCACCGTCTCCCAGATCGGCTACGGGCTCGGCCTCGCGTTCGTGGTGCCGCTCGGCGACCTGCACGAGCGCCGCCGGCTGATCACCGGCACCCTGCTGATCACGACGACCGCCCTCGTGGTGGTCGCGGTGTCCCCGAGCTTCGTCGTGTTCGCGGCGGCCATCGCCATCGTCGGACTGAGCTCGGTCGTCGCCCAGGTGATCGTCCCCATGGTCTCCACGCTCGCCGCCGACAACGAGCGCGGCCGCATCGTCGGGACCGTGATGAGCGGGCTGCTGATCGGGATCCTGCTCGCGCGGACGGTGAGCGGGCTCATCGCCGGGCTCGTCGGCTGGCGCGCCGTGTTCTGGCTCGCGGCGGTCCTGATGCTCGTGCTGTGCGCGACGTTGCGCCGAGCGCTGCCGCGGATCGCGCCCACGACCACCACCCCGTACCTCGGCCTGCTGCGCTCGGTGCTCTCGCTCGTGGCCTCAGAGCCCGTCCTACGCCAGCGGATGGTCCTCGGCGCGCTCGCCTTCGGATGCTTCTCCACCCTGTGGACCCCGCTCTCCTATCTGCTCGCGGGTCCGCCCTATCACTACGGGAACGCGACGATCGGCCTCTTCGGCCTCGTCGGGGTCGCGGGCGCGGGCGCGGCGACGCTCGCCGGCCGGCTCGCCGACCGCGGCCGGGTCAAGCACACGACGACCGCCACCGTGCTCATCGTGCTCGTCAGCTGGGCGATCCTCGCCGCCGGCCGGCACTCCCTCGCGGCGCTGATCATCGGCATCGCCGTGCTCGACCTCGGAGTGCAGGGGCTGCACATCTCCAACCAGAACGCGATCTACGCGCTCGTGCCCGAAGCGCGCAGCCGGCTGACGACCGCCTACATGGTCGCCTACTTCCTCGGCGGGGCGCTGTTCTCGGCGCTCGCCTCCGCGATCTACGCCAACGACGGCTGGGCCGGCGACTGCGTGCTGGGAGCGCTGATCGCCGGGGCCGCGCTGATCGTGTGGGCCGCGAGCGAGTCGGCGACGGTGCGGGCCGCGCGGCGCCGGGCGGCGGCGGCGAGCGCGGACTCCTGACCGCGACGGCCACTAGCTAGCCGCCGCTGGCGCCCCGCAGGTCCTCCTCGATCGCGGACGCCGCCGCCCGGGCGTGCGGGAGGACGTCGCGGCGCAGCGAGGCCATCGTGCCGCGGCTGGCGTGAACCGAGACGTTGAGCGCGGCCACGACCTCGCCGTTCGCGCCGCGGATCGGCACCGCCAGCGAGCGGACCCCCGCCTCGAGCTCCTGGTCGATGGTCGCCCAGCCGCGGGCGCGCACCCCGTCGAGCGCCGCGCGCAGCTCGGACACGCCGGCGATCGTGTTCGCCGACAGCGGCCGGATCTCCATCCGCGCCAGGCGCCCCTCGAGCTCGGCCGCCGGCAGCGCCGCGAGCAGCACCCGGCCCATCGACGTCGCGTACGCGGGCAGCCGCGTGCCGACCGAGAGCGTGGTGCTCATGATCCGCCGCGTCGGCACGCGCGCCACGTAGACGACCTCGAGGTCGTCGAGGACCGAGACCGACGACGACTCGTTGACCTCGTCGACGAGGCGCTCCATGTGCGGCTGGGCGACCTCGGGCAGCGACAGGCTCGACAGGTAGGCGTAGCCGAGCTCGAGCACGCGCGGGCGCAACGAGAATCTCCCGTCGTCGAGGGTCATGTAGCCGAGCTGGACGAGCGTCAGCAGAAAGCGCCGCGCCGAGGCGCGCGTCAGCCCGGTGATCCGCGCGACCTCCGAGAGCCCGAGCTCGCGGTGCTCGGCGTCGAAGGCGTTGATGACCGCCAGCCCCCGCTCGAGGGACTGGACGAAGTCGGCGCTCCGGGGTCGGCCCTCCATCGTTCGCGATGCGAACACTATCCGGAGGCCCGCGAGGGCGGCGCTGGTTCGGCCCCGGCGCCAGGTCGGGCCGCCATCAACGGCGTCAGCGTCAGGATCACCGCCGAGAGCCCAATCGTGATCCCCAGCGAGATGTGCACCCCGACGGTGATCCCCGAACCGGCGAGCAGCGAGCCGAACAGCGCCACGCCGATCGCCGAGCCGGTCTGGCGCAGCGTGTTCAGCGTGCCGGCGGCGACGCCCGAGCGGCTGCGATCGACGCTGCCGAGCATCTCCGAGGTGATGACCGGCACGATCGATCCCGCGGCGGCGCCGAGCAGCGTCAGCTGGACGACCATCGCGGCGTAGCCGGTGCGCGCGCCGACGCCGAGCAGGCCGGCGCAGCAGGCCGCGAACGCCACCACGCCGGCGGCGACGGTTCGCCGCGGGCCGACGAGCCGGTTGACCCGACCGGCGGCCACGTTGGCCGCGGTGATCGCGACCATGATCGGCGCGAGCGCCAGCCCGGTCTGCAGCGCGGTCAGGTGCTGGGCGCGCTGGAACAGGAGGCTGAAGACGAAGATCAGCCCGTAGAACGCCGTGTTGATCAGGATCCCGATCGCCGCCGGAGCACTGAACGCCCGCGCGCGGAACAGCGCCAGCGGGAGCATGGGACGCGCGCCACGAGCCTCGAGCGCGACGAAGATCACGCCCGCCAGCGCCGCGAGCGCGTAGCCGACGAGCACCGGCAAGGAACCGAAGCCCTGCGTCCCGCCCTCGATCGTGGCCGCCACCAGCGCGGTCAGCGTCAGGACGGCGAACGCCTGCCCGGCCACGTCGACCCCCCGGTCACGCGCCTGCGGGGTCTCGCCCGCGAAGCGCCGGCTCAGCCAGATCCCGATCAGCGCCACCGGCACGTTGATGAAGAAGATCGCCCGCCAGCCGAGCGTCGCGATCAGCACCCCGCCGACGAGCGGCCCCCCGGAGAGCGCCAAGCTGGCCCCCGCCAGCCACAGGCCGACGGCGTGGGCGCGGGCGGCGGCATCGGTGTAGGCGTGGTTGAGCAGGGTCAGCGACGACGGCACGAGCACCGCGGCGCCGATGCCCTGGACCGCGCGCGCCGCGATGAGCACGCCGAGATCGGGCGCCAGCCCACAGACGACCGACGCCGTCGTGAACAGCGCGAAGCCGGCGACGAACACCCCCTTGGCCCCGATCCGGTCGGCAAGCGCGCCGGCGGTGAGGATGAACGCGGCGAAGCCGATCGTGTACGCGTTGACCACCCATTGCAGAGCGCTGACCCCGCCGCCGAGCGCGTCGCCGATCGCCTTGATGGCGACGTTGACGACGCTGATGTCGAGCTGTACGACGGCGAAGCCGAGGCTCATCGCGACCAGGGTCAGCCGCTCGGCGCGGCGCTCGCTGACGGCCACGTGCTAGGACGTCGCCGTCGCGGCGGTGCAGGAGCCGAGCAGCTCGCGCGCCCGCTCCGGACCGATCGACAGCAGCAGCGTCGGCAGGCGGGGGCCGGTCTCGGCGTCGACCAGGAGCCGATAGACGGCCTTGAAGAACGTGCGCTGGGCGGCCTTGACCTCGGCGTCGGGCGTGGCGTCGTCGGGCAGGCCGTGCAGTCGCTTGGGCACCGCGTAGATGAGCGCGGTCAGCCCGGGCAGCGACCAGTCGTCGTCGAGACCCTCGGCGAGCATGGCGACCCCGCGTCGCGTCGTCTCGTCGAGCCCGGCGAGCTCGTGGGGCGCGAACGCCTCGCGCAGCCGGGTGCGCTCGGATGCGGGCACGAGCTCGGTGGCGAAGTGGATCGCGCACGTCAGCCGTGGCTCGAGCTCGTCCAGCAGGGCCCTCTGAGGAGCGCCGCCGCCGAGATGGTGAGAGACGATCCGGGCGATCTGCTCGCGGTTGCCCTGCGTGATGTCGGCGACCGAGGCGAGCAGCCGGAAGGAGACCGCCCGCCCCGTGCGCTGCACCGGACCGGCCGAGGACTCCACGCTCTCGCGGTGCATGGCGGCGTCCGCGCCCGCGGCGGTGCCGGCGGCGACCCGCTGCGACAGGTGGTCCCACTCGTCGTAGAGCCGCTGCACCGCCCGGGGCGCGAGATCGATCGCGAATGACTGCGCCGGGACCCGGCGGACGTACAGCCAGCGGACGAGCGCGGGCTCGAGCACCTCGAGCGCGGTCGCGGGGATCGCCGCGCCCCCGACCGAGCCCGACATCTTGCCCCCGGCCCCGGCGAGCCCCACGAACGAGTACACGACCGAGTCGGGGGCTCGGCCTCCGTACAGCTCGGAGACGAGCCTCCGCCCGACGGTGAAGCTCCCGGTCGGAGCGTGGTGGTCCTCGCCGGCGGGCTCGAACGCCACCGCCTCGTGGGCCCAGCGCATCGGCCAGTCGACCTTCCAGACGAGCTTGCCGCTGATCGTCGCCCCGTCGGCGAGGCTCATCTCGCCGGCGTGGCCGTGGCGGCACTCCCACGTCGCCGTGGGCGAGTCCCACCGCGTCACGCGCGTGTCGTCGCGCCGGCAGACCGGGCAGTAGGGCCTGAACGGGTAGTACTCGGCTCGCCGCTGCGCGGCCGACCGCTCGTGCCGGCCCCGCGTCTGCTGGCCCTCGAGCGTGTCGAACACGAAGCCGCGCTCGTCCATCGCCCGGCGGATGGCGACGTTGTAGCTGCCCTTGGGGTACTGCTCGGACTGGCGCACCTCGGTCATGACGATGCCCAGGCGCGCAAGCGCCGCGCGGAACTCGGCCATGAAGTGCTCGGCGTAGGAGCCCGCGCCGCCCCGCGGATCGGGGATCTCGGCCAACGGCCACCCGACGTAGCGCTCGAAGCCGGGATCGACCCCGGCGGGCACCTTGCGAAAGCGGTCGTAGTCGTCCCAGGAATGCAGGTGGACGACCTCGCGACCGCGGCGGCGCAGCGCCTCGGCGACGAGATGGGTGGTGAACACCTCGCGGAGGTTGCCCATGTGGATCGGCCCCGACGGCGAGATGCCCGACGCGCAGACGATCCGCCGCCCCGGGTCCGCGTCGGCGAGCACGCGCTCCGCGATCGCGTCGTCCCACAGCTCGGACCGGCCCATACCGGCCAGCCTACTTCGCGGCTGCGGCTACGCGGTCGCGGCAGCGGCCCCGCCGGCGTCGGAGGCGGTCAGCGGGGCGGCGATGCGCTCCAGGCTCTGGCGCTCGGCCTTGACGCCGAAGACGACCTCGGCGAGGCCGCCGAGGATCATCATCGCGGCGCCGATGATCAACGCGAGCGCTGCCTTGTCGACGTCGCCGGTCGTGATCAGGGCCGAGAACACCAACGGGCCGGTGATGCCGCCGATGCCGGTGCCGACCGCATAGAAGACCGCGATGCACATCGCGCGGGTCTCCATCGGAAACACCTCGGAGACCGTCAGGTAGGCGCCCGACACCCCGGGCGACGCGAAGAAGAAGACGACCGTCAACGCCCCCGTCATCGAGGCGGCCGTCAGGTCGTGGCCGCGGAACAGCAGCGCCGTGACGACGAGCAGGACGCCCGACAGCAGGTAGGCGCCGGCGATCATCGGCTTGCGGCCGACGGTGTCGAACAGGCGCCCGAGCGACAGCGGTCCGAGCAGGTTGCCCACGCCGAAGATCGCCACGTAATAGGGCACGTCGCCGCTGGAGACGTGGAAGTAGGTCCCGAGCAGGTCCCCGAGCCCGAACAGGATCGAGTTGTAGAGGAACGCCTGGCCGATGAACAGCGCCAGGCCGAGGATCGTGCGCCTGGGGTAGAGCGTCACGACCGAGCGGACGATCATCGACAACGGCACCGTGCGCCGCTGCCGGACGGTGATCTCCTCCTCGGCCTCGGGCAGCGGCCGTCCGGTGGATGCCTGCACCTGGCCCTCGATGTCGGCGACGATCTCCTCGGCCTCCCGATCGCGGCCGTGGATGAACAGCCAGCGGGGGCTCTCGGGCACGTTGCGCCGCACGAGCAGGATGACCGTGCCCAGGACCGCGCCGAGCCCGAAGCACAGCCGCCATCCGACGTTGACCGCGAAGATGCTCTCGTTCAGCGCGACCACGGCCAGCAGCGCCCCCACCGACGCCCCGCCCCAGTAGCTGCCGTTGATCGCCACGTCGACGCGCCCGCGGTGCTCGGAGGGGATCAGCTCGTCGATCGCCGAGTTGATCGCCGAGTACTCGCCGCCGATCCCGAAGCCGGTGAGAAAGCGGCAGAGAAAGAACCACCAGGTGGCGAACGAGAACGCGGTCAGCACGGTGGCGGCGAGGTAGACGCCGAGGGTGACCATGAACAGCTTCTTGCGGCCGTAGCGATCGGTGAGCTGTCCGAACACGAGCGCGCCCAGACACGCGCCCGCGACGTACAGCGAGGCCCCCCAGCCGGTGACGTGGGCGGCGGAGATCCCGATCCCGGCCCCCTTCTCCCCCAGCCGGCCGGAGATGCTGGAGACGATCGTCACCTCGAGGCCGTCGAGGATCCACACCGTCCCGAGCCCGATGATCACCGTCCAGTGAAAGCGCGACCACGGCAGACGGTCCAGCCGCGCCGGGATCCGGGTCCGGATCGTGCCGTTCTCGCCGTCAGCGCTCACGTGCCCTCCCGGGCGATCTGGCGCAGCGACCGCCCGCTCTTGACCGAGCCCGGCTGGGTGCTCTCCGGGTTGCGGCGGGCGTCGGCGGCGTCGTCACGGCGCTTGATCAGCAGCCACTGCGGCTTGGCGCCACCGCGGGTCCGCTGCAGCGTGAAGCCCCCGGTGAGCTTCTCGCCCTGCAGCCAGAACTTCGCGTGCCCGGTGGCGATCGCGGCGGCCATCGAGCGTTCGTCGTCGAGGTTGCGGTAGGTGCCGGCATCCCACAGGAGCACGGTGCCGGCGCCGTAGCCCTCGCCGATCACGCCCTCGAAGTCGTAGTAGTCGAGCCGATGGTCCTCGACCTGCACGGCGAGCCGCTTCTCGCGAGGATCCAGCGAGGGCCCCTTGGGGATCGCCCAGGACTTCAGCACGCCGTCGACCTCGAGCCGGAAGTCGTAGTGCAGGGTCGACGCGTCGTGCTGCTGGATCACGAACCGGCGCGCGGGCACGCCGACAGACCTACCCCGCGCCGCCGCCGCTAAGCGCACCGCCGTCGATCTCCCCCCCGTCGCATCTACTCTGTCTCGGCGGATGGGCACGATGCAGATCAACCTCCGCCCGCTGGCCAGCCCGCTGCCGCTGGGGCTGCTCTCGTTCGGCCTCGGGATGCTGCTGCTCGCCGGAGAAGGATGCGGTCGGATCCCGATCAAGCGCCGGGGGCCGGCGGTGACCGGGATGAACGGCGACCGGCACCCGCAGCTGCCCCGGGCCGAGGGCGAGGCGGGCGTCCGCCAGCAGCTGTAGCGACTCCGTGAAGTCATCGGTGACCGTGACCGAGCACCCGAGCGCCCTGGAGGCGGATCCACGGCGGGGGGCCGGGCGGCCGCGGCTGCTGTGGCCGCTCGTGTTCGTGGTCGGAGCCGCCAGCCTGGGAGCCGAGATCGCCGCCGCACGCCTGCTGGCCCCCTACTTCGGCGCCTCGACGATCATCTGGGCGAACACCATCGCGACCGTGCTGGTGGCGCTGTCGGCCGGCTACGCGATCGGTGGTCGGTTGGCCGACCGGCGCGGCGACGTCGGCGGCCTGTGCGTCATCGTGCTCCTCGCCGCCGTGCTCCTGGCGCTCGTGCCGGTGCTCGCCGATCCGTTCCTGCGGCTGTCGGTGTCGGCGCTGGGGTCGCTGTCGGTCGGCGGCTTCCTCGGCTCACTCGTCGCGGTGCTCGTCCTGGTGGCGGTGCCGGTGCTGCTGCTGGGCACGGTGGCTCCGTATGCGAACCGCCTCGCGGTGGAAAGCGTCGAGCACACCGGGACGGTCACCGGCCGGCTGTACGCGATCTCCACCGCCGGCTCGCTCGTGGGCACGTTCCTGGCCGCGCTGCTGCTCATACCGGTCGTCGGCTCGCACCGGACGTTCCTCGTGTTCGCGCTGGCGCTGGCACTGATCGCCATGCCGGGCCTGCGCTCCCCGTGGCGCTGGCTGGTGCCGTTGGGGATCGCCGGCCTGCTCGTGCTGCCGCCGCCGGCGATCGGCGCCGCCACTCCCGGCGCCCGGATCCTGTTCGAGGGCGAGACCCCGTACCAGTACGTGCGCGTCGTCCAGCTGCCTGACGGCACCCGCTGGCTGCAGCTCAACGAGGGCGTCGCGATCCACTCCCTGTACCGGCCGGGGAGCTACCTGACCGGGGGCTACTGGGATGACTTCCTCGTGCTCCCGTTCGCCGGCCGCAGCCGGCCGCCGGCCCGGGTGGCGATCCTCGGCGACGCGGCGGGCACGATCGCGCGCGCCTACGGGCACTACTACCCGGACACGCGCGTGGACGCGGTCGAGCTCGACGGCCGGCTGTCGGCGTTGGGCCGCCGCTACTTCGACCTGCGCGGGCCCCGCCTGCATCTGTACACCGCCGACGCGCGTCCGTGGCTGCAGGCCAGCCACGCCCGCTACGACACGATCTTCGTCGACGCCTACCGCCAGCCGTACATCCCCTTCTACCTGGTCACCCGCGAGTTCTTCGCGCTCGTGCGCCGTCATCTGACGCCGGGCGGGACGATGCTGGTCAACGTCGGCCACCTTCCGGGCTCCGACGCTCTCGAGAAGGTGGTGGCCGCCACCGTCCGCACGGCGTTCCCGTCGATCCTGTCCGATCGCGTGAGCGCGACCAACTCGATCGTCGTCGCGGGCACCGGGCGCCTGGACGCATCCCGGCTGCCGTCGCTCAGCCCCGAGCCGCTGCGGTCTCTGGCCATCGCCGTGTCGCGGGAGATGGGCAACCCGCCACGCGGCGGCAGCGTCTACACCGACGACCGCGCACCCGTGGAGTGGCTGACCGACCTCTCGCTGCTGCGCTACGCCGGCGGAGCGCGCTGATCGTCGTCGACGACGAGCACCACGAGATGGCGCGGTCCGTGGACGCCCTCGACCCGTGAGAGCTCGATGTCCGACGTCGCCGACGCGCCCGAGATCAGCGTCACCGGCGCCCGGCGCTCGCGCACCGCCGACGCGACTTGGGCGATCGCCTCCGGGACCTGGCCGACCACCTGCTCGGCGCCCACGACGCAGATGTGGTGGTCGGGCACGAGCGTCAGCAGCCGCCGGCCCGACAGCGGCCCGCCGTCGAGCACGAGCGTGCCGGTCTCGGCGATCGCCGTGGCGCAGCCGGTCAGCGCGCCGTCGATCGCGTCGAGCGCGCGCGCGCTCAGGCCGTCGTCGGCGACGAGCTCGACGCTCGCGGGACGCCACGGCGTGGGCAGGCCGGGCGGGCCGACGAGGCGCCGCAGCCCGAGGCGCTCGCACTCCCGCTCGACGGCCCGGCTCACCTCGGCGGCGTGGACCCGCCGGACCACGGCGCCGTAGTCCCCGAGCCGCTGCGCGAGCAACGCCACCAGCTCGGGGCGCGGACGCGCGTCGCCGCGTCGGTAGTCGCGCCCGACGGGCGGGAGGACCTCGCCCGCGGGCACGTCGGACAGGGCGCTTGCGATCCGCGCCAGGATCTCCTCGCGGGCGCCGCTCATCCGCGCTCCCGGAGCCACCACTCGCGGAAGCTCTCGGGCGCGACCGGCCGCAGATCGCGCGCCGCCGTCCAACCCGACAGCGGCCCCGGCAGACGCGTGATCCTCCCCGAGCGCGCGAGCGGGCGCTGGCCGAGCCGCCCCGAGCGCTGCGCGGCCTCGTACAGCCGGCGGCTGGCGAACACGCGCGCGAGCGCGCGCATCGCCGCCCGCTCGGGGTCGTGCTTGTCGACCCGGCGGCGGAGGTGCACGAGCACCTCGGGGATGTTGATCTTGACGGGGCAGACCTCGTAGCAGGCCCCGCACAGGCTCGAGGCGTAGGGCAGCGACGCCGCCTCGTCGACGCCGCGCAGCAGCGGGGTGAGGATGGCGCCGATCGGGCCGGGATAGGTCGACCCGTAGGCGTGGCCGCCGGTCCGCTCGTAGACCGGACACGCGTTGAGGCAGGCCGAGCAGCGGATGCAGTGCAGCGCCTGGCGGCCGAGCTCGTCGGCGAGCACGTTGGTTCGGCCGTTGTCGACGAGCACGAGGTGGAACTCGCCTGGCCCGTCGTGCTCGCCGACGCCCGTCCACAGCGAGGTGTAGGGGTTCATCCGCTCAGCGGTCGAGGAGCGCGGGAGCAGCTGGAGGTAGACCTCGAGGTCCTGCCAGGTCGGGATCACCTTCTCGATGCCCATCACGGTGATGAGGACCTCGGGCAGCGTCGTGCACATCCGCCCGTTGCCTTCGGACTCCACGACCGCGACCGACCCGGTCTCGGCCACCGCGAAGTTGGCGCCGCTGATCCCCACCCGGGTCTCGAGGAACAGCCGCCGCAGATGGCGGCGGGCGACCTCGGCGAGCTCGCCGGGATCGTCGGAGAGATCGGGCGCGGCCTCGTCGAGGCGGCGGCGGAACAGCTCGCGGATCTGCGCGCGGTTGAGGTGGATCGCCGGCACGAGGATGTGCGACGGCATGTCGTCGGAGAGCTGGATGATCAGCTGCGCGAGGTCGGTCTCCCACGCATGGATGCCGCGCGCGGCGAGCGCCTCGTTGAGCCCCAGCTCCTCGGTGGTCAGCGACTTGGCCTTGACCACCTGGTCGGCGCCGTGGGCGGCGATGACGTCGCCGACGATCCGGTTGGCCTCCTGCGCGTCGCGCGCCCAGTGCACGACTCCGCCCGCCGCGGTCACCGCGGCCTCGAGCTCGAGCAGGTGGGTGTCGAGGTGGCGCATCGCCCGCTCCTTGATCGCGCGCCCGGCCTCGCGCAGCTGCTCCCAATCGGGCAGCTCGGCCACCGCGTCGGCGCGCTTGGCGCGGATCGCGCGGGTGGCGTGGCCGAGGTTGCGCCGCAGCTGGCTGTCGGCGAGCGCGACCCGCGCGGCCTGCGGGAACGGCGCGTCGGGGACGGTGGGGTCGCTCATCGCTCGGTCGCCGCCAGGATCTCGGCGAGGTGCAGCGTGCGCACGCCGGCGCGCTGGCGCGTGAGCGCGCCGCCGATGTGCATCAGGCACGAGTTGTCGGCGGCGGCGCACACCTCGGCGCCGGTGTCGAGGACCGCGCGGACCTTGTCGGTGACCATCGCGATCGAGGTGTCGGCGTTCTTGACCGCGAAGGTGCCGCCGAAGCCGCAGCACTCGGCGGCCTGCGGCAGCTCGCGCAGGTCGATGCCCCGGACGGCCCGCAGCAGGCGCACCGGGCGGTCGCCGACGCCGAGCATGCGCAGCGAGTGGCAGGTCGGGTGGTAGGTGACGCGGTGGGGGAAGAACGCGCCCACGTCCTCGAGCTCGAGGTGGTTGACGAGCAGCTCGGTCAGCTCGAGGACGCGCGGGGCGAGCGCGGCGACCTCGCGCGCCAGCCCCGCGTCGCCGGCGAGCGCGGCGACGCGGGGGTAGGCGTCGCGGACCATGCCCACGCACGACGCCGACGGCGAGACGACCACCTCGCTGTCGGCGAACGCCCGGACGAACCGGCGCACGAGCGGGATCGTCTCGGCGGCGTAGCCGGTGTTGAAGTGCATCTGCCCGCAGCACGTCTGCTGCAGCGGGAAGTCGACCGCGACCCCGAGGCGCTCGAGCAGCGTGACCACCGCCCGCCCCGTCGCGGGGTACATCGTGTCGGACAGGCAGGTGATGAACAGCGCCGCGCGCCGGGGTCTCACGGCTCCAAACCTATCGTTTTGTCTGCCCAGCCCCGAGGTAGGAGGTCCCCATGCCCGATGATCCCCGGCCGCAGACCCGCCACGACCGCGAACGCGTCCACGAGCGCGCGGCCGATCCCGCCGAGACGGCCGATCGGCCGCTCGAGCCCAAGTCCTCGTCGCAACCGCTGCACGCGACCGACGAGCCGGTGGCCGAGCAGCCGGCCGCCGACCCCCATCACGCGCTCAACACGCCGGTTGGGGAGGTCGATCCCGAGGCCGACTCCGACCCGTATCGCGCGGCGACGCCCGAGGACGACGCCGAGCACGCGTCCGGGTCGCCCGGCAGCGGACAGGGCGCCGAAGACCGGTGAGCGCCGCGACCGACATGGCGCGCGAGCTGATCGACCGCCAGCTCCAGCACCCGGTGATCAGCCTCTACTTCGACCTCGACCCCGAGGAGTTCGCGACCGCGCCGGCGCGCACGAGCCAGACGCGCTCGCTGCTCGATCAGGCTCGCCGTCTCGCCGAGGAGCACGAGCCTCCCGATCACGCCGAGAAGACCGCGCTGCGCGAGGACCTGGAGCGGATCGAGGCCTATCTGGAGTCCGACGAGCTCCCGGTGTCCGAGGCGCGATCGATCGCGCTGTTCTGCTCGGGCCTCGACGATCTGTTCGAACCGGTGAAGCTGGCCTTCCGGGTCGTCTCGCACGTCGTGATCGACGCGGTGCCTCACATCGAGCCGCTCGTCGCCAATCGCGACGCCACCAGCACGTGTGTGGCGCTCGTCAACAGCCGGGTCGGCCGCGTGCTGATCGGCGGCGCCGCCCGGCTGTCCGAGCGCGAGTCGGTCGACGACGACGTCCGCGGGCAGCGCCAGGGCGGCGGCTGGTCGCAGGACAGCTACGAGAACGACGTCGACGGCCACCTGCGCGCGGTCGCCCACGACGTGTTCCGGCTGTGGCAGCGCACCCACTTCGCCGGGCTCGCGATCGGCGGCCCCGAAGACCCGCGGTCACGCTTTGCGGGCATGCTCCACAACGATCTGCGTCCGCTCCTGCTCTCCGAGCGCATCGATCTCGACGTCGGGAGCGCCACGGTGCCCGAGATCCGCGACGCGCTCGCCAGCCTGCTCGCCGAGCACGCCTCGGCGGGTCGCGCGGGCGCGCTGGCGGAGCTTGAGTCGCGGATGGCGGGACACGAGCGCGTGGCCGCCGGGGTGTCCGAGACGTTGATCGCGCTCACCGAGCGCCGCGTCGAGACGCTGCTGCTCAGCCGCGACTACCACGCCGCTGGGCGCCGCTGCCCGACGTGCGAGATGCTGCTCGAGGACGACACGTCGAGGTGCCCGGCGGACGGAACCACGACCGAGCCGGTCGCCGACCTGCGCGAGGCGACGGTCCAGGCGGCGCTGGCGCAGGACGCCGAGGTGATCGCGCTCGAGGAGCCGGCGGACGAGCTGCCGCCGGCGCGGCCCATCGCTGCGCTGCTGCGCTACTGACGCCCGACGGCGACAATGGATCCATGTCCCGCTCGCTGTACAGCCACGGCTTCGTGCGCGTCGCCGCGGCGGTGCCGCACGTGTCGATCGGCGACCCCGCGGCCAACGCGCAGCGCACCCTCGCGCTCGCCCACGCGGCTCACGACCGGGGCGCCGCGGTCGTGCTCTTCCCCGAGCTCGGGCTGTCGGGCTACTCGGGCGACGACCTGTTCCACCAGTCGGCGCTGCTCGACGGCGTCGAGGCGCAGCTCGCGCGGCTCATCGCCGCCAGCGCCGGCCTACGCCCGCTGATCCTCGTCGGCGCGCCGCTGCGCGCCGAGGGCGGCCTGTTCAACTGCGCGGTCGCCGTCCACGGCGGCCGGGCACTCGGCGTCGTGCCCAAGAGCTATGTCCCCGAGTACCACGAGTACTACGAGAAGCGCCAGTTTCGCGCCGCCCGCGATCTCGTCGGCGATGCGGTCATGATCCGGGCCGGCGGGTCGGTCGCCGCGACCGACGTGCCCGCGGGGCCCGACCTCGTGTTCGCGTGCGCCAACGTCCCCGGCCTCGCCGTCCACGTCGAGATCTGCGAGGACGTGTGGAGCCCGCTGCCGCCGAGCACGTACGGCGCGCTGGCCGGCGCGACCGTGCTGACCAACCTGTCGGCGAGCAACATCACGATCGGCAAGGCCGGCTACCGGCGCATGCTCGCGAGCTCCCAATCGGCGCGGACGGTCTCGGCCTACGCCTACGCGGCGGCGGGCCGGGGCGAGTCGACGACCGACATGGCGTGGGACGGCCAGGCGATGATCTGCGAGAACGGCGACCTGCTGGCCGAGTCCGAGCGCTTCGCGACCGACGAGCAGCTGATCGTCGCCGACGTCGATCTCGACCGGCTGCTGGCCGACCGGATGCAGATCTCGTGCTACGGCGACACGATCGGCGACCTGCGCAAGCGGCTGCGGAGGATGCGTCGGGTCGAGTTCGCGCTCGAGCTCCCGACCCAGGCGGTCGACCTCGAGCGCCGGGTGGAGCGCTTTCCCTACGTGCCGGCCAACCCGGCCAGTCGCGACGATCGCTGCCGCGAGGTGTACAGCATCCAGGTCGCCGGCCTCGAGACCCGGCTGCGCGCGACCGGGATCGAGAAGATCGTCATCGGCGTCTCGGGAGGCCTGGACAGCACCCACGCGCTGACCGTCGCCGCGCGTGTCGTCGACCGGCTCGGGCTGCCGCGGGCACACGTGCTGGGCTACACGCTGCCCGGCTTCGCCACCAGCGAGCGGACGCGGGGCAACGCCCACGCGCTGATGGAGGCGCTCGGCGTGACCGCCGCCGAGCTCGACATCCGCCCCTCGGCGCGGCAGATGCTCCACGACATCGGCCACCCCGCCGCCGACGGCGCGCCCGAGTACGACATCACCTACGAGAACGTTCAGGCGGGCGAGCGGACCTCGCATCTGTTCCGACTGGCCAACCACCACCGCGCGCTCGTACTCGGCACCGGCGACCTCTCCGAGCTGGCGCTCGGCTGGAGCACCTACGGGGTCGGCGACCAGATGTCGCACTACAACGTCAACGCGTCGGTGCCCAAGACGCTGATCCGCTTCCTGCTGCGGTGGGCGATCGGCGCCGAGCTCTTCTCCGAGGCGGCCAACCGCGTGCTGAGCTCGGTGCTCGAGACCGCGATCTCGCCCGAGCTCGTGCCCGGCGACGGCGACGGCGACGGCGACGGCGAGGGCGAGGGCGAGGGCCAGGGCCCCCATCAGGACTCCGAGCGGACCGTCGGACCTTATGAGCTGCAGGACTTCTTCCTCTACTACGTGCTGCGGTTCGGCTACCGCCCGAGCAAGGTCGCCTACCTCGCCGAGCACGCGTGGGCCTCGCGCGACCGCGGGGAGTGGCCCGACCTCATCCCCCCCGAGGCGCGCAACGAGTACCCGCGCGCCGAGATCCGCCACTGGCTGCAGGAGTTCCTGCGGCGGTTCTTTGAGACCAGCCAGTTCAAGCGCTCGGCGCTGCCCAACGCGCCCAAGGTCGGCTCGGGGGGCTCGCTGTCCCCGCGCGCGGACTGGCGCGCGCCCTCGGACGGCAACGCGACAGCGTGGCTCGCCGAGCTCGACGCCGCGGCGCCGGCGGACTGAGCGATACTGCCGCCATGCCCCCCTTCCGTCCCGAGCCGGTCACACTCGCCGAGGTCGTGCGCCGCGCCGCCGAGATCGTGGATCCCGACGACGACGATCCGATCATCGGCGACTTCCAGGCGCGCTTCGAGGACGCCGATGAGCCGATCCGCGCGATCGACGACCTCGAGGCCCGGGTGGGGACCGCGCTCGAGGATCTCGACCCGGCGCTCGGGAACGGCTCGTTGGCCATGGCCGGCGCGGTCACCGTCTACCTCGGGTATCGCCGCGACGAGGTCGGCGCCGAGCCCGCCAAGCTGCTGCGCCTCGCCGCCGAGGCGGAATGGGACGGCCGTCCGCCCGAGGTCGTCGTGGCGTGGCTCGCCGACCGCGACATCCGCGTCTGAGCCACCGCGCGACTCGTCGGGCGCGAGGCGGGCGACTCGTCGGGCGGGGGGCGGGCGCGGGTGTCAGGCGCGAGTCGGGCGCGAGTCAGGCGCGGGTGTCAGGCGCGAGTCGGGCGCGGGTCAGGCGACCTTCTGGCGGCCGTGGATGGGGCCGCTCGTATCGCGCAGCGGACGCGCGGCCCGGTGGGCGCGGTCGGCGATGATCTCGGCGAGCACCGAGACCGCCGTCTCCTCGGCGGTCCGGCTGCCGATGTCCAGACCGCAGGGCGCGTGGACCCGCCGCAGAGCCGAGGGGCGGATGCCCGACTGCAGCAGGCGCCGCTCGCGGTCGGCGGTCGTCTGCCGGCTCCCGAGCGCGCCGATGTAGCCGGCGTCGGTGGCCAGCGCCGCGGTCAGCGCCGGCTCGTCGAACTTCGAGTCGTGGGTGAAGACGAGCACCGCGTCTCGCGGGCCGAGCTCGAGCTCGCCCATGACGTCCTGCGGCCAGCCGATGCGCACCTCGGCGACCTCGCCGAACCGCGGGGAGCGGGCGAAGCGCTCGCGGGCGTCGGCGATCGTCACCTGATAGCCGATCTGGGAGGCGAAGCGCGCGAGCGCCGCCGAGAAGTCGACCGCGCCGACGATGAACATCCGCGGCGGCGGGGCGTAGGCGCGGATCTGGACCCGCTGCTCGTCGCCGAGCGTGGCTCCGTCGGCCCCGAAGCGTCGGATCGTCGTCTTGCCCTCGGCGAGCAGGCCCAGGGCCTCGCGGGCGACGTTGCGATCGAGCAGCTCCGGGCCCGCGAGCGTCCCGGTCACGAGCTCCTCGGTGACCGACAGCCGCGATCCGGAGTCCGGGCCGTCGAGCAGGGTCGCGATCGCCGCGGGCCGCCCCTCGGCGTGCGCCTCGAGCGCCGCCAGCTCGCTCGCCGCGGCGTCGCCGGTCGGGGCGGAGACGAAGATGTGGACGATCCCGCCGCACATCAGGCCGACGGTGCCGGCGAGCTCGTCGGAGATCCCGTAGGTGAGGACCCCGGGACCGCGCTCGCCGGCGAGGATCGCCTCGGCCTCGGTGACGACCGCCCCCTCGACGCAGCCGCCGGTGATCGACCCCTCGATGTTGCCGCGATCGTCGACGACGAGCATTGCGCCCGCGGGCAGTGGCGCCGACCCCTCGACGTCGATCAGCAGGGCCTGCACGAAGGGTCGGCCCTCCCGCAGCCAGGCGATCGTCGTCTCGGCGGTGGTATTGACGACGCCGGACTCGATCATCGCCGCTCAAGGATACGACCCTCGGTCCGGCGCGGACCGGCCCAGCGCTTGGGGTGACGCCGGTGCCGTGCGGACCGGCCAGCGCGGGGGGGGGTGGCCGCCAATAAGCCGGCCCCGCACGACGATCCGGCTGCCACCACGCCCAACGGCGCCGCGGGATCGTCACCCGCCGCGCAGGCGCGGCGGCGCCCGGCGTTCCCAGGCGTCGGCCAGCAGCTCGCGCAGGAGCTCGACGTCGACGCGCTCGAGGTCGACCGCCACCGCCGCGAGCCGCTTGCCCCACCAGCGCTCGGCGCACGCGTCGGGATGAGCCTGGGTGGCGGTGAGGATGCCGGGCTCATCGACCATCACGTTCATGTGCGTCGCGTCCCACAGCGTCGCGAAGATCCGACCGCCGACGCGGAACGACGGCCGCCCGTGATGGTCCTGCTCAACCGCCCCGGGCAGCTGCAGCGCGAGCGAACGAGCGGCGTCGCGAGAGACCATCGTCAGCGCAGCGACGCCGGGACCCTGCTGGTCGCGGTGACGAGCAGCCGGTGCACGTCGGCGACGAAGCGGTGATGCGGTCGGGTGGAGCCGCGGCCGGCATCACGAGCAACGCCTGGTCGAGCTCGGCGATCTCGCGGTCGTGGAAGCGTGACCATGGTCGTTCTCATAGTTTCGGGATCGCCGCACCCCGGTGCAAGCCGGCTGTCGCGCCCTTCATCGTCCCTCCCCGTCTCCGTCCTGCACTCCCGCCGAGCCCGATCCCCGATGATCTCGCCGCTCGATGCCGTCGTCCTCGTCGCCGCCGGGGTGCTCGCCGGCCTCATCGGCACCGCGGGGGCCATCACCTCGCTCGTCTCCTATCCGGCGCTGCTCGCGGTCGGCGTCCCGGCGCTCTCGGCCAACGTCGCCAACCTCGTCGCCCTCCTCGCGTGCTGGCCCGGATCAGCACTCGCCTCGGGGCCCGAACTGCGCGGCCAGGGCTACTGGCTGCGGCGCTTCGTCCCCGTGGCGGCCGCGGGGGGCGCGCTCGGCGCGGCGCTCCTGCTGAGCACCCCGGCGGATGCCTTTGCCCGCATCGTGCCCTTCCTCGTCGCGGCGGGATCGATCACCCTGCTGCTCGCGCCGCGCCTCACGCCGGACCCGGCGCGCCGCGTTCCCCGCCGTCGCCGACCCTGGCTCGGCGGCGCCGTGCTCGCGGTCTCGATCTACAACGGCTACTTCGGCGCCGGCGCGGGAGTCACCCTGCTCGCGCTGCTACTCGTCACCGTCGACGACTCGCTCCCGGTCGCCAACGCGCTGAAGAACATGCTCATCGGCGCGGCGACGATCCTGTCGGCCCTCGGCTTCGTCCTCTTCGGCCACGTCGCCTGGGCGGCGGTAGCACCGCTCGCGGTCGGCGAGTTCGTCGGCAGCATCCTCGGCCCGCGGGTGACCCGCCGGGTCCCGGCGCGGATCCTACGCCCGACCGTCGCGGTGATCGGGGTCGGGCTGGCCGTCCAGCTGTTCCTGAGCCACGGCGGCTGAGCCCCCACGGGGCGGCCCCGTGACGTCGCGTCCGGGCGCGGCCGCCGGGTGCGGTTCGGGCCCCGCCATCCGTCCAACCGCTCCGAGATGTGTTCGCGAACGCACAAGCCCGATGCGCACGCTCATCCCCGGAGGCCGGCCGCCGCTCGCGCGCCTCCTGACGGATGCCCGACATCAGCGGCTCGTCGTGTCCGGCTCCGCGCGCCGGGCTGCTCTCGCTCCCGCGTCGGAGGAGGCGATCGGCGCGACGATCCGGTCATGAGAAGCCCTCGCATCGAGTAGGCGTGCCGCCCGGCGCGGGGCAGCACCGGACGGCATCCTGGGGGTGGGTCAGCCGACGTGGCGCTGGGCGGCGTCGGCCTGCTGGGCCAGCCGCATGACGAATCGGAAGAACTCCGTCGACTGGCCCGCGAACAGCCGGTCGGCGGTCAGGGCGTGCACCGCCGCCCGCGCGCCGGCGAGCGCGTCGCTGGTGGGACGCACCACCGAGCAGTCCGGCAGTCCACGTAGGAACTGGGTCGGCTCGGGCAGGATCAGGTTGGTCTGCAACAGCTCGGAGTGGCTCGCGTTGAGGTCGGGGAAGTGCAACCCGGTCTCGGGGTCGGTGACGCCCGCCAGCGGCTGAGAGACGGCGTTACCGGCCTTGTCGTGCCACAGCGAGAAGTGGTTGGTCTCCACTCCCCCGATCGAGACCACGATCCGCAGCACCTCCGGGCTTGAGCACTTGAGCGCCATCGTCGAGTACAGGCTCGAGCCTCCCTGCTCGATGAACGCGAAGTGAAACCCGGCCGTGTTGGCGATCGCCTGCATCCGGAGCGCGGCGCGGCTGGAGGCGGGCGGCACCGAGGGCGACGAGATCATCGTGTTCGGCGGCGTGTCGGCGTCTGAGAGCGGGATCGCCGGTTGGTGCTTGATCGTGACCGCTTGAGGGAACGTCGCGCCCAGGTCGGGATTGCGCCCGGAGCGATAGCGCACGTACCAGCTGGTGTCGACATCCAGCGCCTTGAGGCTGGTCAGCCGCGTGCCGTGCTTGGCGCCGGTCGCGGCTGACGGCGCAAGCCTGCGGAAACGCTCCAGTGAGACCGGCTCGGCCCCGTGGGCGCGCAGGTAGGCGTTGATGAACGCGGCGTGACTGAGCTCGTCGTCGGTGTTGTCGGCGATGTACTGGGGCAGGTCGGAGTCGAGGTTCTGCAGCGCCGCCATGTAGGCGGGGTTGCCTCCGTTGACGCCGCCGAGCTCGGCGTACTGCGACCACAGGTCTGACTCGATGATCTCCGCGGCCGCGAGGAAGCGCAGGATCGCGACATCACCGCTCGTGGGGCCCGAGGATGCCGCGAACGCGCTGCCTGTCCCGACCACGCCGGCGGCGGGCACGGCGGCGGCACCGGCCAAGCCGACGCCCCGGAGGAACGAGCGGCGGCCGACGACACGCTGCCAGATCCGATCGAGCTCGCCCGAATCGGGCTCGGAGATGGAAAGGGGATGATCGTTGCTCATCGTGCGGTTGTCCTTGCTCGGAGTGATGTTGATCAGCAAGCCCTCCACGGGTGGAGCGGCTGTTTGCTCAGAGGACTCCCGGCCGCGCACGGACCTTCCCGCCCGCTGCGGCTTTCCCGACGGTTCCCGAGCCGCGCTGGCTGCGGCGCTCGCGCAGGCCTCGCGGGAGCGCGGCGTCGATCGAGCGCTTGACGGGTGCCGAGCGCCTTGGGTTGCGCTGGCGGGCCGGCGGTCGCCCACCACGGCGGGCCGGCCTCGGCCGGCCATCGCGACCGCCGGATCTAGTACGGGATCTGGCCGGCGCCCCGCCAGGCGGCCAGGCGCAGCAGCACGACGCGCGGGACGCTCGTCGCCGAGAGCACGCACGTGTGCCCGCGCCGCAGCCAGGTGACAACCGTGCGCCCGTGCACGCCGAGGCTCTGAAGCCGGGTGCCGGCACGGGTCGTGGTGAGCGTGGCTCGACCGGCCGCCAGCGGCGCGCCAGAGACGATCGTGTAGGCGATCCGCTCCCCGGCGCGGGTGTAGAAGACCGTGGTCGTGAGCCGGCCGTCAAGCCGGTCGCGGCGCACGCCGGCTGCCCCGAAGCCGAACCGATCCGCCCAGTAGGGGAACGGCAGTCCGGCGGCGCGCACGCGCGGCAGGATCGCCGCCTCACCCCGCGGCGCGCCCGTCGGCCCCTGCGCGGGCCGGATGGCGAGCACCGTCGCTTGGGCGACCGTCGGCCCGGCAGCCGACCCGCTGACGAGCGCCAGCACGACAGCGATCGCGGCCGCTGTCGCCGCGGCCGCTGCGCCCACCGCCAGCCGGGGTGCGCGCCGACGTCCTGGCTGTTGGCGCGTGCTGGTCAACCCGGCCCGCAGCCCCGCCGGAGCCGACTCGTTGGCCACGCCGCGCACCGCGGCAAGCGCCCGACGCTGGGCGCACACGTCGGCTTGCAGCTCGGGCGAGGCGGCGATCGCGCGCTCGGTCTGCGCGCGACGGGAGACGGGCAGCGAGCCGTCGGCCAGCGCGACCAGGTCACGCTCCGAGACTCGGCGATGACGGTGACCGCGGATCATGAGCGCTCGCTGATCATGACGCTTTCGGTGCCTCGATCGTTCCCCTCCAGGGCGTCCGCGAGGCGCAGCCTGGCGCGGTGAAGCCGGGTCGTGATCGTCGCCTCGCGCACCCGCAATGCGCGTGAGGCCTCGCGGTAGGAGAGGCCGAGGACGTCGATCGCGACCACCGCGTCGCGAAAGGCCTCTGGCAGCGCGGCGATCAGCGCGTAGATCTCCCGCGCCTCCAGCGCCTGCTGCGGACCGGGGAGCGAGCGGTCCTCGAGCCCGTCCTGCCCGTCGGGTAGCGGGTCTGGCTGGAGCCTGGAGCGCGCGGCCCGCCGGGAGGAGAAGTAGGTGTTGCGAAGCACCCTGAGCAGGTAGCCCAGATCATCGTCTGAGCGCAGCAGCCGCGGCTTTGCCAGCACCCGGGCGTAGGTCTCCTGAACCAGGTCCTCGGCATCCTCGCGCGACCCGCATAACCCCCACGCCGCGCGGTACAGGCGGTCGAGGTGATCCCCGAGACGCTCGGGGTCAAGCCGACGTTCAGCCGACCTCGCGGTGGTCCCGCGGCGAGCGTAACCGACGGCTACTGCCATCTCAGCTCAGCTCGCCGCGAACCCGGTGATCGCGCGCTCGAGCACCGGCCGCTGGGCCGCCCACGCGCCTGGCGGCGCGGCGCCGACCACGACCGCGGCGCCGCTTGGCTTGACGATCAGGCACGCGACCTCCCGGTACACGCTCAGCCGCGTCCGATAACGGTCAGCCACGCACGACGCTCGGGCGCCACCGATCCGCCGCCTCGTCACAGCGGCGATCAGGCGGACCTGACGGTCACCCTCGGCCGCGTTGTGTGCCACTCGAAACCCTGGCCAGTCGGCGAGCGTCTCGGTCCCTTGGCGTGGCGTCGCGTTCAGATAGCCGACGATCCGAGCTCTTCCATCGAGGCGCTCAAACGACACGCTCCCCGGGTCGCCGCGCAGCGGCACGAAACCCGGCGGGGGCGACAGCCGCCCGGCGGCGAGCGGCGCGCCGCGCGGCCAGCTCCCCGGCGCGGGGCCGCCGGAAAGCCACGCGAACGAACCGGTTGTCCGTTCCGCGGGGGCAGCGCGCGCTCGAGCGCTTGGCAAGCTCGAGCGCGCCGCCCCACAGCCGGTTGCCGCGAACCCCACCGCGAACACTCCGAGCACGGCGGGGATCGCCCGATGAGTTGACATCCACATCCCTCCTGTCAAGCCGACCGCGCGGACCGCGCGGCTCGCAGACAAGGACGCCCCAGCCCCCCGAATCTTCCCGATCGATCTACCCCTGGCTCGATCGAGTCGCGTGACCAGGCACAGCGACACCGTGACGGCGCCCCGGCGATGGTGACCCGCCAGCGTGCGCCAACCGCACGCCGCCGGCACGTCCGCCACCCGCGGCGCCGGCTGATGGTCACACACTGCTAACCGGCCGGGAAGGTTTCAGCCTCTCCCCGGGTCCCTTTCCATCGACCCGCCGGCCACGCCGCGCCCCTCAGAACCGCTCCCGCCGCCAGTACCCGCATCCCTCAGGACAACGGCGGCGACATGGACTCAGATAACAACGGCGGACCCAGCGACGGCGACGTGTAACGCAAACCTCAGCACCGCACGCCAGGAAAGGAAACCCCATCATGCCCACCATCACCCCGAGTCGATTCCGTGCCGGCCTGCTCGGCGCACCCGTGCTCGCGGCCCTTGCGATCGCGGGCTGCGGCGGCACCTCCCCCGGCAAGCCGACCGCGACGACTCCCGTCACCCGCACGACCGCCGCGCCAGCCAGGAGAGTGGGGGACCGTCATACCCCACACCGGCACCGGCCACACCACGACGCCCAGCCGCACGCCGCCGGCCCCGCCAGCACGACGACAGGCGCCCTCCTAGCTCCCACGCCACCAGCGCCCAGCCCCGCACCGGCGACGACCCACGGCACGTCGCCCACGATGCCGCAGGTGACACCGCCGCCGGCCCCGGTGCCGCCCACCACCATGCGTCACACCCCCGGTCCGCCGCCCTCCGCCGGCAACGGCATCCCCCAGCACAACGGCGGTGACCACGACTCGGATAACAACGGCGGACCCAGCGACGGCGACGGAGATGTGTAGCGGAATGCTTCGTTGCCCCTCAAGTCGTAACCGTCCTCAGCCGTCGGTCTCAAAGCAGCCGTAGATCGTGTACAGCGGGTTGACGACCTCGTGGCCGTGAGTGTCGCGCATGAGCTGCTGGCCCACGAACGACGGCGGGGAGGTCGCCTTGTAGCACCCGTTGGCCTGCACGCTCATGTCGTAGGTGACCGGCGTCTGCTGGAAGGGCTCGATGCCGGCCTGCGGGATGAACACGTCGAGCGTGCACGTCCAGTCGTCTCCGGGGCCCGCTGCGCCACCGCCGCGCCGCAGGCACGTGGGCTGGATGCGCAGGCGGGTGCCGACCGGCACGCGGCGACCCAGCTCGCGCTGCTGCACCGGCGCGAGCCGGTTGAAGGTCGGCGTCAGGGATGCCTGCAGCCGCCGCGTGGTGATCGTCGTCGGTCCCAGTTGGGTGCCCGCCGCGAGCAGCCCGATCGCCGCGACAGCGATGACCACGAGCGCGCCGGCGCGGGTCCAGCGAGCGGCCCGCGGCGCACCGGCACCGGCGAAGTCACGGCGGCCCAGCATCCGGGCGCACAGCGCGAGCCCGCCCGCCGTCCACACGACGCTGACGAGGCTGCCGACGAGCAGAGGCTGCAGAAACGGAGGGGCGGCGAACAGCCCGTGCCAGTCCGAGAACGCGGAGCCGACGAGCGCGGCGTGCACCCAGGTGCCGTTGCCGATGAGGTCCAGCAGCGCCATCACGAGCGCGACGATCACCGGACCGACCGCCCCGGCGATCCCGTTGCGCGTCGCCAGCGAGAACAGCAGCGCAAGGGCGACGAACGCCAGCGTCGGCAGCACGCTTGCTGCCCAGCTCAGGGCGACGAGCTCGAGGCTGTGGCCCGGGGAGAGCATCGTGCCCGACAGTCCCACCAGCGGCTGATCGCCCGTGAACGCCAGGCCGCCGACGGTGCTCGAGACCGCGGCGAGCGCGACGAGGCCGACCGCCAGCTCGGCGGCGGCGAGGACCTTGCCGGCGTACACGTCCCGGCGCAGCGCGGAGCGGGTCAGGACGGTCTTCCACGTGCCGTGCCGATCCTCCCCGGAGAACACGTCGCCCGCGAGCACTCCGGCGATCACCGGGAATCCCCAGGAGCCCGAGAAGCCGAGCACGACGAGCGAGACCGCGTATCCGGAGGAGTGGACCCACACCCCGAACAAGGTGTCGGCCGGAACGCCGTTCTGGAGACTGAGCAGCCCGGCGAACGCCAGCGGGCCGAGCGCGCAGACGAGCGCAAGCAGCCGCGTGGACAGCTGCGCGGTGAGCTTGCGCCGCTCGGCACGCTGGATGTCGCGGATCCTGGGGCCCGGCCGCGCCCGGCGGCGCCCGGGCGTGGCGTCGCCCCGAGTGACCTGTGCGGTCGCGCTCGTCACGGCGGCTCGAGTTCCAGCGGCGGTTGCTCGGTGAGGGTGAAGAACATCGCCTCCAGCGGGCTCATCACGAGCTCGAGCCGGCGAACGGCGACATCCTCACGCCCGAGCGCGACGACGAACGCGTCCACGGCGGCCTGGGCGCCGGTGAGTCGCATCCGCCCGTCGGGGCCGTCAAGGATCTCGACGTGGGGATGCTCGGTGGCGAGCCGTCGCGCCGCACCGTCGTCGGTGGTGGCCAGCTCGAACGCGCTGACGGGCGCCTGGTCACGCAGCTGCGCCGCGGTGCCGTCCCACACCACCCGGCCCCGGCTCAGGACGGTGAACGCGTCGCAGATGCTCCCCACCTCGCCGATCTGGTGACTTGAGAGCAGCACCGCGACGCCCGCGGCCGACAGGCTGCGCACGAGCTCGGCGACGTCGCGTGCACCGGCGGGGTCGAGCCCGCTCGTCGGCTCGTCGAGCAGCAGCAGCGACGGCGCGCGCAGCAGCGCCGCCGCGATGCCCAGCCGCTGGCGCATCCCCGTCGAGTAGCCGCTCACCCGATCGTCGGCGCGGCCGCCGAGACCGACGCGGTGAAGGACGGCGTCGATCGGCGGCGCTGCCGCGCCGCCGTCGAACAGCGCGAGCACCTCGAGGTTGGCCCGGGCCGTCAGGTAGGGATAGAACCGCGGGTCCTCGACGAACCCGGCGACGCCCTCGAGCACTGGCCGGTCGCCCGCGACCTGCCGGCGGCCGAGCAGCTCGATCGTGCCCGCGTCGGGGGTGACGAGGCCGAACAGGCTGCGCAGGAGCGTCGTCTTGCCGGCGCCGTTGGGACCGAGCAGGCCGCGCACCTCGCCCGGCGCGAGCGTGAGGTCGACGTCGTCGACGGCGCGGGTCCCACCGAACGCCTTGACGATCCCCGTCGCGCGCAGCGCGGCCGGCGCGGGACCGCCGTCGGGCGGCGCCGACCCCGGCGAGGGGGTCGACGCGAGCGCGGACGGTGTGCCCCGGAGGGCGTCGGTCATAGACCGGGCTGCGACGCGAGATTCGGGGACGGCACGTTGGTGCAGCCCAGGCACGCGCCCTTGCCCTGGAAGTACGACGGGATGGACGGCGAGTCGCTCGGCGGGTTGGTCGGCATGAGCACCGGGCTGCGCGGCTTCTGGTCGAAGTCGAAGTCCGCGGCGAGGTTGCCGAGCTGCTTGGCGTCCTCACGCACGTCAGGCCGAGGATCGGGACGGCCGTCGGTCTGAGGGTCCAGGCGCGCGCCGCCGAGGAAGTCGTCCTCGATGAACTTCAGGTAGCCGTCGAAGCTGAGCGCCTGATGGTCGATGTACCCGCGCCGCGCGTACGGCGAGATGACGATCCCCGGCACGCGGATGCCATAGCCGTTGGCGTCGACCGAAGGCGGCGTCACGTGGTCATAGAACCCGCCCCAGTCGTCCCAGCTGATAAAGATCGCGGTGGAGCTCCAATCCGGGCTCTTCATCGCCGCGTTGATGAGCGCGGTCACGTAGGCCTGTCCCTGATGCACGCTGGCCGGCGGATGCTCGCTGTCGGTGCTGGAGGGCGTGATCCAGCTCACGGCCGGCAGGGTGCCCGCGCGGGCCGCGGAGAAGTAGCTGTCCAGCGACTCGACGTTCTGGACCTGATGGTCTGACTGCACGTCGCCGAACAGCGGCAGCGGGTTCCAGATCCCCGGCGTCTGGACCTTCTGCGCCACCGGCGAGCACGTCTCGGCTCCAGCGTCGTCGCAGTCGGGCTGGGTCCCCTTCTGCACGTAGAAGGACCACGGCACGTGGTGATGGTCCAAGAGGTACGTGACGTCGGTCCAGGCGAAGTCGATCTTCGAGGTGCCCGTGCGCTCGGCGACCTTGTCGGCGCGCGTCGCGCGCTTGCCCGGGTAGGGGCCGACGAGGGTGCCCTGGCAGCTGCTCGGCGAGCGGTTCGCGCACTTGGCCGCCCACGCGGAGACCATGTACAGGTGCGAGATGTAGGACCACGACGTCGAGGGCTCGAACATGTGGTCGTCGAGCGCGAAATCCTTGGCGTAGGCCCAGTAGTTGGGGATCTCGGCGCCCGTGTGATACCCCATCACGTCAGGGGCGCCCTGGTTGACGCATGCCGGGTCGGTGGGGCTCGTGCACGTCTTCCGTGCGGCGTCGCGCTGCTCGATGAAGCCGTCCATCTTCCCGCCGTCGATGTCGGCGATCGCGTTGACGTGGTTGTGCGGCCCACCGCCGTTGACGTCGGCGGTGTCGTGGTAGGGCCGCTGGCAGGGTCCCTTGGGGTTGGGCACGCACGCCGTCGGCGTGCCGTTGCTCATCGGGATCCCGTCGGACCCCGGGTAGGTGCCGAAGTAGCTGTCAAACGAGCGGTTCTCCTGCATGATCACGATCACGTGCTTGATCTTGTGAATGCCGCGAGCGACGACATAGGAGCCGCTCGGACCTCCCTTGACGCGCTCGACGTGTCCGCCCGTCGAGCTGGGGTCGCCCGTCGCGGCCGGGGCCGCCTGACCTTCGGAGCTGGCCGGCGATCGCCGGGATTGCGAAGAGGTGCCGCAGCCCCCGAGGACGAGGAGAAGGGTCGCAGCGACGGCCGCGAGGCTGACGGTTCGGTGCATGTGCGGTGTCTAGCAACTGAGGCCCAGGTCGATCCACGAAGTTGACGAAACCCGAACCTTTCTCTGAACCTCCGCTGATCTTCGCCGACCGACGAGCGCCGACGCCTTCATGACCGGGGGGCGACGGACGAGCGATCGCCATCTCCAGGTGGTGGGCTCCCTCGCTCACCAGTCCTCGGTTGCGACGTAGGCTCGGGTCCACAGGGTGACGTTGAGCATCACCGCCTTGGTGAACGCGGCGTGCAGCGCGTCGATGTCGTCGGCGGGCCGTCCGCTGCGGGCGAGGAACTCGCGGGTGGTGGCGATGACCGGTCCGGTGAACGCGAGCAGGTAGCGCATGGGGATGTGCTCGGGGGAGTCGGATCCGTCGGTCTGGTTTTTCTTCTGGTGGGTGTGGCGCAGGCCGATCTCGTGCTGGTAATCCAGCCACGCCTGGTCGCGCGGGCGGGTGCAGACGTCGATGATCCAGCGCGCGAACCGGGGGTGGGAGGCGGCCGCGTAGGCCTCATCGGCGGTGCCGTCGGGGTGCTGGGAGTAGCGGGCCAGGTGTGGGTGGGGGGCCAGCAGGGCGCGCCAGGCGTCGACCATCTCGGCCGCGTAGGGCGTGAGGATCTCGCCGGCCTCGGCGAGCCGGCGGTCGTCGTGGTCGGTCAGGCCGGCCGCCGCCTCGAGCTTGGCCAGCTCGTCGAGGGTCAGCGGGGAGCGCGCGCTGCGGTCGCGGCCGAGGTCATAGCCGGGGATCTGCTCGGGGTGGGCGAGCTGCTCGGGGCTGGTCATGAGGTGGGCTCCTTGGGGACCTTGATGGTGAGGGCGCCGACGAGGATCGCCAGCGCCACCGAGATGGCCAGCGCCACGTGCAGGCCGCTGACCAGCCGGCCGCCGTCGGCGATCAGCGCGCCGAACAACGCCACGCCGATCACGCTGCCGCTCTGCCGGGCGCTGTTCAGGGTGCCTGAGGCGATTCCCGAGCGGCTGCGGTCGACGCTGGCCAGGACCGCAGCGGTCATCGCCGGCACGATCAACCCGATCCCGAACCCCAGGCCGACGAGCTGGACGACGAGCGCGGTGAAGGGGCTGTGGGTGCTGGCGCCGATGAGCGCCGCGGCGCCGGTGGCCATCAGCAGCGCGCCAGCGGCGATCACGCGACGCGGACCGTAGCGGGCGTCCAGGCGCCCGGCGAGCAGGTTGGCCACCAGGACCGCCACGGTGCTCGGTGCGAACGCCAGCCCGGTCTGGAGCGCTGAGAGGTGCTGCCCGCGCTGGAAGAACAGGCTGAGGACGAAGATCAGCCCGTAGAACGTGACGTTGACCAGCAGCCCGACTGCCGAGGAGGCGCTGAACGCGCCGGAGCGGAACAACTCGAGGGGCAGCATCGGCCGCTCGCGCCGGGCCTCCACGAATACGAATGCTGCCGCGGCGAGCGCGGCGAGCGCGTAGCCGGCCAGCACCCCGGCTTCGGTGAAGCCATAGCGCCCACCCTCGATCGTTGCGCCGGCCAGCGAGGCCAGCGCGACGATCGCCATCAGCTGCCCGGGGAGATCGACCCCGCGGTCCTTCGCGCGGGAGGTCTCCGACGCAAAGCGGATCGTCAGCAGGATGCCGATCAGGCCGATCGGGGCGTTGATGAAGAAGATCGCCCGCCACCCCAACGTCGAGGTGAGCACCCCGCCGATCAGCGGGCCGCCGGCCAGGGCGGTGCTCGCACCGGCCGCCCACAACCCCACCGCCCGCGTGCGCTCGCCCGGCTCGGTGAACGCGTGGTTGAGCAGCGTCAGCGACGTCGGTGCAAGGATCGCCGCCCCGACGCCCTGGATCGCGCGAGACCCGATCAGCACCGGGAGGCTCGGGGCCAGCCCGCACGCCGCCGAGGCCAGCGTGAACAGCGCGAACCCCGCGATGAACACGCGCTTGGCTCCGATCCGATCCCCCAGCGCTCCGGCGGTCAGGATCAGCGCTGCGAACGCCACGGTGTAGGCGTTGACCACCCATTGCAGGCCGCTCACCCCGCCGCCCAGCGCGGCGCCGATCGGCTTGATGGCCACGTTGACCACGCTGACGTCCAGCTGGATGACCGCGAACCCCAGGCTGGTCGCCAACAGCAGCCAGCGCCGCCGGACGATGGCGGTCTGTTTGTCCTGTGGGCCGGCGTCGGGCGCGATCGCCGGCTCGGTGTTGTCCTCGATCGTGGTTGGCATAGCGCGCACCCTAGGCGCACAACGCTTCAACGACCGTTGAAAGATGCGACGGATAGGATGGGTCCCATGCTGGCCGACGCCGACCTGGCCACGATCGCCGAGCTGATGAGCAGCCACCGCGCGACGCTCCTGCTGGCCCTCATCGGCGGGAGCACGCTCTCGGCTTCCGAGCTCTCGGCCCGGGCCGGCATCTCGCCCTCGCTGGCCAGCGCGCACCTGTCAAAGCTGCTCGACGGCGGGCTGCTGGCCGTGCACCAGCACGGCCGCCAGCGCCACTACCGCCTGGCCAGCCCGCACGTCGCCGAGGTCATCGAGGCGATGCTCACGCTCGCCCCTCATCGTCGGGCCGCCAGCCTGCGCGACGCCAACCACGGCCACGCCATCCGTCACGCCCGCACCTGCTACGACCACCTCGCCGGCACCCTCGGCGTCACCCTCACCGACGCCCTGTGCCACCAGCACCTGATCGAACCCGGCGACAACCACTACCGCCTCACCCCGGCCGGCGAGGCTCGCCTCGCAGAGCTCGGGCTCGACGTGGACGCGCTCCGCGCGCGCCGCCGCGCGTTCGCGCGCCCCTGCCTGGACTGGACCGAGCGCCGGCCCCACCTCGCCGGCGCGCTCGGCGCCGGCATCGCCCGACGCATGCTTGACCTCGACTGGGTCAAACCCGTCCCCGGCACCCGCGCGCTGCGCGTCACCGACACCGGCCGCCGGCGCCTCCGCGACGAGCTCGCGATCAACCTCGCCCCGTCACCGCCCGTGGGAAAGTGAGCAGCGGGCGGTCGGCGTCTTCGGCGCGCGGACGCGTCGATCACAGTAGGCGCTCCTGCCACGCGCCCTGCTCGAGGGTGAGCAGCGCGCGCTTGCGATCCAGTCCTCCGGCGTAGCCGGTGAGCGAGCCGTCGCTGCCGATGACCCGATGGCACGGGACGATGATCGGCAGCGGGTTGCGGGCGTTGGCTGCTCCGACGGCGCGGGCGCGGTCGGGGCGGCGCATGGCGTGAGCGATCTGCGCGTAGCTGCTCGTCTGCCCGTAGGGGATCGCGCTCACGTGTCGCCATACGGCGTGGTCGAAGCGACTGCCCTCGGGGTCGAGCCGCAGGTCGAACGCCGTGCGTGTTCCGGCGAAGTACTGCTCGAGCTGCTCGATGGCCGCGACGAACGGCGCGGTCGCGGTCACCCCGCCGTCGCGGTCCGGGTGGCGGCCGGGAAGGTGGATGGCGCACAGCGCGCGCTCGTCGCCTTGCAGCAGCAGGTCGCCGAGCGGGCTTGCCCACGCGGTGTAGAGCGTGCGAGTCATGGACGTGGCTGGTGCTCGGCCTCGAGGTCCAGCAGCATCTGCTTGCGCTCGGAGCCGCCGCGGTAGGGGCCGATCCCTCCACCCGAGCGCAGCACGCGGTGGCAGGGCACGATGATCGGGATCGGGTTGGTGGCCAGGGCCGTTCCCGCCGCGCGGAAGGCTCGAGGGCTTCCTGCGGCGGTGGCCACCGATCGGTAGGTGCCGGTGTGCCCGTAGGGGATCTGGGCGGTGGCGTCCAGAACCGCGCGGCGAAATCCGGCGCTGAGTTGAAGGTCGAGCGGCAGCTCGAAAGCGGTGCGCGTGCCGACGAAGTACTCCTCGAGCTCGCGCCGGACGGCGTCCAGACGGCTCGGGGTTTCGAGCACGCGAGGCGAGATGCGCGCGGCGAGGTTCGCGAGGACCTCGTCGCGGGTCTCGTCGTCGTAGGCGAGCCGGACGACGCCTGCGGGCGTGGCGGCGACGATCAGCTCCCCGAGCGGGCTGGAGACGGGCGCGAAGGCGACGTCGAGCAGCCCCTCCTGTGCGGCGCGCTGCACCAATCGGTCGCGCAGGCGAGCGAACCGGTCGTCGCTCGGCGCCTGAGCTGTGTCGGCGAGGCGCTGTTCGAGCTCGGTGGGGCGGGCGGTCATGATGCGGTCCTGACGTTGAGTTTGCCGGTGTTTGATCAGACGATGCACGGGCGGTGGATGTGAGGTGATCACGGTCATCTCGCATCGTGGAAGACGATGCCCAGGGTCGTGCGCCGTCCGGCGGTGACCGTGCTCACGCCGTGGCGGATGGCGGCGCGGTAGAAGCCGCGGCTGCCGCGCGCCGGTCGCTGACGCGTGGCGAAGATCAGGAACGCGCCCTGACGCAGGTTGACGACGTGGGCGCGGCTCTGCGCGCGCGGGCGCTGCTCGAGCAGCACGAACTCCCCACCGCGGAAGTCAGCGCCGGGGCGCTCGAGCACGGTGACGACCTGGAACGGGAAGGCGAGGTCGCCGTAGAGGTCCTGGTGCAGCGCGTTCCAGTCACCGGGTCCGTAGCGCAGGATCAGCGGCGTTGGCCGGCTCTGCCCGGCCGCGTGGCAGCGCTGCAGGAACGCCGCGTGGTCGACCGGATAGCGGATGTCCTCTCCGAGCCGATCGGCCCAGCGGTTGGCGGCCTCGGCCAACGGCGGGTAGAACCCGGTGCGCAGATCGGCGACCGGGCCGGGGAGCGGGTGGTCGAAGTACTTGTATTCCCCCTGCCCGAAGCGATGGCGGGCCATCGTGATCGTGCTGCGAAACCGGCCGGCCTCATACAGCCCGACCAGCTGCTCACACTCCGCCGCGGACAGGACGGCGGGCGTCTCGGCGAAGCCGTGGGCGTCGAGCGCCTCGTGCAGCTGCGCCCACGGCAGCGCCGCCAGGCGATCGGCGATGGCGGGGGGGATTGTCACGGCGGTCATGAGAGCCTCCGGTTCCGGATGAAGGGTGATCAGGGATCCGACGCGCCCGGCTCATCGTCGGGGAACGCAGCGGAGGTGGCGTCGAGGCGTCCGCGCAGGGTCCGGAGCGCCTGAAAGACGTTGCGCCGGGCGGCCTGCGCGGTGGTGTCCATCGCCGCGCCGATCTCCTCGTGCGAGAGGTCGAGCACGAAGCGCAGCGCCACGGCCTGGCGCTGCTTGGGCGGCAGCGACCGCACCTGGCCCCACAGCTCGTCGTCGTGGCGAGCAGGCTCCGGCGCGGCGCCGGGATCGGGCTCCGCGACGGGCACCGGGACGCGCGCCGCGGCACGGAACAGGTCAATCGCCTTCCGTGCGGCGATGCGCAAGAGCCACGAGCGGACCACGCCCGGGTCGCGCAGCGACGGGTAGGCCGACAGCGCCGCGAGCATTGTCTCCTGAAAGACGTCGTCGGCCCGGTCGACTCCCACCTGGGAGGCCGCGAAGCGCCAGACGTCCTCGCCGTGACGATCGATGACCGCCTCGAACGGGAGCTGCGTCATCGCGGCCTCGAGGGTCCAGTTCTCGTGCTCCCGCGACGCTTGCCGGAGATCGACGGTGGTGTCATTGCTGCGCTGCCGTTCCTGAAATCGGAGCCGGTGTTCGCTGACGAGACGGACGACGCGGCCGGAATGTGAGGTCGGTCCCTGGATCGCTCTGCGGCTCGATGGCCCGACGGCTGCGGCGCGGAGGAGGAAAATCGCCGCGGATCCCGGCATCGACCCCGTCAGCCGCGGGAGAACGCCGAGAGCTCTGACGCCGCGCGGTGTTGGGTACAGAGCCGAGCATGCGCCGGCTGCCCCGATCAGCCCGATCTATCAGCCTAGCCAGCGGCCGTCAGCTCGCCGACCTGCGCCTGGGTTCCGGCTGGCGTGAGACCGCCGGCAACCACGAGGCGGTGCCCGGTGCTGACCACAGCGGCGTCGGACAGCGGTTGGGGGAGACGGCCGGCGCGGCGCACCGCACCGGAGCGCGGGTCGACGGCGAGAACCTCGGCGGTCTGCGACTCGAGATCGTCGCCGCGTCCGCCGACGAGGTAAACGAAGCCGCCGAGGGTTGCGGCGGTGGCGTGGGTGATCGGCCGGGGTAGCCGGCCGATCGGTCTGACCGACCCGGTCCGAGGGTCGAAGCGGTAGATCGCGGTGCTGGCGCCAGTCGGAGTCGAGCCACCGAGAATGACCACCTGCCCGCTGACCGCGCTTGCCGCCGCGTATCGCAGGCCGACGGGGAGATGACCCACCACCTTGGCCGCCGCTCCCGGACGCCAGGCCAGGATCGTGTTCAGCCACGAGCTTCCGTCATAGCCGCCCACGATGTAGGCGATGCCGCCCGTCGCCGCCACGGCCACGTCTGACTGGGCGTGGGGCAGCCTTCCAACCTGGCGTACGATGCCGCGAGCCGCGTTGAAGCTGATGATGTGATCCAGCTCGATGGCGCCACCGCCGCCGAAGACATAGACAAGCCCGTTCAGCGCGGCGGCCTGGGCGTCGTGCTGAGCCAACGGCAGCGCGGCGGATCGCAACAGCCGACGCTCGTCGGCGACTTCGATGCCGGCGGTGGAGACATCAGCGGCGTTCAGCCCGCCGAGCAGCACCAGCTCCCGACGACCCAGGAGCGCGTATGCCGGGTCGCGGACCGGGGCCGGCAGGGAATACAGGGAGCGATAGACCAGCCGGCGGGCGACCGTCGCCGGAGCGTGGGTGGTTCGGCGCGACCGCACCCGCGCCGCCGGGCGACGATGCGTGCCGGTGGGTGCCGCCGCCCCACCGCATCCGGCGACTGGCGCGATCGCCGCCACCACGCAGACCAGCGCCACCCATCGTGGCCGGGAACCGGGCGGCGCGAAGCAGGAAGCAAGCCGCATCGGTGAGAACGGGAGCTCGATGGGCGGCGAGGCTAACTCAGCCCGGTGTCGCTTCTCGGGCCCGATGAGCACTTTCTCATGCGCCGCTTGACCGGGGGGATGGACCACAGGGTAGCTTCTGCTCGGTGCACGCCGACCGCGTCAGCGCCTGCCGCGCGATCCTTGCCCGCGGCCGCCGCGTGGCCCGGGGCCGCCGCGCCGCCGCAATGGCCGGCGCGAGTCTCATCGCCGCGCTGACGATCGCGGCGTGCGGCTCGGGCTCACGCCAGCACACCAGTGGGACCCAGTCAGCGACGACGACCCAGGCGTTGCCGCTGCCCGGACCGACGCCACGTCAGCGCCGGAACGTGGCCCTCGACGTCTACCGCGCCGACGCGGCTGGCGACCTCAGCCCACGGGTGAGGCGCGATCCGGCCCTGGTGTACGTACCCAACAGCATGAGCGGCACCGTCTCGGTGATCGCTCAGCGCACGTTCAAGGTCATCGCCGAGTTTCCCACCGGCGCGCTGCCCCAGCATGTGACACCGGCCTATGACCTGCGCACGCTCTACGTCGACAACGATCTCGGTAACAGCCTGACGCCGATCGACCCGCGCACCGGGCGACCCGGCAAGGCCATACCGGTGCGAGACCCCTACAACCTGTACTTCACCCCCGACGGACACTTCGCGATCGTCGTCGCCGAGCGACTCGCGCGTCTGGACTTTCGCGATCCCCGGACCATGCGCCTGCGCTATTCGCTGTCGGTGCCCGCCTGCCGTGGCGTCGATCACATGGACTTCTCGGCGTTCGGCCACTACGCGTACGCCAGCTGCGAGTTCAGCGGCCGGATGATCGAGATCGATCTGCGCACCCGCCGAGTGATCCGGACGCTCGTCCTGCACGGCGGCCTGGCCAGTCCCCAGGACGTCAAGCTGTCACCCGACGGGCGGACCCTGTACGTCGCCGACCAGATCAACGGCGGCCTGTGGGAGATAGACCCGGCCAGATTTCGCGTGATCGGGTTCCTCAGGACCGGCGCGGGGGCACACGGCCTGTACCCGAGCCGCAACGCGCGCGTGCTGTACGTCTCCAACCGTCAGCAGGGATCGATCTCGGTGGTGAGTTTTGGCACCCGCCGGGTGATCGCCACCTGGCAGCTGCCCCCGCCGGCCAGCCCGGACATGGGCGGGGTGTCCGCCGACGGGCGGACGCTGTGGCTCAGCGGCCGCTACAACGCCGTGGTCTACGCGATCAATACCCGTACCGGCCATCTGCGGGCGACAATTCCAGTGGGGCAAGGCCCACACGGGTTGTGCGTCTGGCCGCAGCCGGGCAGGTACTCGCTGGGGCACACCGGGATCATGCGCTGAGCGCGGGCATGACCGAGGACGTCGCATTGGGCTAGGCTGGCGACGGGATGAGGCCGATCGCAACCGTCGTGCTTGTGGTCGTGTTGGCGCTTTCGCTTGTGAGGTGCACAGGCACCGGCGCGGGTGGGTCGGCTTCAGGAGGTCACCGGGTCATCTCCGGCGTGTTCTGCGCGGTGACCGCCTATCAGCTCTATCACGACGTCAGGGCCCATCGGCTCGGCTGGGCGGCGTTCCAGGCGGTGCTGGCGCAGCACAACTGCAGGCAGGCGTTCCACAGACCGTAGAGATTCGAGCTCGGCGAAGACGTCGGTCGAGGCAACGATCGTGATCCCCGACCCGCCACGCTGATCGCGTCGCCGCTCGGCAGCATGAACGGACTCTCAGGAGGCGTTTAGTCTGCAACGACCTCACCCGCGGGAAGATGTGCCCAGATGGCCGAACCCCCGAGGATCCTCCGGAGACGCCCGCCGGCGCTGGCGCTGGTGCCGCTGCGGGCGTTCCTGGGGGTGACGTTCATCTACGCGGGCGTGCAGAAGCTCAGCGACCCCGGCTTCCTGCATCCGGGCGCGCCCACCTACATCGGCAACCAGCTGACGGCGTTTGCCCGGGGGACCCCGGGCGGCTTCCTGCTGCGTGCGTTCGCGATGCCCCACCCCCAGCTGGCCGGCGTCGGGGTCGCATTCGTGGAGCTGCTCGTCGGCCTGCTGGTGCTTCTCGGCCTGCTCACCCGCGCCGCGGCGACGGCCGGCTTGCTGCTCAACCTGGTCCTGTTCTTGACTAACAGCTGGCACACGTACCCGTACTTCCTCGGCTCCGACATCGTGTTCGTATTCGCCTGGCTGCCGTTCGTGCTCGCCGGCTCTCAGGGGCAGCCGGCTCTGGACGAGGCCATGGATCGCCTTGAGCGGCTCCGCGCGCGCCGGGCCGCGCGCTTCGCCGCGCGTCGAGCACGGTCCGATCGGGACGTCGGCCCCGCCGGACTGGCGCCGATCACCCGACGCTCGCTGCTCGGCGCGACCGGGATGCTGGCGCTCGTGATCGGCGCCATCTCCGCACTGACGAAGGGCAGCTACCACGGCACCGCGGTGCACCTCGATGCGCGCTCGGGACAAGCGAGCGCCGCGGCCACCGGGCACGAATCGGGCGGAGCTCGTGCCGTCACCGGGCGTGGGCGCACGGCCGCGGCGCGTGACCGCCTGCCGCAGGGCGCGGTCCGGATCGGCGCCGCCGGACAGCTGCCGCCCGGCCAGGGGGCCCTCTACCGCGACCCCGCCACCCATCGACCCGACATCGTGATCCGCCACACCGACGGCTCGTTGACGGCGTTCAGCGCGGTCTGTACCCACCAGGGGTGCACCGTCGGTTATCAGGGCGGCGAGATCGTCTGTCCCTGTCACGGGAGTCGCTTCAGTTCTGAGACCGGCGCCGTGCTCGGCGGTCCGGCGCCGCTGCCGCTGACGGGGCGGCGCGTGATCGAGCGGGCCGGCTCTCTCTACTCGCTGCCGGCCTGACCGCCCGGCTGCGGCGGGTCGCGGACGATCGTCTTACCGTGGCGGGCACCGGCGCCGGCTCCGCTTGCACCTCGATGCGACGGCGGTCCCAGGGGTCGTGGGCGCGGGTCATCTGACGCTGATCATCGCGGTCGCCGCCTGGCTGGGTTTGGGCTCCCCGGCGATCCACGTCGGAGGAGGAGGCTGATCGCGCCCCGGGCCAGCTAGATCACCGCGCGACCCTCGCCACCCACGGGTCGTACCGCCATCTGAGGGCGCGGACGGCCGGGTAGTGGTCTGCGGTGCGAGGCGTTACCGGCCGAGCAGCGCACAGACCGCCGATGCCTGGACCGAGCGCAGGCGCGCCAGCAGGACGCCCGTCGGCGCTGCGATGTTGAGCGACGTCGTCACCGATCGCCGGCCGTCGGCCGTGGCGGCGGCCCACTGCACGTAGCCGGGGAAGTTGCCGGTGTGGCCGTAGACGGTGCCGCAGCGCGTCTGATAGCGGAATATCGCCAGACCTGCGGAGTTCGTGCCGGGACCGGCGGGGCTCGAGGAGCCGCGGCGGAACTGCATCTGCTGACGTCGCTGGGCCGTGCCGAAGAACCGGCCGCCGAGATCCGCCCGGATGAACGCGCCGAGGTCGGCCGGGGTGGAGACGATGGCGCCCGACGCCCACGCGCCGCTCGGGCTCAGAAATGTCGTGACGTCGTGCGGTGGCTTGCCCGGCTCGACCTGATAGCCGTGCAGGAACGGTGCCGGCAGCGAGATCCTCACCGTCGGGAAGGTCGTCTGCGTCAACCGTGCCGGCTCGAAAACGATCCTCGAGAGCAGCTGACCGTAGGACTGGCCACTGACCCGCTGGGCGATGAGACCAACCACGATGTTGTCGGTATTGGAGTATTCATAGCGCGAGCCCGGCGTGAAGTTCAGCCCGGACCCACGTACCCAGTCGATGATCCGCGTCGGCGAGACGTAGCCCCTCGGGTCCCTGGTCGCACTCTCGCGGAAGCCATCTGACTGGGTGTAGTCGGGCAGCCCGCTGGTGTGGTTGAGCATCTGGCGCACCGTGACCGCCGACCACGCCGCCGGCATCATCCTGGGGAGCTGTTGCCCGATCGTGTCATCCAGGCCCAAGCGGCCCTGGGCCACCAGATGCAGCGCGACCGCGCCACTGAACGCCTTGGCGATGCTGGCGATGCGCATGTGATCGCCCAGACGGGGCGCCCCGGGACGTGTCACGTCGGCCCTTCCGACTCGCAGAACCACCGTGCGGCCGTTGCGATAGAGGGTCGCGATCGCGCCGATCGGACCGCCCGGCGCAGCGACGAGACGCTGGAGGCCACGCACAACCGACGCGTCTGTGGTACGCGCCACGGCTGGAGAACAAACGGCAAGCAGGACCACCACCGCGACCGCGGCTATCGACCCACCGCCGGTCAACGCAATCCAGCATCGCCACCACACGATCAGGATGATCTCCAATCCCGGTCGCCACGACAACCATTCTGCTCGGGTCAGCCTTCCTCAGGCGGGATGGATGAGCTAGTGTGCTGACGCATTAATTCAATTGCAGAGGGGTAGGCAGTATGTATGCCTATCAATACTGCTGCGGTCATTGAGTTGAGCGAGGACGAGCGCTCGCAGTTGGAGTCCTGGGCGCGTCGGCGCACGAGCGCTCAGGCGTTAGCGCAGCGCTCGCGGATCGTGCTGCTGGCGGCTGAGGGACTCAAGAACGTGGAGATCGCGGAGCGGCTTGGGGTGCACCGGCCGATGGTGACCAAGTGGCGCAACCGGTTTGCCGAGCATCGGCTGGACGGGTTGAGCGATGAGCCGCGGCCGGGTCAGCCGCGCACGATCACCGATGCCAAGGTCGAGGAGGTGATCGTCAAGACGCTGGAGACGACCCCCAAGCACGCGACGCACTGGTCGACGCGGTCGATGGCCCGGGAGGTCGGGCTGACCCAGTCCGCGGTGCAGCGGATCTGGAAGGCGTTCGGGCTGCAACCCCACCGCCAGGACACCTGGAAGCTCTCCACAGACCCGCAGTTCGTGGCCAAGGTCCGGGATGTCGTGGGGCTGTATCTCAACCCGCCCGAGCGCGCGGTGGTGCTGTGCGTGGACGAGAAGTCCCAGATCCAGGCGCTGGACCGCACGGCGCCGATCCTGCCGATGCTCCCTGGCACCCCGGCGCGTGCCACCCACGACTACCGCCGGTCGGGCACCTCCAGCCTCTATGCCGCGCTCGATCTGAGCACCGGCCAGGTGATCGGCTCGCTGCACGCTCGCCACCGCGCGATCGAGTTCAAGAAGTTCCTGCAGACGCTCGATCGTGAGGTCCCGGCCGAGCTCGACGTGCACCTGGTCCTGGACAACAGCTCCACCCATAAGACGCCGGCGATCAAGGCGTGGCTGGTGGCCCACCCCCGGTTCGTCTTGCACTTCACCCCGACGAGCTCGTCGTGGCTGAACCTCGTCGAGCGCTGGTTCTCTGAGCTGACCAGCAAGCTGCTCACGCGCGGCTCCCACCGCTCAGTCCGTCAGCTCAACACCGACATCCGCGCCTGGATCCAGACCTGGAACGATCACCCCCGGCCCTACGTCTGGACCAAGACCGCAGACCAGATCCTCCAATCAATCGCCG
>JAFAYV010000077.1 GCA_019240115.1 Solirubrobacterales bacterium | reverse complement strand
CAATTCGCTTTTTGAGAGAAACCGGAGCCGACGGCGTGGCCATTGGCCGCGGCTGTGTGGGCAATCCGTGGATCTTCGGTCACGCAAGGGCGCTATGGCGGAAGGAGCCGCCGCCGCGACCGCCGGCGCCGCGGCGCCGGTCGTCTCCCGGATGGCGCCACCCGACCCCGTCGAGGTGTCGGCGAGCCGCGTGCCGGCGACGGCCGAAGCGCTGGCCCCGATGGCCCCCGCCGGGCTCGGCGCGCCCGCGCTCAGCGCCGCCACCCGGCTGATCCCGACTCTGCAGGACAACGGCCTGACCTCGATCCGTAGGCCGCAGGCGGGCCGCCGCCCGGCGCCGCCGGCGGGCCACCCCGCTGTCGGCCCGACCGCCGTGGGTCGGCCCGGTCAGGGCGCGACCGGCCGCGGCGTCGCCGGCTCGACCGCCGTCACCGACCATCCGACCCCACCGCCGTCCACGCGGGCCGGCGGCGCCAACGGATCGCGCGTGACCCCGGCACCGGGATTCGGCGCGCCGGCCGGACGCCAGCAGCGACTGCAGCTGCGCCCGACCTCGCCCGCGCACGCCTCGCCGCGCGGCTCCGGTCAGCGGCCACGGGGCAGCGCCCAGCCGCCGCGCGGGTCGCGGGTGAGCCGGGTCGCGCTTGGGCTCGCGGCCGCCCTCCTCGTCGTGGTCGTCGTCATCGGTTTGCTCGTCGCCACGAGCGGCGGCTCCAAGCGCGCGCCCGACACGGCCGCGCGCCCCGCCCAGACGACGGCCGGCTCGCACCTCTCGCGGACGGTGCTCATCAAGCCGTCGACGGTGACGGTGGCGGTGCTCAACGGCACCTCGACGACGAACCTCGCGCACGACATCATGGCCAAGCTTTCCCACGTCGGCTATAGGCAGGGCGCCGTGCTGACCGCCCCCGACCAGACGCAGACCTCGACGGTCGTCGGGTACCTCCCCAGCTACCGCCGCGAGGCCGAGGCGGTGGCCAGGTCGCTGAAGCTCCGCATGTCGGCGGTGCAGGCGGTCGACGCGTCGAACCGCGCGGTCGCCTGCAACGGCGCCACCACCGCGTGCTCGGCCCAGGTCGTGGTGACCGTGGGGGCCGACCTCGCGGGCCAGGCGTAGCCGTCGTAATCGATCAGCCCTCCGGGAGAAGGGACCGCGATGAAGGACCTGCTCAAGCTTCCTGCCCGCACGACCAAGCCTCGCGAGAGCGGCATCACCCATGTCCTGGACAGCGGGCTCTCGCTCGCGGGGGTCGACGGCATGCTCGAGGTCGCGGGCGACTACGTCGACCTCGTCAAGCTCGGCTGGGGCACCGGCGTCGTCACCGGGAACCTCGAGGCCAAGCTGGCGCTGTACCGCGAGCGGGGCATCCCGGCGATGTTCGGCGGGACGCTGACCGAGCTCGCGATCGCGCAGGATCGCCTCGACGCATTCGTGGCCAGACTGCACGAGCTCGAGCTCGGCTACATCGAGCTCTCCGACGGGACGATCAACCTCGACCACGACCGCAAGCTCGAGCTGATCGCGGCGCTGTCTGAGGAGTTCACGGTGCTCTCGGAGGTCGGCTCCAAGGACGACACCCGGATCATGGCGCCCTTCCGATGGGTCGAGCAGATCAGCTCCGAGCTCGAGGCCGGCGCGTGGAAGGTGATCGCCGAGGCGCGCGAATCGGGCCGGACGGGCATCTTCCGTCACGACGGCGAGGTGCGGATGGGCCTGATCGACGAGATCCTCCACGCCGTCGAGGCCGACAAGGTCCTGTTCGAGGCGCCGCGCAAGGATCAGCAGGTGTGGTTCGTCCGCCGTCTCGGGTCCGACGTCAACCTCGGCAACATCGCCCCCGAGGAGGCGCTCTCGCTGGAGACGATCCGCGTCGGCCTGCGCGCGGACACCGCGGTGACCGATCACGACGATCGCTAGCGCCGCGAGCATGGATCTCGACGGAGTGCTGCTCGCTCGACACGGCGAGACCGACGACAACCTCGAGCCGCCGCGCTTCCAGGGGTTCACCGACACCCCGCTGAACGCCACCGGGCGCCGTCAGGCCGCCGACCTCGCCGACGCGATCGCCGCGCGGCGAACGCCGATCGGCTCCCTGTGGTCCTCGGACCTCAGTCGGGCGCGCGTGACCGCGGAGATCGTCGGCGACCGCGTCGACCTCGCGGCGACGCTCGATCCCCGCCTGCGCGAGGGCTTCCGCGGGCGCTGGGAGGGGCACCTGTTCGCCGAGGTCCAGCGCGATGAGCCCGAGCGCTACGCCGCCTGGCGGCGCGCCGGGCCCGACTTCCGCTTCCCCGGCGGTGAGTCGCTGCTCGAGCAGCAGCAGCGGGTGAGCGCCGCCCTCTCGGACATCCACCGCGTCGGCCCGCTGCCTGCGCTCGTCGTCTGCCACGGCGGGAGCATCCGCGTGATGCTGTGCGCTTCGGACTCCCGCGGTCTGAACGCCTTCCACGACTTCCAGGTTCCCAACGTGGCGGTGGTATCGCTGTGAGGCGGTTGCCGGTCGCGGCGTTCGTCGCGCTGGTGATCGCCACGGTGGCGGCCTTCTTCGTCACCCAGCACCTGAAGGTGACCACGCCGCTGCTGCAGGGCTCGCCCGCGCCCGTCCCGGCGGCGTTCAACCCCGTCAGCGGCCGCGTCTGCAAGGTGCGCAACCCGCTCGGCGAGCGCGTCCCGACGAGCTTTCGCCGGATGCGGATCTCGTTCTACCTGCAGCACCGCGCCGACGACGTCGACGTCTACATCGTCGACCAGGACGGCGCGATCGTCGACACCCTCGCCTCGGGGCGCCACATGGCGATCGACCACCGCGTCGAGTTCACCTGGGACGGGCGTCGTGACGACGGCAGCGTCGCCTCCGACGGCACCTACTACGTGCGCGTGTCGCTCATCCACCAGGGCCGCACGTTCACGATCTCGAACTCCGCCGGGCCCGAGACGGTCACGATCGAGACCCGCGCCCCGGCGCTCGCGGTCACCTCGGTGCGGCCCGCGCTCATCCCGCAGGCGTCCGGCGCCGCCGTCGTCGCGCGCTTCACCGGCGGCGGGGGCCGGCGCCCTCAGGTCGTCATCTACCGCACCGACCTGCCCGGCGGCGCGGTCGTCGTCAAGCGCTACGACGCGACCAATCGGCACCGCACCCTGTGGAACGGGACGCTCAGCGGCGGCCGGCCTGCCCCCCAGGGCACCTACCTCGTCGGTCTGCAGCTGACCGACCCCGCCTGCAACGTCGCGCGCTTTCCCGCCTCGCTGCCGCCGACGCCGGGATCGACCGCGCACGCCG
Source organism: Solirubrobacterales bacterium (assembly GCA_019240115.1). Classification (GTDB taxonomy): domain Bacteria; phylum Actinomycetota; class Thermoleophilia; order Solirubrobacterales; family Solirubrobacteraceae; genus Palsa-465. The sequence continues at coordinate 40,094 of JAFAYV010000077.1, read as the reverse complement.
GCGTCACCGTCCGCTACCTGGCGGCGCAGCCGCCGCTGACCGCGGTGCCCGCGGGGCACACGGCGACCGTCGACGTCGACGCTCGCCGCCAGCGCTACACCTGGACCCTGCGCGCGGCCGGCGGGCGGCGGACGCTGCGCTCGGGCTCGACCGCCGCCGTGGCGCTGCGGGTGGCGCTGCCGGGATCGGGACCGGGCCTGTACGAGCTGTCGCTGGGCTGGGGCCCGCACCGTACGACCATCCCCCTCGTCGCCTCCGCGCGCGCCGGCCGACCGCGGGTGCTCGTCGTCCTGCCGGCGCTGACCTGGCAGGGCCGCAACCCGGTCGACGACAACGGCGACGGGATCCCGAACACCTTGACCGCCGGTGAGCCGATCCGACTGAGCCGGCCGCTCGTCGACGGCCTGCCGTCCGGGTTCGCCGACGAGGCCGCGCTGGTCGCGCATCTGCAGCGGTCCGGACTGCGCTTCGACCTGACGACCGACATCGCCCTGACCGAGGCCACCGCCGCGACGCTGCGCGGGCGCACCGGCGTGGTGCTCGCCGGCGACGAGCCCTGGCTGCCGGGGGCGCTCGGCGCGTCGCTGCGCGAGTTCGTGCAGGGCGGCGGCCACGTCCTGGAGCTCGGCATCGACTCGCTGCGGCGCACGGTGACGGTGTCCGACGGCGAGGCCCGGGATCCGTCCCCGCCGGCCGCCTCCGATGCGCTGCTCGCCCGGCCGGGGCCGATCGCCTCGACCCACGGGGCGCTCATCTTCGTCGACCGCGACCGGCTGCGGATCTTCACCCAGACCTCCGGAGCGCTGCGCGGCTACGGCACCGATCAGCCGGTGCTCGGCGTCGACCCGCCGGCGGCGATCGTCTCGGCCGCGGGCACGACCCCGGGGCGGCCCGCGATCGTCGGCTACCGCCTCGGGCGCGGCAGCGTCGTCGACATCGGCCTGCCCGGCTTCGCGGGCACGCTCGCACGCAACGTCGACGCCGCCGAGCTGCTCGGCAGCGTCTGGAGCCTGCTGTCGCGGTGAGCGGCGACTCCGTGCCCGGCCGCGAGCCGCCGTCCGTGGGTGAGCCGCCGACCGTGGGTGAGCCGCCGCCGGTGGGTGAGCCGCCGCCGGTGGGCGAGCCGCCGCCCGTGGGTGAGCCGCCGCCCGTGGGTGAGGCGCCGCCCGTGGGTGAGGCGCCGCCCGTGGGTGAGGCGCCGCCCGTGCGTGAGCCGCCGCCCGTGGGTGAGGCGCCGCCCGTGCGTGAGCCGCCGGGCGGCCGGCTGTCGGTGCGCCCCGTCCGCGCCGGCGAGCACGCCGTCCTGCGCGAGCTCCGCCTCGCCGCGCTGGCGGTCGACCCCGAGGTGTTCGCCTCCACCTACGCGCGCGAGGCCGGCCGCTCAGCGTCCTGGTGGCACGCTCAGGCGCAGCGGTCCGAGGCGGGGCTCGAGGGCCGGACGTTCGTGCTGGTCGACGAGACCGGCCGCTGGCTCGGACTCTCGTCGGCACTGGTCGATCCCCACCACCCTGGGATCGTCCGGCTGCTGGGCATGTGGGTCGCGCCCCAGGCCCGCGGGCGCGGCGGCGCGGGCCGGTTGTGCGAGGCGTGCGGTGCCTGGGCCGCCGAGCGCGGCGCCCGCGAGCTCGAGCTGCACGTGGTGATCGGGAACGAGCCCGCCCGACGCGCCTACGCGGCCGCGGGGTTCGCCGTGCGCGAGCGGACGACCTGGACGGCGCACGGCCGGACGCTGCAGGAGCTCGTCATGGTGCGCACGCTGTAGCTGATCCGCGTGACGCGCCGGGTGTGGAGCGCGACGAGGCGGGTTCAGGCCGGTCCCGCCTTCCGGGCGGCCTGCACGATGCCGCGGGCGCCCTGTGTCCACGGATCGCTATGACCGACGAGAACCGTCCGCGCGGCGGTGTCGGCGATGGCCTGCAGCGACTCGAGGTTGCTGCGATGGGTGTCGACCGTCGCCGCGGCGGCGACGATCCCGGCCCGGTACGGCCGGTCTAGGGATCCAGCGTGACGACGGCGTCGCCCGCGATCACGACGTCGCGCTCGGGGAGATGCAGCGCGCAATGCCCGTGGGTATGTCCCGGCGTAAACACGATGCGGGGCTCTCCGGGAACCGGCAGCACGCCGGTCTGATAGCGCACCACCTCCCGGACCGGCGACGGCCACCAGGCGCGATGGCGCACGAACGACGCGGGCGGCGGGATCCTGGACAAGATCAAGAACGCACGCAGCTGACCAGTCCACCCTCTGGTCAAGCGCCGCGCTGCGAGCTCTCGGCGAGCATCCGCCCGCTCAGCACCGACCGCGGCGCCTGCGCCACGATGTCTGAGCCGGTGCGAGCGTCCTCGTCGCGGCGCTTGATCAAGAGCCACTGGGGCTTGTCGCCGCCGCGGGTGCGCTGCAGCGCGAACCCGCCGCGCAGCTTCTCGCCGTGCAGGACGAACACGGCATGCCCGCGGTCCAGCGCCTCCGGCCACGGCACGCGGCCGCCCTGCTCGTAGGTGCCGCGATCCCAGATGATGACCCGGGGCCCCTCGTAGGCGTTGTGGGAGATGTTGTGGTCCTCGACCTGGACGGCGAAGCGCTTGACCGCCGGGTCGAGCGAGGGTCCCCTGGGCACGGCCCACGAGCGCATGACGCCCTCGACCTCGAGGCGGAAGTCGAAGTGGTGCGCGGTCGCCCGGTGCTCCTGGACGACGAAGGCGCCGGCGCTGACCCCGCGGATCGCGAACTGCTCGTGGCCCTCGACGCGCGCGATCTGCACCTGCGCGTCCTGCGCGAGCGAGTCGAGCAGCTCCCGTACCGCATCCGGGTCGCCCTCGGCGTGGACGAGCACCTGGCCCGCTTTCCCGTCGCGCACCCACCCGCGCACCCCCAGCTCGAGCGCGCGCCCGCGCACGTCACCCCGGGGGTCCCCGCCGCTCACCGTCGCGGTGGCGCGGACGGCGAGCCTCGGTGCGCGCGCCATCCTGCGCAGCGTAGAGCTCTCCAGCCCGGGGCAGTCCCTACCGTTGTCCTGCGTGAGCGCCTACCTCAAGCGTCTCGTCTCCTCGCTCGCCGCCTATCAGCTCGCCGACGTCGTCTCGAAGCTGATCGCGGTCATCCTGCTGCCGGTCTACACGCGCTACATCGATCCCGCGGGCTACGGGGTCGTCGAGCTGCTCGCCAACGGGGTCATCCTCATCAGCATCGTCGTGCGCTTCGGGATGATCGAGGCGTTCCTGCGCTACTACTTCACCGACGAGGACCCGGAGCGGCGCGATGCGCTCGCCCGGCGCGCGGTCGGCTTCCTGCTCGTCGCGACGACGATCGCGGCGATCGGCCTCGCGGCGGCGGCCGGGCCGCTGAGCCGGGTCGTGCTCAGCCACGACGACCCGACCACGTTCCGCGTCGCCGTGCTCGGGCTGTGGTCGTTCACCAACCTCGAGCTCGCCTACGGCCTGCTCCGGGTCGACGAGCGCCTGCGCCTGTACGCGATCGCGTCGCTGTCCAACGTGCTGCTGACCATCGCCGGCTCGGTCGTGCTCGTCGTCATCGAGGGGGACGGCGCCCGCGGCCTGCTGCTCGGCAACTACGGCGCCACGACGATCGTCCTCCTCGCGCTGTGGCTCGCGATGCGCCGCCGGCTCGCGCCGCGCCCCGCGGTCGCCCAGTCGATGACGGTGCTCCTGCGTTTCGGGCTGCCGACGGTCCCCGCCGAGGCGTCGGTGTACGCCCTGAGCATCGTCGACCGCTACTACATCTTCCACGATCGCAGCCAGAGCCTTGCGGGCCTGTACTCGATCGCGGTCAAGCTCGCCGGCGCCGTCGCGTTCATCGTGCGGGGGTTCCAATACGCGTGGCCGCCGCTCGCCTACTCGGTCACCGACGACGCGCAGGCGGCCCGGCTCTACGGCCTGGTCACCACCTACTACCTGCTCGTCTCAGGCTGGGTCGTCGCCGCGCTCGCCCTCATCGGCCGCTGGGTGCTGCGCCTGCTCGCCGCGCCGGCGTTCTTCGGCGCGTACAAGGCGCTGCCGTGGGTGGCGCTCGGCTGGGCGCTGTACGGGCTCTGGGTCGTGTTCCTGACGATCGCCGGCCGCGCCCGGGTGACGACGCGCAACTTCCCCGCCGCCATCGTCGGGCTCGCCGCCAACGTCATCCTCCTGCTCGTGCTCGTCCCCCCGCTCGGGATCGCGGGGGCGGGGATCGCGCTCTGCGGCGCCTACGTGTTCATGCTGGGCTTCATGTACCTGCTGACCCGCCGCGAGTTCGCGGTCCGCTTCGAGTGGCGGCGGCTCGTGCAGCTCGCGGTCGTCATGGGCGGCCTGGCGGCGGCCGGCGACCTGCTGCTGCCGACCCACGGCGCGGTCGGTCTGCTCGCCCGGCTCGTCGTCACCGCCGCGATCGGGCCGGCGCTGCTCGCCGTCGGCTTCGTCGGACCCGCCGAGCTGCGCTCGGCGCGCGAGCTCGCGGTCGCCCTGCGCCGTCGCGCGCTCTCGTCGCCCGCGCCCGAGTCGTGAGCCGCCCGGCGGTGAGCGTCGTCATGCCGTTCGCAGGCTCCCCCGCGGAGGGGGCAGAGGCGACGCGAGCGCTGCTCGAGGTGACGACGGGCGCCGGGGACGAGCGCATCCTCGTCGACAACGCGGGCGCGATCGACGATGCTCCCGACGGCGTGCAGCTCCTCCGCGCCAGCGCCGAGCGCTCGCCCGCCCACGCGCGCAACGCCGGCGCCCGGCGCGCCACCGGCGAGTGGATCCTCTTCCTCGACGCCGACTGCCAGGCCCCGCCCGACCTGCTCGCGCGCTACTTCGCGGAGCCGATCGAGGCCGCGGTCGGCGCGGTGGCGGGAGGCCTCACGCCCGCACCCGGCCTCGACACGCTCGCCGCGCGCTACGGCGCGGCCAAGGGCTTCCTCGATCCCGGCGCCCACCTCGCCCACCCCTACCTGCCGCGTGCCGTCGCCGCCAACCTGCTCGTCCGGCGAGCCGCCTTTGAGGCGCTCGGCGGCTTCTTCGAGGGGTTGCGTGCCGCCGAGGACACCGACTTCAGCTGGCGCCTGCAGCGCGCCGGCTGGACGCTCGTCGCCCGGCCCGGGGTGGCCGCCACGCACCGCTATCGATCGACCGTCGGCGACCTGCGCCGCCAGTGGCGCGGCTACGCCGCCGGGCGGGCGTGGCTCGGACGCCGGTACGCGGGGTTCTCCCCCGAACCGGCGTTGTGGCGCGCGCTCGAGCGCTCAACGGTTGCGCGGGTCCGGTCCGCCGTCCCCCGCGCGCCATCCGCCGCTGCGTCGCCCGGCCCGTCTGAGGACGATCACGATGCGCTGCCGCGATCCGCCGCTGCGTCGCCCGGCCCGTCTGAGGACGATCACGATGCGCTGTCGCAATCAGCCGCTAGGCCGCCCGCGCGCGCGTCGCGGGCGGCCTTCCTCGCGCTCGACGTCGTGCTCGGCCTCGAGGAGCTCGCCGGGCTGACGCTGTCCAATCGTCCGCGCCGGTCCGGCGCCGCCGCGCCGGTTCGCGCCGTCCTCGTCGCCGACCGCTTCCCGACCGGCGCCGATCCGCTTGCGGACGGCGTCCGCGTCGAGGCGGCCAGGCGCCCCGAGGCCGTTGCCGCACAGGATCCGGGGCGCGTCGCCTACCGCGAGGACGACGGTGAGCTCGCCCGCGTCGGGGCGCTCGCGGGGCTGCTCGCGCGCCATCCGGGGCGCGCGCTCCGTGATCTGGCGACCGCGCGCGACGGGCCGGCGCTGCGCGACATCGCCCCGGCGGTGGCGCGCCTGCGCCGCGAGCCCGACGCGGCGCTCCAGCCCGCCGACGATGGCCAGCGCGCGCTCGTCCGCCGGCTGGACGCGCTGCGCTGATGCGGGTGGCAATGGTCGATCCGTCGGCGTTCACGCCGCCCTATGACCACGCGCTGTGCGCCGCGCTGGCGCAGGCCGGGGCCGAGGTCGACCTCTACACGAGCGCCTTCGCCTACGGCGAGGTGCCTCCGCCCGCCGGCTACCGCCGCCACGAGGCGTTCTACGCCCGCGCGCGAGGCCCGGCTGGATCGGCGACCCGCCGCGCGACCAAGCTCCTCAGCCACGGTCCCGACATGCTCGCGCTGCGCCGGCGCACCGCGACCGCCGACATCGTGCACTTCCAATGGCTCGCGGTCCCGGGACTCGACGCTCGGCTGCTCGGCGACCGGCCGACGGTGCTGACCGCGCACGACCTGTTGCCGCGGGAGCCCCGTCCCGGCCAGCTCCGCGCCCAGCGCGGCCTCTACGACCGCGTGAACGCGCTCATCGTCCACTCCGAGTATGGCCGGGGGCAGCTCGTCGACCGGCTCGGGATCGCCGTCGACAAGGTCGCCGTCGTTCACCACGGAGCGCTGCCCGTCGCGGCCGGCGCGCCGCTGCCGCCCGAGCTCGCCGACAGCGATCGGCCCGTCGTCCTGTTCTTCGGGCTGCTGCGGCCCTACAAGGGGATCGACACGCTCCTGCGCGCCTGGCGCGGAATCGCCGACGCCGAGCTGTGGGTCGTCGGCCGGCCGATGATGGACCTGCGTCCGCTGCGGGCCGCCGCGCCCGCTGGCGTGCGGTTCGTCGACCGCTTCGTCGCCGACGCCGAGGTGGGCGCGCTGTTCGCGCGCGCCGACCTCGTCGTCCTGCCCTATGCGCGCACCGAGCGCTTTGACCAGTCCGGCGTGCTCGCCACCGCGCTGGCCTGCGCCACCCCGGCGGTCGTCTCGGACATCGGCGGCTTCGCCGAGGTCGCCGCCACCGGCGCCGCCGCGCTCGTCGCCCCCGGCGACCCGGTCGCGCTGCACGCCGCGCTCGCCGAGCTGATCGCCGACCCGGCGCGCCGCGCCCGCATGGCGCAGGCCGCGGCGCGCGCCGCCGCCGGCCCCTACTCGTGGGCGGCGGCCGCGCGCGCGACGCTCGCCGTCTACGAGCGGATCAGGCGCTGACCGCCGCCGAGCTCGCCGCGCGACGCGCCACCTCGGCGCGCACGACCGGCGCCACCTCGGTCCCGAACAGCTCGATGGAGCGCAGCACGTCGGCGTGGGCCACCGCGCCGACGCTCATCTGGCCGACGTAGCGGGTGTTGGCGAACAGCTCGTGCTCGAAGAGGATCTTCTCGGCTACCTGCTCCGGCGATCCGGCGGCCACCGCGCCGCGCGGCGAGCGCAGCGCCTCGTACTCGGCGCGGCCCGACGGCGGCCAGCCGCGTTCGCGGCCGATCCGGTTCATCATCGCCAGGTAGGGGGAGGCGAAGGCGGCGTCGGCCTCGCGCGCCGTCGGCGCGACGAAGGCGTGGGTGTTGATCGCCACCGGCAGCGTCGCCGGGTCGTGGCCGGCGCGCTGGGCGGCGCGGCGGTAGAGCGCGACGAGCGGCGCGAAGCGCTCGGGCTGGCCGCCGATGATCGCCAGCGTGAGCGGCAGGCCGAGGTGACCGGCGCGAAACGCCGACTCGGGCGTGCCGCCGACGCCGATCCAGATCGGCAGGGGATCCTGGACCGGGCGGGGGTAGACGCCGGCGTCGATCAGCGGCGGGCGCAGGCGTCCCGACCAGGTGACGCGCTCGGCGTCGCGGATCGCGAGCAGCAGCTCGAGCTTGGAGGCGAACAGCTCGTCGTAGTCGTCGAGGTCGTAGCCGAACAGCGAGAACGACTCGGTGAACGAGCCCCGCCCGGCGAGGATCTCCGCCCGCCCGCCCGAGATGAGATCGAGCTCGGCGAACTGCTCAAAGACGCGCACGGGGTCATCGGAGCTGAGCACGGTGACCGCGCTCGACAGCCGGATGCGCTCGGTGCACGCGGCGACGGCGGCCAGCGCCACCGCCGGCGAGGAGATGAGGAAGTCCGGACGATGGTGCTCGCCGATCGCGAACACGTCGAGGCCCACCGCCTCGGCGAGCCTGGCCTCCTCGAGGAGGTCGCGCATCCGCTGTTGCGGGGTCACCTCGGAGGCCAGGTCGGCGAAGGTGGCAAGTCCGAGCTCCACAGGGGCGACGATAGCAGGGGTGGTTGTGCCCACAACTACCCGGCCCGGCGGGCTTCGCCTCGCCGCTGCGGCACAATGCCCGACGCGATGCGGGCGATCTTCTGGGCTTCGGCGGGCGCGCTGGTCTACACCCACGTCGGCTACGCGGCGGCGCTCGCGGGCCTGGCGAAGCTGACCGGGCGCCGCCCGGCGCTGACCGGCGATGCCGCCGGGTCGCCCCCGTCGGTGTCGATCATCGTCGCCGCGTATGCCGAGGAGGCCGTGATCGCCGACCGCGTCGCCAACCTGCGCGCGCTTGACTATCCCGCCGGCCGTGTCGAGGTGATCGTCGCCTGCGACGGGTCACCCGATCTCACCGCGAGCCGGGCGCGGGCCGCCGGCGCCGACCTCGTTCTCGAGCTGTGCCGCGGCGGCAAGGTCCGCGCCCAGGACGCCGGGGTCGATCGCGCCCGCGGCGAGATCGTCGCCTTCTCGGACGCCAACGCCCGCTGGGAGCCCGCGGCGCTGCGCGAGCTCGTCGCGCCCTTCGCCGACCCCGAGGTCGGCTACGTGTGCGGCGACGTCCGCTTCGTCAACGCGCGCGGGGACAACCAGGAGGGCCTGTACTGGCGCTACGAGATGACCGTGCGGGCGCTGGAGTCGCGCGTGCGGTCGGTGACCGGCGGCAACGGCGCGATCTACGCGACGCGCCGCGAGTCATACCTCGTCGTCGACCCGGTCATGGGCCACGACCTGTCGTTCCCGTTCAACATGGTCAAGCGGGGCTGGCGGGCGGTCTACGCGCCGCGGGCGCGCGCGACCGAGAAGATGGTCCCGACGATCGAGGGCGAGTTCGCTCGCAAGCGGCGGATGATGAGCCACGGCTGGCCGATCATGCTCCGCGGCGGGATGCTCTCGCCGCGGGGCTATGACCCCGTGTACGCCCTCATGCTCGTCTCCCACCGCGTCCTGCGCTACGCCTCGCCGTTCCTGCACGTCCTCGCGCTGGCCGCCAACCTCGCGCTCCTGGGCGACGGGCCCGTCTACCGGAGCGCGCTCGCGGTCCAGCTCGGCGTGCTCGCGGGCGCGCTCGCCGCGCCCGCCGTTCGCTCGCGTCCGCTGCTGATCGCGCGCTACTACGTGCTGACGACGGCCTCGCTCGCCGCCGGCCTCTACGACTGGCTCGCCCACGGCACCCGCGCCGGCTGGGAGCCGGCGGAGGGCACGCGGTGATCCACCGCGCGCTCGACCTCGCCATCGCGCTGCCCGCCGTCGTGATCACGGCGCCGCTCGTCGCCGTCCTCGCTCTCGCGGTCCGCCTCGAGTCCCCCGGCGACCCGATCTACCGTCAGCGGCGGGTCGGCAGGGACGGCGCCCCGTTTCAGATCTACAAGCTGCGCACGATGGTCTCGAACGCCGAGTTCCAGGGGGCGGGGCTGGCGATCTCGGCCGACGACCGCCGCATCACGCGCATGGGCAGGCTGCTGCGACGCACCTCGCTCGATGAGCTCCCGAACCTGTGGAACGTCGTCCGCGGCGAGATGTCGATCGTCGGCCCGCGCCCGACGCTCGAGGGCCAGGTCGAGCAGTACACCGAGCGCCAGCGGGGCCGCCTCGCGGTCAAGCCGGGGATCACCGGCTGGGCCCAGATCAACGGCCGGGCGTCGCTGCCGTGGCCCGAGCGAATCGAGCTCGACCTGTGGTACGTCGAGCACCGCTCGCTCGCGCTCGACCTGCGCATCCTGCGGCGCACGGCCCGCCAGGTGATCCGCGGCGCCGGCATCTACAAGGGTCCCGCCGGCGGCTGGCAGCCCCCGGGCGCCGGATGACGATGCCCGAGCCCGCGGTCCTGCTCACCGGCGTCGGCAAGCGCTTCGCGCTCGTCACCGCGTTCGCGCACCTCGCGACGACGGTCGCCGCCGACCCCAACCCACTCGCGCCCGCCCAGTACGCGGCCCATCACCGACGCGCGGTGCCACGCTTCGACGATCCCGGCTACGTCCCCGCGCTGCAGGAGCTGTGCCGGGAGTTCGGGATCGGAGCGGTCGTGCCGCTCACCGACCTCGACCTCGAGATCCTCGGCCACGCCCGCCGCGAGGTCGGGCTGCCCGCGTTCGTGCCCGACGGCGAGATCGCGCGCGCCACCTTCGACAAGTACGAGACCCATCGTCTGCTGGCGCGCCTCGGGCTGCCCTCCCCCCCGACGGTGCTGCCCGGCGAGCCCGTCGAGCATTATCCGGTGATGGTCAAGCCGCGCTGGGGGTCGGGGGCGCGCTCGATCTTCCTCGCCCAGGACGAGCGCGAGGCCGAGTTCCTCGCCGCCTACATCCGCGAGCCGGCCATGCTCCAGCGCGCCATGAACGGGCCCGAGCTGTCGATCGACTGCCTCTCGGACCTCGACGGGCGCTGCCTGAACGCGATCCCGCGGACGATGCTCGAGTCGCGCGGCGGCGAATCGATCAAGGGCACGGTGATCGCCGACCCCGAGCTCTCCGATCTCGGCCGCCGAGTCGTCGAGGCGATCGGCTGCCGGGGGCCGTGCACCGTCCAGGTCTTCCGCGATCCCGAGCTCGGCCTGCGCATCACCGATGTCAACACCCGCTTCGGCGGCGCCTGCCCCGCCCATCTGTATGCGGCGCTGCCCGGACGCACGTATCCCGAGCTGATCGTGCGCCTCGCCCGCGGCGAGCGGATCGAGCCCCACGTCGGGGAGTTCGCCGCCGGCACGACCTTCAGCCGCTACTTCTGGCAGCTCGAGCTCGACGCCGACCTGCGCCCCACCCGTCGCGAGATCGTCTCCGGGTGACGCGGCGCGCGGTGACGGCGCTGGCGGCGGCGGTGGCGCTGCTGGCGATCCCCCCCGGGGCGGCGGCGCTCCCCGACGGCTGGGCCGGCGCCGGCTTCGTGCAGGCGCGCGGCGGGACGTATCTGACCGACGCGTTCGGCCGCCGCCTGCAGCTGCACGGCGTCAACCTCGTGGCCAAGTGCGGCGGCGGCGCGATCGACCTGCCCTACCCCGGCACCCCGTGCGTCGGGCCGGCGCGCGGCCCCCGCCTCGCCTACGTCCTCTCGCCCACGGCGCGCGACCCCGGCCGGCGCTTCACCGCCCGCGACGCCGGCACGCTCGCCCGGCTCGGCTTCAACGTCGTCCGGCTCGGCATCGTCTGGGAAGGACTCGAGCCCGGGCCGCCCGCCGTTGGACCCGACGACGCGACCTACTGCGCCCCGCACGCCCCCGGCGCTCCTTTCCCCCGCCTCGGGCCGTCAGACCCCTACGACCCGGCGACCGTCCGCCGCTACCTGGCGCGGACCGACCGGATCGTCGCGCTGCTCGCGCGCGCCGGCATCCGGGTCATCGTCGACATGCACTCCGACGTCTACGGCTCGGCGTTCGCCTACCCGCTCGCCCCCCATCCCTGGAACGCCGAGGGCGCCCCGCCGTGGGCGACGTGCACCGACGGCGATCCGTTGACGATGCCGACGGGCTGGCCGGGCGCGTTCGGAGTCTCGGCGGTCCGCGTCGCGATCCACCACTTCTGGGCCAACGACGTCCGCGCCGACCTGCAGGGGCAGTTCGCGCGGGTCCTTGCCGCCGTCGCGCGCCACTACCGCGACAACGCCGACGTGCTCGGCTACGACCTCTACAACGAGCCCAACGACCAGCTCAGCCCCGTCCGCGACGCCGAGCTGCAGTGCGACGACGGCGGACCGCGGCACGAGCCGGCATCGTGTGCGGCGGCCGGCGGCAGCGCGCTGCCCGACGGCCTCATCGGCGCGGTGCAGCGCGCCGACCCCACGCACGTCGTCTTCTACGAGCCCAACGGCGACAGCGACTACGGCATCCCGACCTCGATCGGGATCTCCGAGCCGATGCGGTTCCCGCGCCTGGCCTTCGCGTTTCACATCTACGGGTATCCGCCGCTGCAGATCCCGCAGACCCTCGACGAGCGCGGGCGCATGCACACCCTGCCCCATCGGGCGCCGCCGCCGGCGGTCATGGACGAGTTCGGGGCGACCAACCGCGCCGCGCGCGTCGCCGCCACCGTGCAGCTCGCCGAGGCCACCGACCTCTCGTGGGCGTACTGGTCGGCGATGCAGCTGCACGACCCGACCCGCGGCAGCCCCTACGAGGGTGTGCTGAACCAGACGACCCGCCGCCCCTATGCGGCGCTCGCGCAGGCGCTCGCCGTGCCCTACGCCTGGGCGACCGCTGGCGAGCCCGGGCTGCAGTCCTTCGATCGCGTCAGCCGCGCGTTCACCTACGACTTCCTCTCCTCGCCGCGGATCGCTGCCCCGACCCAGATCGAGGTCCCCGCCTATACCTACCCGCGCGGGTACACCGTCCGGGTCGCGGGCGCCCGCGTCGTCTCGCGGCCCAACGCCTCGGTGCTCGCGCTGAGCTGCGACGGCCCCGCGCGCCGGGTCGTCGTCGAGCTGCGCCCGCGCTGATCAGACCGCCGCGCGCCGCGCCGCGCCGGGCCTGGGCGCATCGCGCCGTTTCAACTCAGGTGCGGTGCCAGCAGCGCCAGGTCGGCCGTCGACAGCCGGGTGGAGGCGGTCTTGAACTGATGCCAGTACGGATACAGCAGCACGGGGCGGCTGACCTCCTCGAGCCGCTGCACCTCGGGCTGCGAGAGCTCAAGCTCGGCCGCCCGCAGGTTGTCGGCGAGCTGCTCGTCGGTGCGCGCGCCGACGATCACCGAGCTGATCGAGGGCCGGGTCAGAAGCCACGCGAGCGCCACCTGGGCGGCGGACACGTCGTGGGCCTCGGCGACCTCGAGCAGCACGTCGATCGTGTCGTAGAGCTTGTCCTCGTCGTAGACCGGGGGCTCACCCCAGTCGTTGAGCTGGCGCGAGCCTTCGGGCCCGTCCTGGTCCCGGCGGTACTTGCCCGACAGCAGCCCACCGGCGAGCGGGCTCCACACGAGCGTACCGAGCCCCTGATCGATGGCGAGCGGCAGCAGCTCGTACTCGGCCGAGCGCTCCTGCAACGAGTAGTAGATCTGCTGGGAGACGAACCGCGGCAGATGCTCGCGCTCGGCGGCCCCGAGCGTCTTCATCAGCTGCCAGGCGGCGTAGTTCGAGACCCCGACGTAGCGGACCTTGCCCGACTGGACCAGGTAGTCCAGGGCGCCCAGCGTCTCCTCGACGGGCGTCAGGCCGTCCCACTCGTGCACCTGATAGAGGTCGATGTGATCGGTGCGCAGCCGTCGCAGGCTCGCCTCGCAGCCCGCGATCACGTGATGGCGTGAGAGGCCCTGCATGTTCGGTCCGTCGCCCATCGACATGCGCACCTTGGTGGCGAGCAGCACGTCGTCGCGTTTGTGCTCGATCGCCTGGCCGACGATCTCCTCGGCGCCGCCGCCTGAGTAGACGTCGGCGGTGTCGATCAGGTTGACGCCGACGTCCAGGCACATGTCGATCTGCCGGCGTGCCCCGTCGATGTCGGTGTCGCCGACCTTGGCGAAGTTCCCCTTCCCGCCGAAGGTCATCGTCCCCAGGGTGAGAGCCGAGATCTGCAGCCCCGAGCTGCCGAGCGCGCGGTATTCCATGTCCGTGATTCCTTTGCCTCGCAGGTGGTCCGGGCTCAGACTAGTCTGGGCGCTACCGGCCCCGAAAGTGGTGCGTCGGGGTAGTCTCGGGGCTCGATGGACGGGCAGCACATCGGTGGGGGCGAGCCACTGTCAAGCCGGCGGCTCGTGGTATTCGTGGTCGTGGTGGTGGCGCTCGCGGCCCTGCTCCCGGCGAGCGCGGCGCAGGCGGGGCCGATCCGCGACGGGCGCACGCTGCTCAGCTGTCCCGACCCCACGGTGCTCGACGCGCACGTCGGCGGGTACCGCTACTACCTCTCCTGCACGAGCGACGTCGCGCCCAACGCGTTCCCGCTGCGCGGCTCGAACGACCTCGTGCACTGGCACCGCCTCGGCTACGTGTTCCCCGCCGGCCAGGAGCCATGGTGGGCGCAGACGTCGCCGAGGGGCCGCTTCTGGGCGCCCGCGCTGTACCGGATCGAGCATCGGTGGGTGATCTACTTCGCCGCCCAGTACGACCCCCGCAAGCTCCGTCTCAGCTACGCCACCGGCGGCCCGGTCTCGTCCTCGACGATGCTCATCGGCGTGGCGACCGCGACCTCGTTGCACGGCCCGTGGCAGAGCCGCGTGCTGCACTACCGCGGACAGTTCAACGGCATCGACCGCGAGAAGGAGCGCTACGGCGGCGTCATCGACCCCAGCGTCGGCCGCGACACCGCCACCGGTCAGCTCTACCTGTTCTGGGCCGAGCAGCACAGCTCAATCTGGGTCACCGCCCTGTCGCCCGACGGCCTGACGATCAGTCCGGCGATCCACCAGGCGCTCATCGCCCGGCACGGCTGGGAGTGCGCAACGCCGCGCGGGACGTGCGTGATCGAGGGGCCCGAGGAGACCTTCCGCGACGGCTGGTTCTACCTCTTCTTCAGCGGCGGGTCGACCTGGACGGGCACCTACGCCATCGGCGTCGGCGCCTCCCGGAACCCGCTCGTGTCGCAGTTCCGCCTGCTCGACAACGGGCCCGCGCTGCGTTCGGGCGGCGGCTACATCGGACCCGGGGGATCCTCGGCGCCCGTCACCGCGCCCGACGGCGAGGAGGAGATCTTCTACCACGCGATGATCGGACCGAACCCGCGCCACGTCTCGGGCGACCGCTACCTGTTCTCCAGCCCGATCTTCTGGCAGGGCAAGCGCGGCCTCGATCCGCGGATCGGCTCCGGCGTCGTGAGCTGACCGAGCTCGCCGCTCGTGCAGAGGATCTGCCAGGCACGGCGGCGGCGAGAATGATCCCCGCCCGCCCGCCCCTCGTGTCTGTCACGAGTGCCGCGAGCAGTGGCGACACGCGGCCGCGGCGCGACCACGTCGGGAATCGTGATCAGCTCGCCCAGCGACTTGCGTCCGAGGCGACGGTGATCTCGATCGTTGTCGCGGTCCGCTGCCACGCGATGAGGTTGAGCGACTGGAGGCGGTCGAGCATCGCCTGGAACGCCTCCGCCTGAGCGGTCGTCGCGTAGCGGCGGTCGATCGCGAACGTGTCGCCGGTCTGCGCAAGCCGATCGGCGATCCCGCGCGCGGCGAGGTAGCGCCGGTCGGCGACGGTGGTGGCGACCTCGAGCGGGGCGCTGGTCCCCGACAATGCGCGGACCCGAGCGGCGAGCTCGATCAGCAGCGCCAACGCCGTCGGCGTCAGCCCGCGGTACAGGGTGCGGGGGGCGCCCACTCGGCTGGCGTCCGCGCCCATCGCCGGGTCATAGGCGAGGTGCAGGAACGCGGCGTTGGTCGGCAGCGGGACGACTGCGCGATGTTGATAGGCGGTGGCGAGCGCGGAGGGATCGGCGTAGTCGCGCGTGGCGGCGGCGTCCGGCGGGTGCAGGACGGTCGCGCCGGCGCCGTCGGCGGCCTGCAGCGTGCTCAGCCGCCGCAGCGCCGCGCGATCGGAGCGATACAGGCGCATGATCTGCTCGGCGCCGAGGAGCCGCCAGTAGTACAGCCACGAGTCGTCCCCGAACCCCGAAAGCAGCCGGTAAGCGGCCGGATGATGGTCGGGGGCCGAGTCGAAGTACAGCTGCACGTACGGGACCGCGCGCCCGCCGTCGTAGGCGCCGAGAACCTCGTGAAGGTTGCCGATGCCCATGTGGTAGGACTCGAACGCGAGGTCCTGGCGCCCGAACTGGCCCTCGGCGTCGGTCAGGTAGCGCACCGTCGCGGCGAGCGCCGTAAGCGGATCAAAGCGCGCGTCGGCCGCGCGACGCTGCGCGAGCAGTGCGGGCAGATCCCCCCGCCGCCGCCCCGCGGAGACGGCCGCGATCTCGGTTGAGAGCTTCCGGCTGCGGGCCAGGTCGATGTGCATCCCGAGCAGCGCCTGCCCGGTCGAGGCGACGATCTGGGTCAGCCCGGCGGCACCGGCCGGGTCTGAGCCGGCGATCGCGTCGGGAAAGCCCGCGCTCTCGACGAACACGAGCGCCTCGAGCAGGTTGGGGTCGAGGCCGGTGCCCGCGGTGGCGCGGTCGATCGGCCCGCGGAAGGCCGCCACCCGCGCCGCGGTCGCCAGCGCGCCGCCGGGGCTCTTGGCGAACAACGGGTGCGCGTTGCCGGCGGTGGCGCGCGCGACGAAGTCCGTCCGGCGCGAAGCGACGTATCCGAACGGATCCCCGGCCGGGGCTCCGCGCGCCGCGCTCGCGCGCGGTGGAGCGGGCACCCCGGCGCCGCCGCCCAGCGTGCGGATGAGCGCCACCGCGGCGACGATCGCGGTGGCGATGACGAGCGCGAGGCGCGCGCGTCGCTGCGTCAGCGACCGGCGGGGTCGCCGGCGCGCGCCGACGCTCATGCCGGGGTGCGGTAGAGCAGCCCCCGGCAGGCGGCCCGCTGGGCCGGGGTCGTCCAGTTGGAGGGGAACAGCTGCCAGCCGTAGGAGTGCGGGTAGATGTTCTCGAGCGGGATCGGGTGCTCGCGCTCGTGCCTGGCCGAGACGTACAGCTCGCCGGTGTTCGTGCCCAGATCCCAGGCGAGGATGCTCTGGAAGGCGATCGGGATGTTCGGCGTGCCGCAGGCGAGGACGCGCGCGCCTGAAACGGCGGTGATCGCCTGGCGCAGCTGCGCGATCTGGTGGGTGCGCTCGCGCTGCAGCGCGAGGTCGTGACGCTCGTCGACGAGGCGGTGGCGCGCCGTGTGCCCGACCGAGGCGGCGAACGCGACGATCACGATCGCGGCCACCACGCCCCCGGTCGCCGGGGCGGCGAGCCAGGTGGTGCCCCGCACGGGGAGCCGGTCCGCCAGCCACCGTAGCGCGCGCGGCGCGTCGAGGACGACCCGGCCGGCAAACACGCCAGCGAGCACGCACGTCGTGCCGGCCGCCTCGTACATGTAGCGCGGAACCGCCGGCCACCCATGGAGCGCGAAGGCGACCTCGATCGCCAGCCATAGCCCGGTGAACCCGGCCACGAGCACGACGAGCCGGTCTCGGCGCAGGAGCGCGCGGACGACGGCGAGCGCCGCGGCGAGTCGCACCGAGACGGCGTCGAGCCCGGAGAAGCGATCGAGCGTGCCCGTGATCTTGTCGCCGTGCAACTGGCGGGGCGAACGCTCGGCGAGCGAGCCCGCGGTGAACGCGCTCTTGGAGGTGACCGCGGGGATCCCGAACCAGAGCACCGGCGCCAGGGCGACCCCGGCGACCATCTGCCGGCGCATCGCCGGCTGCGAGCGCCACGCCCAGGCAACGAACAGCGCGAGCACAGGCCATACCTCGGGGCGTCCGAGCGCGGCCAGCCACCACATCCAGAACGCCCAGCGATGGCGACGCTGCAGCATGCAGTCGATCGCCGCCAGGCAGAGCGTGGTGATGATCGTGTCCGACTCGGCGCTGAGGATCGTATGCAGGTAGCCGTCGATCCCGAGCAGCGCGAGCCCGGCGACGAGGCCGGCGAGATAGGCGGCGTAGCGGTGCTCGGGCGGTGCGTCGACGAGCGTGAAGGCCACCCGCCAGGCGAAGATCACCCCGGCGAGCGAGGCCGCCACCGCGGTCACCATCCACAGCGTCAGCGCGTGGACCCCCGTCAGCGCGTAGGGGACCGTGAACAGGAACGGCAGCGGCTTCCACGACGGCGCGCCGTTGGTGTCGAGCTTGCCGTGGATGGTCAGGTGGCCCCAGACGAGCCACCCGTACGGGTCATAGCCGGGCCGCGCGCGAGCCCAGTGCACGACCGCGAGCGCGACCACGAGCACCCCCACCGCGCCGATGACCCACCGCCAGCGATACAGCACGCCCGACCAGTCGCGCACGCTCGCGCTCGCGCCGCGCGCCATCGACGCCGGGGATGAAGCGGTGTGCTCGGCCACGGGCCGCCCGAAGGTAGCACCGCGCCGTGATGGCTTTGCGGCCTCGGCGTCGGCTAGTCTCGCGCATTCGCCCATGCCGACCTCGGACCTCACCGGCCGTCGCGTTCTCGTCACCGGCGGATCGGGCTTCATCGGACGTCATGTCGTCTCCGCGCTGAGTGCCGAGGGCGCCGTCGTCCGCGTCGTCGATCTCCGGGCACCGGACGACCCGGCGGTCGACGCCGTCCTCGGCGACATCGCCGACCCGCACGTGCTCGAACAGGCGTTCGCGGGCGGCTGCGACTCGATCGTCCACCTCGCCGCGGTGACCTCGGTGCTGCGCTCGCTGCAGCAGCCCGAGCTGACCTATCGCACGAACGTCGCCGGGACCGCGGCGCTACTCGAGGCCGGCCGCGCCGCCGGCACGACCTCGCTGGCCTTCGCGTCGACCAACGCGGTCACCGGGCCGATGCACGAGCCGGCGATCACCGAGGCGGCGACGCTCGAGCCGATGACGCCGTACGGCTCGACGAAGGCCGCGGGGGAGATGCTGATGTCCGCCTACACCGCCTCCTACGGGCTGCGCTGCGCCTGCCTGCGCCTGACCAACGTCTACGGCCTCGGGATGCAGGCCAAGGACAGCATCGTCGCGCGGCTCATGCGCTGTATCCGCCTGGGGACGACATTTGAGATCTACGGCGACGGGACCCAGGTGCGCGACTACGTCCACGTGCTCGACGTCGTGGCGGCGATGCACCTGGCGCTGGTCAGCGACGCGTGGTCGGGGCCGATGGTCATCGGCTCGGGCAGCTCGCTGTCGGTGCTCGAGGTCATCGACGCGGTGCGTGAGGTCTCGGGCGCCGACATCGACGTCCGCCACGGCCCGGCAAAGCCCGGGGAGATGCCGGCGGTCATCGTCGAGCCGGCCAGGGCGCATGCCGCCGGGTGGACGCCGCGCCTGCCCTCGCTGCGCGACGGCCTCGTCGGCGTCTGGGAGGAGTGGTCGCAGCCCGAAGCGCAGGCCGTGCGGTGATCGTCCTGCTCTCGGTGGCTCCCGCGGCGCAGGACGCGCGGCTCGCGCAGGTGCAGCGCGGCGCCGCCGAGGCCTTCCTCGAGGCGCACCCGGCCGGGCGGGGCGCCCCGCTGGCGGTCGTCGTGCCCGCCTACAACGAGGAGCCGACGGTCGCTGACGTCATCGCCGCCATCCCCGCCCAGGCCGCCGGGCTGGCCACCGAGGTCATCGTCGTCGTCGACGGCGCCCGCGATGCCACCGCTGCGCGCGCGATCGCGGCCGGCGCGCTCGTCTGCGACGTGCCCGTCAACCGCGGGCAGGGGGCGGCGCTGCGACTCGGCTACTGGCTCGCCCGGACGCGCGGCGCCCAGATCATCGTCACCATCGACGCCGATGGTCAGTACGAGGCCGACGAGATCGCCCGCGTCATCGAGCCGATCCTCTCCGGGCGGGCCGACTTCGTCTCGGGCTCGCGTCGGCTGGGCACCGAGCTGACCACCGATGCCACCCGCCACGCCGGGGTGATCGTCTTCGGCGCGCTCATCTCGCTCCTCGTCGGTCATCGGATCACCGACCCGGCGTGCGGCCTGCGCGCGATGCGCGCCGAGGTCACGGCCGCGGTCGTGCTCGAGCAGCCGCAGTACCAGGCCTCCGAGCTGATGATCTCGGCCGCTCTGCACGGCTTCCGGCTCGCCGAGGTGCCGACCACGATGCGCGACCGCCAGGACCACGCGACCCGGACGAAGAAGGGGGGGAACCTCGGCTACGGACTGCGGTTCGCCCGCGCGGCGGTCCAGACCTGGTGGCGCGACCGGACCGCGGCCCGGACGCGCGAGCGCCCCGAGAACACCCAGTGCTCGTAGACGATGAACTTCGCCGCGAACAGGACCGCCTGGACGAACACGTAGGCCGCCGTCACGAGCAGGACCCGGATCCCGTGGTGCGGCGGGACGTGATGCTTGACCCACGCCTGCATCGCTCCGGTGCCGGCCGAGGACGCGACGAGCACGACGCCCGAGATCGCGATGTAGGCGACGATCTCGCGCAGGAAGGCCACCTGGCCACGGAGCCTCCACGCCCACCGGCGGTTCAGCACCCAGTTCGGGATCGCGCCGGCCAGGAACGCGCCGATCGAGCAGATCGTCGTGTGCTTGCCGCCCAGCGCGACGTACATCAGCGCGAACACCACGATGCTGGACAGCAGCGCGATGATCGAGCCGATCGCGTATCGAGTCACCTTCCCGGCGAACGCGGACGCACGCAGACGCGTGTAGAGATCGAAGCCCACCGCAACAGGATCTTAGCGTTCGATGCAACGACCCCACCCGTCGCTAGCGTGACGGGACCGTGCGCTGGCTGACCGCGGAAGATCGGATCTCGCTGCGGCGCGACCGCGAGATCGTCGTCGCGGGCGAGAACACCACGGTCATGGCCGGGCTGCCCGAGGGCGCCTTCGACATCATCTATGTCGATCCGCCCTTCAACACCGGCCGCACCCAGGCGCGCGCCACGGTGCGCACGCGCGCCGATCCCGAGGCCTCGCGGATCGGCTTCGGCGGCCGTCGCTACGACACGCGGCTGCTGCACCGCCTCAGCTACGACGATCGCTTCGGCGACTACCTCGGCTTCCTCGCGCCGCGCCTGCGCCGGGCGCGCGAGCTGCTCGCCCCGCACGGCACGCTCTACTTCCACATCGACTACCGCGAGGCGCACTACTGCAAGCTGCTGCTCGATGAGATCTTCGGTCGCGACGCGTTTCTCAACGAGATCATCTGGGCCTACGACTACGGCGCCAAGCCCCGGCGGCGTTGGCCGGCCAAGCACGACACGATCCTCGCCTACGTCCGCACCCCCGGCGCCCATCACTTCGACGCCGACGCGGTGCAGCGCGAGCCCTACATGGCCCCCGGACTCGTCGGCCCCGAGAAGGCCGCCCGCGGCAAGCGGCCGACCGACGTCTGGTTTCACACGATCGTCCCCACCAACGGCGCGGAGAAGACCGGCTATCCGACCCAGAAGCCGGCGGGGGTGCTGCGCCGCCTCGTCGCGGCGTCGTCGCGGCCCGACGGCTGGTGCCTGGATCCGTTCGCGGGCTCGGGCACGCTCGGCGCGGTGTGCCGCGAGCTGCACCGTCGCTTCGTGCTGATCGACTCCCACCCCGACGCGCTGGCGATCATGCGCGAGCGGCTGGGGGCAGGGGCGGCAGGCGATCGTGCACGAGCGGCTGGGGACGAGGGCGAGGACCTCAGCGCGGCGGGGGTTCGCGCACGAGCGGCACGAACCTGACCTCCTCGAAGGTCGTCTCGCGCACCTCGGCGCCGTGGCGGGTCAAGCGCGTCAGGAACTGCCGCCGCCGTCCCATCGGCGCGACGAGCCGTCCGCCGTCGGCAAGCTGGTCGACGAGGCTGACCGGGATCTCAGGCCCCGTCGCGGCGGCGACGTTGATCGCGTCGTAGGGGGCCGCCTCGGGCAGTCCCCGCCAGCCGTCGGCGACGACGCAGGTCACGTTGGCGCAGCCGAGCTCGGCGAGCGCCCGCGCGGCGCCGGCGCTGAGCGTGGGTGAGATCTCGATCGTCATCACCTCGGCGGCGAGCGTCGCGAGCAGCGCCGCGTGGTACCCCGAGCCGGTGCCGACGTCGAGCACCCGCTCGGCGCCGGTGAGGGCGAGCAGCTCGAGCATCCGCGCGACGACCACCGGCTGCGAAATCGTCTGGCCGCCGGTCGTCGGCAGCGCGACGTTCTCGTAGGCGCGGGACCGGTGCTCGGCGGGCACGAACCGGTCCCGGGGGACGGCGGCGATCGCCCGCAGCACCCGTTCGTCGTCGACCGCGGTTCGCAGCCGCTGCGCCAGTTCGGCGGCCTCGTCCACTGGATCGAGACTGCCCGGGGTCGGTCGGCGGCGAACCGGGTTTGCCAGAATCGACGGACGATGCTCTCCAGCGCCAGACTCCAGCGCGCGCTGGCGCTCCTCCTGGTCGGGCTCTTGGCCGCCATCGTCGCCGTCCTGCTGACCGGCCCCGGCCACGGGAGCGGCGGCACCGCCACCGCGCAATCGCAGTTCGACGGGCCGCCGCTGCCCCCCGACCTGCGCGCCGCGAACTTCACCCTCACCGACCAGTTCGGTCATCGGATCACGCTGGCGGACGACCGCGGCAAGGTCGTGGTCCTGACCTTCATCCACTCGCTGTGCAAGGACGCCTGTCCGTTCATGGTCGAGCAGATCAAGGGCGCGCTCAACGATCTCCCCGGCAGCGGGCGCAACGTCCCCGCGATCGGCGTCAGCGTGCAGCCGCGCCAGGACACCGTCGCCAACCGCCGTCGCTTCCTCGCCGAGCACGAGATGACCGGGCGCCTGGCCTTCGTCAACGGGCCGATGTCGGCCATGCGCCGCGTCTGGCACGACTACGCGATCGCTCCCGTGACCCCCCAGCACGACCACTCGACCTTCGTCCTGCTCATCGACAAGCGCGGCGAGGAGCGCGTCGGCTTCGCCGCCGACCAGCTGACCCCGGAGGCGCTCGCCCACGACATCCGGGTGCTCGAGGCCGAGCCCGCCTGAGCCGCATGGCCGGTCGGGGCGCGGGCGGACCGGGGCGGCCGACCGGCGGCCACTAGCCCTCGAGCGGCCCACCCGCGTGCAGGCGCTCGAGCGTCGGCGCCACGGTGTGCGCCACCTCCTCGTCGCTGACGCCGGCGAGCTCGAACTGCGCCTGGCCCCGCGCGGTGCAGACGCGCAGCTCGCGCCCTCGCCGGCGGCCCCGCAGCCCGCGACGGGGCGCCGGCAGCTCGATCCGCTCGATCTCGCCCCACTCCAGGCGGCCGATCGCGCTCTGCGAGGAGCGCTTGAGAACGTCGAGCCCCGCCTCCGAGAGGCGCAGCTCGATGTCGGGGTCGCCGGGCCGCAGCGTTTCGATCCCGCTGAGATGAACGGCGCCGATGCGCATGCCGACGGGTGGCTCGGCGGCGGTGCCGGCCCGCCCGGCGGAGGCCACGGGCGTTGCGGTGGGCGCGGTCTCGGGGGTGGGCTCGGGCGTCGTGGTGGGAGCGGTCTCGGGGGTGGGCTCGGGCGTCGTGGTGGGCGCGGTCTCGGGGGTGGCCTCGGGCGTCGTGGTGGGAGCGGTCTCGGGGGTGGCCTCGGGCGTCGTGGTGGGCGCGGTCGCGGCGGCATCGCCGGTCGGCGCGGGGTCGGTCTCCGTGATCGCCCCAGCCTCGGGGCTCGGGGCGGCTTCGGGCGGGGGCTCCGGGGCGGCCTCGGGGATCGCGCCGGCCTCGGACGACCCCTCCGCCGTGATCTCGGGGTGCCCGGCCTCGGGCTCGGCCGCGGCTGGCTCGGACGGCGGCGTCGGCGGCTCGGGCTCCAGCGGCTCGGGCTCTAGCGGCTCCGGCGTCGGCGGCTCGGGCTCCAGCGGCTCCGGCGTCGGCGTCGGCGGCTCCGGCGGGCGCCCCTCGGCATGCGCCCGGGCGGCCTGGAGCGCGGGATGCTCGAGCGCGGCCGGAAGGTCGATGCCGAACTCGGTCATCACGCCTTCGGCGAGCGAGCGCTGCCAGAGCGCGCCGTCGGCGCGAGCAACCGAGTCCTGGAGCATCTCCTCGATCACGGCCGGATCGATGTCCATCGCCCCCGCGTGCGCGTCGGACTGCTTGGCGAACGCGGCGCGTAGACGCTCCTCGGCGACCTCGCGGCCGCGTTTGACGATCCGCACGTACGTGTCCGGGTGCAGAGCCGCGGTGGCCTCGATGTCGGGGTGGGTGTCGTTCACGGCTCTGGCTCCTCCACTCGCTTCGCGATCCGCTGCAGAAAGGCGGCTGCCCGCGTGCCGAACAGGATCCGATGATCGCAGGCCAGGGTCAAGCTGATCAGGTTTCCGGCCACGACCGCGCCCCCGCGCGCGACCGGCGCCGGGCGCACCGACCCGGCGGCGAGCGCGGCCGCCTGCGGCGGCGTGATCAGCGGGACGAGACGGTGCGGCCCCGCCTCCCCGAGCGAGTGCAACGTGAACGTCGTGCCGGCGAGCTCGGGTGGCGTCAACGCGCCCGCCCGGGCCCGTTCGCGCAGCCGGCGCAGCTCGGCGTCGAGCTCTGACAGCGAGCGCGTGTCGGCATCGAGGATCGCCGGCGTGATCTGGCCGTCGTCGGTGTGGACGATCGCCCCGACGTTGACCCGCGAGTACAGCTCGTAGCGGCCGTCCCGATAGGCCGCGTTGGCTCGCGGGGTTGCCCGCAGCGCCCGGGCGCACGCGGCGATCAGCACCGCGTCGAGCTCGATGCGCAGCCGCCGAGCGAGCGCGACCGCGGCGCCGGCGTCGACCTCGGCTTCCAGCTCGAGGTCGGGCACGGTGGCCCGGACTTCGGCGCTGCGCCGAGCGATCGAGCGCCCGACGCGGTCGGGCTCCTCGATCCGGATCTCGCCCTTCAGGGACGCCGGCCGCGGATCGGTCACGAGGCGCGCACGCTATTCGTCGGCGCCGTCCCAGAGCGAGCGGAACTCCTCGGCCTCGAGCGACGCCATCTCCTCGCGCAGCTGGCGGACGAGCCGCGCCGCCCGCTTTGGCTCGAGCTTGAAGTAGAGGATGAGCTCGCCGTCGTCGATCGAGGTCACCTCGACCCGGTCGGTGCGGCCGCGCCCGGCGAGGAACCGAGGCTCGCGCCCGCCTCGCGACACGGTCAGGTGATAGACGCGGTTCGCCTTCACGATCAGCGCGGGAGCGTCAGGGCCGACGTCGCCCGCTCGAGCGCGTCGTCGCCGCAGAAGCACTCGTCCCCGACCTGGATCGCCGGCAGCGCCTCGGCGCCGGCCTCCCGGGCACGCACCCCGGCGTCCTGCAGCGCGCGGACGACCGAACCCAAGCCCATTCCCTTCAGCAGGGCGACCGGGTGCATCTCACACGCCGCGGCCGCGATCAGCACCGTCCCCTCGTCGCCGAGGTCGCGTCCGCCGGCGAACGCCTGGCGGAACGCCGCCAGCGAGAACGCGACCCCGCGGCCGAGGCGCTTGGCGTAGGTGGCCGCCAGCATCGCCCGCTCAGAGTCGGGCGGCCATCGCGCGGGGAGGCGCAGCGGCTGCAGGCCGTGGTGCAAGACGCGCGCGGCGAGCTTGCCGGGATCGGGCGCGTCCAGGGGATCGCCGAGCACCGGCTCCCATTCGGGGACGATCGGCAGCTCGCCCATGATCCGCTCGGCGCACAGGTAGCACGCCGGGCTGGCGAGGTCGTAGTAGAAGACCGGCTGCGTCGGCGCGCCCTAGCCGTGGATGAGCCAGCCGTCCGCGGCGCGGGCGGCCTCGAGCACGGCCTCGGACATCGTCGGATGGCCGTGGACGAGCCGGGCGATCTCCGGATAGCCGCCCTCCAGGGCGCGGGCGTTGACGAGCTCCTGGACCATCTCGGTCGCCTTGGCGCCGACGATATGGCCGCCGAGCAGCTCGCCGTACTTGGTCTCGCCGACGATCTTGACGATCCCGGTGCGATCGCCGTACACGGTGCCGGCGCCGACCGCGCCGTACTGGACCTTGCCCACGGTCACCTCGTAGCCCTGCTCGCGGGCCTGCTCCTCGGTGAGCCCGAAGCTCGCGACGTTCGGGGTGCAGAACGTCGCCCGGGGAATGTCGACGTACTCGATCGCGTGCGTCTGCTGGCCCGCGGCGTCCTCGACGGCGATCACGCCCTCATCGGAGGCCTTGTGCGCGAGCGCCGGTCCGTGGGTGAGATCGCCGATCGCGTAGACGCCGTCGACGCTTGTGCGCATCGCGCCGTCGACGGCGACCAGACCTTCGTCGTCGAGCTCGACGCCCGCCTCCTCGAGCTTGAGCGCCTCGATGTCGGGGCCGCGCCCGGCCGCGATGACGAGCCACTCCACCTCGCCCTCGGCGTCGCCGTAGGTGAACTTCACGCTGTCGGATCCCGACTCGATCTCCTGCACCTTCGTGTCGGTGTGGATCGTCATGCCCTGCTTGGCCAGCCCGCGCTCGGCGACCTTGGAGATGTCGGCGTCCTCGGTGGGCAGCACGCGATCGAGCGCCTCCAACAGCAGCACCTCGGTGCCGAGGCGCGCGTACGCCGACGCGATCTCGGCGCCCGACGCGCCGGCGCCGACCACCGCCATCGTCTTGGGCAGATCGTCGAGCGCCCACGCCTCCTCGGTGCCGATCACGTGCCCGCCGAACTCCGCGCCCGGGATCGGCCGCTTCACCGACCCGGCGGCCAGCAGGATCGTGTTCGCCGAGATCGTGTCGCCGTTGACGGCGATCTCACCCCGGCCGGCGAGGCTCGCCTCTCCCTCGAGGACGTCGATCCGATTCTTCTTCAGCAGGCCCGAGACGCCGCCGGTCAGCGTCTTGATGACCTTCTCGCGGCGCTTGGACACCCCGGCGAAGTCGACCTCCGGCGCGGACACCTTGATGCCGTAGTCGTCGGCCTCCTCGATCTCCAGCAACACGTCGGCGACGCGCAGGACAGCCTTGGCGGGAATGCACGCGTAGTTCAGGCATCGTCCGCCGACGCGGTCCTTCTCGACCACGGCGGTCTTGAAGCCGAGCTGGGCGGCGCGGATCGCCGCCACGTAGCCGCCGGGTCCGGAGCCGATGACGATCATGTCGTAGCTCGATTCGGGCATGCGCACGAGCCTATCTCACGGTCTGTTCGCGGGGAGGCCCCGGAAGTGGACGCGTCCGCAAGCTCTGACGGGCGGTCGAGGGATACCGGCGGGCGCGAGGGGAGGGGGGTTAAGGTCAAGCGCGATCCCGGGCGCTGGGGCTGCGGGTCCGCTCGCTCGAGCTCGCCGGCCGGCCCGGCGGATGTTCTCACCGACCCCCGGCCGCCATCTCCAGCCGTGGTGGATTTCATCCACCCCCCAGGACCCGTTCCACCGACCCCCGAGGAGAACGCGGGGGGTCGGTCGTTTCTGACCACGTGATCGTCGAAGACCTCGACACTCACACCCTGGCCTAGCTGTCCGGCTGGGCGGTGCATGACGCCAACCCGTCTGACCGCATCGAGCGGGCCCCCGAAATCATCCCGTTCGGCCCGTTCGGCTCGCAGACAATCGTCCACCCCGCAACATCCATCAAGCCGATCAACCACGCTTCCCGCCACGCCGAGCTCGTCCACCCGCCCAGCCGAGGAGGCCCTCACCCGCGCGAAGCTCAACGCCGTCCAGGGCGGGGCCACGAGCGTGATGCCCCGCGCGCGCTCGCCCCGTCAACGCCGCATCATCTGCGGACGCGTCCGCTAGCGGCGATCGTCCGAGTGCGGCATCTGGATCCGGCTCAGCACGCGGACGAGCTTGAAGAAGAGATAGCCGCAACCGACGATGATCACGAGCGCGACGATCAGGCCGCTGATGTTCGACGCCTCGATCAGCAGCAGCGCGAACAGCGTGGCGACGATCGCCAGCAGCGCCATGAACCCGAGCACGGCGCCGTACCACCGCCGCCACATCCCGATCGCCAGGCCGACCATGACCGCCGAGAAGACGACGATCGGCGCCGCGCCGGGCCGCTTGCCGCCGATCGTGTCCCCGGCCGCGTAGGCGATCAGGTTGACCAGGCCGACGAGCGCCGCGACGAGCACCGAGGCCACGAGAACCCGTGGCCGCTCGCCGGGGGCCAGCGGCGCCAGCGCGGCGCGGACCTCGGCGTTGCGGGCCTCGGAGCGGCTCGCCTGCGGATAGTGGGCGGGCGGCGACTGCTGCTGGTAGGCCTCGCGCGGGATCCGGCCCCGCCCGATCCCCGGGTCGGGCGCCGGCGGCGGGGACGGCTCGCCGTCGGGGGCGCGCGCGACCCGGTGGTCGGGTGCCGGCGGCGGGGGCGAATCGGCGTCGGTCTCCGGACGCGCGTGCTGGCCGCGCTTGCGGCTACGTTGCGCCAACGCCGGCTCCCTCGATGAGCTGCCGGGCGGCCGCCTCGGGATCGGCGGCCTCGGTCAGCGCCCGCACGACGGCGATCTGCGCCGCCCCGGCCGCGCGCGCCGCCGGAGCGGTCTCGGCGTCGATCCCGCCGATCGCGAAGAACGGCACCGTCGCGTGCGCGGCGGCGTAGGCGATCAGGTCGGGGCCGACCGCGGGACGACCGGGCTTGGTCGGGGTCGCGTGGACCGGGCCGACGCCGATGTAGTCGGCGCCGGCGGCGCCGTCGATCTGCTCGGGGGTGTGGGTCGAGAGCCCGATCAGGTGCTCGGGGCCGATCGCGGTGCGGGCCATCGGCACGGGCACGTCGTCCTGGCCGACGTGGACGCCGTCGGCGTCGGCATCGGCGACGAGGTCGGGGCGGTCGTTGAGGATGAACAGCGCGCCGCGCGCATGGCACGTGCGCGCGAAGCGGCGGGCGACCTCGAGCAGTCGCGCGTCGCCGGTCGGGTCCTTGATCCGCAGCTGGACGATGTCGACGCCGCCCCGGATCGCCGCCTGCAGGAACTCGTCCGAGCGGTCATCGCAGACGAGGTACAGGCGGGCCTGCGCGAGGCGTCGGCGACGATCGTCCATGCCCCCGAGTCTCGCAGGAGCGCCGCGCTAGGATCTCGTCCTACGGGAGCCCCACCTCAGGGCTGAGAGGGCGGACGCGGTCCGCCGACCGTCAACACCTGGCCGGGTAATGCCGGCACCAGGGAGGTTCAGTGACCCAGGGCAGGACCAGCACACCAGACGTGATCGTCATCGGAGGCGGCGCGATCGGCCTGACCGTCGCCTGGCGTGCCGCCGAGCGAGGGTTGCGCACGATCCTGCTCGAGCACGGTGGCGTCGGCGGCGGGACGTCGCATCACGCCGCTGGGATGCTCGCCCCGGTTGCCGAGGCCATCGCCGGCGAGGAGTCGCTGCTCGAGCTCGGGCTCGCCAGCGCGTCGGCCTGGCCGGCGTTCGCGGCCGAGCTCGGCGACGTCGGCTACACCGCGTGCGGGACGCTGCTCGTTGCCCGCGACGCCGACGAGGCGGCGACGCTCGAGCGCGAGATCGCGCTGCGCCGGCGGTTCGGACTCTCCGTGGAGCGGCTGCGGGCCAGCGAGGCGCGTCGGCGCGAGCCCGGCCTGGCGCCGACGCTGCGGCTCGCGCTCGACGTCGCAGACGATCACGCCGTCGATCCGCGGCGGCTGTGTCGCGCGCTCGTCGCCGCGATCCGGGGCGCCGGCGGCGACGTACGGGAGGGGACGGCGGTCGCCGGCGTCGAGGTCTCCCGCGACCGGGTGACGGGGGTGCGGCTCGCCGACGGAGCGGTGCTCGCCGCCGGCGACGTCGTCATCGCCGCCGGCGCCTGGGCGGGGGAGCTCGCGGGGGTCGGCGAGCCGGTGCCGCTGCGCCCGGTCAAGGGCCAGATCCTGCGCTTGCACGATCCCGCTGGACCGGGCCTGCTGAGGCGGGTCATTCGCATGGGGCCAGCCTATGTCGTCCCCCGGGGCGACGGGCGCTACGTCATCGGCGCCACCTCCGAGGAGCGCGGCTTCGATCGCACCGTCACCGCGGGGGCGATGTTCGAGCTGCTGCGGGATGCCTCCGAGCTCGTGCCGGGCGTCTCGGAGTGGGTGGTCGACGAGTTCACCGCGGGCCTGCGCCCCGGCACGCCCGACAATCTGCCGGCGATCGGCCCCGGGAGCGTCCCGGGGCTGCACTGGGCGGTCGGCCACCGGCGGGGCGGGATCCTGCTCGCGCCGGTGACCGCCCAGCTCGTCGTCGACGGCCTGACCGGAGATCCCCCGGAGGGCGTCTTCACGCCGCGGCGCTTCGCCCGGGCGGCGGCATGAGGGTGACGGTCAACGGCGAGGAGCGCGAGCTTCAGGCCGGCGCTACCGTCGTCAGCGTGCTCGAGCTGCTCGATGTCGCCCCGGCAGCGCGCGGTGTCGCCGTCGCGCTCGACGGCGAGGTGGTCAGCCGCGCGCGCTGGTCACAGGCGCAGCTGCGCGACGGCGCGCTCGTCGAGGTCGTCTCCGCGATCCAGGGCGGCTGAGCATGGACCCGCTGATCATCGCTGGGCGGGAGCTGCGCTCGCGACTCATCCTCGGCAGCGGCGGCTTTGACAACCACGAGCTGCTCGCCGCCGCCTGCCGCGAGGCGGAGGCGGAGATCTGCACCGTGGCCTTGCGCCGCCTCCCGGATCCCACCCACCCGCGTGGATCCATCGTCGACGTCCTCGACGAGGTGGGCGTCGAGGTGCTGCCCAACACCGCGGGCTGCTTCACCGCGCGCGACGCGGTGACGACCGCCCATCTCGCCCGGGAGGCGTTTGGCACCGACTGGATCAAGCTCGAGGTCATCGGCGACGACCGGACCCTGCTCCCCGACGCGGTCGAGCTCGTCGCCGCCGCCGAGGAGCTCGTCGACGAGGGCTTCACCGTGCTGCCCTACACCACCGACGACCCGGTGCTCGCGCGGCGGCTCGAGGACGTCGGCTGCGCGGCGGTGATGCCGCTCGGGTCGCCGATCGGCTCGGGCATGGGGATGTGCAACCCCTACAACCTGTCGATCATCATCGAGCGCGCGCGCGTGCCGGTGGTGCTCGACGCCGGGGTGGGAACCGCCTCGGACGCCGCGCTCGCGCTCGAGCTGGGATGCGACGCCGTGCTCTGCGCCTCGGCGATCTCGCGCGCGCACGATCCGGTGGCGATGGCACGCGCGGTGCGCCTCGGTATCGAGGCCGGCCGCCTCGCCCGCGGCGCCGGCCGGATCCCGCGGCGCCGCTATGCCGAGGCCTCGACGTCGATGGCCGGAATGCCGGCGCTCGACGTCCCGGCGGCCGCCGAGTGAGCGTCGATGATCTGATCGACGGCTGGCAGCGGGCGTGGTCGGGCCGCGGCGCCCGCGAGCAGACGCAGTTCGGCGACGTCTGCGCCTCGGGGATCCAGTACGAGGACCCGCTCTGCGAGGCGCCGCTCGAGGGCATCGACGCGCTCACCGCCCACGCCGAGCGGCTGTGGGCCGGGTTCCCCGACGTCCGCCTCGAGCGCACCGGCGACCGCCTGACCGGCGGGCGCTTCGTCGCCGCCCCCTGCAAGGTCCTGGGCACGCACCGCACTCCCCTCGAGGGCCTGCCGGCGACCAATCGCTTCATCGTCGTGCACTGCGTCTTCTACTGCGAGCTCCAGCACGAGCTGCTGCTGCGCGTCCGCGCCTTCTACGACGTCTACGCCGCCGCGGTGGCGCTCGGGGTGCTCCCGGCGCGCGGGACGCTAGGGGAGAAGGCGCTGCTCGTCCTGCGCGGGTTCGGGTGGCGCGCGCAGCGGGGGTGAAGGCAGAGCTGACCCCGCGCCTTGATGACCCGGCGCCTTACTGACCCGGCGCCTTACTGACCCCGCGCCGCCGCCGCTACCGCCGCGCGCAGCGCCTCGCGCACCGGCGGCGGCAACCGCCGCCGCAGGCGCCAGCACGACCCCGAAAAGGTCAGGTTGGCGACCGTCGCGAAGCCGCTCTCGTCGGCGCGCAGCGCGAGCAGCAGATGGGCGACGCGATCGGCTCTCGGCAGCTCGTCCCCGGTCGCGTGGACGCAGTAGCACTGCACGCGCCGCCCCCCGGGCCGGACGAGCAGCGCGCCCGCACCGGCGACGAGCCAGACGCCGAGCTCGCCGCGCTCGAGCACCATCCCGGTGCGCGCCAGCAGCTCGCGCGCGGCGTGGCCGACGAGGTCGCCGAGCAGCCCGAGCGCCCGCGAGTCGGCTGCCTCCCTCCCCGCCCCGGCCGTGGCGCTGCGCGCGGCCCCGACGCGCCGCCCGCGCGGCTCGCGCACGACCCCGGCGCCCCGGGCCGCGTAGAGCTCGGGGATGAACCACGCGTAGGCGAGCGCGATGAGAGCGACGGGGATCGTCACCGGGTCGAGCAGCGGCAGGCCGATCGCCGTCGCCAGGAACGGCGCCGTATGGGCGACCGTCGACAGCGTCCACAGACGGTCCGAGCGCCGCAGCCTGCGCGCGTCGGCACGCGGCCGCCAGTGGACGCTCGCCAGCTCGGGCAGCTCGCCGTCGGGCCCCGAGCCCGGTCCCGGCCCCGCCAGCCCGCCCCCGCCGACGAGCGCGGCGTCCACCGATCAGCCCCCGGCGATCGGGCGGCGCAGAATCACGAGCTCGGCGTCGAGGGGCAGCTCGCGGACCTGCTCGGCGGAGCCGTCGACGTCGCTGGAGACCGCGAAGTAGCCGCGGTCAAGCTCGGCGCGCAACGCTTCGCGGGCCTCCCCGAACGCCGCCTCGTCCTGCGCGCTCCACTGCGCCAGCTCGGTATGCCCGGTGTGGTCCATGCGGATGAGTCGTGACACGGCGGCCTCCCAGAAGCGGTTTCGCCCGCAGATGATACGGCTCGTCATCAGCCGGTCGAAACGGTGATCGCGAGCGGCGCGTGATCCGACAGCGACCCTCGGTGAAGCACCTCGGCCGGGCCCGCCTGCACCTCGCCGGCGACGAGCACGTGGTCGACGTCATGCGAGGCGACGACCTCGAACTCCGGGAAGGCGGGGTCGCGCAGGTTGAAGTCGCCGGCGAGGACGAGCGGCGCCTCGCCGGCCCACGCCAGTCCCGCGGCACACGCCCGCCGGCCGTCGCGGCGAGCCGCGCCCACCGCCGTGCTGGCGTGCAGGTTTGCGACCCAGACGCCGCACGCGAGCTGCACCGCGTGCCCCCAACGGCGCTCGGGCCGCCAGCACAGGCGCGTCCGCCGGTGGACGATGATCCGGTCCGAGCGGGCGAGGATCGCGTTGGCGCCGCCGCCACCCGACTTGATCGCGTCGGGCCAGCGGATCGCGATCGCGCGGCGCAGCACAAGGCCCGCGTTGCGCGAGGTCCGCACCATCCGGTACTCGGCCCCAAGCGCTGCAGCGAGCGCCCGCGGCCACCACGGCGGCACCTCCTGCAGGACCGCGACGTCCCAGGCCCAGTCGGCGAGCGCCGCGGTGAACTCGGGTCGCAGGTCGCGCCCCGACCCCGGCACCGATCGCCCGTGCATCAGGTTCCACGTCAGCACCCGCAGGTTCACCAGGCGCCAACGTACACTGCGCGGCTTGGTGCGCCACGTGATCACCGGGGCGGAGCTCTCGCCCGACGAGGTGCGCGCGCTGCTGCACCGCGCCGCCGAGCTCAAGCGCGAGCCGCTGTCCAGCGACGCGCTCGCCGGCCGCTCGGTCGCGCTCATCTTCCAGGCCCCCTCGACGCGCACCCGGACATCGTTCGAGACCGGGGTGTTCGAGCTTGGCGGCCATCCGCTGGTGCTGCGTGCCGACGAGCTGCAGCTCAGCCGCGGCGAGTCGCTGCGCGACACCGCCCGCGTCCTCTCCCGCCACGTCGCCGCGATCGGCATCCGCACCGTGTCCGACGAGGAGGTGATCGAGCTCGCGCGCTACGCCGACGTACCGGTCATCAACATGCTCACCGCCGGCCACCATCCCTGTCAGGCGCTCGCTGATCTGCTCACCCTCCGCGAGGCCTTCGGCGAGCTCGACGGACTGACGCTCGCCTACGTCGGCGACGGCAACAACGTCGCCCGTTCGCTGGCGCTCGTCGGCGCGCTCGTCGGCGTGCGGCTGCGCGTCGCCGCTCCCGCGGGCTACCAGCTGGAGCAGCTCGCCGGGGTGGCGCTCACCGACGATCCGCGCGCGGCCGCCTACGGCGCCGACGCCGTCTACACCGACGTCTGGGTGAGCATGGGCGACGACCCGGCGAGCGCCGGCGAGCGCCGCCGCGCGCTCGGTCCCTACCGGCTCGACGACGCGCTGCTCGACGCCGCCGCCCCCCATGCGATCGCGCTGCACTGCCTGCCCGCCCACCCCGGCGATGAGATCACCGAGGAGGTTCTCTACGGCGACCGTCAGCGGATCTGGGACCAGGCCGAGAATCGCCGCCACGCCCAGAAGGCGCTGCTCGAGCTGCTGGCCGGCTGAGGTCGGGTGACGCTTTCCGTTGTCGGGGTTGGCTACGCTCGCCGCAAGCACCCTGCCCCCGAGGAACCAGAGCCCTATGCCTCCCGCCAAGCGCGCGCCGTCCAAGCCGGCCAAGAAGTCTCCCAGCACCCCGAAGTCAGCCACCGGCGGCGCCAAGGCGACGGCGACGACCGCGCGGGCGGGCGCCCAGCGGACCCAGACCAGCGTCAAGGGCGCGAGCACCCGAGCGCGCCGCGCGGCGGCCGGCGCCGGTGGCTCGGACACGGTCGCCGCGGTCGCCGAGCAGCTCGCCAAGGGGGCGCTGAAGCCGCGCGAGCTCGTGATGCTGACCCGCGACCGGATCCAGGAGACGCTTGACGAGGCCGCGTCGCGCGGCCGGGTCACCCGCAAGGACGCCAACGAGCTCGTCGCCGAGCTCGTCCGCCGCGGCCGCTCGGGCTCCGACGACCTCGTCGGCGAGGTCGAGGGGCTGCTCGGCAAGGGCAAGGGACAGCTCGAGACCGCGACCCGGAGGGCGCGCGGCGCCGCGCCGGTCGACCGGATCGTCCGGGGCGCCGATCGCGCCCGGCGGGCGGCGGGGGTGGGCCCGACGTTCCCGATCACCGGCTACGACGACCTGAGGGTCGGGCAGGTCCAGGCGCGCGTCAAGGAGCTCTCCCGGCCCGAGCTGCGCAAGGTCCTCAATTACGAGCGCAAGCACGCCAACCGCAAGACCGTCGTCGCCGCGATCGAGAAGCAGCTGAGCTGACCCGCGCGGCGCTGTCATCCTGCGACGGATGAGCACCGCCGCCACTCGGCCTCAGCGGGGCGACGAGCTCGAGCTGACGATCGACTCGCTCGCCTACGGCGGCGCCGGCGTGGCGCGCCACGACGGCTACGTCGTGTTCGTGTCGGGCGCGCTGCCCGGCGACCGGGTGCGCGCGGTCGTCTCCAAGCGCAAGCGCGCCTACGCGGAGGCGCGCGCGACCGCGATCCTGGCACCCGGTCCCGACCGGATCGAGCCCGTCGCCGATCACCCCGGCGCGCCGTGGCAGGTCCTCGCCTACGAGCGCCAGCTCGAGGTCAAGCAGGCGCAGGTCCACGACGCGCTGACGCGGCTGGGCCACCTCGAGGGGTTCGACCTTGAGCCGATCGTCCCCGCCGCCGAGACCTGGCGCTACCGCAACAAGCTCGAGTACTCGTTCGGCACCGGCCCCGACGGCGAGTTGCAGTGCGGGTTCCACGCGCCCGGCCGCTGGGACGAGATCGTGCCGATCGCCGACTGCCTGCTGGGCTCCGAGGCGTCCAACCGCGCCCGCGACCAGATCGTCGGCTGGTGTCGCGAGCAGGGCCTCACCGCCTACGATCGCCGCTCCGGCGAGGGCGTGCTGCGCAACCTCGTCGTCCGCGAGGGCCGGCGCACCGGCGCGCTGCAGGTGCGGCTCGTCACCACCGCCGCCCCGCTTGACCGCGAGTCGCTCGGCGCCGCCGGCCACGGCCTCGAGGGGCTGCTGTGGACGCGGTCGGACAGTCCCGCCGAGACGACCCAGGGCGGCGAGACCGAGCTCGTCGCCGGCGTCGATCGGTTCACCGAGATCGTCGGGTCGATGAGCTTTGCCATCTCGCCGACCGCGTTCTTTCAGACGAACACCGAGATGGCCGAGCGGCTGTACGCGCTCGCGACGGAGTACGCCGCGCCGACCGGGCTCGAGCGCGTGTTCGACCTCTACTGCGGGATCGGCACGATCGGCATGCTCATCTCGCCGCGCGTGGCCGAGGTGTGGGGGCTGGAGCTGATCGAGGAGGCGATCGCCGACGCGATCGCCAACGCGCGGGCCAACGAGGTCGACAACGCGCGCTTCTTCGCCGGCGACGTCCGCTTGGCGCTGCGCGAGCTGAACGAGCGCGCCGGCCGCCCCGACCTGCTCGTCGTCGACCCGCCCCGTCCCGGGCTGTCGCAGAAGGTCGTCCGGCGCGTCATCGAGGCAGGCCCGTCGACGATCGTCTACGTGTCCTGCAACCCGACGACGCTCGCGCCGAACGCCGCGCAGCTCGCCGAGGGCGGCTACCGCCTCGTGCGCGTGCGGCCCGTCGACATGTTCCCCCAGACGCCGCACATCGAGTGTGTGGCCGAGCTGCGGCGCGGGTAGGTCTGAAGGCCGTGCGCGCCGTCACCATCCGCGACGAGCAGCTGAGCGTCGAGGACCATCCCGACCCCGAGCCCGGGTCGGGGGAAGCGCTCGTCCGCGTGCGGGCCGCCGGGCTCAACGGCGCCGACATGATGCAGCGCGCCGGCGGCTATCCGGCGCCGCCGGGCGCGCCGGCCGACATCCCCGGCCTCGAGCTCGCCGGCGAGATCGTCGCGCTCGGCCCCGGCGCCGACCGCTTCGCCGTCGGCGACCGCGTGATGTCGATCGTCGGCGGCGGCGGCCAGGCCGAGCTCGCCACCGTCAACGAGCGGATCCTCATGCCGGTCCCCGACGACCTAGGCTTCGTCGAGGCGGGCGCCGCCCCGGAGGTCTTCACCACCGCCCACGACGCCGTGTTCACCCAGGCGGGCCTCCAGACCGGCGAGCGCCTGCTCGTGCACGGCGCCGCCGGCGGCGTCGGCACCGCGGCGGTACAGCTCGGGCGCGCGGCGGGGGCGCGGGTCACCGCGACCGTGCGCAGGGCCGAGCTCCGCGATGGGGTCGCCGCGCTCGGCGCCGAGGTCATCGCTCCGGAGGGCTTCGGCGAGCACGGCCCATTCGACGTCATCCTCGAGCTCGTCGGCGTCATCAACCTGATCGAGAACCTGCGCAGCCTCGAGATCGGCGGGCGGATCGCGGTCATCGGCACCGGGGCAGGCGCCACCGGCGAGATCAACCTCGGCCTGCTGATGGGCAAGCGGGCGCGGATTCACGGCTCGACGCTCCGCCCCCGGCCGCTCGAGTCCAAGGCGCTGACCGCCCGGGCGTTCGAGCGCTCGGTGCTGCCGCTCCTTGTCTCCGGCGCGGTCCACGTGCCGATCGCCGAGACGTTCGGGCTCGAGGACGCCGTCGCCGCCTACGACCGCTTCGCCGCCGGCGGCAATCTCGGCAACATCGTCCTCGAGATGCCCCAGTGACGGACGGGGGCACTAATAGGGGGGCAGGTCCGACCACCACTGGC
Organism: Solirubrobacterales bacterium; assembly: GCA_019240115.1. Lineage (GTDB taxonomy): Bacteria > Actinomycetota > Thermoleophilia > Solirubrobacterales > Solirubrobacteraceae > Palsa-465. The sequence goes on along the minus strand of JAFAYV010000077.1, from coordinate 3,324 downwards.
CGAGGACCCGGAAGGCCGACCAGAACTCGCGCTTGGCCGCCTCCTCGTCGAGCGCGTCGTCGATGTCGGGGACGTACAGCGCCTCGATCGACGGGGTCAGCCGCTGCACCTCGCCGGGGCGCGTCCGCAGTTCGCGCGCGAGCGGGATGTCGAGCTCGTTGACGACCCCGAGCGCCTCCTCCCCCATGACCACGACCATCTTCGGGGCGACGATCGCCAGCTCCTCGAGGAGGCGCGAGACGCAGCCGGGGTCGGCCAGGGCGGGATCGGCGACCGGGCACTTGACGCACAGCGTCCCATAGACGGCGAGCGGATCAATCGACAGCCGCCGCAGCGACTTCATCAGCGCGTTTCCGGTCCGGCCGTAGAAGGCCACGCCCTCCTGCACCTCGGAGGGCCGGGCCGAGTACTTGACCATGAACACGTCGGCCTGCGGGTGGCCCGAGCCGAGCACCGGCATCACCTGGCCGCGCGGACAGTGGGGGCAGGCGGTCAGGCGTTGGGCGAACGCGTTGAGCTCGCGGATCGCGCGCTCCAGGTACTTCTCGCGGATCTCGTCGTCGGTCGCCGGCACGCCACTTCGATTGGACGGCTGCCGGGCTTGTCCTTGGCGCTGCATCAGGACTTGCGCCCCGTCGCGCGCCGGACGCGGCGCTCGCGCGAGGCCCGTCGCGCGGACCCGGGCATTGCCTTTGTCTGCAGGAACTTCAGCGCCTGGACGTAGAGCAGGCTCGCCGGGTTGCGGATGATGTCGGCGTCGCGCAGCGACTGCAGGAACTCGTCGGGTCCGTCGAACGCGCGCATCCGGATCCGCACCGAGCCGAGGCCCTGGGGGACGTGCGCGTCGGAGCCGGCGCCGGCCGGGATCCGGTACTTGGCCGCGAAGCGGACCGCCTCCTCGTTGAACTCCGAGATCGCGATCCGGGGGTTGAAGACCTCGATCGCGTCCACGTCGTCGACGACCGCCAGCAGGTGCTCATAGTCGGGGACGGCGTGCATTCGATCGAACGGGTGAGGCACGTAGACAAGGCCGCCCTGACGGTGGATCTCGGCGATCGTCTCGGCGAGCGTCAGGCCCCGGGGGATCTTCTCCTCGATGAACAGCCCGATGACCTCGCCCTGCTCGGCGGTCTTGATCTCCTCGCCGACGATGACCGTCAGCGCTTGCGCCTTCGCGTGCGCGTCGAGCGCGCCCGAGATCTCGTTGTGGTCGGTGACCGCGATCGCGCCGAGGCCGCGGGCGCGGGCCTCGGCGAGCAGCACCTCGACCGGCGTTGCGCAGTCGTAGGAGTGGTCGGTGTGCATGTGCAGGTCGACGTCGATGAGCGGCCGCTGCGCGAGCCGCTGGCGGGTGGCGGCCTCGACCGGGCGATCCTGGCGGCGCGAGATCAGCCGCCGGTAGGTCCGCTCGAGCTCGTCGGTCACCCGGACCCAGCTGAGACTGCGCTGCAGCTCCCGGGAGGCGGCGCCGCGGGCGCGCCGCGCCGGCGAGGCGATCAGGCCCTCCAGGTGCGCCGCCAGGGTCTCGGTCTCGCCGGGCTCGAACATCAGCCCGCGCTCGCCCTCGGCGAGGACCTCCTCGTAGACCGGCAGCCGCGAGGCGACGACCGCGGCGCCCGACCCGAGCGCGCGCACGAGAGTGCCCGGCGTCGGCCGGTCGCCGTCGGAGGCGAGCACGGCGACGTCGGCGCGGGCGAGCGCCTCGCCCTCGGACAGCTGGTCGGCGTCGAGGAAGGTGACCCGCTCGCGCACGGCCGCCGGCAGGGTCGCCGGGGGCGCGGCCGGCCGCCGTGACCACACGGTCGCGTGCCACGGCGGGTCGGCGGGCAGCAGGCGCAGCGCGCGCAGGAAGGCGCGCACGGCGGCGCGCTCCTCGGTGGCGATCATCGTCAGCTCGAAAACCGCGTTGGCGGGGCGCAGCGCGGGCGCGTCGGCACCCGGCGGGATCACCTCGTAGTCGCCCGGGAAGAACCGCTGCAGCAACCGGCGGGTCGCGGCGTAGCTGACCGTGCGCGCGTCGAGGCGCGCGAACAGCAGGCGCGACAGCGGCCGCGTCAGCTGGGTGGACAGCACCCGCTCGGTCGGGGCGTGGAAGCTGCCGACGTTCAGCGCCCGCGAGTGGCGCAGCGCCACGCTCGACGCGCTCGGGGCGAACGGCTCGTGGACGTTGACGATGTCGAGCGCCAGCACGCCCAGCGCCTCCTCGATCGTGCGCGCGACGTCGACCGGGAGCGACGCCGCCCGCCGCCGGGTGGGCGAGAACGGCAGCACCTCCCCGACTCCGAGCACCCGGACCCCCTCGCGCAGCAGCTCCTCGGGCTGCGCCCGCAGCGCCCGGCGGGTCTCGCGCACCAGGTCGTCGGACTGCGACGGCGCGATCACGAGCACCCGGTGCCCGCGGGCGGCGAGCTGTCCGGAGACGCGGGCGACGTACTGGTTGACCTCGTTGTCCACCTCCCACGCGAACGGCGTCACCTGGGCGATCGCGAGATTGCGGGACGGGTCGCCGTCGGCGAGAGACGAGCCGTGCAGGCGAGGCACGGGCTCATTCTATGGAGGTGGCCCCTAGGCTTGAGCGGATGCCCAGGACGATCCTGAGCAGGCCGGCGGGACGGCCCGAACGGTGACGGCTGACCGTGCCGCGCTGACCCCAGCCGCGGCGCGCCGGATCGTCCTGGCCGCCCAGGGCTTCGCCCGCCGCCGCCCGCGGCGGGCCGGCGGCCCGACGGCGCGCCAGATCGCCGAGCTCGTCCGCCGGCTCGGGACGCTGCAGCTCGACTCGGTCAACGTGTTCGAGCGCGCGCACTACATGCCGGTCTATTCGCGGCTGGGACCATATGACCGGGCGATCCTCGACCGCCTCGCGGGGCACACCGCCGGTCGGCTGAACCGGCAGCTCGTCGAGTACTGGGCGCACGAGGCGTCGCTGATCCCGGTCGAGTGCCACCCCTGGTTCCGCTGGCGGATGGCGTCGGTCGATCGCGAGGCGTGGGGGAGCATGGCCCGGCTCGCCGCCGAGCGTCCCGAGCTCGTCGAGGAGACCTTCGCGCTCGTCGCCGAGCACGGGCCGATTCGCGCCGCCGACACCGAGTTCCGCCGCCCGCCGCCGCGCCCCGGCCACATGTGGAACTGGCACGACGGCAAGATCGCGCTCGAATACCTCTTCTACGAGGGCCGGGTCACGACGGCCAAGCGGGTGAACTTCGAGCGCTACTACGACCTCACCGAACGGGTGTTGCCCGCGGAGGTTCTCGGCACGGCGACGCCCACCGAGGCGGAGGCGAAACTCGAACTGACCCGGATCGCGGCGCGGGCGCTCGGCGT
>JAFAYV010000094.1 GCA_019240115.1 Solirubrobacterales bacterium | reverse complement strand
AGATCGCGTCGGGCTGCCAGGCGCCGTAGCGGCGTGCGTAGGCGTGGAAGAACCGCCGCCCCGCAGGCGGATAGTCGCCGATGCTCAGCGTCGCCACGGTCATCGTCAGGCGCCCGTCGAGCGACGCCGGCACGCCCCCGGCGGCGGGATCGTAGAAGGCGCGCTGCGCGAGCTCGTTGCCGGCGAACAGCCGCGCGTCGGGCATCGCGCGGGCCACCTGCTCGGTGAGCGCGGCCGCCCCGTCCTGATCGAGCGCGCTGATCATCACGCAGTCGGCCCCGCTCTGGGCGGCCGCGGTCGCGACCGGGCCAAAGCTCGCCGACCGCGGGTCGTACTGCACCGGACCGGTCACCGGCAGCCGCGCCGCCTGGGCGGCGACGGCGAAGCTGTTGGCCTCCGAGGTCCCGTCGACCTCGGGGTCCTGCAGCACGTAGGTGCGCCGGCAACCCGCCGCACGCTGCAGCGCCACCTGCACGGCCGCCTGCACGCGGTCCGATGGGACGACCCGGGCGAAGGTGCGTCTCATCGTCGGGTAGTACTTCTGCGGCTCCCCGGGCTCGGCCTCGGGGCCGCCGGAGGTCAGCCCGACGGCCGTGCTGGTGGGGCTGATCTGCGGGATGCCGGCCCGGCTGAGCAGCGGGATGGACACCGCCGAGGCGCCCGAGTTCAGGTCGCCGAGATACCCGATCGTCGTCGGGTCGCGTACGGCGAGGCGCGCGTTGGCGTTCGTCTGGCCGGGATCCCAGCCGCCGCCCGAGACGGTCGCGTCGTCGAGCGGCGCCAGCGCGATCCGGTAGCGGCCGACCCGCCCCGCGTGGGCCGCGAGCGCCATGCGCTCGCCGGCGAGCGTCGCCTCGGCGCTCGCCGCCGACGGGCCGAGGAACGGCAGGCTCGTGTAGATCGTCAGCCGCCGTCCCGCGATCCGGTCGCCCCGGGGGGCGGCGTCACCCCCACAGCCCGCGAGCGTCAGCGCGAGGGCGACGGCGAGGGCGGCCGCCAGGCCCAGCAACGGCGGTGGTGCCGGGCGTCGCGCGCGTCGCCCCCCGCGCGGCCCCGCGTCCGTGCTCAACCTCCCCCGGCAGAGGACAGCAGCGCGTCCGTGGGCGAGACGAAGATGAAGGGCGCGATGCTGGTGTCTCCGCCGGAGATCGAATACGTGCCGAGGACCGAGACCCGGTTGCGCAGCCCGAGGTAGCGGCTGACGACGACCGAGCGCCGGTTGGCCTCCGAGCCGGCGCTGTGCAGGACCGCCAGCAGCGAGGCCATCGCCTCGTAGCCGAAGATCGCCTCGGGCTGCGGCTCATGGCCGTAGGCGGCGTCGAACGCGCTGGTGAAGCGCCGGCCCTGCGCGGTGAGCGTCCGGGCCGTGAAGCCGGGCACCGAGATCGTCAGGTTGCTCCGCGCGGGCGCGCTCAGGCTCGAGACGAACGCCGGGTCATACAGCGCCGAGGGCGCGAACAGCTTCGCCCGCGGCGCCGCGGCCGCCGCCCGGTCGAGCGCCGCGCGGGCGGCCGCCCCGGGGGCGCCCGCGTAGAAGACGGCGCCGGCGCCGGTCGGGCTCGAGGTGACCTGCAGGCCCGCGCCGCGCGCGTCCACGCGCACCTCGGCGGCGATCGAGGTGCCGTACGGCTGCCCGTCGCTGACGACGTCGACCGTCGCCAGGCGCTGCGCCCGCAGCCGGGCGACGATCGCCTCGGCCTCGGCGGCGGTGCTCGGCACGACGCGCGCGAACGTGCGGTGATAGGTCGAGCTCGACGGATAGAAGTGGCCGGGCGAGCCCGCGACCGCCGGATCGGACCGGGTCAGGTAGACCGCGGTGTCGGCCGGGCTGATCTGCAGCAGGCCGAGCTGGTTGGTGATCTGGATCGACACGCCGGAGGTGCCCGGAGCGAGCTCGCCCAGATAGGCGATCGCGGTTGGGTCAGACACCGCGGCGCGCGCGTCGGCCGAGGTCTCGTCCTCGTGCACCGGCGCCAGCATCACCGAGTATGTGCCGACGTGGCCGCCCTGCTGGCGCAGCGCGAGCCGCTCGGCGTCGAGCACGTCGCTCGCCTCCGCGCTGGCCGGGCCCGGCGGCTGGGCGCTGTAGACCGACAGCGTCGAGCCCGGGACGGTGACCGACGACTGGTCCTGCGGCGCGGCCGCGCTCGTGCAGCCGGCGAGCGCCAGCGCGAGCAGGCCGAGACATCCTCCCAGTCGGAGCAGCCCGACGCCGCGCACGGACGCCCTCGGCGGGACTAGTCCCGCCGACCGGGCAGGGACGGGAGCAGGTTGCGGATCCCGATCGCGAGCAGCACCAGGCCGATGCCGATGAACGTCGCGTCGAGGCCGCTGACGTTCAGCGACCAGACCGCGATCCAGATGCAGAGGCCGGCGGTGACGGTGAGGATGAGGCCCATCGGCGGCGAATGCTAACCGACGGCTGCGCGGAGGGCCGCGGCGAAGCCGCCCACGAGCTCGGAGACCGCCGCCACGGGATCGTCGGACTCGGCGGCGGCGCGCACGAGGCGGCTGCCGACGATGACGCCGTCGGCTCCCGCGGCCGCGGCCGCCGCCGCCTGCCCCGGGGTGCCGATGCCGAAGCCGACCGCGACGGGTACGACCGCGTGGTCGCCGGCGCGCTCGATCGCCGAGTGCAGCGTTGGGGCGTCGCCGTCGCGCTCGCCGGTGGTGCCGGTCACCGAGACCGCGTAGATGAAGCCGGTGGCGCGGGCACCGATCTGCACCAGCCGGGTGCGCGGGGTCGTCGGCGCGACGAGCGGGACGAACGCGAGGTCGCGGGCCTCGCAGGCGTCCTGCGCCTCGGCTGCCTCCTCGAGCGGCAGGTCGGGCACGATCAGTCCGCTGATCTCGGCGCCGACGAGCTCGTCGAGGAAGCGCTGCAGCCCACGCGCGTAGATCGGGTTCGCGTAGCACATGACCACCACCGGCACGCGCCGCGCGATCGCCGCCCCGACCGCGAGCACGCGGGCGACGGTGGCGCCCGCGGCGAGCGCCGCGGTGGCGGCGGCGTGGATGACCGGTCCGTCGGCGAGCGGATCGGAGAACGGCACCCCGAGCTCGACGAGATCGGCGCCCGCCGCGGCGTAGGCGAGGCCGATCTCGCGCGAGACCTCGAGGCTCGGAAAGCCGCCCATCAGATACGGCATGAGCGCGGCGCGTCGCCCGTCGGCCCGCGCCCGCGCGAACGCCTCAGCGATCCGTCCGATGCCCTGCGCCTCACCCATCCAGCGCGGCCAGAGCCTCGGCCAGATCCTTGTCACCGCGCCCCGACAGGCACACGACATCGAGGTCTGAGCCGGGGTTGGCGAGCGCCCAGGCGAGCGCGTGGGAGCTCTCGAGCGCCGGGATGATCCCTTCCAGGCGGGCCGTCTGGGCGAACGCGCGCAGCGCCTGGGCGTCGGTCACCGCGGCGTAGCGAGCTCGCCCGGAGTCGCGCAGCCACGCGTGCTCGGGCCCTGAGCCGGGATAGTCGAGCCCCGCCGAGATCGAGTGCGCCTCGAGGATCTGGCCGTCCTCGTCCTGCATGATCGCGGTCAGCGCCCCGTGCAGGATGCCGGCGCGCCCGGCGGCGGTCAGCGGCGCGCCGTGGCGCCCGGTGTGCAGGCCCTCCCCCGCGGCCTCAACGCCGACGAGCTCGACCGACTCATCGGCGATGAACGCCTGGAAGATCCCGATCGAGTTCGATCCGCCGCCGACGCAGGCGATCACCCGCTGCGGCAGCCGGCCGGCCTGGCGCAGCACCTGCGCGCGGGCCTCGTCGCCGATGACCCGCTGCAGGTCGCGCACGAGCGCGGGATAGGGCGCCGGCCCGACGCAGGAGCCGATGATGTAGTGGGTGCTGCGGACGTTGGCGACCCAGTCGCGGATCGCCGCCGAGACCGCCTCCTTCAGCGTTCGGGCGCCGGCGTCGACGGGCGCCACCCGCGCACCCAGCAACCCCATCCGCTCCACGTTGGGCTTCTGGCGGCGCATGTCCTCGGTGCCCATGTAGACGACGCACTCGAGGTCGAGCAGGGCGCACGCGGTCGCGGCGGCGACGCCGTGCTGGCCGGCGCCGGTCTCGGCGATGATCCGCCGCTTGCCCATCCGCCGGGCCAGCAGCGCCTGGCCGAGCGCGTTGTTGATCTTATGGGCGCCGGTGTGGTTGAGGTCCTCGCGCTTGAGGTAGATCGGACGGTCCGCGGCCTGCGACAGCCGTGCCGCCCGGTACAGCGGCGACGGGCGCCCGACGAAGTCGCGCAGCAGGCCGTCGAGCTCGGCGACGAAGAGCTCGTCGGTCCGCAGGCTCTCCCACGCCGACTCGAGCTCGGCGAGCGCCGGCATCAGCGTCTCGGGAACGTACTGGCCGCCGTAGGGGCCGAAGCGGTGCTCGCTCACGCTGACTGCCTCCGCTCGGAACCCGCTCGAGCCTGCGTTCGCGCCGGGCGCGCGCTCGGCATCCCGCCTCGCCAGATCGCGCGCCGCGCGAATCGTCCAGCTCTCGGCATCCGGCCTCGCCAGACCGGGCCGCGCTCGAGTCGTCCGGCTACCCGCCCCGCCTGTATGTCGGCTGCGTGAGTCATCCGGCTGCGATGGCCTCGTCCCGCGCGCCGGCGGCGACCGCCTCGGCGAACGCGTGCAGCCGATCGTGGTCCTTATGGCCCGGCGAACTCTCCACCCCGGAGGCGACGTCGACGGCATACGGGCGCACCGCGGCGATCGCCTGGCCGACGTTGCCGGCGCGCAGCCCTCCCGAGAGGATCACCGGCACGGCGCGCCCGTGCGCGCGCACGAGCTCCCAGGCGAACGTCTCCCCGGTGCCCCCGCGGATGCCCTCGACGTAGCCGTCCAGCAGGTGGAAGTCGGTGTGGAACGCCGTCAGCGCCTGGATGTCGGCGCCGCTGCGCACCCGCGCGGACTTGATCACGCGACAGCCGGTGCGGCGCGCCGCCTCGGCGCAGAACGCCGGGCCCTCGTCGCCGTGGAGCTGGAGCATGGTCAGGCCGATCTCCTCGGCGGCGCGCGCCACCTGGTCAAGCGTCGGGTTGACGAACACGCCGACGATCTGCGTCCGCCGGCGATGCGCGGCGGCGATCCGGGCGGCGACCGCCGTGCGGCAGTGACGTCGCGACCCCGGCCACAGGATCACGCCGAGCGCCCAGGCGCCGGCCTGCACCGCGGCGTCGGCGTCGGCGGGGTCAGTGAGGCCGCAGAACTTGATCCTCGGAGCGTCCATCCGCACCATCGTAGGCGGGCGCGGCCGACGCGAGCTCGCGACACGCCGACTCGATGTCGCCCCGGCGCATCAGCGCCTCGCCGACGAGGACCGCGTCGACGCCCGCGGCGGCGAGCCGCGCACACTCCCCGGCGTCGCGCAATCCCGACTCCGAGACGACGGTCGTGCCCGCCGGAACCGCCGGCAGGAGCTCGTCGGTGCGCCTCGTGTCGACCCGCAGCGTCGTCAGGTCGCGGTTGTTGATCCCGATCACCTCCGGCCCCAGCGCGGCGGCGACCGCGAGCTCGTCGGCGTCGTGGACCTCGACGAGCACGCCGAGCCCGAGCGCCACCGCCTCGGCGTGCAGCGCCGCGAGCTCGGCCGGCGCAAGCGCGGCGACGATGAGCAGGATCGCGTCGGCGCCGCCGGCGAGCGCCTCGAGGACCTGGTAGGGGTCGACGATGAAGTCCTTGCGCAGGATCGGCAGCGTGCTCGCCGCGCGCGCGGCGGCGAGGTCGTGCAGCGAGCCGCCGAACCCCTCGCGCTCGGTCAGCACCGACAGCGCCGCCGCGCCGCCGCGCTCGTAGGCGGTGACGACGTCTGAGAGCTCGAGGTCCTCGCGGATCGCGCCCGCGGAGGGCGAACGGCGCTTGTGCTCGGCGATCACCGACAGGCCGGGTCCGGCGAGCGCCGCGGCGAACGCGCGCGGCGGACCGTCGGCGGCGCGACGCTCGGCGGCGGCGCGAACCTCGCCCAGCGGCCGCTCGCGCCGGCGCGACGCGAGCTCTGACCGGGTCCGCGCGACGATGCGCTGCAGCTCGTTCATCGGACCGCCGTGTCGGCCGACGCGAGCCGCTGGGTCGCCGCCACGAACCCGTGCAGCGCCGCCTCCGCGGCGCCGGAGTCGATCGTCGCCTGGGCGCGCGCGACTCCCGCCGCCAGGTCGCCCGCGGCGCCGGCGGCGTAGATCGCGGCGCCCGCGTTGAGCGTCGCCATGTCGCGCGCCGGGCGCCCGACCGAGGGATCGCCCGCGAAGATGCGGCGCGTGATGTCCGCGTTGGTCGCGGGATCGCCGCCCGGGATGGCGTGCGCGGGCGCGGGCGCCAGGCCGACCTGATCGGGGGCGATCTCATACTCGGCGATGCCCTGCGGGGTGACCTCGAACACCCGCGTGGGTCCGGCGAGCGAGAGCTCGTCGACTCCGTCGGGACCGCAGACGAGCAGCGCGTGCTCGGTGCCCAGCAGCGCGAGCGCGCCCGCCATCGTCTCCAGGTAGCCGGGATCCGAGACACCGATCAGCTGGCGGGTGGCCCCCGCCGGATTGGTCAGCGGACCGAGGAAATTGAAGATCGTGCGGACGCCGAGCTCGCGGCGCACCGGGACGACGAAGCGGGTGGCGCGGTGGTGGGCGGGCGCGAACATGAACCCGAAGCCGACCTCGGCGATGCAGCGGGCGACCGCCTCGGGCGCCAGATCGATGCGCGCCCCGAGCGCCTCGAGCACGTCGGCGGAGCCCGACAGCCCGGTGGCCGAGCGGTTGCCGTGCTTGGCCACCGTGCATCCGGCGCCGGCGGCGATGAGCGCCGCGGTCGTCGAGACGTTGAACGTCCGCGGCCCGCCGCCGGTCCCGGCGGTGTCGAGCAGATGCGGACGATCGGTCCGAACGGGCTCGGCGAGCTCGCGCATCGTCCGCGCCAGGCCCGCGAGCTCGGGCACGGTCTCGCCCTTCGTGCGCAGGGCGATGAGAAAGGCGGCGATCTGGACCTCGGTCGCCTCGCCGGCCATGATCGCGGCGAGCACCGCGGCGGTCGCGTCCGCGCTCAGGTCCTGCCCCGAAGCCAGAGCGTCGATGGAGCGCGTCAGCAGCGCGGGATCAACGCTCACGCTGATCGCCTCCGCTCGCCCGCCGGCTTGCTTTCGCGCCTGGCGCGCGCTCGGCATCCGCTCGCACTTGCCGGCCGCTCGGCATCCGGCCTCGCTGATGCGGCCGGCGCGCGAGTCGTCCCGCTGCCAGATCGCGCGCCGCGCGAATCGTCCAGCTCTCGGCATCCTGCCTCGCCTGATCGGGCAGCGCCGGCGTCATCCGGCTGGCTCGCCTGTATGTCGGCGGCGTGAGTCATCCGGCTGACCGGGCCTGCAGGAAGTTTGCCAACAGCTCGTGGCCCTGCTCGGTCAGCACCGACTCGGGGTGGAACTGGACGCCCTCGGCGGGCAGCTCGCGATGGCGCACCGCCATGACGATCCCGTCGGCCGACGCGCTGCGCTCGAGGATCGCGGGCAGGTCGGGCGCGGCGATCAGCGAGTGATAGCGGCCGACCTCGAGCTCGGGACGCAGGCCGCGGAAGATCGTGCGGCCGTCGTGCTCGATCCGCGCGGTCTTGCCGTGCACCGGGGCGTGGGCCACGACCTCGCCGCCCCAGGCCTGCACGAGCGCCTGATGGCCGAGGCAGACGCCCAGGGTCGGGATCCGCGCCTCGGGGAAGCGGCGGACCGCCTCGAGCGAGATGCCGGCCTCGTTCGGCGTGCAGGGACCGGGCGAGACGATGACGCGGTCATAGCCGCGGATGATGAGATCGTCGACCGTCGCCCGGTCGTTGCGGACGACTTCGATCTCCACCGGCGGCGTGGCCACCTCGCCGACGTACTGCACGAGGTTGTAGGTGAAGCTGTCGTAGTTGTCGAGGACGAGGACTCGCATCATGGCTCACGCCCACTCGGGCTGGGCGACGGCGAGGGCGATCGCGTCGCGCACCGCGCGGGCCTTGGCCACCGACTCGCGGTACTCGTAGTCGGGCCGGGCGTCGGCGACCGTCCCGCCGCCCGCCTGGATGTGGGCGACGCCGTCCTTGACGACGACGGTGCGGATGTGGATGCACGTGTCGAGCTCGCCGGTGTAGCTGACGTAGCCGATCGCGCCGCCGTAGCCGCCGCGCTTGACCGGCTCGAGCTCGTCGATGATCTGCATCGCGCGCACCTTGGGCGCGCCGGACAGCGTGCCCGCGGGCAGCACCGCGCGCAGCGCGTCGAGCGGACCGACGCCCGGCGCCAGCTCGCCGACGACGCTCGAGACGATGTGCATGACGTGGCTGTAGTTCTCGACGGCCATGAAGCTCTCCACCTCGATCGACCCGTAGCGGCAGACGCGGCCGAGGTCGTTGCGACCGAGGTCGACGAGCATGACGTGCTCGGCACGCTCCTTGACGTCGGCGAGCAGCTCCTGCGCCATCCGTCGATCCTCGTCGACGTTGGCCCCGCGCGGCCGGGTGCCCGCGACGGGCCGGGTCGCGACCCGGCGGCCGGTGACGGTGATCAGCGGCTCGGGGCTGGCGCCGGCGACCTCGAAGTCCCCGAAGTCCAGGAAGTACATGTACGGGCTCGGATTGATCGCCCGCAGGCCGCGGTAGATCGAGAACGCCTCGACGTCGATCGGCGCCGACCAGCGCTGCGAGGGCACGACCTGGAAGGCGTCTCCGGCGTGGATGTAGCGCACGATGCGCGAGACCATCGCCTCGAAGCGCTCCCGGGTCATGTTGCTCTCAAACGCGGGCGCGGCGCGATCGCGGACCGGACGGTGCGCGGGGCGCGGCACCGGCCCCTCGAGGCGCCAGCGCACCTCGGCGATCGTGTCGAGCGCGTGGGCGTAGGCCGACTCGAGATCGCCCGCGTCGGCGTAGACGTTGGCCAGGACCGAGACGGTGTGGCGCAGATGGTCGAAGACGACAAGCGCGTCGGTGATCATGAGCGCGAGGTCGGGGACGCCGATCGGATCGGGGTTGGGCTCGCCGAGCGGCTCGACCGAGCGGACGAGGTCGTAGGCGAACGCCCCGACGGCGCCGCCGGCGAACGGCGGCAGCCCCTGCAGCGCGGGCGCTCGGTACCGCGCGAGCTCCCGCGCGGCCAACGCGTAGGGGTCGCCGGGATCCCCGAGCGACCAGCGCAGCACCGACCGCGGCCGGTACCCGATGAACGAGTAGCGACCCACCCGTCCCTGCTCGGCGGACTCGAGCAGGAAGCACGGCTGGGCGCGGTCGCGCAGCTTCAGGAACGCCGACACCGGGGTCTGGGTGTCGTCGATGAACGTCTCGCGCAGCGGGATCAGGTTGTGGTCGCGCGCGAGCTCACGCGCGACCGGCAGCGACGGGAACGGCCCGCCGCCGGCGTCGGCGGGGCCGTCGCGCCGCTCAGCGCCCGCGACGGCCATCGAGCACCCGCTCGGCGTCGGCGAGCGTCAGCTCCCGACCCGCGAGCAGCACCGCCAGGTGATACAGGACGTCGGCGGCCTCCTCGGCGACGCGCTCGTCGGACTCCTCGCGGGCCGCGCGCACGACCTCCTCGGCCTCCTCCCGGACCTTGGCGCCCGCCAGGCCGGGGTCGTCGAGCAGCGTCGTGGTGTAGGAGCCGGCGGGACGCTCGCTCGCCCGCGCGGCGATCGTGCGCTCGAGGCTGGGCAGCGTCTGGAAGGGCGCGCCGGCAGTCGGCTCGCCGCGATGAAAGCACGTGCGCGCGCCGGTGTGGCACGCGGGCCCGGCCGGCTCGACGAGCGCGAGCACCGCGTCGCCGTCGCAGTCGTAGCGCAGCGCGCGCACGGTCTGCACGTTGCCCGAGGTCTCGCCCTTACGCCACAGCCGCCGGCGCGAGCGGCTGAAGAAGTGGACCTCGCCGGTGCTCCGGGTCAGGGCGAGCGCCTCGGCGTTCATGTAGGCGAGGGTGAGGACCTCGCCGGTCCGCCAGTCCTGGGTGATGCAGGGGACGAGACCCCGGTCGTCGTAGGCCAGCTCGGAGTCATCCACGGCGCCGGAGTGTAGAGCGGCGCAGATGCCCGCCCGCGCCGGCTCAGACGACCGCGCCGAGCTCGTTGACCTGCGACGGGGACCAGCGCCGCAGCAGCGACCCGGCGGCGACGGCGCTCAGCGGCCGCGAGAACAGGTAGCCCTGGCCGTACTCGCAGCCGAGTGCGCGCAGCCGGCGCAGCTGCGCGGAGTGCTCGATCCCCTCGGCGATGACCGGCAGCCCGAGGCTGTGGGCGAGCGCGACGGTGGAGCGGACGATCACGTCGTTCTCGGGCTCCTCGCGCAGCGTCGAGACGAAGCTGCGGTCGATCTTCAGCGCGTCGACGGGGAAGCGGTGCAGCGCCGCCAGCGACGAGTAGCCGGTGCCGAAATCGTCGAGGTGCAGCCCCACGCCGCTGGAGCACACCTCCGAGAAGACGTGCTGTGTGCGCTCGATCTCCTGCATCAGCGTGCTCTCGGTGATCTCGAGCTTAAGCACCACCAGTGGCAGCGACGCCGCGTCGATCGCCTCCCGGACGTGCTCGGACAGCGTCGGGTCGTCGAGCTGGCGGCCGGAGAGGTTGACGCTGACGCAGACGTCCTCGCCCACCAGTCCCTGGGCGCGCCAGCCCGACAGCGTGCCGAGCGCCTCGCGCAGCACCTGCTGGCCGAGCGCCCCGATGACCCCGGTCTCCTCGGCGATCGTGATGAACTCGGTCGGGGGCACCGGCGGCCAGTCCTCGGGCCAGCGGGCGAGCGCCTCGAGCGCGCGGATCCGGCCGGTCTCCAGGTCGACGATCGGCTGGTAGTGGATCCCGAGCAGGGAGCACTCGACGACCTGGCGCAGCTCGGTCTCGCGGGCGAGGCGATCGACGACTCGCCGGTGCATGCTCTGGTCAAACACCGTCCGGCGGGAGCGTCCGCGGCGCTTGGCGTCGTACATCGCGATGTCGGCGTTGCGCATCAGGTCAGCCGGGTCCAGGCCGGGAGCGCTCAGCGAGATGCCGATGCTGAGGCTGATGAACAGCTCGTTGCCGTCGATCTCGAACGCCTCGTCGAACGAGCGCATGATCCGGTCGGCGACGACGGTGGCGTCGTCGCCGCCGGTGACGTCCTCGAGCAGCACGGTGAACTCGTCGCCACCGAGGCGGGCCACGGTGTCGCCGGGTCGCAGCGCCGAGGCGACGCGGGTCGCCAGCGCGATGAGCAGCTGATCGCCGACGGCGTGGCTGAGGCTGTCGTTGACGAGCTTGAAGCGATCGACATCGAGGAACAGCACCGCGCAGCCGCAGTCGGGCTCGCGGACCGCGCGCTGGAGGATCTGGTCGACGCGGTCCATGAACAGCATCCGGTTGGGCAGTCCGGTCAACGTGTCGTGCAGCGCGTCGTGCTGGAGTCGCATCTGCGCGGCGCGCCGATCGGTGATGTCCGACAGCGAGCCGGCCATGCGGGTCGGCGCCCCGTCGGCGCCGCGGATCGTCAGGCCGCGACTCATCACCCAGCGCCAGGTGCCGTCGGCGTGGCGCATGCGGTGCTCGGACTGCAGGTGCGGCGTGCGGCCATCGAGATGGGCCTTGATCGCCGCCCGCAGGCGGACGAGGTCGCCGGGATGGACGAGCCCGAACCACGTCGACGGGTCCTCGTCGGCCGACTGCTCGGGTCGGCCGAGGACCGCGTGCCAGCGCGGCGAGAAGTAGATCCGGTTGGTGACCAGGTCCCAGTCCCAGATCCCGTCGTTGGCCGCGCGGACCGCCAGCGCGTAGCGCTCCTCGGATAGCGCGAGGGCGCGCATCGCCTTCTGGTGGCTGATCGCATAGCGGATCGAGCGCTCGAGGACGAGCGGGTCGAGCTTCTGCTTGACCAGGTAGTCGGTGACCCCGAGCGCGGTCGCCTCGAGGTCCATCTCGTACGTCGCCTCGCCGGTCAGCATGATCACCGGCGAGGACGGCGCACCGGCGAAGCCCGCGCGCACGAGCTCGAGGCCCGTGTGCTCGCCGAGGCGATAGTCGACGAGGTAGACGTCGTGGCGTCGCTGCGCGATCGCGTGCAGGGACTCGGAGAACTCCGACCGCCACTCGACCTCGTAGCGGGCACGCTCCTGGCCGCGGAGCATGTCGCTCGTGATCAGAAAGTCGTCCTCGTCGTCCTCGATCAGCAGGACGCGGATCGG
The DNA here is from genome assembly GCA_019240115.1 of Solirubrobacterales bacterium. Taxonomy (GTDB): domain Bacteria; phylum Actinomycetota; class Thermoleophilia; order Solirubrobacterales; family Solirubrobacteraceae; genus Palsa-465. Next base: position 20,913 of record JAFAYV010000094.1, on the reverse strand, counting down.
CTCAATCTGCTGGTCCATTGCCACCGTTGGGGAGTTCGACGATCTCAAACCAGTACTGCGTCCACGTCTTCATCACGTCGACGAGACCGCCGAAGGTGACCGGCTTGGTGATGAACGAGCTGACGCCGAGGTCGTAGGTGCCCAGCACGTCGGCTTCGTCCTTGGACGTGGTCAGCACCACGATCGGGATGCGCCGCAGCGAGTCGTCGGCCTTGATCTCGGCCAGCGCCTCGCGCCCGTCCATCTTGGGCATGTTGAGGTCGAGGAGGATGATGCCCGGACGCGGGGATTCGCACTCGGTCCATCGGCCGCGATGGTTCAGGTAGTCGAGGAGATCCTCGCCGTCGACGACGAACCGCATCTCGTTGGCCAGGCGCGAGTCCTGCAGCGCATCGTGCGCCAGCTGACGATCCTCCTCGTCGTCATCGGCGAGAAGGATCGTGAACGGACGATGCTGATGGTCAAGCTGGGACATACGGCTCCTGTTCGATGGCGGGCGCCCTGTCCGCCATCCCGGCGGCCGGCGCATCTAGAACCGCTTCCGTGCGTTGGGTCTGCATGGTGACCCGGAAGGTCGCGCCCCCGCCGGGGACGCCGTCGGCCTCGATGCTGCCGCCGTGACGCTCGGCGATCTTGCGGCACAGCGCCAGGCCGATGCCCGTCCCCGCATAGGTCCCGCGGCCGTGCAGGCGCTCGAAGACGCGGAAGATCCGCTGGCGGTACTGCGGGTCGAACCCGATCCCGTTGTCGGTGACGGTGAGCGTCACCCACCCGGCCTCCGCCGTCGCCTCGATCCGCACCTCGGGCGCGACGCCCTCGCGGCGGAACTTCAGCCCGTTGGAGATGAGGTTCTGAATCAGCTGGCGGATCTGCGGCCCATCGGCGTTGATCGTCGGCATCTCGCCCACGTGGACGATCGCCTCGTCGCGCCGGACCTGCTCGGAGAGATCCTCGAGGACCTCGGCGGTCAGCTGCCGAAGGTCGACGGGGGTGAAGGGGCGGGCATGGCTGGAGACGCGCGAGTAGCGCAGCAGGTCCTCGATCAGGGTCTGCATCCGCTCGGCGGACGAGTTGGCGCGCCGGAGATAGTCCAGCCCCCGCTCCGAGAGGCTGTCGGCCTCGGTCTCGGAGATGCGCTCGGTGAACGTCCGGACCTTGCGCAGCGGCTCCTGCAGGTCGTGGGAGGCGATCGAGGCGAACTGGTCGAGCTCGGCGTTGGAGCGCACGAGCTCGCGCGCCTGGCGCTCGAGCTCGTGATTGGAGCGCGCGAGCGCTCGGTTGGAGTCACCGAGCGCGTCGTTGGCCTCCTCGAGCGACGCCTTGGCGTGGGCGAGACTCGCGTTGGACATCGTCAGCTGCCCGTTGACCTCGCGCACGCGCTCGGCGTCGCGGAAGGCGCGGCGGACGAGGAGCAGGGCGAGCGTCGCGACGAGGCCGAAGGCGGCGAAGATCAGCCACGGCAGCCAGTGGCGCGGGCCCGAGACCGAGGCGAAGAACGCGCTCGCCGGCGCCGAGAGGATGAGCCGCCAGCTCGTGTCGGTCATCGGGACCGAGTCGAAGTAGTGAGCTCCGAGCGGTGAGCTGACGACGCCGGCGTGGCCGTGGAGCGCCTGCAGCTGGGCCCGGGTGTGGAAGACGTAGCCGGGCGGACGCAGCGGGTTGGTGGAGGCGATGACCACGCCGCGGCCGTCGACGAGCAGCGAGTGGTTGTGCAGGACGCCGGGGATCTTGGCCAGCTCCGAGCCCGTGAAGGCGCTGAGCGTTCCCGCCGGGATCCCCGTCACCAGGTAGCGGACCCCGGCGGGGGTCTGCAGGCGCGTCGCGAAGTCGACCACCCGCGCGCCGCCGATCCGGCTGACGTCGCCCAGCGCCCACGGCTGGCCGCGCCGGAGCATTGCCAGCGCGCTCGTCGGCGCCGTCAGGTCCGCGCGGGCCTGGGCGGTGAAGCCCCGCGTGTGGGCGACGAGGTCGCCGCTGCTCGCGTACAGCGCGAGGTAATCGCTGGCGCCGAGGTTGCGCTGCAGCTCGGCATCGGCGACGGTCTGCGTCCCGTACTGCGCCAGCGTCGTGGCGGCCGGCTGGCTGGTCGCGGCGAACACCTCGTCGACGAGACCGGTCACGAGCACCGCGCGCTGCTGGGCGGTGCGCTCCAGGTTCTGACGCGAGTTGGCCTGGTTGTCGGCCAGCTGCACCGCGAACACCGCGAGCAGCGCCATCACGATCATCGCTGCGACGGCCACGACCGCCGATCCCCGTATCCGTCTCATGCTCGATGTGGCTCCCTCTGGAGCTGCCGGTTGATCGTCCGAAGCTATCGGCTGCGATGGGTTGCGGCTGAGGTCGGGCCGCAGGCTTTGCGCTGGCTGTCGCACGATTGGCTGACGCGATCCTCTCCCGGTCCCCGGGTCACTCGATCCCGAGCCGGTCGAGCACCCGCTCGTCGGCGCGCCAGTGGCGCCGCACCCGGACCGAGAGCTCGAGGTGGACGCGCGCGCCGAGCTCGCGCTCGATCGCCCGCCGCGCCGCGGTGCCGATCGACTTGATCATCCGGCCCTGGGCGCCGATGAGGATGCCCTTCTGCGAGTCGGTCTCGGTCAGCAGCACGGCCTCGATCGCGACGAGGTCATCGCGGCGGCGGCGGATCTCCTGCACCTCGACCTCGACCGCGTGCGGCACCTCCTCACGCGTGCGCGCGAGCACCTGTTCGCGGACGAGCTCGGCGAGCCGCACCGAGGTCTTCTGGTCCGAGCGCTGGGCGGGCTCGAAGTACGCCGGGCCCGCCGGCAGCCGGGCCACGAGGTGATCGGTGAGCCCGCCCACTCCGGCGCCCGTGCGCGCCGACACCGGGAAGATCTCGTCCCCCACGCCCAGCTCCTCGGCGTCGGCGAGCGCAGCGGCGACGCGCGCCGGCGGGGTGCGATCGACCTTGTTGACCGCGATCGTGATCGGGATCCCGCCCGTGTCCCCGCTCGCCGCGCCGGCGCCGCGCAGCAGCCCGGCGATGAACCGGTCGCCCGGCCCGACGCCCTGCCGGGCGTTGACGACGAGCAGGCAGCCGTCGGCGTCGGCGAGCTCGCTCTGCACCCGCTGCTGCATGCGCTCGGTCAGCGCGTCGCGCGGGCGCTGGACCCCCGGCAGATCGACGAGCACGAGCTGCCAGTCGGGGCCCGAGGCCACGCCGCGGATCGCCCGGCGCGTCGTCTGCGGCTTGTCGGAGACGATCGCGACTTTGGCGCCGACGATCGTGTTGGCGAGCGTCGACTTACCGACGTTCGGCCGGCCCGCGAGGGCGATGAAGCCCGAGCGCGTGACCTGAGCCGTCGCACCGGGAGGGCGGCGCGCGGGGGTCGCGCCTGCGGCTAGTTGACCCACCGCATGAGCTCCGCCTGCAGGGCCAGCATCTCGCCGTCGTCGGTCTCGTGATCCATGCCCGAGAGATGCAGCGCGCCGTGGACGACCGCCTCGCGCAGGTCCTCGGTGTGCTCGGGGCAGATGACGATGTCGCCGAGCTCGCGGGGGCCGGCGGCGTCGCCGGCCTCGTCGACGCCGAACGACAGCACATCGGTCGGCGAGTCGACCTGGCGGTACTCGCGGTTCAGCGCCTGGCTGCGCTCCTCGTCGACGAGCTCGACGGCGACGTGACCCTCGTCGATCCCCGCCGAGGACAGCGCGAGCGCGACGAGCTCCTCGAGCTCGACCGCGGTCGGAGCGCCCTCGCTCGGGGTCTCGATGCCGATGACCTCGACGTCGAGCACGCTGGTCCTACGCGCGCTTCCGCGGTCGCAGCTCGGGCGCCTGGCGCGTCGTGTGCTCGTCGTAGGCGGCGACGATGCGCCGCACGAGCTTGTGGCGCACGACGTCCTCCTCGCCGAAGCGCACGAAGCGGATGTCCTCGACCGCATCGAGGATCTCCGACACCGCGACGAGGCCCGACCCCTGCTCGCGCGGAAGGTCGATCTGGGTGATGTCGCCGGTGACGACCATCTTGGAGTTGAACCCCAGGCGGGTGAGGAACATCTTCATCTGCTCGGGGCTCGTGTTCTGAGCCTCGTCGAGGATGATGAAGCTGTCGTTCAGCGTCCGGCCGCGCATGAACGCGAGCGGCGCGACCTCGATGACGCCGCGCTCGAGGTGCTGGGAGACCCGCTCGGGGTCGAGCATGTCGTGCAGCGCGTCGAACAGGGGCCGCAGGTAGGGGTCGACCTTGGCCATCAGGTCCCCGGGCAGGAAGCCGAGCCGCTCGCCGGCCTCGACCGCCGGGCGGGTGAGGATGATCCGGTTGATCTCGCGGCGGCTGAGCGCCGCGGCGGCGAGCGCAACCGCGAGGAACGTCTTGCCGGTGCCGGCGGGGCCGATGCCGAACGTGATCGTGTTGCGCCGGATCGAGTCGACGTAGCGCTTCTGGTTGACGGTCTTCGGCGCCACCTTCGTCGCGCGATGGCGCCACACGACGTCGTCGAGGATCTCCGAGGGCGAAGCGTGCTCGTCGAGCGCCCGCGTCACCGCCTCCACGGTGCCGGGGGCGATCTCGTGGCCCTGCCCGATGAGGTCGGCCAGCTCGCGCACGACCACCGCCCCCGCGTCGACCGCGGCCGCGTCGCCCTCGAGCGTCAGCACGTTGCCGCGCAGGAACACGTCGCAGTCGAGATGGCTCTCCAGCGCTCGCAGCACCGAGTCCTGGCTGCCGGCCAGCTCGGCGGCGACCCCGTTGTCGAGCTCGAGCGTGCGCTTGGGCACTACGAGCTCAGCGCCTCCCGGGCGCGCGCGGAGGCGCGCTTGCCGTCGGCGCGGCCACCCGAGGCGGCCATCACCGCCTTCATCACGTGGCCGAGGTCGCGCGGGCCGGTGGCCCCGGTCTCGGCGATCGCCCGCTGCACGAGCTCGCCGAGCTGCGCATCGTCGAGCTCGGCGGGCAGATAGCCCGAGATGAGCTCGGCCTCGGCCTCCTCGCGCTCGGCGAGCTCGGGACGCCCGCCGGAACGGAACTGCTCGGCGGCGTCGAGGCATCGCTTGCGCTCGCGGCGCAGGACGGTCAGCTCGTCGTCGGAGCCCTCCTTGCTCGCCTTCTGCAGCTCGGAGAGCACGAGGCGCAGCGCGGACGCCCGGTCCCGGTCCCCCGCCTTCAGGGCGGTCGTGACGTCGGCTCTGACGTGTTCTGCGACTGTCATCCCTCGCGGCTGAGGATAGCCCCGGCCGGCGTCGGCTCGCCCCGCAGGCCGTCGGCGAGCAGCTCGGCGCAGCGGACGTCGACCGTCGTCCCGCGCCTCGGAGGATCGGGCCAGCTCTCGGCGGGCAGGTAGCAGCGCGTGTAGTCGTCGGTGTAGCCCGAGCACTGGCGCGCGGCGACCTTGTCGATCAGCACGCGCTGGGTCGTGCCGAGCTTCGCGCAGCGGTGCAGGCGCGAACGGACCTCCGAGCGTGCGCGCAGCGCCTGCGAGCGCTGCCTCTTGACCGCCGGCGCGACGCAGTCGCCGAGCCCCTCCGCGACGGTGCCGGGCCGGGGCGAGTAGCAGAACACGTGCACGCGGCTGATGCCCGCCGCGTCGACGGCGGCGAGGGTGCGCTGGAACGCCCCCTCGTCCTCGGTCGGGAAGCCGACGATGACGTCGGTGGTGAGGTTGACGCGCGGCGCGGCGCGCCGCAGGCGCGCGACGTGCTCGAGGTACTGCGCGGAGTCGTAGTGGCGGCCCATGTCGCGCAGCACCGCGTCGTCGCCGGACTGCAGCGGGACGTGCAGGTGGGGGCAGACCTTCGGCTCCTGCGCGAGCGCGCGCAGGAGCGAGTCGCGGACGTGGATGACCTCGACGCTTGACAGGCGCACCCTCTCCACCCCCGGCACGCGCGCGACGCGCACCATCAGCTCGCCGAGCTCCTCGCCCGACTCGGGGTCGCGGTAGTCGCCGACGCTGATGCCGGTCATGACCACCTCGGGCTGGCCGTCGGAAACCCGCGCCGCCACCTCGCGCAGGATCGCCGACGCCGGGCGCGAGCGCGCAGGACCCCGCACGGTGGGGATGATGCAGTACGCGCAGTGGCAGTCGCATCCGTCCTGGACCTTGACGAAGCCGCGGGTGCGCGCCGCCGCCGGGCGCTCGCGCGCCCGCACGTCGTGCTCGAGATCGACGCAGGCCGGCGGAGCCCCGCCCATGCGGGCGGCGACGTCGTCGGCGGTCCCGACGAACGTGGTCAGGCGCTCGGAGATCTCGGCGAACCGCTCGGGGCGCAGGTTGACCGCGCAGCCGGCGACGTACACCTCCGCTGCCGTCCTCAGCGAGCGCCGCGCCGACTGGCGGGACTTCGCCTCCGCCTCGGAGGTGATGGCGCACGTGTTGATGACGTGCAGGTCGGCATGCGCCTCGTCGACCTCGACGTGGCCGGCGTCGAGCAGGGCGCGGCGGGCGAGGTTGGCATCGGCCTGTGAGACCTTGCAGCCGAGGAACTTGACCGCGAACGACGCCACGCGCCCAGAAGCTAGCGCGTGGCCCCGCCGGCCCCGGGTCTCGCCACGAGCTCAGCGCACGAGCGCGAGCGCGCTCCACTCGGCGAGCTCGCGGCGCTCGGTCTCCGCGTAGCCGCGGCGCGCGAAGGCGCTCGTCACGCGATCGGCCTCGGCGGACAGGATCCCCGAGAGGATGAGCGTCGGGGCGAGCGGCCCGGGCGTCGCCGCCCACGCGACGAGCGGCCCCGCGAGCACGTTGGCCACCGCGACGTCGGCCTCGGGGGCCGGATCGGCGCGCAGATCCCACCGTCGCACGGCCACCGAGGCGCCGTTGAGCCGCGCATTCTCGGCGGTCGCCCGTACCGCGGCGGCCTCGTAGTCGAGCGCCACGACGGGCGCGAAGCCGAGTCCGGCGGCGACGATCGCCAGCACGCCGGACCCGCAGCCGACATCGACGAGCGAGCGTCCGGCGCCCGCGCCGAGGTCGAGCATCAGCTCTAGGCACAGGCGCGTCGTCGGATGCGCGCCGGTGCCGAACGCCTGCCCGGGATCGATCACGACGTCGAGCGCGGTGTCGCGCGCCGGCTCCCACGGCGGGCGCACGGTGAGCCGCTCGGCGATCTGCAGCGGGCGGTGAAACTCGCGCCAGCGCCGCGCCCAGTCCTCGCCGACCTCCCGCGTCGCGACCTCGACGAGCGCGGACCCGGCGGCGGCGCGCAGGTCGGGGAGCTGCGGCAGCTCGCCGGGCGCCCCGTACACGGCGTACTCGACGGTCTCGGCGTCGACCTCGACCTCCTCGAGTCCGGCCGGCGCGAGCTCGAGCAGCTCGGCGAGGACGAGCTCCGCCTCCGCGCGGCGGACGCGGACCGCGAGCCGGATCAACCGCCGCCGAAGGCGCGCTTGAGCTTTGAGAGCATGCCCTCGTCGGTGTCGAGGTTGTGGTCGGTGAGGCTGTCGGCGAGCTGGCCGAGCAGCTCGCGCTGCTCGCGGCGCAGATGGCGCGGCACGACGACGTTGACGACGACCTTCAGATCTCCGCGCCGCCGGCTGCGCAGGCCGGGCATGCCCTTGCCACGGAGGGTCAATGTCTCGTTGGGCTGGGTGCCGGCCGGGATCTCGAGCTCGGTGTCGCCGTCGAGCGTCGGGACGCTGACCATCGTGCCAAGCGCGGCGAGCGCGGCGGAGACGTCGACGACCGTCACCAGGTCCTCCTGGTTGCGCACGAAGCGCTTGTCCTCGCGCACCCGCACCTGGACGTACAGGTCGCCCGCCGGGCCGCCGTGCTCGCCGGCGTGACCGCGCCCGCTGATCCGGATCCGCTGGCCGTCGTCGATCCCGGCCGGGATGTCGACCGACAGGTCGGCGCGATGGGCGCGGCGACCGCGGCCGGCGCACTCACGGCAGGGGTTGCGCGCGACCTTGCCGTCGCCGTGGCAGCGATCGCAGACCGTGGCCTGGACGACCTGGCCGAACGGGGTCCGCGCCACCGTCCGCAGCTGTCCGGCGCCCTGGCAGGTCGGGCAGGCCTCGATCGGCGTGCCGGGCTCGGCGCCGTTGCCGTGGCAGTGCTCGCAGAGCGCCACGCGGTCGTAGGAGACCTCGACGGCGGCTCCGCTCGCGGCCTGCTCGAGCGAGATCTGGGTGCCGACGGCGACATCGCCGCCCTGGGCCGGGCCGCTCGCGCCGCCGCCCCCGAAGAAGCTGGAGAAGCCGCCGCTGCCGCCGAAGAACGCGTCGAAGATGTCCGACACCGACCCGAAGCCGTCGAAGTTCGGCGCGTAGCCGCCGGTGCGTAGCCCGTCGTGGCCGTAGCGGTCGTAGGTGGCGCGCCGCTCGGCGTCGGAGAGCACCTCGTAGGCCTCGGCGGCCTCCTTGAACTTCGCCTCGGCCTCGGGATCGTGGCTGTTGACGTCGGGATGGAGCTCGCGGGCGAGGCGCCGGAACGCCTTCTTGATCTCGGCGTCGCCGGCGTTGCGCGAGACGCCGAGCACCTCGTAGTAGTCGCGGGGCATCTGCGAGGCGCTCATCGGTGTTCGCTCCCGTGAGTACGGTCGCACCGAGAGGTGCGACTGGTGGATGCCAGGCAAGGACGCAGGACCGAAGGTGTGGCTCTGCCACATCGAGGTCCGAGGACGCCGCCTGGCGCCGCCAGGCGTGCCTCGAATGCGAGCGTACTTGCGGGAGCGGGCACTAACGCTCGTCGTAGACGTCGGCGACGAAGGTGGACAGCTGGGCCGCGGCCTCGCGGACGGCGCGGATCGCCTGCGCGTAGTTCATCCGCAGCGGGCCGATGACCGATACCGCGCCCAACGGACGCTGCGGCAGCCCGTAGCCGGCGGCCACCAGGGCGAGCGAGCGCAGCGCCGGCAGCTCGTTCTCGGCGCCGATCCGCACGGCGACGGGGCTCGGCACCTGCAGCGCCGAGCGCAGCGCGCCGAGCAGCGCGACGCGGCGCTCGAGCGTCTCCATCAGCAGGTTCAGCTCGGAGAGGTCGGCGACCCGCTCGGCGGTCAGCAGACGCGCCGTGCCGTCGACGTACAGCGTCGCCTGCGCGGACTCCTCGAGATCGGTGAACACCGGCGCGAGCGCCTCGAGGAACGCGAGCTCGGCGTGGCCGAGCCCGGGATCGCTGAGGCGGCCGTGGAGCATGCGGGCGCCGAGCCCGAGGCCGACGAGGCGTTCGTTCAGGTAGCTTGCCGCCCAGTCGGTCAGACCGGTATCGACCGGCTGCGGGAAGGTGAACAGCCGCTTGCTGACCCCACCGGTCGAGGTGATGACGACGACCATGAGCACCTGGGGCTGGAGCGCGAGCACCTCGATGTGGCGGATCGTCGAGGTCTCGATCGGGGGTGCGGAGACGATCGCCAGCAGGTTGGTCACCTGGGAGAGGGTCTCGGTCGTGGCGCGCATCGCCGCGTCGAGCTCGCGGCGCACGAGCGACAGCACCAGCCCCGGACCGGCGGGTGGCGTCGGGAGTAGGTGGTCGACGAAGTAGCGGTAGCCGGCCTCGGTCGGGATGCGTCCGGCGGAGGTGTGCGGATGCGCGAGCAGGCCCATCTCCTCGAGGTTGGCGAGCTCGTGGCGGATCGTCGAGGGCCCCCACTCGAAGGTCGAGCTGAGCGCCTTGGAGCCCACGGGCACGCCCTCGTCGAGATAGCCCTCGACGAGCCGGCGCAGCACGAGCTCCTGACGATCGGTCAGCATCATGCTCTCGATTGTAGGTCGGGCGATTACGGCTCGAGACGGAGCTCGGCCTCGGCGTTGCGGATGATCCGCTTGCCGTCCTGCACGGCCTCGGAGGCGACGATCGCGGTGTCGCCGTCGACCTCGCGCACCGTGCCGCGGACGGTGATCTCGCGCTCGAGCCGGCCCATCCCGCGGAACTGGACCGACAGCCGCCGCAGCGACCCCGGTCCGCCGGCGGCGTCGGTATGCGCCCGCGCCACCTGGGCCATCGTCCACAGCCCGTGGAGGATCCGTCCCGGCAGGCCGACCTCGCGGGCGAACTCCTCGTCGATGTGGATCGGGTTGAAGTCGCCCGAGGCGCCGGCGTAGCGGACGGTGAGGTACCGGTCGGGGGTGACCGTCAGCTCGAGCTCGTCGCCGGGCTTCACGCCGCCTCCGCCTCGCGCACGAGGTTCGTCCACGTGCCGACGGCGACCGTCTCGCCGCGCTCGTTGACCGACTCCGTCGTGAACACGAACCAGCCGAGCCCGGCGCGCTGCGACACGTCGGCGATCGTCGTCATGGTCGTGATCTCGTCGCCGGCGATCACGAGCGGCCCCCAGCGGAACTCCTGGCGGCCGTGCACGAGGTGGGCGAAGTCGATCCCGACCTCGGGATCGAACAGCGCCGGGGTGATCGCCCGCCCGGCGAACACGACCGCGAACATCGGCGGCGCCACGACGTCGGCGTAGCCGGCCGCGCGGGCGCCGGCGGCGTCGAGGTGCACCGGATCGGTCTCGCCGACGGCGCGTGCGTACTCGATCACCTTCTCGCGTCCGACCGCGTAGACGTCGGGCGGATAGCTGCGGCCGATCGCGGCGACGTTGGCGGGCATCGTTCAGATGATGACCGGGACGGCGCCGCCGTCGACCGACCAGGCGGCGCCGGCGACGTTGGAGGCCACCTCCGAGCACAGGAACACGATCACGTCGGCGATCTCCTGGGGCTGCGCGAGACGGCGGATCGGCAGGCCGGCCCGCGCCGCCTCGAGCACCCCCTCCCGCGTGCCGCCCTGCGCCCGCGCGGTCTGGTCGACGAGCCCGCCGGCCTGGAGCCACAGCTCGCCGCCGATCGGGCCCGGCGTCACCGCGTTGACCAGCACCCCGTCGCGCGCGTAGCGGTCGGCGTACGCGCGCGAGAGCGAGAGCACCGCCGCCTTGGTCACCGAATAGGCGACGTTGCGCTGCCCCGGCCGTTTGCCCGCGGAGGAGCTGACGTTGACCACCCTCCCCCACCCGGCCTGCACCATCAGCGGCACGGCGGCGCGCATCATTCGCATCGGGGCCATCACGTGCAGATCCCACTGCGCCTGCCAGTCGGCGTCGGTGAGCTCGTCGATCGCGGTCACCCGCATCGCGCCCGCGCCGTTGACGAGCGCGTCGAGGCGCCCGAACCGCTCCTGGCAGGTCCGCGCCGCCCGCTCGCCGGCGTCTCGCGCGGTGACGTCGAGCGCCAGCCAGCCCGCGTCGCCGCCGCACCGGTCCGCCGCCTCGGCGAGCTTGTCCTCCGAGCGCCCGACGAGCAGCACTCCGGCACCCTCGTCCGCCAGGCGCCGCGCCGCCGCGAGCCCGACGTCGCCCGAGCCGCCCGTGACCACGCACGCGCGGCCGCTCACACCGAGGTCCATGCCGGCGATTCTGACAGGGCCGCGAGCCCGCGAACCGGTCGCGCTACCGTCGGCCCGTGAGCATCCCACCGCTCGGCGCGGCGCTGGCCCCGGTGCACCAGCGGTACCTGCTGGAGGCCCGTCAGATGCAGGCGCTGTCGTTCGCGGTGCACATCCCGCTCGTCTGCTTCGGGATCGCCTTCCCCGCGATGGTCCTGTTCCTGGAGTGGCTGCACCTGCGCACCGGCGACCCGCTGTACCGCACGCTGGCGCGGCGCTGGAGCCGGATCGTGCTCGCGCTGTTCGCCGTCGGCGTCATCACCGGAACGATCCTCAGCTTCGAGATGGGCCTGCTGTGGCCGAACTTCACCGCCACCTTCGGCTCGGTGTTCGGCCTCGGCTTCGCGATCGAGGGCTTCTCGTTCTTCATGGAGGCGATCTTCATCGGCATCTACGCCTACGGCTGGGACCGGATGTCCCCGCGGGCGCACTGGCTGAGCGGGATCCCGATCGTCATCACCGGGTTCACCGGGTCGCTGATGGTCATCTCGGTCAACGCGTGGATGAACCACCCGGGGGGCTTTGCGCTGCACGCCGGGCACGTCGTCGACGTCGACCCGCTGCGGGCGCTGTTCGGCAACCCGTACCTGTGGTCGGAGCTGATCCACATGTACATCGCGGGCTACATGGTCACCGGCTTCCTCGTCGCCGGCTGCTACGCGTTCGGGCGCCTGCGCGGCAACCGAATCCCACCCACCCGCTATCAGCGCGTGGCGCTGACGATCCCGCTGACGATCGCCTGCGTGGCCGCGCCCGTCCAGGTGCTCGTCGGCGACTGGGTCGCGCGCGACGTCGCCGTCGACCAGCCGATCAAGCTCGCGGCGATCGAGGGCCTGTACCCCACGACGCGCGGCGCCTCCGAGCACCTCCTCGGCTGGTACACCGACGGCCAGATCAAGGACGGGATCGCGATCCCGCACCTGCTCTCGCTGCTCGCCTACCACAGCTGGGACGCCCGCGTCCAGGGCCTCGACACGGTGCCCGCCGCCCAGCGGCCGCCGATCAACGTGGTGCGCTTCGCGTTCCAGACGATGGTCGGCATCGGCACGCTGCTCGCGCTGCTCGGGATCGCCTATCTGGTGATCCGGATCCGTCGCCGACCGCTCCCCGACTCGCGGTGGGTCAACGGCGCCCTCGTGCTCGCGGGCCCGGCGGCGACGGTGGCGCTCATCGCCGGGTGGGTGACGACCGAGGTCGGCCGCCAGCCCTGGGTCGTCTACCGCGTGATGCCGACCGCCGACGCGGTCACCGGCGCCGGCGGCATCCCGGTCGGCTACGGCACCCTCGTCGTCACCTACCTGGCGGTCGGCGCCGGCCTTGTCTGGGTGCTGCGCCGGCTGGCGCGGGCGCCGCTGTCCGAGCGAGAGGCGACCTTGCCCGGGGCGGCCGGGGCGACCCCGCAGGGGCCGTGATGCTCCAGACGCTGCCGCTCGTGTTCGTGCTCGTCGGGCTCGTCCTGTACACGGTGCTCGCCGGTGCGGACTTCGGCGCCGGGATCTGGCGCCTGGTCAGCGATCGCGGCACGCGCGGTCAGGCGCTGCGCGAGCACGCCAACCACTCGATGGGTCCCGTGTGGGAGGCCAACCACGTGTGGCTGATCTTCGTCTTGACCGTGACCTGGACCGCGTACCCGTCGTTCTTCGGCTCGGTCGCCTCGACGCTCGCCGTCGCCCTCTTCCTCGCGGGGGTCGGGATCATCCTGCGCGGCGCCGGCTACGCACTGCGGTCGGGCGTGCGCTCGGACCGCGAGCTGGCGCTGATCGACGGGGCGTTCGCCGTCGCCTCGCTGATCACGCCGTTCGCGCTCGGCGCCGCCGCCGGCGGGATCGCCGCCGAGCGGGTCCCCGTCGGCAACGCCGCCGGCGACCTGTTCGCGAGCTGGACCGGACCCGTCTCAATCCTCGCCGGCGTGCTCGCGGTCGTCTTCTCGGCATATCTCGCGGCCGTGTACCTCGCCGCCGACGCGGCCCGTGAGCATCCGGAGCTCGTCGAGCCGTTCCGTCGCCGAGCCCTCGCCGCCGGGCTCGCCGCCGGTGCGGTCGCGGCCGCCGGGCTCGGCGTCCTGCACGCCGACGCCCACTCGCTGTACGCGGGGCTGCTCAGCCGCGGCGCGCTCGCCTGCGTGATCGTCTCGGCGCTCGCGGGAGCCGCGACGCTCGGGTTCGTGATCGTCGGGCGGTTCGAGGCCGCGCGCTACGGAGCGGGCCTTGCCGTCGCGGGGGTGATCGCCGGCTGGGCGATCGCGCGTTATCCCACGCTGCTGCCCGGACTGAGCGTGCATCGGGCCGCGGCGGGGCACGACACCCTCGTCACGCTCATCGTCGCCGTCGTCGCCGGGGGCGCGCTCCTGTTCCCGGCGCTCGGCCTGCTGTTCTCGCTGACCCTCCGCGGCCGTCTGGCACCGGGCGAGTCGACGCCCGAGCCGATCCGCGCGGCGCGACCGCTCGGCGGGGCGGTCCGCGCGCGCCTCGCGGTGGCGCTGCTGATCGTCGGGATCGGCATGCTGAACGCGGCGAGCGCGCCGTGGGCGCACGCGGTCGGCGTCGTCAGCCTGTTCGCGTTCATGATCGTCGCCTTCGCGTCGCTCGTCCCGGCCGCGCTCGCGGACGAGGGGTAGTGATCGGCCCCGACCACGAGCATCGGTGAGCGTCGCTCGGAACCGTTGAGCCCGCGGTCGCCGCGCGCTAGCCTTCGTCCATGGCCAGACGCGGCAGTCTGAGGGCGTCCGACTCCGATCGCGATCGGATCGTAGAGCGGCTGCGGCGGGCCGCCGGCGAGGGCCGCCTCCTCGCCGAGGAGCTCGAGGAGCGCGTCAGCCGGGCGCTGATCGCGCGAACCTACGACGAGCTCGAGGCGACCGTCCACGATCTGCCGCGGCCCGATTCGCCGCACCGTCATCCGCGCCGGCGCTCGGCCGGGGGCTGGGCGCTGCACGCCGTCCGCGCCCACCCGTCCCTGCTCGTGCTCGTCATCCCCTGCCTCGCGGTCACCGCGGCGATGCTCCTCGCCACCGCGATCGTCTGGACGGTCATGATGATCGTCGTGCTCGCCCTCGGCGGCCGCCCGCGGCGGCCCCGGGAACCGCGGGGTCCGCGGGCCCGGGGCTGGGATCCGCAGCGCCGGCGCTCGGGCTGGGGCCCCCGCTACGGCGACTGGGCCTAACCGCTTCCACGCTCGCATTCGTGCGACCGCACTGGCGGGGCCGAGAACGAGCGGCGGCTCACGGTGTCGACAGCGGCCGGCGCACCCGCCACACCGCGGCCTCCATCTCGCAGACCCCGCCGGAGCAGGTGCGGCGGTGCACGTAGCGCTCGCGACGCAGCTCGACGGCCTGCACGTCGCCACCGAGCTCTCGGCGCCAGCGCTCCGGGGTGACGGCGTCCCGCGCAGCGCCCGCCGGGTCGTACATGTAGGCGACGAGCGCATCGGGAGCCAGCAGCCCGGCCGCCGTCATGAGCGCGGGCACCGGGACCTTGCCCGCGAGGTCGCCGACCGGCGCCACGCACGCCAGCGCGGTCGCGTGGCGCGCGGCGAGCGCCCGGGCGTCATCGGCGCCGAGCGCAAGCAGGTCGAGGGTCAGATAGATCTCGTAGAGGCCCGGGCTGCACTGCAGGCGCTTCTGGACGATCTGCTCGTAGACGCCGGGCAGCGCGTACAGGCGAGCGTAATCGTGCAGGCGCAGCTCCTGCACCGAGCCGTCGCGCATGGTGACCCGAATGAGCTCCTGCCCGATGACGGGGTCGTCCTGCTCGGGCAGCTCGGCGGTGGCCACGACGGGGGGCGGGGCGGGGGCGGTCATGAGCGTGGTGGTGCTCGATCCGGAGTTCGGTCTACCGGGCGTCCCCGAGCTCGAGGACGGCCAGGAACGCCTCCTGCGGGACCTCGATGCGCCCCACCTGCTTCATTCGCGACTTGCCCTTCTTCTGGGCCTCGAGCAGCTTGCGCTTGCGCGAGATGTCGCCGCCATAGCACTTGGCGATGACATCCTTGCGGTAGGCCTTGATCGTCTCGCGGGCCACGATCCGCGAGCCGATCGCCGCCTGGACCGGGACGTCGTACTGCTGGCGGGGGATCGTCCGGCGCAGCTTCTCGACGAGCACCCGGCCGGCGCTCTGGGCCTTGGAGCGATGCACGAGCATCGACAGGGCGTCGATCGGGTCGCCGGCGAGGAGGATGTCGAGCTTGACCAGATCGGACTCGCGCAGCCCGATCAGCTCGTAATCGAGCGACGCGTAGCCGCGCGTGCGCGACTTCAACTGGTCGAAGAAGTCGAGCACGATCTCGGCGAGGGGCAGGTCGTAGGTCAGCTGGACGCGCGCGGAGGAGAGGTAGCTCATGCCGGCGTGCTCGCCTCGGCGTTCCTGGCAGAGCTCCATGATCTGGCCGACGTACTCCTTCGGGGAGAGGATCGAGGCGCGGATGAACGGCTCGCGGATCTCGGTGATCCGGCCGGGATCCGGCATGTCGTTCGGGCTGTGCAGCCCGAGCACCGCGCCATCGGTCAGCGTCACCTCGTACTCGACGCTCGGCATCGTCGTCAGCAGCTCGACGTCGTACTCGCGCTCGAGCCGCTCGCGCACGATGTCCATGTGCAGCAGGCCGAGGAACCCGCAGCGGAAGCCGAACCCGAGCGCCTCGGAGGTCTCGGGCTCCCACCTGAGCGCGGCGTCGTTCAGCGTCAGCTTCTCGAGCGCGTCCCGCAGGTCGGGGTACTCGTCGGAGTTGATCGGGTACAGGCCGCTGAACACCATCGGCTTGACCTCGCGATAACCGGGCAGCGGCGCGCCGGCGGGGTGGCGCCGCGTGGTCAGCGTGTCCCCGACGCGCAACGAGCTGACCTCCTTGATGCCGGTGATGAGATAGCCGACCTCGCCCGCGTGCAGCGCCGCCGCGGGCACCATCTGCGGCGAGAAGAACCCGATGTCGTCGATCTCGGCCTCGGTGCCGGCCTGCATCGCCCGGATCGCCTCGCCCTTGGAGAACGTCCCGTCGACGACGCGGATGTAGGCGATCACCCCCCGGTACTGGTCGAACTCGGAGTCGAAGATGAGCGCTCGCGGGGGCGCGGCGGGATCCCCGTCGGGCGGCGGCACGCGGGCGATGAGCTCGTCGAGCACCTCGGTGACGCCGGCGCCGGTCTTGGCGCTGATCCGCAGCACGTCGTCGGCCGGCTCGCCGAGCAGTTCGGCGATCTCGGCGCCGACGCGCTCGGGATCGGCCCCGGGCAGATCGACCTTGTTCAGACATGGGATGAGCTCGAGGCCCGACTCGATCGCCAGATACGTGTTGGCCACCGTCTGGGCCTCGACGCCCTGGGAGGCGTCGACGACAAGCAGCGCGCCCTCGCATGCGGCCAGCGAGCGCGAGACCTCGTAGGTGAAGTCGACGTGGCCCGGGGTGTCGATCAGCTGCAGCTGGTAGGACTCGCCGTCGCGCGCTGACTCGTAGAAGACCCGCACCGCCTGCGCCTTGATCGTGATCCCGCGCTCGCGCTCGAGGTCCATCGAGTCGAGCAGCTGGGCGCGCATCGACCGGGTGTCGACGGTGTGGGTGAGCTCGAGGATCCGATCGGCGAGCGTCGACTTGCCGTGGTCGATGTGAGCGATGATCGAGAAGTTGCGGATGTGGGCCTGATCGGACACGCCCTCAAGGGTAGGAGGACGCGTGGGTTCCCCCGGCCCTCCGTGCGCGTGCACCGTCGCAGGTCGGCGCCGCGAACCGGGCGTCGCGGGCGGGGCGGCCCGGCCGCCGCCGGCCCGATCAGTCGCCGATGGACGTGATGTCCAGACGGCGCAGCACCGCGCCCACGCCCTCGGGCATCAGCCCCAGCTCCTCCAGCGCCGGGCGCCCCACGACGCCCAGCGTGAGCAGTCCTCCGAAGATCGCCACCGCATCGATCGACTTGCGGCCCTGCTTGTCCCAGTAGTCGTCCTGGAGGTCCAGCCACAGCGCGAACTCGTCCAGCGTGAGCGCCGCCGAGATCCCAAAGCCGGTCGCGGTGACCCGCGATCCCCAGTGGGGAGGATGATCGCCTCCGACGAAGATCAGATAGACCCACAGGTATCCGACGCCGAGCAGGCCGAAGATGCCGAACGTGCTGTGGTGGATGTGGGTGCCGCCCTTGCTCGAGATGTTGTGAAACGGCCCCACCCCGGCCCGGATCAAATGCGTGATGATGCGCGTGACAGCGAAGGCGGACGTGAAGCCCAGCGCGCTGAGGAACGCACGCTCGCGCCGGGGGTTGACGGCGAAGTTCCGGTGATAGAAGCCCTGACGCGGCATAGGCCCAGCCTAGCGCCGTCGCAGGCGGCCCAGCACGAAGGTCTCGATCTGGCGCGCCTCGGGGATCCGCATCCGCAGCGCCAGCCACGCGTACAGCCCGCCGGCGCCGGCGAGCGCGACCCCGACCGAGATGATCTGGGCGACGAGCGAGAGGCCGAGGGCGGTGTCCAAGCCCTTCCACAGCAGCCATCCGACGACCGTGATCACGGCCGTGGCGAGCAGCACGCGCCCGGTGACCATCGTCGTCTCGGCGCCCTGCAGCCGGCCGTTGAAGCCGATCCGCAGCCGCCGCAGCTGCAGCCAGGTCATGACGACGTTGGCCGCCAGCGTGCCGATGACCAGACCGGCGATCCCGAGCGGCTTGTACAGCGCGAGCGACACGATGATGTCGACGACGATGTTCAGCGCCGCGAGCTTGGTCGGGATCCACGGCCGCTGCAGCGCGAAGAACGTCCGGCTGAACAGCAGGTTGATCCCGGCGAACGGGAGGCTGAAGGCAAACCAGAACAGCGCGGTGGTGACGCGGTGAGTGTCGGCCGGATGAAAGCTGCCGTGCTCGTAGAGCAGCCGCGTGATCGGCTCGGCGAGCACCGCCATCAGCGCCGCCGAGGGGATCAGCAGCAGGTTGATCTGGCGCATCCCGGTGCCGATGATCTGCCGCATCCCGCCCGGGTCGCGCGCCGAGGCCATCCGGCTGAGCGTCGGGAACAGCACGGTGGCCACGGCGACGCTGAACACCCCCTGAGGGAGCATGTAGATGCGGAACGCGTCGTTGATCGCGATCGGCGCGTGATAGGAGACGAGCGTGCCCAGCTCGGCGTTGAGGAAGCTGTCGAGGTTGATGATCCCGATCGACATCGTCACCGGCAGGAACAGGATGAGCACCTGTCGCACGCGCGAGTCCTTCCAGTCCAGCGCGAACGAGAAGCGCCCGTCGATCCGCCGCAGCCCCATGGCGATCAGCGCCAGCTGCACGATCGTCGCCACCAGCCACGCGATCGCATAGGAGTAGATCCGGTCCTGGCCGTGGAAGCGGTCGTGCAGGACGACGAGTCCGACGATGATCACGACGTTCCAGACCGCGGGCGCTAGCGCCGGGATCGTGAACTCGTCGCAGGACTGCAGGATCCCCACGAGCAGCCCGGTGAGGCTGAGCAGCAGCACGACCGGGAACAGGACCCGCGACAGGCCGGCGGTCAGCGCCGTCTCGGAGGCGAGCTTGGTGCCGGTGAACAGCGGCATGATCACGCCGGCGAGCGCGATGTAGACGATCGTCAGCGTCCCGAGGACGACGAGGATCAGCCAGAACAGCGAGGAGGCGAGCCGCCACGCCTCGCGGCGGCGGCCCGCCTGCAAGAGCTCGGTGAAGATCGGCACGAACGCAGCGCCGAGCGCCGCCTGCGAGAAGAGGTTGGAGAACAGGTTGGGCAGCTGGGAGGCGACGGTGAACGCCGAGCCGGCGGCGGTCGTCGCGAACAGGCTCGCCTGGACGATCTCGCGGCCGAGCCCGGCGACTCGTGAGACGGCGGTGGCCACGGCGAAGATCGCCGTGTTGAGAGCGAGCCGACGGCGCGGCGGCGACGGCGCGGAGGCCGCCGGCGACTCGCCGCTGAAGGTGCGGTCGGCGGGCACGGAGGGCGCTATAGTACGCGCCGCTGCAGCGGCCGCTTGCGGCGATTTTCCATGGCCAACATCCATTCCCAGAAGAAGCGGATCCTGCGTGCCGAGCGCGAGCGTCGGGAGAACCGGCGCTACACGTCGGCGGTCAAGACCTACTTCCGCCGACTGGAACGGGCGATCGCCGACGGCGAGGCCGACACCGCCGAGACCGAGCATCGCACGCTCGTGCGCACGATCGACAAGGCGGTCAAGAGCGGCGCGCTGCATCGCAACAACGGCGCCCGCAAGAAGGCTCGCGCCGCCCGCCTGCGCCGCGGCGACTGATCGCCCGCGCGTCGGCGATCCCGGCCCCCACCCCGTCGACAGATAGCCACCCCGCCGACCGTCGACCCCGATCGCGTCACCTTCGAGGTGGAGGCGATGCGGCGCGTCGCAGGGGGCCGGCTGGAGATCTCGGGACGCTGGTCGGGGGTTCGCGGTCGACGCTTCGTGCGCCCCACGCTGACCCTTACCGTCGGGGCCCGCGCCGAGCGCCGCCGGTGGCTGGCCGAACTCGAGCACAAGCCCTGGTCGGCGAACGACGGGGATCTGTGGACGGCCGCGTTCCCGGTCGACGTCGATCTCGCGGGCACGACGGAGATCGAGCTGTCGGTCGCGCCCGACATCGCCGTCGCGCTGCAGCCGCCGTCGGACGACGGGCCCGCCGGCCGAGCGGTCGTGCTTGCCGCCGAGGCGCGGACGCCGCGCGCCAAGGCTCCGCCCGACAACCGGCGGCCGGCGCGGCGCGCGCGCGACGCCGAGAGGCTGAGCGAACGCCTGCAGGCCGCCGAGGCGGCGCTGGCGCGCGAGCGCGAGCGGCGCGCCGCGACCGACGAGGCGCTCGAGCGTGAGCGTGCCGAGACCCGCCATCTCGGCCACGAGCTCGGACGCGCCCGCGCGGAGCTCGACCTCGCCCGCGCCGCGCAGCAGGAGGCGGGCTCGACGACCGAGGAGCTCGACACCGCGCGTCGCGAGCTCCTGGCCGCCGACCGGCGCTACGAGCGTCTGAACGCCGAGCAGGACCGGATCGCGACGGCCCGCGATCAGCTCGAGAGCGAGCTGCGCGACCGCGCCGAGGAGCTTGCCGGCACCCAGGAGGAGCTCAAGCGCCAGCGTGCGCGCGTCGCCGAGCTCGAGCGCGAGCGCGCGGGCCGCGCGCGGGAGCTCGAACGGGCGCGGGAGCGCCAGGGCGAGCTCGAACGAGCCCCCGAACGGACGGCCGAGGCGTCGGCGGCAGGCCAGCGCGACGGCGAGTCGCGTCGCGAGCGCGACGGCGAGTCCTCGCGGACACGCGTGCGCGAGGCCGGGCCGCGTCGCGAGCGCGAGGCAGAGCCATCGCGCGCACGCCGAGGCGAGGACGAGGCGCTGCCACCCGAGCCGCGCGGCCGTACCGCACCCGTGCCGCGCTTGCAGCGACCGCTCAACCCCGCCCTGGCGCCTCGCCCGAACTGGGCGCGGCGTGTGCTCGCGCTGCTCGTGATCGCGGCGGTGATCGTCGCCATCTGGCTCGTGCTGCACTCGACGATCCTGCACTGAGGGCGGCGGGTCGCCGCCGACGCGCGACGCGGGGCCGGCGGCGGGTCGCCACCGACGCGCGACGCGGGGCCGCGGCGGGTCGCCGCCGACGCGCGACGCGGGGCCG
>JAFAYV010000096.1 GCA_019240115.1 Solirubrobacterales bacterium | reverse complement strand
CCGCCGAGCGGGCGGGCGCCCGCGAGGCCGACATCGATTCGTTGCTCTGGCATCGCGGCCAGGAGGAGCGCTACAAGGCCGAGCCCCGCCACCGCTCCCGCTGCACGGCGTACTGACCGCGTGCGGTGGCTCGCCCACGCCGCGATCACGGGCGGGCTCAGCCTGGTCCCGGCGGCTCGCCCGGCCGACCACTTCGTGCCGCGCAGCCCTCAAGCTCGGGCTGACCTCACCCGAGCTGGCGAAACAGCGTCGCGGTGTCCGAGCAGATCCATTCCTCGGCGATCAGCCCATCGGCGACGCGATAGAACTCGTGGCTGACGTACTCGACCGAGCGTCCGGTGGCGGGAAAGCCGAGGTAGTCGCCCGCGTGCGTACCGCAGAACCTCAGCCGTACCGCGACGCGATCGCCCGCGGCGAAGATGTCCTCGATCTCGGCCCGCAGGTCGGGAAAGGCCCGCTTTATCACGCCCACGCCCTCCCGCCAGGCATCGCGTCCACGGATCGGCTCAGGGAGCCCGGCGAGGTGCATGACGAGGTCTGGGGCGCTCAAGGCCAGGCACCCGTCGATGTCGTTGGCGTTGAAGCGCTCGAAGCCGGTCCGCACCACGGATAGGTTGGCGTGCAGATTTTCGTGAGTATAACTCATAATGTAGTAGTGTACATATATGCCTGACCAGGCGCAATGGGAGGCGACGCTCGACCGGGTCCTCGAGTTGACGGTTCTGCTCGGTCGCGACACGAGCGAGTACCTGGGCGGCGTCGGCTTGACCGAGGCGCGCGCGCATTTGGTCTGGGAGCTCGGCCGACGGGGACCCTGTAAGCAGCAGGCACTGGCCGAGGCAGTCGGCGTCACCCCCCGCACGATCACCGCGCTGGTCGACGCTCTCGTCGCCACCGGCTTCGTCACGCGTGAGGCGCATCCGACCGATCGACGTGCCACCCAGGTCACCCTCACCGCGCACGGGCACGCGACTGCCCAGGCGCTCTTAGACGGCCATCGAACCCTGGCGCGGCAGTTGTTTGGCGAGGTGGCCCGCGACCAGTTCGCGCACTTCGACGCGGTCCTCTCGGAAGTCATCGACCGGCTGCGCGGCGTCATTGGCCGGCCCGTGCGTGGGACGGCCACCGCGGACGGCGACTAGCTTTCCACCGCCTCCATCCGGGCGCGGGCGATCGCCTCCGCTCCGGCCTCCCCCACCAGCAGCTCGGCGCGGATCGTCCAGCTGGCCAGCAGGTCGACGGCCGGGTAGCGCCCGGTGCGGGCCAGGAGCGGATCCAGGGCGATCACCGTGGTCTCACCGCCCAGCGGCTCGGGCGCGGTGGCGATCACCGTAAGCGAGCCGCCGTCGGCCACGTTGCGCGCCGAGGCGAGCAGCTTGCGGGCGGCGTGGGGCTGCATCCCGCCGAGGCTGTCGATCAGGACGACGGCGTGCGACCCGCGGGCAGCCAGCCTGCGAGCCTGATCCACCACCCGCTCGGCCGTCTGGGCCTGGGCATCGGCCGAGGCGGCGAAGCTGACGGCGGCGGCCGGCGCCACCGGACCCTCCTGCCATTCGGCGATTTCCTCGGGCCGGACGCCGGCGAGCACCAGCGAGACCTGGATGTCGTGATGCTCGGCCAGCGTGTCGGCCAGGCGGCGCAGCGCCTCGGTCTTCCCGGCGTGGGCGGGCCCTGCGATCGTCACCCGCGACCCCTCGCCGAACGGGGTGAGCCACTCGATCGCCTTGATCGTCGGATCGTCGGATCCGAGTCGGAAGCGCTCGCTCGGGAACGCCGCCGGCAGGTCCTCGAACCGGGTGCTGTCGGCGACCTCATCGGCCGGACGCCCGTTGATCGTGTCGATCCGGATCAGCGACGCGAAGCGCTCCGAGCGCCGCGGCGCTCGGCGCGGTCCGGAGATCCTGTCCCCGGGCACGAGCTCGCAGCGCTTGACCTGAGCCGCCGACACGTACACGTCGTCTTCGGAGGGCTCCGGCGGATTGACCCGCAGGAAGCCCGTGCCGTTGGCGAGCAGCTCGACCTCGCCCGCGACGATCTCCTCCTCGCGCTCGGCCTCGCGCCGGCCGCCGCGGGAGGGGCGGTCGGCTTCTGCCTCGCCGTCGTCGGGGCTCTCGGCGGCGGCTTCGCTTGCGCCGTCCTCCTCGCCCGGCGTGGCGCCCCTGTCGTCCTCATCGCCCCCCGTGGCGCCCCCGTCGTCCTCGCGCGAGGCGCTGCGGCTGCGGCCTCCCCGCCGCCCGCGCCGGCGACGGCTGCCGCCACGCTCCTCATCGGACTCGGACTCGGACTCGGGCTCGGGCGCACCGACCGCGCCTGCCTCCTCGGCCGCCGGCTCGCCGCCCTGGCGAGTGAGGATCGCGTCGATCAGCTCGGCCTTGCGCAGACGGCGGTAGCCGTCGATCGAGAGCTCTGAGGCCAGTGCGTGCAGGTCGGCCAGTG
>JAFAYV010000033.1 GCA_019240115.1 Solirubrobacterales bacterium | reverse complement strand
TCGCCGAGCTGCGGCCGCGGATCGTCTGGGATCGGGTGAAGGGGATGGTCAGGCCCCGCCAGGGTGCGCGCCAGCTGGCGGTCGTAAACGCCGGCACGATCCCCGACCGCGGCCTCTACGCCGTTACGCTGCCGGACGGCCGGCGGGTCGGGGAGCTCGACGAGGAGATGGTCTACGAGGCGCGGCCGGGCCAGACCTTCCTGCTCGGCGCCAGCACCTGGCGGATCGAGGAGATCACCCGCGACCGGGTGATCGTCACCCCGGCCCCGGGGGTCCCCGGCGCGGTTCCCTTCTGGAAGGGCGACGGCGTTGGGCGGCCCAAGGAGCTGGGCGAGGCGATCGGGGCCTTTGCCCGCTGGGCGGTGCAACAGGCGCCCGAGGCGCTGGAGGGCGACTACGACCTGGATCGAAAAGCCGCCGCCAACCTGATCGAGTTCCTGACCGAGCAACAGGCCGCCACGCGCGTGGTGCCCTCGGATCGAGCGATCGTGATCGAGCGCTTCCGCGACGAGATCGGCGACTGGCGCCTGTGCGTGCTCAGTCCGTTCGGCGGTCGCGTGCACGCCGCGTGGTCGCTCGCGCTCAGCGCGCGGATCCGCGACGAGATCGGGCTGGAGTCCGACGCGATCTATTCCGACGACGGCATCATCGTCCACCTGCCCGACGCCGAGGAGCCGCCCGGCGCCGACTTCGTCCTGCTGGCGCCCGACGAGATCGAGGACCTCGTCGTCGCCGAGCTCGGCTCCAGCGCCCTGTTCGGCGCGCGCTTTCGTGAGAACGCCGGCCGCGCGCTGCTCATCCCCCGCGCGCGGCCGGGCAAGCGCACGCCGCTGTGGCAGCAGCGACTGAAGTCCCAGTCGCTGCTCGAGGTCGCCAGGCGCTACGGCGAGTTCCCGATCATCCTCGAGACCTACCGCGAGTGCCTGCGCGACGTGCTCGACGTGCCCGGGCTGGTGGAGCTGCTGACCCAGATCCACCGGCGCGAGCTCACGCTCGTCGAGGTCGAGACCGCGACGGCGTCGCCGTTCGCCTCCAGCCTGCTGTTCGACTACGTCGCCACCTACATGTACGAGGGCGACACCCCGAACGCCGAGCGCCGGGCCGCCGCGCTGTCGCTCGACCGCGACCTGCTGCGCGAGCTGCTCGGCCAGGAGGAGCTGCGCGACCTCATCGACGCCGGGGCGCTCGAGTCGGTGCAGGCCGACCTGCAGTGCCTCTCCGAGCCGGCGCGGGCGACCGGCCGCGACGCGCTGCTCGATGTCCTGCGCCGCGTCGGCGACCTGTCGCTGCCCGAGGTCCGCGCGCGCGTGCTCGACGGCCTGCACCCCGAGGGCATGCTCGCCGAGCTGCGCTCCGAGCGCCGCGTCGCCGACATGCGCATCAACGGCGAGCCGCGCTTCATCGACGCCGCGGACGCCGGGCTGTATCGCGACGCCCTCGGGGCGGCGCCGCCCGGCGGGCTGCCGGCGACGTTCCTTGACGACGTGCCCGACGCGCTCGCCCAGCTGCTGCGCCGCTACGCCGCGACGCACGGCCCGTTCACGACCGGCGAGGTCCGCGCCCGCTACGGGATCGACGCCGGCGCCGCCCTGCGCGAGCTCGAGCGCGCCGGCGACCTCGTGCGCGGCGAGCTGCGCCCCGGCGGCTCGGAGCGCGAGTGGTGTGATCCCGAGGTCCTGCGGCGGCTGCGCCGCGCGTCGCTGGCGGTCCTGCGCAAGGAGATCGAGCCCGCCGAGCAGCGCGAGCTCGCTCGCTTCCTGCCCGCCTGGCAGGGCGTCGATCGCTTCTCGCCCGCGGGCGCGGGCATCGATCGCCTGCGCGAGGTGCTGAGCCCGCTCCAGGGTCTGGCGCTGCCCGCCGAGGTGTGGGAGCGCGACATCCTGCCCCGCCGCGTCGGCGCCTACTCCCCGTCGTGGATGGACCAGCTGTGCGCGGCCGGCGAGCTCGTCTGGATCGGCGCCGGTGCGCTCGGGCGCAACTCCGGCCGTGTGGCATTGTACTTCCGCGAGGACCTGGCGCTGCTCGGCCCGCCGCTATATCGCGGCGACCTGCCCGACTCCGCCGCCCACGACGCCGTGCGCGCGCGCCTCGCCCGCGGCGCGTGCTTCTTCACCGACCTGCTCGTCGACGTCGAGCTGAGCCCCGAGGAGATCCAGGAGGCGCTGTGGGATCTCGCCTGGGCGGGGATCGCGACCAACGACGCGTTCGCCCCCTTGCGCGCGCCCCGGCTGACCCTCGCCCGCGCCCAGCGCGACCAGCTGAAGCGCTCCCGCCCGCCCGCGACGCGCCGCGGGCGCTTCGGCGCCGGGCGCCGGCGTCGCGACGCCGCCTCAGCGCAGGTGCAGGGCCGCTGGTCTGAGACCGAGCCGCTGCTGGGAGTCGGTTCTGACCCCCCGGACCCGGTGGCCCAGCGCAGAGCGCTCGGCGAGCTGCTGCTCGAGCGCTACGGCATCGTCACCCGCGAACAGGTCATCGCCGAGGGCATCGCGGGCGGCTTCAGCGCGATCTACCCCGAGCTCTCACAGCTCGAAACGCTCGGCGTCGCCCGGCGCGGCTACTTCCTCGAGGGCCTCGGCGGCGCGCAGTTCGCGCTGCCCGGCGCGGTCGAGCGGCTTCGCGCGCGCGGCGGGACCCGCGAGGAGCGCGGGGCGCCGCTCGTGCTCGCCGCGGTCGATCCCGCGCAGCCCTACGGCGCGGCGCTGCCCTGGCCCAAGCGAGACGGCGACGGCACCCAGCCGGCCCGGCGGCGACCCGCGCGGACCGCCGGCGCCCATGTCGTGCTCGTCGACGGCGACCCGATCCTCTACCTCGAGCGCGGCGGCCGGGCGCTGCAGACGCTCGTCGACCCCGGCGACGGGCGCCTGCGCCCGGCGCTGGCGGCGCTCGTCGAGCAGGTCAGAGCCGGGTCGATCAAGCGGCTGGCGCTGGAGAAGGTCGACGGCGGGTCGGCGATGCGCAGCGAGCTGGCGCCCGCGCTCGTCGAGCTCGGCTTCCAGGAGGGGCCGCGCCGCCTGACCCTGAGCGCCTGATGCCGACGCGTCAGCCCCGGCGGGCGTCACGGGCACGATCGAGGATCAACTTGATGACGCTGATCGTGAGGTCGGGATCGTTGATCTCGACGTGGTGATAGCTACCCGTGGCAAAGATGTGCGGGGCGAAGCTGCCCTGCTGCGGGCCGGCCGCGGCTTCGCGGGCGGCCCCGGAGGACCGAGCCGGGGATGGGACCGAGCGCATGACGCCTCCATCGGCGATCATCCGGCGCTGTGCTCCGGCTCGAGGACGGCACGACGATCGTCGTTGACAGGCGGCCGGTGCAGGGCAGTCGCCATGAGGTCGTGTTCGGGCGCGAGCGAGTGACCGAGCAGGAGGTTGCCGTCAAGCTCGAGCTCATCAGCGGCACGCTGCACGTCGAGCGCGAGGCGTTGAGGTGGCTGACCGACCATCACGGTCCCGTCCCTCGCCTGTGCACGGCCTCAGCGACCACGCTTGCCGACGGCCGGCGCGTCGCCTGCCTGGTGACCGAGCGGGTCCGAGGGCGACGGCCGGTGGGAGATGACGGCTGGCGGCAGCTCGGGAGCGCTCTGGCCAAGCTCTCCGCGATCCCCTGGGCGGGCTCGGCGCTCAGCGTTCGCGACGCCGCGACGTTCGGTCGTGAGCACGCCGAGCGCGTCGCCGCTCTCGGCCTCCGCCTCGCGCCCGCCGCGGCGCGCGTCCCGGACTGGCAGAGCCTGATCGGCCCCCGCGTCCCCGACCCCGCGCCGCTCGTGCTCACCCACGGAGACCCCGGGCCCGGCAACTTCATCCACCACGACCGCCACGGATCTCTGATCGATTGGGAGGAGGCGCAGGTCGCCCCTCGTGGCCTCGACATCGCCCGCGCGATGTTCCTCGCTTTCCTGCGTCCCGAAGACCCCGCGCCCGAACGGTGTCGAGCACGAGCCCGCTGCGCGGCTCGCGGCTACCTGGCAGACCTGGATGAACCGTGGGTCCCGAGCGTGAACGACCTGCGGTGGTGGCTCACGGTCGCCGGGATCCAATTTGCCTTCCGGCGATGGGAGCGAGAGGGACAGGACCGCGTCCGCCCCGCAGCCGAGGCGGTCGACGTGCTCGCCGAGATGCTCGCCGATGACCCGGGCTGGCTCTCTCTGTCGCCTGAGGGTGAACGGGCTCTCGAACGGACGCTGACCGTCAGTCCGAACGCTCGCCGATGACCGTGCGCGCCCGCTCCTTGGCCGCCGCGGGGATCGGCCGGCCGAGCAGGCTTCGGTGTGCCGCGACCCAGTCGTAGGCGGCATCGGTCGCCGGAGGGCGCAGCGCGGCCAGCGCCGCCAGTGGCGCTCCGCCGGGCAGACGCCGGAACACGGCGGGCAGCGCCCGACCGCCCGAGCTCACCTCGCCATCCTCGTCGACGAGATGCCATGACGCGAGCCGGCGCTCGGGCGGCATCGCCGCCAGCCAGCGGTCGCCGTCCGGGCCCTGGATCGACGCCGGTCGCAGGCGTCGATCGCGATCCCAGCGCAGCACCCACGCCAGCATCCAGGCGCAGAACCCGCAGTCGCGGTCCCAGAGCACGATGCAGCGCCCGCGATCGTCGCTCATCGCGCCCCGATCACCCGGCGCGCTCGGGCGCCGCAGAGCCGCCGCGCCGCGAGCGCCAGAACTGGAACACGATGACGGCCACGATGAGGATGCCGAGCGCCAGGCCGTAGTGTGCGATCTGCTTGGCGAGGTGCACCGCGGGCGGTCCGATCACGTAGCCGAGGGTCACGAACAGGCCGACGCGCAGCAGACCCGCGATGACGTCAAGCACGAGGAAGCGCCGCAGGCTCATGCCGCTCCAGCCGGCGGCGACGAACACGAGCGGGGCCGGCATCGGCGGCACCCGCGAGACGAGCATGAGCGGGATTCCCCAGCGCGAGATCCCCCGCTGGATGCGCTCCATGACCCAGGCGGTCCGCGGCCTGCCCGCGACGAGCATGTTGATCCACCACTGTCCCCAGCGCCGGCCGCCCCACCAGTACATCCAGTCGAACGCGATCGTGCCGACGAGGCCGGCCGCCACCACGCCGGCGACCGAGGCGTGTCCGGTGTCGGCGAGCGCGCCGCCGGTGACGACCGACGCCGTCGATCCCTGCAGCGCCTCCCAGAGGACCGTGTGGGTGCCGACCTGCGACGGGCTGAACGGCAGCAGCACGAGCGAGTAGATCGCCAGGAGGATGAACAGGGTGCCGAGGATGATGTCGGCGCGCTGCACCTGCGTCGGCGGCGAGGCGCCCCTCGGCGCCCCCGCGGCCGTGGCGCCATCGACGTCGGAATCTGACACGTATGCGCTCGCGGATCGGTGATGGGTCGCGATCCCTGCCGGCGCGGATCCTACCTACAGTCGCGTGCGCGAATTACCATCCACGGGCATGTCGCAGCGAGGCCGGTCGCACTTCACCCCCCGGCGGTCTCCGGGAGAGCCGGCCGCGCAGTTGACCAAGCTCGACGCGCGGGACAGCGATCGGGCGCGCGTCGGGCCGGCGCCTCACCCGCGCCGTCGCGCCATGCCGAGGTCGCACCGAAGCCACCACATCCGCGACGGCCGCGCGGGGCGGCAGCGGAGCTCGGGCTCCGCTCGGCCCTCCTGAGCGCCCCGGGGAGCGGATGCCCGAGGGAGACACGATCGCCTGGGCGGCGCGGCGCATGCGCCCGGTGCTCGAGGGTCGGGTCCCCGACGAGATCCGCACCCCGCAGCCGCGCCACCGGCTCGACCGCTGGCCCGAGCGGCTGAGCGGGCGGGCCGTGCGCGAGATCTCCACGCACGGCAAGCACCTGTTCCTGCGCTTCGAGGGCGATCTGACGATCCATTCCCATCTGCGGATGACCGGCTCGTGGGGGGTGTATCCACCGGGCCGCCGCTGGCGCCGCTCGTCGCGCCGCGCGTGGCTGGTGCTGCGCCGCGGCGATCATCAGGTCGTGGAGTTCGACGGTCCGGTGCTCGAGCTCATGACCGACAGCCGCACGCACCTGGATCAGCGGCTGGCCGCGCTGGGCCCCGACGTGCTCGCCGACGCGTTCGACCACCCGCGTTTCCTCGCCCGGCTGCGCGCCGACGACCACACGCGCGGGATCGGCGACGCGCTGCTCGACCAACGCATCGTCGCCGGGATCGGCAACCTGTGGAAGTCGGAGGGCTGCTTCGACGCCGCGATCGATCCATGGCGCGCCGTGGCCGAGGTGTCCGACGAGGAGGCGGTGGCGATCATCGACCGGCTCCGTCCGCGGATGCTCGAGTCCTCGCGCACCGGCGACCAGGACAGCGGGCGCGAGGTGTACCGACGGCACGGGCAGCCGTGCCCGCGCTGCGGCGGCAGGATCGCCGCCCGCGGGCAGGGCGACGACAACCGGACGACCTTCTGGTGTCCCGACTGCCAGCGCTGACCCCGCACGAGGTCAGCGCTCGTCGGCTCGGACCTCGTGCACGCGCGGCGCGGCCCGCTCCAGCCATCCGGTGCGCTCGGCGGGCACGGCGTCGAACGCCGGCACATAGGGCTTGAGGTCGAGAACCGGAGTGCCGTCGAGCAGGTCGAGCCCGGCGACGTGCAGCGTGGCGCCCTCGACGCGCTCCAGGCGCACGACGCTCAGCCCGATCGGGTTGGGGTGGCGCGGCGAGCGCGTCGCGAACACCCCGTGCACGGCGGCGTCGAGATAGGGGACGACCTCGAGGTCGGAAGAGGCGGACCGGTGCAGATGGGTGATGAGGTGCAGGTGCGAGAAGCCGTCGAGGTCGCGCAGCCCGGGCGCCAGGCGCGGCTCGAGCTCGACCCGCCCCTGCACCTCGGCGGCCGCCACCGACTGCAGCGGCATGCCCCGGCGCTCGGTGAACGGCGAGCGCACGACGCCGATCGGCTCATACGCGATCACCCCCGGCGATGCTAACTCGACCGGCGGGCCACGATGCTGGCCACGGCTCGCGGCCGGTCACCCCGCGACACGATCCCCTCGGCGCTGCGCAGGACCTCGAGTCCCGCAAACGCCTCGCGCAACTCCCCCGGCTCGAGCAGGAAGCGGCGATCGAACCGGCGCCCGAGCCGCTCGACGTGCGCGCGGGTGACGGTCTCGGCGACGATCACGCCGCCCGGGCGCAGCGCCGCCGGCGCCGCCGCGAACAGGTCACGCTGGAGGTAGTCGATGATGACGATGACGTCGTAGGGCTCGGCCGGCAGCGGCTGGTGTTCGAGGTCGGCGACGCGCGCCGTGACGCCGGGGGTGCCCCGCAGCGCCGCGATCGCCACCTCCGAGACGTCGAGCGCGTCGACGGCGAAGCCGAGCCCGGCGAGGAAGCGCGCGTTGCGCCCGATGCCGCACGCGAGGTCGAGCGCGCGCGTCCCGGCGAGCAGGTCGCGATTCTCGGCCAGCCAGGGCGCGGGCGGCCCGGGGACGATGCCGCGCTCGCGGTATCGTGCGTCCCACGTCTGTCGTGGCGAGCGATCCATGGGCGCAGTCTCGCAGTCCCCGCACGTCCGAATGGCCCGCACCGACGGGGTTTCGCCACGCCGGGTGTGGTATCCCTGGGGTGCGTTATGACGACCGCGCAGGACACGATCGAGCTCTTGGGAAGCGTTTCTGCCTTCTCCGGGCTGCC
Organism: Solirubrobacterales bacterium; assembly: GCA_019240115.1. Taxonomy (GTDB): domain Bacteria; phylum Actinomycetota; class Thermoleophilia; order Solirubrobacterales; family Solirubrobacteraceae; genus Palsa-465. The sequence continues at coordinate 20,892 of JAFAYV010000033.1, read as the reverse complement.
CGTGGACGACCTCGAGCGGGTCGCCGATGTCGTCGTCCCGCGTCGCTTCGCCGCCGGGGAGATGGTGTTCCACGAGGGCGATCGCGGCGACACCTGCTATGTCGTGCGCCACGGCCGGTTTCGCTCGGTCTCCGAGCACCGCATCGGCCGGACGCTGACGCTCGCGACGTTTGAGACCGGCGACATCTTCGGCGAGCTGGCGATGTTCGACGACGAGCAGCGCGCGGCGAGCGTCGAAGCGGTCCAGGACGGCGAGGTCGCGGCGATCCTCGGGCGCGACATGCGCCGGCTGCTGCGCGTCCACCCCGAGATCGCCGTCCGCCTGCTCGGCGCGCTGAGCCGCCGCCTGCGCCGGACGAGCGAGCGGCTCGCCCGCCACTCGTTCACGACCGTGCAGAGCCGGGTCGCCGCCGCGCTGTCCGAGCTCGTCTCGGCGGCGCGCTCGCAGGGGGCCGGCCCGACCGACGTGCTGATCACCGCGACCCAGGCCGATCTCGCCCAGATGGCCGGCGCGTCGCGCGAGTCGGCCAGCCGCTTCCTCGCCGGCCTCGAGCGCGCCGGGGTCATCGTCCAGGGCCGCGGGAAGCTGACCGTGCGCGATCCCGGTCGACTCGAGGGGTATGTCTACTAGAGCCCCGGCGGGCGCCGACGAGTTCTCCGCCGGCGGCGTCGTCATCCGCGACGGCGAGGTGATCACGATCGTCCCGGTCAAGCGGTCCGCCGATGGGCGCCGCGTGCTCGGGCTGCCCAAGGGCCACATCGACGGCGATGAGACCCCCGAGCAGGCGGCCCGCCGCGAGGTCGCCGAGGAGGGCGGCGTGCAGACCGAGCTCGTCGAGGCGCTCGGCGACGTCGAGTACCGCTACGAGCGCCGCGGGCGCCCGATCCACAAGGTCGTGCGCTTCTTCCTCTTCAGCTACCGGTCCGGCGATCCCGCCGACCACGACCACGAGATCGAGGAGGCACGCTGGATGCCGCTCGAGCGCGCCGCCCGTGAGCTGACCTACGCGGGGGAGCGCGAGATGGTCCGGCGGGCGATGTCGCGGCCCATCCCGGATCGGTAGGCTGCGCTGCCGTGCGCGTGCTCAACTTCTATTCGTCGGTGTTCGCCGACCAGCTCCGGCGCGGCCGCAAGACGGCGACGATCCGCCTCGGCGACAAGTCCCACAAGTACCACAAGAACGAGTGCGTCCTGGTGACGATCGGATACCAGCACTCGCCCCGCGAGAAGATCTTCAGCGCGGTCATCGACCAGGTCGAGGTCAAGCGCGTGCGCGACCTCAGCCCCCGCGATATCGAGCACGACAACCCCGAGTTCCGCCGCGTCGACGAGATGGTCCACTTCCTCGAGCAGATCTACGGGCGCAAGGTCGCGTTGGAGGACACGGTCACCGTGGTGCGCTTCTCCCAGATCATCGAGAACCCGCCCGACCAGATGCGCGACCGCATCCACGGGCTCGGCGGTGCCCGCAACTGAGCCCCATGGCCGTCCGGCTGCGGATCCTCGGCGTCGCGCTGGTCGCGCTCGTGATCGCAAGCCCGGCGTTCGCCGGCGCTGCGCTCCCGGTGCTCCCCGGCTCGCCGTCGGTCCACTACAACATCGAGCCGCTCGTCCGCCCGGTGTCGATCGAATACGCCGGCGACGGATCCGGCGCGCTCGGTGGCTTCGACGGCCACGGACGCAACCGGTTCGGCCACCTGACCTGGACGAAGTGGACGACCGAGGTGGCGATCGGCCACGGCGCCAACTGGGTCGACGACTGCATGCCGGCGTGCGCCGACGGCATCTTCCACCCGTACCTCGCCGAGCTGACGGCGTTCCGTCCACGCGACGGCCACTTCACCCGCCTGCGCGTGCGCTCTGGCCGGGGCCCGAACGCCGTCACGTTCACGCTCGCGGTCCAGGGCTCGGGCCGGCACCTCATCTACCAGGACCTGCCGGGCTAGAGGCACCCGCCCGGCCACTCAGGGTTTGAGATGAGCGAACGCGCCGAGGGTCCCCTGCAGATCGCCGAGCGGCGCTACGCCGACGCGCACGGCGGCGCCGGCGAGCCGGACTCGCGCTCGGCGATCGAGGCCTACGGCGTCACCGACTACGCGGTGCTGCGCAACGCCGACGGCGTGCTCGCCGTCTACAGCGTGACCGAGGGCGATGCCGACGGCCCCAGCGTCGACGAGGTCCCCGCGTCCGACTGGCCGCGGGAGCTGCGCGACTCCGCCTGATCGTCCCCGCGTCCGCACCTCCTAACCTGGCGCAGGACATGAGCATCTCGACCAACCAGCTCAAGGGCGGCAACCACATCGAGGTCGACGGCACCGTCTACAAGGTCCTCGAGTTCCAGCACGTCAACCCCGGCAAGGGCGCGGCGTTCGTGCGCACGAAGCTGCGCCGGGCGTCGGACGGCAACGTCATCGACCGCACGTTCCGCGCCGGCGAGAAGTTCCGCGCGGTGCGCACCGAGGTGCGGCGGATGCAGTACCTCTACTCCGACGGCGACGACGCGCACTTCATGGACTCCGAGAGCTTCGAGCAGCTGGCGATCCCCCAGGCCCAGGTGCAGGAGGAATTGCGCTTCACCAAGCCCACCGACGAGGTCGAGGTGCTCTACATCGACGATCGGCCCGGCGGGCTGCAGCTGCCCAGCGCGGTCGACCTCGAGGTGACCGGCACCGAGCCCGGGCTCCGCGGCGACACCGCGTCGGGCGGCGGCTCCAAGCCCGCGACGCTCGAGACGGGCGCGACGATCCAGGTGCCGCTGTTCGTCTCGGTCGGGGAGCGCGTCCGCGTCGACACGCGCAGCGGCAAGTACGTCTCGCGCGCCTGAGCGCGCCCGCGGGCGGGCACGGCCGCGCCGGCCTCGGTGCCCGCTCAGCCGGGGCGGTCGATCAGCGTCCAAACCGGCCTCATTGCCCGCTCAGCCGGGGCGATCGATCAGCGTCGAAACCGGCCTCATTGCCCGCTCAGCCGGAGCGGTCGACCAGCGTCGAGAGGACGATGAGCGTGCGCGTGCGCAGGACGTTGCGGTCGCGGCGCAGCATCTCGACGAAGGACTCGAGCTCGGCGATGCTCGCCAGGCGCACCCGGACGAGCGCGTCGGGCTCGCCGAGGGTCGTGAACGCCGAGACGACCGGCTCCAGCCCGGCGAGCAGGCGGCCGACGTCGGCGGGCGCGATCCGGTCGGCGCAGTAGATCTCGATCAGCGCCTCGATGCCCTCGCCGAGCGCGCGGGGGTCGATCCGCACCCCGTAGCCGACGATCACCCCGTCGCGCTCGAGGCGGTCGACGCGGCGCTTGACCGCGGTCGCCGAGAGCCCGACGTGAGTGCCGATGTCGGCGAACGTCCGCTTCGAGTTCTCGCGCAGGAGCGCAATGATCCTGCGATCTGAGGCGTCCAGAGCGCGATTTGGCTGCATCAGGCGACGGTAGGCTGCGTCCTGCTTGCATTCAGGCTAGCGTTCGCCGCCATAATCCTGCGTGGCCATCGTCGACGTCAGCGTTCCGGCGGAGCTGCGGCGCTCGGCGCTCGAGCTCGACGGCTCGAGCCTGACGATCGCCGATGCGCTCGAGGTCGCGCGACGCGGCGTCACCGTGCGCCTCAGCGAGGTGGCGGGGCGGCGCGTGGCCGCCAGCCGCGAGCTCAAGCGGCGCCTGATCGCCGACGAGATCCCGATCTACGGGGTGACGACCGGCTACGGCGACAGCGCCCACCGGCAGGTCTCGCCGGCCAAGGCGGCTCGTCTGTCGCGGGGCGTGATCGACTTCATGGGCTGTGGCACCGGCCCGGTCGCGCCGCCCGAGGTCGCCCGGGTCACGATGCTGCTGCGCGCCAACTGCCTGGCCAAGGGCAACTCGGGCGTCCGCGTCGAGCTCGTGCAGCGTCTGCTCGACCTGCTCGAGCACGACGTGCTGCCGTTCATCCCCGAGCGCGGCTCATGCGGGGCCAGCGGCGACCTGGCGCCCCTCTCCTATGTCGGCCGCGCGCTGTGCGGCGATGGTCGGGTCGCCGTCGCGGGGCAGGCGTGCGACGCCGCCGAAGCGCTCGCGCGGCTGCGCCTGCAGCCGGTCGTGCTCGAGGCCAAGGAGGGTCTGGCGTTGACCAACGGCACGTCGTTCATGAGCGCCTTCGCCTGCCTGGCCGTGGCCGGCGCCCGCGAGCTCGCCAACGTCGCCGACTTGCTGACGGCGATGGCCTCCCAGGCGCTGCTCGGCAACCGCGGGCACTTCAACGCCTTCCTCTTCGACGCGGCCAAGCCGCACCCCGGCATGGTCGCCAGCGCGCGCAACATCCGGGCGCTGCTCGCCGGCTCGCAGCTCGCGGTCGACAGCGAGGACCTCTACGAGGAGGGGCTCCAGGGCGCCGACTTCATCGAGCTCGAGCGCCAGATCCAGGACAGGTACTCGATCCGCTGCGCCCCCCACGTCATCGGGGTGCTGCGCGACGTCATCGCCTGGGTGCAGGAGTGGGTGACGACCGAGATCAACGCGTCTGATGACAACCCGCTGTTCAACGTCGCCGGTGGACGCGTCGAGAGCGGCGGCAACTTCTACGGCGGCCACATCGGGCAGGCGATGGACTCGCTGAAGGTCGCCCTCGCCAACGTCTGCGACCTCATCGACCGCCAGCTCGAGCTGCTCGTCGACGAGAAGTTCAACGCCGGGCTGACGCCGAACCTCATCCCCCGCCTGCCCGCCGACGACCCTGAGGCGGGGCTGCACCACGGCTTCAAGGGCATGCAGCTCGTCTGCTCGTCGATGACCGCCGAGGCGATGAAGCTCTCCGGTCCGTCGACGATCCACTCGCGCTCGACCGAGTGCCACAACCAGGACAAGGTCTCGATGGGCACGATCGCCGCCCGCGACGCCCGGACGATCCTCGATATCGCCCAGCAGATCGCGGCCATCCACCTCATCGCCTGCTGCCAGGCGCTCGAGCTGCGCGGCGTGGAGCGGGCGAGCCGTCCGACGATTGACGTCCTGCACTGCGTGCGCGAGCGGGTCGCCTTCCTACATCGCGATCGCTACCTCGACGTCGACATCGCCGCGGCCACCGACCTCATCCGCTCGGGCGCGCTCGCGGCCTGCTAGTCGAGTGTCCGCGAGTTCTGCGGACGATCGAGAGAGATAGCCCACGGCTGACCGACCGCGGCCCCGCTCGCTCGATGGCCCCGCCGCCCCGACGGATCATTCTCACCGACCCCCGCGCGCCATCTCGAGCTGTGGCGGATTTCATCCACCCCCCGGACCCTTCCCGCCGACCCTCGTGCAAGCGGCGGGGGGTCGGTCGTTTCTATCCACTCGATCGTCGTTGTCCGACCGGAGCCGGCCGCAGTCCGAGAGGAACTAGCCGCGGTCGCGGAAGACCTCGGCGAGGGCGACCGCGGTCGCGACGCCGGCGTTCAGGCTCTCGAGCCCCGGCCGGCCACCGGGGATCCGCACCAGCGCATCGCAGAACTCCCGGGTGCGGTGGCGCAGGCCCTCGCCCTCGGCGCCGACCACGAGCACGGTCTTGGCGTCGAAGGCGGTCTGCGCGAGCGTGGTCTCGCCCCGCTCGTCGAGTCCGTAGACCCAGAAGCCGAGCGACTTGCACCGCTCGAGGCTGCGCGCCAGGTTGGTGACCCGCACGGTGCGCACGAGTTCGGCGCCGCCGACCGCCACCCGCGCGACGAGCGGCGAGATCTCGGCGGCGCGGTTCTTCAGCACGAGCGTCGCGTCGACGCCGAAGAACGCCGCGGCACGCAGGATCGTCCCCAGGTTCTGGGGGTCGGAGATCTGGTCGAGCGCGAGCACCACCGAGGCGTCGGCGAGCTCGTCGAGGTCGGCCTCGGTCAGCAGGCGCCGCGGCGTCGTCAGCACGACCGCGCCCTGGTGCTTGTCCTCGTCGGTGACGCCGCCGGCGCGGCGGAACTCCGGCCACGGGAGCCACTCGGGCTCGATGCCGGCGCGCTGCGCGAGCGCCACGAGCTCGCGGTGATAGGTGTCCCTGCCGGCGAGCAGCAGCCGCTTGACCGACTCCGGGCGGGCGATGAGCACGGCCCGGACCGAATGCTTGCCGTAGACCCTGTCCACGGGGCACGACGGTATCCGCTGGCGAGCGTGCGGGCCGGGAGCGTCAGCGGTGGGCGGCCGCCCGGCAGCGGGCCCGCCGGACGCCGACGGCGGGCCCGCCGGGCACCGACGGCGGGGCCGGTCGCATCTCCTGGCACTCCTCGCGTGCGAGTGCCAAAGGCGGCGACGGCAGCTATAGTGCGGGACAGGCGCTGGCACTCTATGCTGACGAGTGCCAAGCCAGCCGCGAACAGCACACTGCAACGGAGGTTAGCTTCAGATGAATCTCAAGCCGCTCGGCGATCGCCTGATCGTGCGGGCCATCGAGGAGGAGGAGACCACCGCCAGTGGCATCGTCCTGCCCGATACCGCCAAGGAGAAGCCGCAGAAGGGCAAGGTCCTGGCCGTCGGCGACGGCAAGGTCAACGAGGACACCGGCAAGCGCACGCCGCTTGATGTCGCCGAGGGCGACGAGGTCCTCTACAGCAAGTACGGCGGCACCGAGATCAAGGTGGATGGCGAGGATCTGCTCGTCCTCCGCGAGTCCGACGTGCTGGCCAAAGTCGCGTAGTCCGAAAGCGTTCTAGGAGAACCAAGCACACATGGCACACAAGGAACTGAAGTACGACGCGGACGCCCGTAAGGCGCTCGAGCAGGGCGTCGACGCGGTCGCCAACGCGGTCAAGGTCACGCTCGGCCCGCGCGGCCGCTACGTCGTCCTCGACAAGAAGTTCGGCGCCCCGACGATCACCAACGACGGCGTCACCATCGCCCGCGAGATCGAGGTCGAGGACGTCTTCCAGAACCAGGGCGCGCAGCTCGTCCGCGAGGTCGCCACGGCGACCAACGACGTCGCCGGCGACGGCACGACGACCGCGACGGTGCTCGCCCAGGCGATCGTCCGCCAGGGCCTGAAGAACGTCGCCGCCGGCGCCAACCCGCTCGCGCTCAAGCGCGGCATCGAGCGCGCCGTCGAGGACGTCGTCAAGAACATCGAGTCGCAGTCCAAGGAGATCTCGGGCAAGGACCAGATCGCCCGCGTGGCGACGATCTCGGCCGGCGACGACGAGATCGGCGACGTGATCGCCGACGCGATCGATAAGGTCGGCAAGGACGGCGTGGTCAACGTCGAGGAGGGCCAGACGTTCGGCATGGACCTCGAGTTCACCGAGGGCATGCAGTTCGACAAGGGCTATATCTCGCCCTACATGGTCACCGACCAGGAGCGCATGGAGGCGGTCCTCGAGGATCCCTACGTCCTGATCGCCAACCAGAAGATCGGCTCCGTGCGCGACATCCTGCCCGTCCTCGAGCAGGTCATCCAGTCCGGCCGTCCGCTGCTGATCATCGCCGAGGACGTCGAGGGCGAGTCGCTGGCGACGTTGGTCGTCAACAAGCTCCGCGGCACCTTCACCGGCGTCGCGGTCAAGGCTCCGGGCTTCGGCGATCGCCGCAAGCGGATGCTCGAGGACATCGCGATCCTCGCCGGCGGCGAAGTCATCACCGAGGAGATGGGCCTCAAGCTGGAGAACACCCAGCTGAGCCAGCTCGGTCGCGCCCGTCGCATCGTGGTCACCAAGGACACGACCACGATCGTCGACGGCTCCGGTGACGGCGACGCGATCAAGGGCCGGATCAACCAGATCAAGTCCGAGATCGAGACCACCGACTCCGACTTCGACCGCGAGAAGCTCCAGGAGCGCCTCGCCAAGCTGTCGGGCGGCGTCGCGGTCGTCAAGGTCGGCGCGGCCACCGAGACCGAGATGAAGGAGAAGAAGCACCGCGTCGAGGACGCGCTGCAGGCCACCCGGGCGGCCCTCGAGGAGGGCATCGTGCCCGGCGGCGGCGTCGCGCTGCTCGTCGCCCAGAAGGCGCTGAACGTCGACGCGATCGACGCGGCCGACGAGCGCACCGGCGCGAACATCGTGTCGCGTGCGCTCGAGGAGCCGCTCCGGCAGATCGCCGAGAACGCGGGCCTCGAGGGCTCGGTCGTCGTCAACGACGTCCGCAAGGCCAAGAAGGGCCACGGCCTCAACGCGTCCAGCGGCGAGATCGTCGACCTGATCGCCGACGGCGTCATCGACCCGGCGATGGTCACGCGCTCCGCGCTGCAGAACGCGGCCTCGATCGCCAAGAACATCCTCACCACCGAGGCGATCGTCGCCGAGGTCCCCGAGAAGGACCAGGGCGGCGCGCCGGGCGGCGGCATGCCCGACATGTCGGGGATGATGTAGGCAGCCGGACGATTCGGGCGCGGCCCGACCGGCGAGGCTGGATGCCGAGCGGGCCGCACGCCCGAAGCCACCAGAGCCGTACCGTTTGCGAGGGCCCGGCGGCGACGCCGGGCCCTCGGCGTGCTCCGGCCCGTTTTAAACACCAGCGCCACACGGGGCATCGAGCGCGCGAACAGAATCCACTCCGTCCCATCCCTGACTCCATCGAGGTGGTCAATGCGGTCGTGGTCGAGAAGACGCTTGCAGCAGTCAGCCATCGTGGCGCTGGCGATCACGCTCGCGGCGGCGGGCGTCGCGGGCGCCGCCGGCGCGGTGCCGCGCCGCCATCACGCCGGCCACCGGCACCAGCTCGGCCGTCCCCCCAAGCCGCGCTGGTCGCAGGCGGGCAACGACGACCTCGGCATCACCGCCGGCAAGATCAAGCACGTGTGGCTGATCATCCTCGAGAACAAGTCCTACGACGCCACGTTCACCGGTCTGAACGACAACACCTACCTGTGGAAGACCCTCCCGGGCCAGGGCGTGCTGCTCAAGCACTACTACGGGACCGGCCACTTCAGCCTGGACAACTACATCTCGGCGGTCAGCGGCCAGGCCACCCAGCCCGACACTCAGGCCGACTGCCCCTACTACGACACCTTCGGCGGCTCGGTCGACACGACGGGCTCGCTGGACTCGAACCCGAACTACGGGCAGCTCGTCTCCGCCGCCGGCCCCAACGCCGCCGCCGGGTCCAACGGCTGCGTGTACCCGAGCTCGGTGCCGACGCTGTTCAACCAGTTCGACAAGGCGGGCGTCAGCTGGAAGGGCTACGCCCAGGACCTGAACAACCCCGGGCCGAACGGGATGCCCTCGCACAGCGCCGGATCGCAGTACTGCGGCGCGCCGTTCCCCTCGCCGGGGCCGACCGGGTCCAAGGCCCAGGCGAACCCGGGCAGCGCCGACGCGACCGACCAGTACGTGCCCAAGCACTTCCCGTTCCCGTGGTTCGATTCGATCCTGCAAGCCGGTGACTGCAACGCGCAGCACATCGCCAACCTGTTCGACCCCGGCGACGGTCTCTACCACGACCTGCAGAGCGAGGCGACGACCCCGGCGTTCAGCTGGATCTCGCCGAACAACTGCTCCGACGCGCACGACGCCGTCTGCCACGGCAACAACCTCTCGGGCGGCTTCGCCGACCCGACCACCCCGAACCCGCCGATCAACTACACCGGCGGCCTGTACGCGTCCGACCTGTTCCTCGAGCACGTCATCCCCGAGATTGAGGCCTCGCCGGCCTTCAAGGACGGCGGTCTGATCGACATCACGTTCGATGAGGCGTTCCCGCCGTTCACCTACACCGGCAACAGCTTCCGCAACTCGAGGCGCGTGGCGCCCGACGCGGCGACGTCGCTGGCCGACGACTCGGCGGCCGAGACCCTGTTCGGCCAGACGGTGAGGGACGAGCCGACCGGCCCGAACACGCCGCTGGCCCGCGACGCCGACGGCAACGAGCTGTACCCGGGCCCGGGCGATAACTCATACATCGATCGCCCGAGCAACTGCGTGGCGCAGACGACGCCGCCGCAGCCGGCGGGCACGTGCCTGCTCGGCGGCGGGAGCTCGGTCCCCGGGGCCCGCACCGACACCGCCACCGCGGTGGCCGACTCGACGACGATCTCGGACAACGCGATCGTCGCCACCGACGCCGGCCGCGCGGTGAGCGGCAGCGGCATTCCCGCCGGCGCGCACGTCGGCGAGGTCACCGACACGCCGACGACCGCCACCGGGCCGAGTGGCTCTCCCGGCGGGATTGTCGACACCGGGCTGTTCGAGCTCGTCGATGCCAGCGGCCGGGCGATCGCGACGACGGGCCCGGTGACGAGCGTCACGCTCGCGCCGGAGTCCCCGAGCACCGATCCGCTGTACAGCGCCAAGGGCGCCACGACCGGCGGCGGCGACACCGGCAGCGTGCTCATCAGCCCGTACATCACACCGGGGTCGGTCGCCGACGGGTACTACAACCACTACAGCTGGCTGCGCACGATGGAGGACCTGTTCGGAGTCGGCGCCGCCTCGCCGGGGCTCGACGGCCAGGGCCACATCGGGTACGCGGCGCAGCCGGGCCTGGATCCGTTCGGCAGCGACGTGTTCAACAATCCCGGCGGTCAGCCGGGAGGCTGACGCTGAGCGCGACACCACGGAGGCGAGCGATCTGGAGCGCGGCGGTCCCCCTGGCGGCCGCCGCGCTCCTCGCGGCGTGCGGAGGCTCGGGTAGGGGCTCAGCGGGGGGCTCGGGCGACGGGAGCGCCTCGACGCCGACGAACCCGACGTCGAAGCACGAGGCCGCCCGGGTCCTCGGCACCCCGAGCGCGCGGGGGTCGAAGGCCAGATACGGCGGGATCCCCAGGTGGATCCCGCGTTCTCACATCGAGGTGGGGCGGGTCGTCACCGCCACGCCGAGTCACCCGTGGCTGGCGATCGAGGGTGACACGGTCGACGTGCGCCTCCCGTCGGGGCGGGTGCTGATGACGAGCGTCGGCCCGGAGGTGCCCGAGGAGGGCGCGTTCCCGGTCCCGAAGACGAGCGCCTGCCGGTTCGTCGTGACCTTCGCCGCGGTGCACGGGAGCATCCCGGTCGATCAGCGCGCGTTCGAGTTCCTCTCCGAGGGCGGCCTGACCACCGGCGCGCGCGTGACCCGGGTGGGCGGCGGCCCGCTCCCGAAGCGCATCCGGCCGGGGCGTCCGGTGTCGCTGAACGTCAGCGCCGTCCTGCCGACCGGCAACGGCCAGCTGCGCTTCACCCCGCAGGGCCACCGGCCGACCGCATCCTGGGACTTCGACGTCGAGATCGACTGATCGCCCGCGCGGAGTGACGGCCCGCTTGCCGCTTCCGGGTGGCCGACGGCTTAGAGTCGCCGCCCAATGGCCGAACGGCGGATCGGGGTGCTGACGACGACGAGTCAGGCGCGTGCGATGGACCTCGGGCGGGCGCTGCGCCTGCTCGCGGGGGCGGTGCTCTTGACCTTCTGCATGATCAACGTCCATGAGATCGGCCACACCGTGGCGGCGCGCCTGGCCGGCGATCCCCATGCCTCCTATGCGCTGTACGAGACCTACCCCAGCGGCCGCCTGCAGTGCCTCGGCTGCAATCACTACGACGCCGCCCGCCTCTCGTTCTGGGGCCGCTTCCTCGTCAGCGTCGCCGGGGTGCTCGCGACCCAGCTCGTCGCGCTCGCGGCGCTCATGCTGGCTGCGCTCAGCGGCCGGCGCCCGTCCCTGGCGGCGCTGGTCCTCGTCTTCGTCGTGTTCGTGCTCGGTGACGCCGTCTATCAGACGCTCCAGGCGCTGACCGCGCCGGTGGCGACGCAGACGGGCCTGACGAACGTCGACTTCGCCGACGCACTGTTCCTCCTGCGCGAGCACTGGCACCTCTCGGCAGCCCTGCTGAAGGTCCTGCTCGCGGTCGCGACCGCGGCCTGGACGCTGCTCGCGACCTGGGCGGCGTTCGCGTGGCTGGGCCCCGCCCCGGTTCGGCGCAGCCCGCGCGCGCGCCGGGGCGAGCCGGTCATCGCCGCCCGGCCCGGCGGTTGGAAGTCCTGACGGACCGGGCGCCCGGTGGGGCACGGCGGCGCGCCCGGCGCGGCGCGCAGGCCGGCCGGGTTCGCGCCGCCGCGAGAGCCGTGTCAGGCCAGCGAGGCCTCGAGCGTGATGTCCGAGACGCCGGCCAGGGCCTTGGAGACCGGGCAGTTCTTCTTGGCGTCCTCGGCGGCGGCCTTGAAGCCGTCCTCGTCAAGGCCCGGCACCTTGCCGACGGTCTTCAGCGCGATCTTCGTGATCGTCGGCGCGTCGTCGACGATCTTCAACGTCACCTCGGCGTCGGTGTGCACCGAGTCGACCGGCGTCCCCGCCTCGGCCAGGCCGTTGGAGAGCGCCATCGAGAAGCACGACGCGTGCGCGGCGGCGATCAGCTGCTCGGGATTGGCTCCGGGACCGTCCTCGAAGCGCGACTTGAACGAGAACTGGCCGTCGATCGTGTCACCGGCGTGGAAGTCGCCCTTCCCGTTGCGCAGATCGCCGCGCCACTCTGCGTCTCCCTTGGATGGCATGTGGGGGTACTCCTCTCTGTGGGGTGTGGGGTGATCGTGGCCCTAGCAGGCCAGGAACTTCAGCAACGCCTCGTTGAACTCGGCGGGGTGGCTGGCGTTGATCCCGTGGGGGCCGCCCTCGATGACCACGAGCTCCGAGCCCGCGATCGCCTCCTGCGTGTGCTTGCCTGAGACCTCGAAGGGGACGATGGCGTCGGCGTCGCCGTGGATGATGAGCGCGGGGACGTCGATCGCCGTCAGGTCGTCGCGGAAGTCGGTGCGCCCGAAGGCGTCGATGCAGTCGAGCGTGCCCTTCGCCGAGGCCATCGCGCCGATGTGAAACGCGTAGTGCTTCTGGGCGTCCGAGACGAGATCGGTCTTGTCCCCCGCACCGAAGAAGCCCTCGATGAACGTCTGCAGGAAAGCGGGCCGGTCGGCGATCACGCCCTGGCGGAACTCCTCGAGCGTCGCATGGTCAAGGCCGCCCTCGGGGTTGTCGTCGCTCTTGTAGAGGTACGGCGGGATCGCCGCCGCGAAGACGACGCCGGCGAGCCGGTCGGTCCCGTGCTTGGCCACGTAGCGCGCGATCTCGCCGCCGCCCATCGAGAACCCGACGAGCGTCGCCTCGCGCAGGTCGAGCTCTGAGAGGACCGCGCCGAGGTCGGCGGCGAAGGTGTCGTAGTCATAACCGTCCCACGTCTGGGTCGAGCACCCGAAGCCGCGCCGGTCGTAGGTGACGACGCGATGGCCGGCCCCGATCAGCGGCGCGAGCTGGGCCTCCCAGGAGCGCCCGCTCAGCGGCCAGCCGTGGATGAGGACGACCGGCCTGCCCTGCCCGAAGTCCTCGTAATGGAGTTCGATGCCGGTGGGGGTGGTGATGGTCGGGATGCAGCGTCACCTCGGATTCTCCGTCGTTTGCGGCCGCCAGCGAAACTATCACACGATTAGATTGTGTACGATGAGATTGAAGGGCCGGTAGCATCCTCGTCGATGGCCTCCGCCGACGACCGTGGGCTACCCGCTCCGCTGACCCTGGACGCAGCGCTCTGCTTCGCGGTCTACAGCGCGTCCCGGGCTCTGACCGGCTTCTACCGTCCCATGCTCGACGAGCTCGGCATCACCTATCCGCAGTACCTCGTGCTGCTCGCGCTGTGGGAGTCCGATGGCCCGTCGGTCGGCGCGCTCGGCGAGCGGCTCGCGCTCGACTACGGCACCCTCTCGCCCCTGCTCAAGCGCCTCGAGGCCGCCGGCCTCGTCTCCCGCACGCGCCGCCGCGAGGACGAACGGTCGGTCACGGTCCGGCTCACCGACGCCGGCGCCGCGTTGCAGACCCGGGCGAGCTGCATCCCCGAGGAGGTCGTCGCCGCCACCGGGCTCGACGCCCGGTCGTTCGCCGAGCTGCGCGCCACGCTCGAGCGCCTGACGGCCAACGTCAACGCCGCCGACGCTCAGCGGCGCGCCGCCGACGCCGCCTGAGGCCGCTCAGCTGCGCTCGAGCACGGCGATCCCGTGCTCGTCGAGCACCTCCGCAAGCGCCATCCCCGAGCGCACCTCGACGCCGGTACTCGGACCCATCGCCGCGTCGGGCAGCGCGTCGCGCCACGCGGCCGAGAGCGACGGCAGCGACCCTCCGGGCGTCCCGGGGCGCGTCGAGACGACGACGAGCACCTCGTCGCCGCGCGTGAACGCGACCGCGCCGGGACCGACGTCGAGCGGCCGGTAGCTCCCTGTGAACGCGTCGGGACGGCGGATGCGCAGGCCGAGCAGGCGCCAGGTCAGCCACAGCTTGCGGGTCTCGGCGTCGGGCGGGGAGCCGCCCTGCAGGCGCGCGAGCATCGCCTCGCGCCACCCCCAGTCGACGGGGCGGCGGTTGTCGGGATCGACGAGCGCGCGCAGCGGCAGCTCGTCGCCCTGGTAGATGTCGGGGACGCCCGGCACGGTCAGCTTCAGCGCGATCGTCCGCAGGGCGATCGCGTCGCCCGCGGGCGCGAGACGCTGCTCCACGAACGGCTCGAAGTCGGCGAGGAACTCCTCTGCCTCATAGAGCCCGGCGCAGAAGTCCATGACCGCCTCCTCCCAGGCGGCGTTCTGGTCGACCCAGTTCGTGTTGCGCTTGGCCTCGCGCAGCGCCTTCTCCATGTAGGACTGGACCCGCTCGAGCTCGATCGGCCAGGCGCCGGCGAGCGTCTGCAGCAGGAAGTAGCGCTCGAGGTCGTCGGGCGCCCCCTCGCGCCGCAGCCCGTCGGTCAGCGCCAGCCAGTGCCCGACCGCCGCCGACCACTCCGCGGGCATCCAGCTGAGCGCGGCGAGCCGGGCGCGGACGTCGGAGGAGCGCTTGGTGTCGTGGGTCATCGTCGAGAGCATCGCCCGCGGGAACCGACGCGCGCGTTGGCCGTTGGCCGCGTGCAGGACGCCGACCGAGATCCCGAACCGCCCGGGGTCGCCGCCGACGTCGCAGGCCGCCAGCAGCCGCGCGTAGCGGTAGAAGGCGGTGTCCTCGATCCCCTTGGCCACCACCGGCGGGGTCGTCTGCTGGAAGCGCACGACGAGCTCGGGGGGGCCGGGGCGCTCGAGCAGCAGCATCTCGGCGAGCTCGCCCGGCATCGCCGCCGCCTGGTCGACCGCCTCGCGGTCGGCGTCGGCGACCTCGTCCTGCGCCGGACGCACGTAGGTTCGGTAGATCGGAAACGACGCGACCGCGCGGGCGAGCGCGTCGACGTCGAGCCGCGGCTCCGCCAAGGCCGCCAGGCGCTCCATCTCGGGCGTGAACGTCGTCGTCGCCTGCTCGAGCTTGGCCTCGGCGGCGACCCGCGCAAATGACCGCCGGTCGCCCGAGACCGACGCCCAGAGCTCGGTCAACGTGGCCTCGGCGTCGGCGTCGACGAACACCGCGCACACGTCGTTGAGGAACTCATAGCCGACGGTCCCCGCCACCGGCCAGTCCCGCAGGGCCTCGTCGGCCTCGAGGATCTTCTCCACCCAGACCGTGTCGGCTCCGCCGTCGCGCAACCGCTCGAGGTAGCGCAGCGGATCGGCGAGCCCGTCGGGATGGTCGACGCGCAGCGCGTCGACGAGCCCCTCGGAGACGAGCGTCAGCACGAGCTCGTGCGTCGCCTGGAACACCTCGGGGTCCTCCTGGCGCACGCCCACGAGATCGTCGATGTCGAAGAAGCGGCGATGCCGGTCGGTCGCGGGGTCGACGTCGAAGAAGGTCTCGCGCAGCGCGGGATCGGTCCAGAAGCGGTTGGCCTCGTCGGCGGCCATGTGGTTGGGCACGATGTCGAGCACGAGCCCGAGGCCGGCCGCCTGGGCCGCGGCGCTGAGCGCCCGGAACGCCCCTTCCCCGCCGAGGTCGGCCGAGATCCGCGTCGGGTCGACGACGTCGTAGCCGTGCGCCGATCCCGCCCGCGCCTGCAGCGACGGCGACAGGTACAGGTGGGAGATCCCGAGGTCGCGGAGATACGGGATCCGCTGCTCGGCGGCGGCGAACCCGAAGTCGGGCGTCAGCTGCAGGCGATAGGTAGCCCGCACCGGGCGCCCGGTCACCGGTGACCTCTCACGCGGGTACGCGAGCGATCACTCGACGCGCCGCAGGATCGTGATCGAGTGGTGCATGACGTCGACGAGGTCCTGGGCCCCCCAGCTCTCCGAGCCCGCGGCCAGCGCGGGGTCGGCGGTGCTCAGCTCGAGCTCCCAGCGCGGGCCCATCCGCTGCCGGGGCAGCTTGAACTGCCGGTCCTCGGCGTGCGCGTTGAACAGCAGCACGAACGAGTCGTCGGAGATCGGCCGGCCCGCGGGGTCGGGGTAGAGGATCGCCTGGCCGTTGAGCCACATGCCGAGCACGGCCTCGCCGTGCTGCCAGTCGCGGCTGGTCATCTTGCGCCCGTCGGCCCGGAACCACCAGACGTCGGGGAGCCCGTCGACGTCGACCTCGTCTCCGCGCAGGAACTGCTCACGGCGGAACGTGACGTGCTCGCGGCGCAACCGGATGAGGCGCTGGGTGAACGCGTGCATCCGCTCGGCCTCCTCGCTCTCGGTCCAGTCGTACCAGCTGATCTCCGAGTCCTGGCACCACCCGTTGTTGTTGCCGTGCTGGGTGCGGTTGCGCTCGTCGCCGCCGAGCAGCATCGGCGTGCCCTGGGAGACGAACAGCGTGGTCAGGAAGTTGCGCTGCTGGCGCAGGCGCAGCTCCCGGATCGCCGGGTCCTCGGTCTCGCCCTCGGCGCCGCAGTTCCACGAGCGGTTGTCGTCGGTGCCGTCGCGGTTGGCCTCGTGATTGGCCTCGTTGTGCTTGTCGTTGTAGGAGACGAGGTCGCGCAGGGTGAAGCCGTCGTGCGCGGTGATGAAGTTGATCGAGGCGAACGGGTCGCGGCCGTCTGACTCGTACAGGTCCGAGGAGCCGGTCAGGCGCGAGGCGAAGTCGCCGACGCTCGCCGAGGTCCGCCAGAAGTCGCGCATGGCGTCGCGGTAGACGCCGTTCCACTCCGACCACAGCACCGGGAAGTTGCCGACCTGGTAGCCGCCCGGTCCGACGTCCCACGGCTCGGCGATCAGCTTGACCTGGGAGAGGACGGGATCCTGGTGGATCGTGTCGAAGAACGCCGACAGGCGGTCGACGTCGTAGAGCTCGCGGGCGAGCGCCGAGGCCAGGTCGAAGCGGAAGCCGTCGACGTGGCACTCGGTCACGAAGTAGCGCAGCGAGTCCATGATCAGCCGCAGCACGCTCGGATGCACCGGGTTCAGCGAGTTGCCGGTGCCGGTGAAGTCCATGTAGTACCGCGGGTCCTCGGGGCTCAACCGGTAGTACGCGGCGTTGTCCACTCCCTTGAAGGAGAGCATCGGCCCGAGGTGGTTGCCCTCCGCGGTGTGGTTGTAGACGACGTCGAGGATGACCTCGATCCCGGCCGAGTGCAGCGCCTTGACCATGCCCTTGAACTCACGCACCTGCTCGCCGCGCCGGCCGGTGGCGGCGTACTCGGAGTGGGGCGCCAGGTAGCCGATCGTGCTGTAGCCCCAGTAGTTGCGCAGCCCCCGCTCGAACAGGAACGACTCGTCGGAGATCTGATGCACCGGCAAGAGCTCCACGGCGGTGACCCCGAGCTCGCGCAGATAGGCGAGCGCGGGCTCGGAGGCCAGGCCGGCGTAGGTGCCGCGCAGGTCCTCGCGCACGTCGGGGTGGGCCATGGTGAAGCCCTTGACGTGGACCTCGTAGATGATCGTGTCGGCGAACGGCGTCCGCGGCGGGCGGTCGCCCTGCCAGTCGAAGCCGTCGTCGATGACGACCGACTTGGGAACGACGTAGGAGTCGTCCTCGTCGTCGGCCTCGAAGTCGGCGTCCTCATGGCCGTTGGGCACGTAGGGGAGCACGTTGGCGTCCTGAGCCCAGTTGACCGTGCCCTCGATCGCCTTGGCGTAGGGATCGATGAGCAGCTTCCCGGGGTTGAAGCGGTGGCCCTCCTCGGGCGCGTAGGGGCCGCGGACGCGATAGCCGTAGCGCTGGCCGGGCCCCACGCCGGGCAGGTAGCAGTGCCAGTTCAGCGCCCGGCGGGCGCCGACGTCGATGCGGGTCTCCTCCTCGTCCTCGTCGAACAGGCACAGCTCAACGCCCTCGGCGTGCTCGGAGAAGAGCGAGAAGTTGGTGCCGTGCCCGTCCCAGGTCGCGCCCAGCGGGAACGGTCGGCCCGGCCACACTTCGGTCATCGGATGAGCGCTCCTGACATGGCGGGCAGGACGAGGGCCCCGTCGTGCAGCTGGGCCGCCGCGCCGGCGGTCAGCTCGATCGCGGCGCCCCGGCAGACTATCCGGACCGGCCCCGAGCCGAAGTTGGCGGCGATCTCGTGCTCGCCCCGGCGGGCGACGAGCCAGCGGTCGTCCTCGCTGACGCGCACCTCGTCGACGTCGCCGGCGGGCAGCGCGCGGCGCGCGACGAGCAGGTCGCGGTACAGCCGCGCGAGCCCCGGGTCCTCGTGGCGCGTCAGCTTGGAGCGCTGGAACGTCGCCGGGTCCTCGGGGTCGGGGATCTCGCCGCCGAACGCGGCGAAGGCGGCGAACTCGGCGCGGCGGCCCTCGCGGGTGGCCACCGCGATCTCCTCGTCGATGTGGTCGGTGAAGAACTGAAACGGCGCCAGCTCGCCGTACTCCTCGCCCATGAACAGCATCGGGATGAACGGCGACAGCAGCGTGCAGAACGCCGCCAGCGGACGGGCGCGGGCCGGCATCCGGTCGCCGTAGGCCCGGTTGCCGACCTGGTCGTGGTCCTGCGAGAAGACGACGAAGCGGCTGGCCGGGACGTCGTCGGCGGGCGCGCCGAACCGACGGCGGCGAAACGGCGAGTAGCCGCCGTCGTCCACGTGGGGGCGGTGCAGCGCCTTGGCGAGCTGGCCGACGCGGCCGAAGTCGGCGTAGTAGCCGTCGCGCTCCTCGGTGACCAGGGTGCGCAGCGCGTGGTGGAAGTCGTCGGCCCAGGCGGCGTCGCACCCGTACCCGCCGCGCTCGCGGGCGCGCATCACCTTGGGGTCGTTCATCCCCGACTCGGCGATGACGTGGGCCGCGGGGTCGACGTCGTGGACCCGGCGGGCGACCTCGGCGACGATGTGCTCAGCCGAGGAGTCGAAGATCGCATGGATGGCGTCGAGCCGGAGCCCGTCGATGCCGTACTCGCGCACCCAGCCCTCGGCGCTCTGGCAGACCCACTCGCGCACCGGATCGCAATCGGCGTCGTCATAGTTGATCGCCCGGCCCCAGGGGGTCTCGTACTTGCCCGTGAAGTACGGCCCGAACGCCTCCATGGCGGTCACCCCGGACGCCCCGAGGTGGTTGTAGACGACGTCGAGGATGACGGCCAGGCCACGCTCGTGGGCGGCGGCGACGAGCTCGGCGAGCTGGGACGGGCCGCCGTAGGAGGACTGCGCCGCCGAGATGTAGACGCCGTCGTAGCCCCACCCGCGGGCGCCGGGGAACTCGGCCACCGGCATGAGCTCGATCGCGTTGACCCCGAGCGTCGCGAGCGCGTCGAGGTGCTCGATCGCGCCGCGGAAGGTGCCGGCCTCGCTGAAGGTCCCGACGTGCAGCTCGTAGACGACGAGGTCGGGCGGCCGGACGGCGGTGAAGCCGTCGCCTGCCGCGGGCAGGGCGCGGGCGTCGAACAGGCGCGACGGCCCGCGCAACCCCTCGGGCTGCCAGCGCGTGGAGGGATCGGGCAGCGGCCGGCCGTCGACGCGGTAGCTGTAGTCGGCGCCCACGGTCGCATCGACGACGGTCTCGTACACGCCGTAGCCGGCGGTGCTCAGCTCGTGGTCGACGCCGTCCAGGCGCAGCGCGATCGTCTCCGCGCGCGGTGCCCACACCCGGAACTCGGCGCGCCGGTCGTCGATCATCCGCGCGCCCAGCAGCCGCTCCCAGGGGTAGACGTCTCCGATCAGGTCCCCGCTCACCGTTGTGACCTCAGGCGGCGCGGCTACCGCTGCTCCTCGGGAACGAGCCACACGGCTCCCAGCGGCGGGAGCGTGACCTCGGCCGAGAAGGGCTGGTCGTGCCAGGGGATCGGCTCGGGGGTCACGCCCCCGAAGCTGCCGACGTCCGAGCCCCCGTAGAACGACGAGTCGGTGTTGACCGCCTCGCGCCAGCGCCCGGACCGGGGGAGCCCGAGGCGGTAGCCGTGGCGGGGCACGGGGGAGAGGTTGGCGGCGAACACGAGCACCCGCTCACCCTCGGCGCAGCAGCGCGCGAAGGCGAGCACGTTGTTGTCGGCGTCGTTGGGCTCCAGCCACCAGAATCCCGAGGGGTCGGAGTCGAGCTCCCACAGCGCGGGCTCGTCGCGGTAGACCCGGTTGAGATCGCGGACGAGCGCCTGGATGCCGGCGTGCGCGGGCTGCTCGAGCAGCTGCCAGTCCAGCGAGCGCTCCTCCGACCACTCGTCGATCTGAGCGAACTCCTGGCCCATGAACAGCAGCTTCTTGCCGGGGTGCGCCCACATGTAGGCATACAACGCGCGCAGGTTGGCGAGCTTCTGCCAGGGGTCCGAGCCCGCCATCTTCGTGTACAGGGACCCCTTGCCGTGCACGACCTCGTCGTGGGAGAGCGGCAGCACGAAGTTCTCCGAGAACGCGTACATGAGGCTGAAGGTCAGCTCGTGGTGGTGGTAGCGGCGGTAGATCGGGTCCTGCTCGAAGTAGCCGAGCGTGTCGTGCATCCAGCCCATGTTCCACTTGAAGCCGAAGCCGAGGCCGCCCAGGTAGGTGGGGCGGGATACACCGGGCCACGCGGTCGACTCCTCGGCGGCCGAGATGATCCCGGGCTCGCGCCCGTACATGACCTCGTTGAGCTGCTTGAGGAACCCCACTGCGTCGAGGTCCTCGCGCCCGCCGAACTCGTTGGGAATCCACTCGCCCTCGCGCCGCGAGTAGTCGAGATACAGCATCGAGGCCACGGCGTCGACGCGAATGCCGTCCACGTGGTACTCGCGCAGCCAGAACAGCGCGTTGGAGATGAGAAAGTTGCGCACCTCGTGGCGGCCGTAGTTGAACACCAAGGTGCCCCAGTCG
>JAFAYV010000098.1 GCA_019240115.1 Solirubrobacterales bacterium | reverse complement strand
CTCGTCGACGAGCTCGAGCGCCGCGACCTCAAGCGCGGCCTGGCCACGCTGTGCGTCGGCGGCGGCATGGGCATCGCCACCATCGTCGAGCTCGTCTGACCATCCTCGATCCCGCGACCAGGAAGAGACCCATGACGGATTCCGCAGTCCAGTACGAGCGCGGCGACGACGGGATCGTCGTCCTCACCCTCGACGACCCCACGGCCAGCGCCAACACGATGAACGACCTCTACCGCGACTCGATGCACGCGGCCATCGACCGGCTCTACGTCGACCGCGACGAGATCACCGGCGTGGTGATCACCTCGGCCAAGAAGACCTTCTTCGCCGGCGGCAACCTCAAGGGGATGCTCGCGGCCACGCCGGCCGACGTCGACGCGGTGTTCGCCATGGCGCAGGACATCAAGGCCGACCTGCGGCGGCTCGAGAAGCTCGGCAAGCCGGTCGTCGCGGCGGTCAACGGCGCCGCGCTCGGCGGCGGCCTGGAGATCACCCTCGCCTGCCACCACCGGATCGTCGTCGACGACCCGAAGGCCGAGCTCGGGCTGCCCGAGGTCACCCTCGGCCTGCTCCCGGGCGGCGGCGGGGTCACCCGCACCGTGCGGATGTTCGGCATCCAGTCGGCGCTGATGGACATCCTGCTGCAGGGCACCCGGTTCAAGCCCGCGGCCGCGCGCGAGAAGGGCCTCGTCGACGAGCTCGTGGGGAGCCGCGACGACCTGATCCCCGCGGCGAAGGCGTGGATCGAGTCGGTCAAGGACGACCCCCAGGCCGCGTCCAACCCGTGGGACCGCGACGGCTACAAGATCCCCGGAGGGAGCCCGTCGAGCCCGGCGCTCGCCCAGTTCCTGCCGGCGTTCCCGGCCATGCTGCGCAAGCAGACCAAGGGCGCGGTCTACCCGGCCACGCGCGCGATCATGGCCGCGGCGATCGAGGGCGCGCAGGTCGACTTCGACACCGCGAGCCGGATCGAGTCGCGCTACCTCGCGCACCTGATCGTCGGCTCCAACAGCAAGAACATGATCCAGGCCTTCTTCTTCGACCTCCAGCGCGCCAACGGCAAGCGCGGGCGCCCCGAGGAGATCGAGACGTTTGCGCCGACGAAGGTCGTCGTGCTCGGCGCGGGCATGATGGGCGCCGCGATCGCCTACGTCGCCGCGCGCTCCGGGCTCGACGTCGTTCTCCGGGATGTCGACCGGGCCGCCGCCGAGCGCGGCAAGGGCTACTCCGAGAAGCTCGTCGCCAAGGGCATCGAGCGCGGGAAGACGACCGAGCAGGACGGAGACGCGCTGCTGGCGCGGATCCACCCGTCGGGCGAGGCGGCGGACGCCGACGGCGCGCAGCTCGTGATCGAGGCGGTGTTCGAGGACCCCGAGGTCAAGCGCGAGGTCATGCTCGAGATCGAGCCTCACCTCGCCGCCGACGCGCTGCTGGCCTCCAACACCTCGACGCTGCCGATCTCGGAGCTGGCCGAGAACGTCAGCCGGCCGGCGGACTTCATCGGCCTGCACTTCTTCAGTCCCGTCGACAAGATGCCGCTGCTCGAGATCATCCGCGGCAAGCAGTGCAGCGAGGAGACGCTGTACCGCGCGCTCGACGTCTCAAAGCTCCTGGGCAAGACCCCCATCGTCGTCAACGACAGCCGCGGCTTCTTCACCAGTCGCGTGATCGGCACCTTCATCAACGAGGGGATCGCGATGCTGACCGAGGGCATCCCGGCGCCGACGATCGAGCAGGCCTCCGCCCAGGCCGGCTATCCCGCCCCCGTGCTCCAGCTCTCCGACGAGCTGAACATGAAGCTCATGCAGCGGATCCGCAAGGCCGGCCAAGCCGCACAGGAGGGCTCGAGCGGCTGGTCGGAGCATCCCGCCGAGCGGGTGATCGATCAGATGGTCGCCGACGGCCGTCCCGGCCGCCTCGAGGGCGCCGGTTTCTACGAGTACGAGGACGGCAAGCGGACGCGGCTGTGGTCAGGGTTGCGCGAGCTCTATCCCCCGGTCTCCGATCCCGCCGCGCTGTCGCTGACCGATCTCGAGGAGCGGATGCTGTTCGTCGAATCGCTCGAGACCGTCAAGTGCCTCGACGAGGGCGTGATCGAGAGCGTCGCCGATGCGAACATCGGCTCGATCATGGGCATCGGCTTCCCCGGCTGGACCGGCGGGGTGCTGCAGTACATCTCGGGCTACGAGGATCCGACCGGCGCGACCGATCGCCGCGGCCCGGCCGGCTTCGTGGATCGCGCCCGTGAACTCGCCGAGCGCTACGGCGAGCGCTTCGCGCCGCCGGCGTCGCTCGTCGCCCGGGCACAGCGCGGCGAGGCCTACGCCGACGAGGAGGCGCTCGTCAGCGCGGGCTGACCAGCCTGTTCAGGGCGCGCACGCGTGCCCCTGCCGGGCGGCCATGCGCGTCCCGGGCGGGCGACCACCCGCGCCCGGGGCCGATCCGCACGGCCGCCCGCCTCGATTCCTATTCGGCGGCCGGCGGCGGGTACACGTCGCGCACGTACTCGTCGACCTTGTGCTCCGGCAGGCGCGTGCTGACCGCCCAGAAGTAGATGATGAGGCTGAACAGGCCCGAGGCGATGATCCCGCCCCACAGGCCGATGGCATCGGTGCCGCCCTTGTCGAGGACGTGCTTGAAGATCCCGATGCCGCCGATGATCCCGCCCGCCCCGAAGTCGCTCAGGTACGTGATGACGCCCATCCCGATGATCCAGGTGATGATCCACTGCGCCGCCCGCCAGTCCATCGCGGGCGCGCGCGGGTTGAGCCGCAGCGCGTAGGAGGCGCCGATGAGCGCGTAGCCGAGCAGCAGCGCCACGACGAGCGTGCTGTAGGTCTGCCACCCCGAGAACAGGATCACCCAGCCGGCGCCGGCGAAGGCCGCCGGCGCAAGGATCTCCGCCGCCGGCAACCGGTAGGTTCGCGCCAGGTCGGGCTTCTGCCGGCGCAGCGCGCCGAGGGCGACCGGCGCTCCGGCGTACATGAACACCGAGGCGCTCGTGACGATGTCGACCAGCTTGGCCCAGCTCGGGAACGGGAGCAGGAACAGGATCCCGACCACGGTGGCGATGATCACCCCGAACACCGGGACGCGCGAACGGTTGATGCGCTCGAAGGCGGTCGGGACGTACCCGTTCCGGCTCAGCCCGAACGACAGGCGCGCCGAGGCGGTCTCGTACATGAGCCCGGTGCCGCCGGGCGAGATGACGGCGTCGATCCGCAGGACCGTGGCCAGCCACGAGATGCCCGCGATGCTGACGAGCGTGAAGAACGGCCCGGCGGCGAGCTTGGTGGCTTCCGCGCTCTTGCTCGTGCCCAGACCGATCCACCCACCGTTGGCGCTCAGCACGCTCGGCTTGAGCGCCCCGATGAACGCGACCTGGATGAGGATGTAGAGGATCGCGCCGATCACGATCGACAGGATCACCGCGCGCGGCAGGTCCCGGGCCGGATTTCTCGACTCGCCGCCGAGCTGCACCGCCTGCTCGAAGCCGAGCAGCGAGAAGATGATCCCGGCCGGCAGGGTGAGCAGGATGTTCTTGATCGCGTCCTTGCTGGTGAAGAACCCGCCGCCCGCGTGCCCGAAGTTCGACCCGTGGAAGTGGCCGATCAGAAGGATCAGGATCGTCACCACGGGGATCGCGACCTTCCAGGTCGTGATCCCGTTGTTGATCCTGGCGAACCAGCGGATCCCGACGATGTTGATGATCACGAACAGCAGCATGAGGATCGCGGCGGCCAGATAGCCCCAGCCGTGCAGTGTCCCGCTGGCGGCGCCGGCGGCGGCGCTGGACTTGAAGAAGTTCCGCGCCCAGTGGGCGGTCGAGAGGTACTGGACGGCGGCGAGCACCTCGATCGGCGCAACGCTCGCGGCCTGCAGGTACGACGCCCACCCGAAGGTCGCGCCAGCGAAGCTGCCGAACGCGTAGTGGGGAAAACGGCTCGTTCCCCCGCTGACCGGGAACAGCCCCCCGAGCTCGGCGTGGACCAGCGCGAGCACGAGGATGATCACCGAGCCGAGGACCCAGCCTATGATCGCCGACGGCCCGGCGAGCACGGCGGCTCCCAGGGCTCCGAACAGCCAGCCGGAGCCGATGATCGAGGTCTCCGACGCCCACAGCAGTCCGAGAAAGCCGACCCCTCGCTCCAGACCGTCGGCGCCGAGCTCGGGTTGCGACGGAGCCCTTCTCGGCTGCTCAGCGACTGACGACATGCACCCTCCCCTATGACATTGAAACGGTGCGCCGCATCGTAACCCTCAACCTCGTCTGCAGCCAGCCCCGCGAACAGAATTGGCCGTCGCCGTGCCGCTTCCCGGTAGCGTCGTGGCGGTGGCCGACGACGCGCTGTTGACCGAGCAGCTGAGCTACTACCGGGCGCGCGCCGGCGAGTACGACCGCTGGTGGCTGCGCCAGGGCCGCTTCGATCGCGGCCCCGAGGCCAACGCCCGATGGTTCGCCGAGGTCGACGCGCTCGAGGAGGCGTTGCGGCGCTTCGCGCCCAGCGGCGACGTGCTCGAACTCGCCTGCGGCACCGGCCTGTGGACGCGCCGGCTCGTGCACGGCGCCGACCGGGTGACCGCGGTCGACGCCGCCGCCGAGGTGCTCGCGATCAACCGCGCACGCGTCGGCGACGACCGCGTGCGCTACGTCGAGGCCGACCTGTTCGCCTGGTCGCCCGAGCTCTCGGCCTACGACGCCTGCGTGTTCGCCTTCTGGCTCTCGCACGTGCCCGACGATCGCTTCGACGCCTTCTGGGCCATGGTCGCCTCGGCGCTGCGGCCCGGCGGCCGCGTGCTCTTCTTCGACTCGGCGCGCACCGAGCGCTCCACCGCCGCCGACCATCGCCTCCCCGGCGAGGGGGAGGACGCGATGACCCGCCGCCTCGACGACGGCCGCGAGTACCGGATCGTCAAGCGCTTCTACGAGCCCGCCGCGCTGCAACGTCGCCTCGGCGAGCTCGGCTTCGCCGCCGAGGTCGGCTGCACCGGCGAGTTCTTCATCCACGGCATCGCGACCCCCCGCGCGGCCTGACGTCTCGCGGCGCGTGGGGTGGCGGCTCGGGTGGCGGCGCGCACCGCGTGGATGGCGGCCCCAACCGGGGGGGTGGCCGCGTGGGATGGCGGCCCCAACCGGGGGGGTGGCCGCCAATAAGCCGGTCCCGCGCGGCAGTTCGGCTGCCAGTTCGCCGCGCGCCTGCGCACCGCCTGCTCGCCGGCCGCGGACGCACGCGACGCGCGAGCGACGATCACCACGCGCCTGTACCGTGCGCGGGAGCGGGTCGCCAACGGTTCGCCCGATCCGTCCGCAGGATCGGGTCGCCGCGGACCGCGGAGGTTGCCGCCGCCGCCGAGGAGCCCGACCTGCAGGAGAACCGATGATCGAACGGTGCCAGCCCCCCCAAGCCGAGCCGGCGTAGTGACTGCTTGCTCGGTGCGACGGGTCGGTTCGATCGCCGCCGGCTGTCTGCTGGCGCTGTGCGCCTGCGGCGGCCCGACCGCGACCCGCCAGGACGTCATCGCTCGCGGCAACGCGATCTGCCTGTCGACGCTGCGCGCCCTGCGCGCGCTGCCGCCGTCCTCGGGCACCGGCGAGGCAGCGCTGCGCGACTATCTGCGCCGGGCGATCCCGCTCGTGGAGAAGGAGGTCATCCAACTGGGCACGCTGCCGCGCCCGCCCCGCGACCGCGCGGTGCTCGAGGGCTACCTGGCGGCGGTCAGGGAGGCGGGCGGCGACTACCGACGGCTGGCGACCGCCGCGCGGAGCGGCGACCCGGCGGACGTCACCGCCGCGCTGAGCGCGCTGCGCGCCAACCCGGCGGGGACGCTGGCGCGCCGATACGGCCTCGACGACTGCGCCTCGGCCGCGATCGGCTCCAACCCGTGACCGAGCCGCTGACGATCGAGGCGCTCGAGCGCTGGGTCCTGTTCGGCGCACGGTGGCGCGTCGTCGAAGTCTCCGGCGACGCCGCGGTGGTCGACCTGTGCGCCTGCACGGGCGAGCTCGTCGAGCGCCATCGGGTGTCCGAGCCGGAGGTCGTCGCCTATCTGCGCGACCACCGGGCGCAGCCCTCCGACTGACCCGCGCCGCACATGCATTGCGCAGGCAGGCGAGGTTATAGTGCCGCCATGATTTCACCTTCCTCCACCTCTCGCCGGCGCCTGGGGCCGTCTCGTCGGCTGTGCGCGGCGCCCGTGCTCGGCCTGCTGGCCGCGGCGGCGCTGCTCGTCGCTCCCGCGGTCGCGAGCGCCGACACGTCCCAGACGCTGTCGGTGATCGGGACCAGCGACGTCAGCGACTCGGGGCTCGTCCAGAACGTCATCCAGCCCCTCTTCCATGCCGCCTATCCGCAGTACGCGTTCAAGTACACGGGCTCGGCCACCGGCGCCGCGATCCAGAACGCCGAGGCCGGCAACGGTGGGCCGAGCGTGCTCATCGTCCACGCGGCCTCGCTCGAGAACCAGTTCGTGGCCGGCGGCTACTCGTATCAGAACCGCTACGGCAACGCCATCTTCACCAACGACTTCGTGCTCGCCGGCCCGACGGCCGACGCGTCACACGCCAACGTGCTGGCCACGGCGCCGCACAACATCGCGGCGGCGTTCGCCGAGGTCGCCGCCGCAGGCGCCGCCGGCACCGCGACGTTCGACTCCCGGGGCGGCGCGGCCACTGCTCCTGGGACCACCGTCGCCGAGCACCAGATCTGGGCCCTCGTCAACAGCTCGGGGCTGAAGCCCGACTCCCTGACGCTCTGCACGGTCAGCGCCGCCGACGGGGGCGGCATGACGCCGATCGCCAACGGCGCGGGCATTCCCAACGGAGGCGCCTGCCCCGACGCGGGCACGGTCTCCGCGCCGGCCAATCTCCCGACGTGGTACGTGATCAACGCCGGCAACCAGGCCAACAACGTCATCGCCGCGAACGCCTGCACGGCGGGCAACGGCGCGGGCACCTGCTACGTGTTCACCGACCGCGGCACCTACGACAACCTCGCCTCGGCGCCGTCGACGACGGCGACGCCCGGGTTGATCCCGAACCTGCAGATCGTGACGCGCGACAACGCGGCCACCGCCCCCGGCGGTCCGTACGCGCTGATCAACTACTTCCACGCCTACATCATCAATCCCGCCAAGCCGGGGCAAGCGGTCAACCTTCCGGCGGCGATCGACTTCGTCAACCTGCTGACCTCCCCCACGCTCCAGTCGCGGCTCAGCCAGTACCTGTCGGCGACGGGCGACCCCGGCGGAGCACCGTTCGTCGCCTCGGCGTCGCCGGGCATCAGCGCCAGCGGCCTGCCGGCCACGGCCAACGCCGGCCAGAAGATCACGATCTCGGGGACGGTGACCAACTCGGAGCCGGGCTATCCCCCCATCTCGGGCAAGCCGGTGACCGTCGACGAGATCGAGGGGACGCTTCCCGTCCCGGTGGCGACGGGCACCACGAACGCCAGCGGCGGCTACAGCGTGACCTTCTCCCCGCCGTCAAGCGGGATCTACCAGGTCACGACGGGTGACATCTCCCAGATCGAGATCCCGACCCTGAGCCCGCCCTTCGGCGACATCCTCTCGCCCGGCGCGTCGGCCGCCACCACGCTGAGCCTCAACGGCGCCGCGACGATCAGGAAGACGAGCACCTCGACCGGGTCCGTGCAGGCGGCGGGCACGGTCGGCCCCGCGGCGCCCGACGGCAACGCCACCGTGACGCTGCAGGCTCGGGGCAGGACCTCGAGGGGGGCGTTCAGGCCCATCGGGTCCCAGACCCTGTCGGCCGGCTCGGCGAGCTACGCCCTCAATGGCGCCCTGCGGCCGGGCAAGTACACGATCAGGGTCGTCTACCAGGACAAGGGCCTGCTGAACACGGCGACGAGCACCACGCGGAACGTGACGGTCCCGCCGAACAGCACGAGGCTCACGTTCGGCAAGACGACGATCAAGGCGGGTCGGCTGACGCTGAAGGGCTCCGTCGGCACCGCGCCGACGAAGAACGCGACGGTCCGGCTGTTCGCGCTGAGCATCGGCAGGGTGTCGATCATCAAGGGCAAGATCGTGCTCGCGGCCAAGGGCGCGACGTTCAAGCAGATCGCCAAGGCAACGGTCAAGAAGGGCAAGAGGTCCTTCACGATCAGGCACAAGCTCGCGCGCGGCCAGCGCTACGTGCTTCAGCTCGAGTACACGGTCAAGGGTGAGGTCACGTCGTTCTCGAACTACAAGTACATCGACGTACACTGAGCCGGTGACGCCTCGGCGTTTTCGGCCTGCGCAGGATCCGATCGACCGCCGCTCCGGGAGGCTCCCGGGGCGGCGGTTCGCGTTGGTGCTGGGCGCGTGCGCGCTCGGCTGCCTCGGCCCGGCATCGAGCGCGCTCGCCGACTCGCCGATGATCGCGGCGACCGTCTATGCGAAGGGCGGCGGCACGGTGTCGGACACGGTGTCGCTGGCGCAGTTGCAGAACTGTCAGAACGCCGCCTACCACGGGCCGACCGAGCTGATCGAGCACGGACCGCAGGGCGACGTCGACGTCCACCTGGACCCGAGCCACACGTGGACGATCGCGGGCGCGCTGACGTGCATGACGCCGACGCCGATCGACGTCGGCAGCGTCACCGGGATCACCGTCTATCAGAGCAACGGTGATCCGGAGGCGGCGAGCGGCTCGCTGCTGACCCAGCCGGATCTGACGGTCGACCCGACGGCGGCGAGCCCGGTCCTGAGCACGCTCGGCAGCTCGATCCAGTACAGCCGTCCGGCGCGCGGTCCGGGCGACCAGGACTTTCTCGACCAGGTCACCCAACCCACGGGAACGCCGATCGCGATCGACGTCTACCAGGGCCCGGCGCTCTCGGTGTCGGGGAGCGGGTCGCCGAGCCCGGTGTCCGCCGGCGCCGACGTCACCTTCACCGCCACGGCGTCCGGCGATCCGGGCGGCAGCCCCGCCTACAGCTGGACGTTCGGCGACAACCTGCCGCCATCGACGACGTACGGCAACACGATCACGGTCGCGTTCCCCGACCCCGGCCGCTACACGGTCACGGTCCAGGCCACCGATCGCCGCGACGGCGCCGGGGGCGCCGCGACGATCCCGATCACGGTCAACCCAGCGAGCTCGACCACCCCGACGAACCCCGGATCGGGCACGAACGGGCCCGCGGGCGGCACCGGCACGACCCCCGGCGGCGGCGCCGGCGGCCATCGAGGCGGCACGCCGGGCGGCCATCGCCCGGGCGGCGGCAAGGGGGGCTCGGGCGGCGGCTCGGGCTCCGGGTCGGGGTCCGGCAGCGGCTCGGGGTCCGGCAGCGGCTCGGGCACGACGAAGCCTCGGAAGACCGGTCACAAGCCCCCGCGCAGGCGCGCGCGGTCCGGGCCGCCCGCCTCCGGAGGCGCCGGCGGGTCAGGCGGGTCGGGCGGCTCGCGCGGGTCGGGCGGCTCGCGCGGGTCGGGCGGCTCGACCGGATCGGGCGGCGGGTCGGGCAGCTCGGGCGCGGGCAGCGGGTCGAGGACCGGCGCGAGCGGCGGTGCCCGCGGCGGCTCGGGCTCCAGCCCGGCGGGCGGCTCGCCCTCCCCGGTCCCGGGCCCCCGGGCCCGCTTGCGCACCCCCTCGCCCCGCTCCCCGGTCCGCGGCCGCCCGCCGACGACGAGCCGGGCCGGGCGAGTCGTCACCGGGCGGCTGATCAGCGACGTCACGCCGCTGCCGACGAGCTCGCTCCCGCTCGTCCCCGCCGCGGGGCAACCCGCCGCGCCGGCGTCGGCTCCGGGGCTGCGCACGCCGCGGAGCACGTCGCCGCTGCCGGTGATCGCCGGCCTGCTGGCGATCCTCGCCCTGCTCGGGCTCGGCGCGTGGCGCGAGCTCGCCGGGCGACGACCGGCGCAGCTCAGGGCCTGACCGTCCGCCACCATCGCCGCCGTGAGCCTCGTCCCCGCCATCAGCACGCACGACGTCAACGTCGTCATCTTCCACGTCGCGAGCGTGCTCCAGGTTCCGGTGCTGATCCTCGCGCTGCTCGCGCTCGCGCTTGTCATCTTCGAGCTCGGCGGCTTCGCGATCGAGCTGCGGGGACGCCAGCAGCGACGCTTCTCCGCCCTGGCACGGGCCGCCCAGGGCGCCCGGACGGCGCTGCGGGGCGGCGACCGCGAGGCGGCGGCGGAGGCAGTGGCGAGCATCGCCCGCAGCCCGGCGATGTCCTCCACGCTGCAGTTCATCGTCGAGCATGCCGGCGAGCCGGGGGCCGAGCACCAGCTGAACAAGGCGCTCGCCGACTTCGACTTCGACGCCCAGCGCCGGCTCGCGCGGACGCGGATGCTCGTACGCGCCGGCCCGGCGCTCGGGCTGATGGGCACGCTCATCCCGCTGTCGCCGGCGCTGACCGGGCTGGCCAACGGCAACACGACGGCGCTGTCGGAGAACCTCCGGGTGGCGTTCAGCGTCACCGTGGTGGGGCTGCTGATCGGGGCGGTGGCGTTCGGCCTGTCGCTGTACCGCGACCGCATGTACGGGCAGGACCTGTCCGACCTCGAGTATCTGGCGGCGATCGTCTCCGATCCCCGGGAGGGCCCGCCCGCGTCCACGGTCGTCGCCCCCCCCCGACCCACCCGGGGGACGACGTGATCACCGTCACCCCCCGGTCGCGCAGCCGCGAGGATCGCGCCGGCGACCCGCTCGACGGCCTCGTCAACCTGTTCGACCTCGGCATCGTGCTCTCGGTCGCCTTCCTGCTCGCGGCCCTCTCCTCGCTGCATCTCGGCGGCACGATCACCAAGCACGGCCTGCGCGCGAGCGCCGCCAAGCAGATCTACATCCGTCAGGGCGAGACGGTGGCGCCGCTGCCCAGGCCGGGCGAGCGGACGATCGGTCGCGGCACCCAGGCGGGCGTCGTCTACCGGCTCACCGACGGACGGCTCGTCTACGTCCAGTCGCCGCGCTGACCGTGGCCTACCTCTGGCAGCAGTGCAGCGGCGGGGCCAGGCTCATCCTGCACGGGGATCCGATCATCTTCGGGCTGCTGTGGGTCACGGTGCGGGTCGCGCTCGTCTCGACCGCGGCAGCGGTCGCGATCGGGCTGCCGTTCGGCGTCGTGCTCGGGCTGGGGCGCTTTCGGGGCCGCCGGGCGCTGCAGATCCTCGCCAACGCGAGCCTCGCGCTGCCGCCGGTCGTCGTCGGCGTTGTCGTCCTGCTGCTGCTCGTGCCCCAGGGCGCGCTCGGCTCGCTGCGGATCGGGTTCACGCTGACCGCGGTCTACGTCGTGCAGACGATCCTCGCCCTCCCCTACGTCGTGGCGCTGACGCCGGCCGCGATCCAGGGAGTGGCGCCCGGGCTGCTCGACCAGGCTCGCGCGCTCGGCGCGGCGCGCCTCCAGCTGGCCGTGCTGGCGCTGCGCGAGGCACGGATCGGGATGGTGGCGGCGGTCATCGCGGCGCTCGGCGCTGCCGTCTCGGAGGTCGGGGCGGTCGTCATCGTCGGCGGCAACGTCGTCGGCCACGACCAGACGCTCGCCAGCTCGCTGCTGGCCAACTTCACCTACGGCGACACCGACCCCCACAACGCCGGGATCGCGATCATGCTCGCGATCCTCGTCATCGTCCTGCTCGGCTCGCTGTCGCTGCTGGCGCACCGCTCGGGCGGGATCCGCTTGCGCTTTCGCGGTGGCTGAACATGACGCTGCTGTGGAGCGAGCTGCAGGCCGCGGTGGCGCTGATCGTCGACGGGAACCCGACCCTGTGGAGCGTGATCGGCTTCACCCTGCAGGTGGTGGCGATCGCCACCGGGGTGGCCGCGATCGTCGGGATCCCGATCGGGCTGACGATCGGGCTGGGGCGGTTCCGCGCCCGCCGGGTCTGCCAGGCGCTCGCCAACGCGAGCCTCGGCCTGCCGCCGGCGCTCGTGGGGACCGGCCTGTTCCTGCTGTTCGCGCGGCCGGCCCCGCTGGGCGCGCTCGAGCTGGTGTTCACGCGCCGGGCGGTGTTCATCGCGCAGTCGATCCTCGCCCTGCCCTACACGGTCGCGCTGACCGCCGCCGCCGTCCAGGGCCTCGCCCCGGGGCTGCTCGATCAGGCGCGGCGGCTGGGCGCGAGCCGTCCCCAGGTCTTCGTCCTCGCCCTGCGCGAGGCGCGGGTCGGCGTGATGGCGGCGATCATCGCGGCCCTCGGGACGGCGCTCTCGGAGGTGGCGGCGATCGCGATCGTCGGCGGCAACGCCTACGGCTACGACCAGACGCTCGCCAGCGCCACCCTGTTCCAGGTCGACGCGGGCAACTACGCCGACGCGCTGGCGATTGCGATCGTGCTCGTCGCGCTCATCCTCGTGCTGATGTGCGGGGCCGGGGTGCTCCAGCAGCGCGTCGGCATCCGGTTGCGGTTCGCCCCGTCGCGATGACCGCGATCGCCGGCACGGCCGAGGTGCTGCTGCGGACAGAAGGGCTCAGCGTCGCCCGCGGCCGCCGCGAGGTCGTGCACGGCGTCGACATCGCGTTGGCGCGGGGCGAAGTCGTCGCCCTGCTCGGGCCCAACGGCGCGGGCAAGAGCACCCTGCTCGACGCGCTCGGGGGCGGCCTGACACCCGTCCGCGGCGACGTGCGGCGCCACGGCCGGGTGGCGATCGCGCTTCAGGCGGCCGAGCTGGCGCGGCGCAGCGCGCTGGACAACGTCATCCTCGCGCTCGCCTGGTGGGACGTGCCGCGGCCCGAGCGGGCCGAGCGGGCGCGCGAGGCGCTGGCGGCGCTCGGGGCGAGCCACCTCGCCGATCGTCGCGCCGATGCGCTCTCGGGCGGCGAGCGGCGCCGGGTGCACATCGCGCGCGTGCTCGCGCTGCGCCCCGACATCCTGCTGCTCGACGAGCCGTTCGCCGGGCTCGACGCCGAGGCGCGCGGGCGCCTGCTCGCCGACGCCGCGTCGGCATTGCGCTCGCCCGCGCGGGCGACCCTCATCGTCGTCCACGACCGCGCCGAGGCGTGGGCCCTCGCCGATCGGATGCTGATCATGCTCGACGGGCGCATCGTCGCCGCCGGCGCGCCGCGAGAGCTGCTCGACGAGCCGCCCTCCCCCGAGGTGGCGCGCTTCCTCGGCTTCGACGGCGAGCTGCGCGAGGGCAGCGCGATCGTGCTGACGCGTCCCGCGCACGTCGAGCTCGATCCGCGGGGACCGCTGCGCGCGACGGTCGTCGGGGCGGTCGCGCTCGAGGACGGCGTCCGGCTCGCCCTCGAGCTCACCGACGGGCGGGGCCGCCTGGGGTGCATCGCGTCGCTGGCCGCGCCCCGGGTCGGCGACGAGGTCGGCGTGCGGGTCGTCGGCGGTGCCCGCTTCGCCGAGGGCGCGTGAGCCCGCACGACGGCTCATCGCGCGGCGGCTCATCGCGCGGCGGCTCCTCGCGCGGCGGCTCCTCGCGCGGCGGGCCATCGCGCAGCGGCTCATCGCCCACCGGCTCGACGCCCACCGGCTCGACGCCGGCCGCGTCGGTGTCCACGAAGCGCATCGCGCTCAGCGCCGCCATCCTCGCCTCGACGATCGCGGCCATCGACTCGTCGGCGGTCAACGTCGCGCTGCCGGCGATCGGCCGCGACCTCGGCGGCGGCTTCGCCGCCCAGCAATGGGTCGCCAATGCCTACCTGTTGACGTTGAGCGCGCTCATCCTGCTCGCCGGCTCGCTGACCGACCGGCTCGGCGAGCGCCGGGTGTTCGCCGCCGGGGTGGCGGGCTTCGGGATCGGCTCGGCGATCTGCGCCGCCGCGCCCTCGGTCGGGGTGCTGATCGTCGCCCGTGCCCTGCAGGGCGTGTCGGGGGCGATGCTGACCCCGAGCGCGCTGGCGATCATCGTCGCGGTCTTCGACCGGGACGAGCGCGGCGGGGCGATCGGGCGGTGGACGGCGTGGAGCGGGATCGGCGTGCTCGCCGGTCCGCTGCTCGGCGGCCAGATCGTCGACTCGACCTCGTGGCGGTGGATCTTCGCGATCAACATCCCGCTCGTGCTCGTCGCGCTCGCGCTCGCGCGGGCGGGGGTGCCCGGCCGGGCGCGGGAGGCCGGCGACGCGCGGGTCGACTGGGCCGGCGCGGGGCTGGCCGCCACCGGACTGGCCGGCGTCTCGTTCGGCCTGATCGAGCAGCCGGTGCTCGGTTGGTCTGACCCGGCGGTGTGGGCCGCGCTCGCCGGGGGTCTGGGCCTGCTCGCGGTCTTCGTCGGCCGGGAGGCGCGGACGCCGGCGCCGATGCTGCCCCTGGGGCTGTTCGCGCGTCGCAACTTCGCGGTCACCAACGCACAGACGTTCGCGATGTACGGCGGCATCGGCCTGCTCGGCTTCTTCGTGACGATCTATCTGCAGCAGGTGGCCGGCTACAGCGCCCTGAAGTCCGGCGTCACCGGGCTGGTGCCGACGATCGTCATGTTCGTGCTGTCGGCGCGGATGGGCCGCCTCGCCGACCGCTATGGCGCGCGGCCGTTCTTGATCGTCGGCCCGCTGCTGGTGGCGGGCGGCTTCGGGCTCATGCAGCGCTACGGGACGTCGGTGTCGCTGCTCGGCGACGTCCTGCCGGCGCTGCTCGTGTTCGCGCTCGGCCTCGCGCTCACCGTCTCGCCGCTGACCGCGACCGTGCTCGCCGACGCCAGCGAGGCCGACGCCGGCATCGCCTCGGCGGTCAACAACGCCATCGCCCGCACCGCCGGCCTCGTCGCGGTCGCCGCGGTCGGCGCGGTCGTCTCGGCGCACTACGGCGCGCTGCTCGAGCACCGCCTGGCGGCACGGCTGCCGCCCTCGGCACGCCCCGCACTCATCGCCGCCACACACCACACGTTCGGGACGATCGACGCTCGCGCCCTCCCCGCCGCGGACCGCGCCTCCGCCCGGGCGATCGCCGCCGGCGCCTCCGAGAACGCGTTCCATCTCGCGATGGGCATCGGCGCCGGGCTGCTCGTGCTGGCGGCGATCGGCGGAGTGGCGCTGCGCACCGAGCGTCGCCGCCCGGTCCCCGCCGGAGGGTGCGCCGGCGGAAGCTTCGCGGGCGCCCCGCGCACGCTGGGAGCGGTCGTGCACCGGCGGATCCACGCGCCGACGACTCCCGCCAGCCGGGGGCAACCACGATGACCGTCTGAAATCATCGGCGCCGGACGGGTCGGGCCGGCGATCGCGACGCGTGTACGCGGTCGACACGAGCCGCTCGATGCCGACGGGGTGCGCGGCGCCCGGTCTCCGAGCGACGGTCAGACGATCAGATCGCGATCCTCGGGGTGGCGCTCGAGATAGGACGCCACGAAGGGGCACCGAGGTTCGACGACGAGCCCGCGCTGCCGGGCGTCCTGCAGCGCGGCTGCGATCAGCCGCGACCCGAGCCCTTGGCCCTCGTAGGCGGCGTCAACCTCGGTGTGCAGCAGCGCGATCGCCTTCCCGCTCATGCGGTAGCTGATCAGACCGGCCGGTCGCCCGTCGACGAGCAGCTCGTAGCGGGATTCCTCGGGCCGGTCGCGCACCCTGCTCTCGGGACTCACCCCCCGGAGGCTAGTGTCCCCGTTCCGGGGTCGAGCACCCGAGCCGGCGGAGGGGATCTCGGCCGGCGTCGAGCCCGATGCGCGGCATCAACCGGACCGGCCGATCGCCGCGTCCATCTCGGCGGCGGGATCGCGGACGGCGCGGCCGTGGCCGAGGACGAGCAGCGTCGGGTTCAGCGCGCGCAGCGCCCGGGCGGAGGCGCGATCCTGCGCCCGGTCCTGGGTGGCCATCGCGGCCAGCGGGAACCGCCAGTAGTAGTGGTCCGAGACGTTGAGCGCGCCGATCGAGGTGAACACGTCGCCGGCGATGAGGCTGCGGTCGCGGGTGTCGAGGAATGCGACGTGGCCGGGAGTGTGGCCCGGGCTCGGCACGACCTCAAGGCTTCCCACCCGGTCCCCGGCGCCCAAGCGCACGTCCGGGACGGTGCGCAGCGTCGGCCAGCTCCCGGCCACCTTGCCCGCTACCACCGTCTCACCGGCGTGGATCCGGGCGTCGAGCTCGGGCATGAGCACCTCGACCTGCGCGCCGAGCGCCTCGCGGAGCGCGTCGAGCGAGCCGACGTGATCACCGTGGCCGTGGGTGAGGACGATCCGGCGGATCGGCGCCCCGCGGCCGCTCGCCGCCTCGAGGATCGCACCGGCAGTGCGGGGGAGCATCGTGTCGATCAGCGTCAGCCCGTCGTCCTCGCGAACGAGGAAGGCGTTGACGAATCCCAGCCTCGTCAGCTGGGTGAGGTTGTCGGTGAGCGCGGTGGTGCGCACGGGGTCTCCGGATCGGTGAGCCTAGTCAAGTCAGCTTCGGCCAGCAGCACGCGCGGGACCTTCCTCGCCCGCGGTCCCGGGCCCGCGGCAGTGGTCTGGATCGGCGTCGACAGTGTGACCTCGATCCAGACCGGGCTCGTCGCCGGGACCACGCGGGCACGAAAACGGGCTTCGCTCACAGCCCTCGTTCGTAGTGGAGGGTGAGCGGCCCCGCGGGTCGGCCGTGCGCGTCGAAGCCCAGGCTCTCGGTGAGGGCGCGGGCCGCCACGTCGGTCTCCGCGGTGCCGAGGTCGATCTGATCGGCGCCGGCCGTGCGGGCGAGATCGATGGCGGCGAGCAGCAGCGCCCGGCCGATGCCGTGCCCGCGGTGGGCCGGCTGGACGTAGAGCTCGGTCAAGCAGCACTGCAGCGCGGGGGACCACAGCGACTTGCGCAGACGCAGGACGGCGAGCCCGCACGGCTGGGCCCCCGCGAGCAGCACCTCGGTGCCGCCGTCGGCGAGCAGCTCGCGCACGCGCTGCGCGAGCAGCGGCGGCTCGGGCGTCGGCGCGTCGCG
Organism: Solirubrobacterales bacterium; assembly: GCA_019240115.1. GTDB lineage: Bacteria > Actinomycetota > Thermoleophilia > Solirubrobacterales > Solirubrobacteraceae > Palsa-465. Next base: position 13,699 of record JAFAYV010000098.1, on the reverse strand, counting down.
CTCGCGGCGCCCGTCGTGCAGCAGCCGACCGATGCGGGCCGCGTCGGCGCGGGTCGCCCGGCGGATCCTCAGCCGCGCGCTCGCCCGCTGGCGCGGGACGTGCAGCTCACGCTGTAAGAGAGTCACGGATGGCGTCGACGAAGCGTGGCGTGGCCTCGAGCGGCGAGAAGTGGCCGACGCCCGCCAGCTGCTGCAGCGTGACCGCCGCGAAGAACTGATCGAGCCGGTCGCTCCAGGCGGGCGGGAACAGCGGGTCGTGCTCGGGCCAGAGGACGGTGACCGGGAGCGCGAGTCGGTCGCCGGGCTCGGGCGGGCGCTCGGCGGGGCTGACTGCGATCGTGCCCCCGCCGCCGCGATACCAGCCGATCGAGGCGACGAAGGCGCCCGGCTCGCCGTAGGCGGCGGCCAGCCGGTCGAGCTCGGCGGGATCGGGCACGAACTCCGGTCCCGACCAGTGCGACCAGAAATGCTCGAGATAGACGCGCGCCGCCTCGGGCCGGCCATCGATCAGCCGCTCGGCGAGCGCGAGCTGGTGAAACGCCTGGTACCAGAACTCGGGCTGGGCTTCGGGCGCCAGCACGCGGTCGCCGGCGCCCGGCAGCGGCGGGGCGAGCACGAGCGCGCGGACGAGCGCGGGCTCGGCGCGGGCGATCTGCTGGCCGACGCGGCTGCCGACGTCGTAGCCGGCGATGACCGCGGGCGCGAGCTCGAGCTCGCGCATGAGCCCGATCACGCTCGCCGCCTGCGCCGGCCCCGAATAGAACTCGCGCGGGTCGCGGAGGTGCTTGTCGGACTCGCCGAAGCCGCGCAGGTCGGGGACGACCACATCGGCTTCGGACGCCAGAGCCGCAGCGACCTCGCGCCAGTCGTGGCGGTCCCCGGGCCACCCGTGCAGGAGGACGACCGGATCACCCGCCCCGGCGCGATCGTAGGCCAGTGCGAAACCTTCGATCGGCGAGGAGCGGAGCACAGGCTGCAGCGTAATGGCCGCCGCCGCGAATTCCTTCATCCGCAGCAAATCTCCCAAACCCGCGCCAAGGCTCGCCTGGCACGAGCGCACTCACGCTGTCAAAGACGACCGATTCCGCATCTGCTGAGCGGTCAGCCGCAGGCGGGGTCGGGATCGAAGCTCGAGCTCGCCTGGGCGACCGACAGCGGGCCCGTCGACGGGATCAGCTGGATGTGATTGACCTCGGAGTCGGCCGGGTCGTCGGACGGATCGAACGGCCGGTAGAGCCCGAAACGGGCGAGCTGCGCCTCGCTGATCTGCGCGGCGCTCGAACGCAGCAGGCTGTCGACGCCGATGTCCTCCGCCTCGCCCCGGGTGTGCGGGTCGTCGGCGTAGCCGCCGACGGCGACGCTGTGCTGCGGGGAGCGGTAGCCGCTGATCCCGTAGATGGTCAGCCCGAGCGCCCGCCCGAGCGCGTCCAGGCGCGCGGTCAGCAGCGGCAGCTGCCCCTCGGTCTGGCTCGTGCCCGGATCGGCGACGAAGCCCGGACCCCGGCCGCTGACCAGCGGCGTGGCGTTGGCGCGGTCGGTCGTCCCGCCGCACAGGTTGAGCATCCGCAGCTCACGCTTGACGGTGGCGAGCGTCGGCGCGTGCGCGCTGGGATCACCGATCGACGGCGAGCTCGCGGGGGACGACTCGGCGGGTCCGGCGTCGGCGCCGGCGGCGGGCTGGACCGCCTGCGGATGCGCCCCGGCGACCGCGGTCGCCACCGGGGTCGACGGACGGGAGCCGGGGTGGTCGCTCGCGCCGCAGCTCGCGCAGACCGCCCCGACGAGCACGCTCGCCCCCGCGACCCGCACCCTGCGCCATCGCGTTCGCACCCCGGCCAGGGTACGGGCGCGCCCACCGCCCCGGGTGAGCTCGGCGAACGGCACAGCCGCGACGGCGGTCAGTCGTTGTGGACCGTGGCAGCGGTCCGGGCGGCCTCGGCCTCCCAGGCGGCCAGCGCCTCGGCGGCCGATTCCGGCTCGCCGTTGCGCAGCACGTCGAACAGCGGCGGGGAGTGCCAGGCGGTGATCAGGCCCTTCTCCCACTCAGCGAGCCGCGGCCTGGTGAGCGGCGGGCGGCCGAGGACGAGGATGTAGATCGAGAGCAGGCCGCCGGCGGCCGCGATCGCGAAGCAGACCCAGACGCCGTTCTGGATGCCGCCCGCCATCGAGCTCCCCGTCGTCATCGCCAGGTGCAGGATGATCGGGCCGACCATGAAGGCGGCGGTGCCGCGCAGCAGCTCGAGCAGGGCGAACACGCGCTGGAGATCGAACGCGCGCAGCGAGAAGCCGGTGGCGAACAGCGACGGGGCGACCGAGGAGCCGAGGCCCAGCCCGAGGATCCCCGAGCCGACGATGACCAGGACCTCGGGACCGCCCGCGACGCCGCTGAGGATGGCCGCGGCGCCGGCGATCATCGCCATGCCCGAGAGCGCGAACAGCGGCGGGAAGCGCGTGTACAGGATCCGCCCGAACAGGAACGCCGTGAACACCGCGCCGCCGAGCTCGGGCCAGAACAGCATCGCCACGTGCCCCGGCGACCCCCGGTGCATGAAGGCGACCTCGATCAGCTCGATGAGCGCGACCCCGGCGGCGCCGGCCGAGATCGCGACCACGATCATCGCGACCGGGATCGTCGTGGTGAGCTTGCGCACCGGCATCAGCGGGTTCTTGGCGAGGTACTGCTGGAGCACGAGGCAGAACAGCAGGCAGGCGCCCAGGACGAGCGGGCCGAACGCGATCAGGTCGAGGAACCGGTGGGTGGTCAGCTGCGAGGCACCGAAGAACGCCGCGCCGCAGCCGGAGCCGGCGAGGAAGATGCCGAGCCAGTCGCGGGGCGCCTGGGGCTCTTGAGCGGGGACGTCTTCGTAGGTCAGCAGCGACATGACGAGCGCCAGCCCGCCGACCCCGGCGACGATCCAGAACAGCGGGCGCCAAGCGCCGGACCCCGCCTGCACGCCCCCGATCACCGGGCCGGCGGCGACGGCGCCGAAGATGCCCATGTTCATGATCGCGCCGGTGATCGGGAGCTTGGTGTACGGGAAGTTGAGGACGAGCGGCGGGACCGCCGCGATCAGCATCATGCTCGTCGTTAGTCCCTGCAGGACGTGTCCGGCGACGAACAGCCCCGGCGTCAGCGCGGTGGCCGCGAGCACGGAGCCGAGCACGAACGTCGAGACGTAGACGAGCAGCGCTCGGCGCTGGGGATAGTGGACGGCGATCTGGACCGCGAGCACGGTGCCGAGGGCATAGGCAGCGTTGGCCATTCCGTTGGTCAGCGACAGCGCCTGCTGGCTGAGGTGGACGCCGGCGCCGATGATCTTCATCAGCGGGGCGAGTGACGAGCTGAGCGCGAGGTACGGGATCAGCGCGAAGACGACGAGCAGCACCGCCGCCCAATACCGCTCGGCGAGGGGCCCCTTGAACTTCATCCGCCACCGCCTCCGTCCTGGGGCAGGGCGATCCGCGTCATCGCGCTCGCCTCGAGCGCGTGCAGCGTCGCCGACAGCCGCGCCTCGCGGACGACGAGACCGAGCGCGCCGACCCCGGCGAGCGCCGCCCCCGCCGCGAACTCGAACCACAGCCCGTGCCGGGGCGTCCACACGCAGGAGACGAAGATCGTCCAGCCGCCGACGGCCGCGAGGGCGACGTCGATCAGCCGCTGCAGGGCCGGCTGGCGGCGCAGCGCGAACGACCACAGTCCGATGATGATCGCGGCGGCGCCGACGCCGAGCGCGATCCAGCGAACGATGCCGGGCACGAACGCAAAACGACCGGTGATCAGGACGGCTCCCGCGATGAGCGCTGCAAAGTTGGTGATGAACCGGGACGTCACGGGTCGCGTAGGAGGCTAGCGGGGTCCGAAAAGTCGTTCGTCGGGCTCAGCGGCCGCGCAGACGCCGCAGGCGCCGGGTGGCGGTCGCCTCGTGCGCGGGCATCAGGTCCGCGCGCGAGATCTCGGCCACGTGGGGGGCGACCGCCTGCACCCCCGCATCGGAATCGATCCGCTGATAGGTGACGGTCTTCAGGAACTTCGCCACCGAGAGCCCGCCGGTGTAACGGGCGGCGCGGCCGGTCGGGAGCGTGTGGTTGGTGCCGATCGCCTTGTCGGAGAAGGCGACGGTGGCGCGACTGCCGACGAACAGCGACCCGTAGTTGCGCAGCCGGTCTAGGTACCACGCCTCGTCGGCGGCGTGAACCTCGAGGTGCTCGATGGCGACCGCGTCGGACAGCTGCGCGGCATGCTCGCGATCGCGCGCGACCATCACCGTGCCGTGGTCACGCCAGGCCATCCTCGGAGTCTCGCCCGCGGGTCCGCCGGGCGCCCCGTGGTCGGAGGCGTCGAGCTCTGAGAGCTGGCGCTCGACCTCGGCAAGGACCGCCTCGCCGAGTGCCCGCGATGTCGTGATGAGCACCGCCGGAGACGTGGGGCCGTGTTCGGCCTGAGCGAGCAGGTCGGCGGCCACGAGCTCGGGATCGGCGGTCTCGTCGGCGATCACCGCCACCTCCGAGGGGCCCGCGAGCAGGTCGATGCCCACCCGGCCGAACAGCTGGCGCTTGGCCTCGGCCACGAACGCGTTGCCGGGCCCGACGAGCATGTCGACGGGCGCGGGCGGGGATCGATCGGCGCCGTCGAGCAGCCCGAAGGCCATCGCGGCGAGCGCCTGGACCCCGCCGAGGGCGAAGATCCGGTCGGCGCCCGAGGTCGCGATCGCGTGCAGCGTCGGCGCGTGCAGCTCGCCGCCGCGGGGCGGTGTGCAGGCGATGACGGTCTCGACGCCCGCCGCCTTGGCGACGAGCACGGTCATGAACGGGGCCGCCAGCATCGGCACCCGCCCGGCCGGACAGTAGGCGCCGACCGCGGCGACGGGGATCTGGCGCTGGCCGAGGAACACGCCGGGGAGGGTCTCGGTCTCGAAATCGGTCAGCGTGGCCCGCTGGAGCCGGGCGAAGCCGCGGACCTGCTCCTGGGCGAAGGCGATGCTCCGGGCGAGCTCGGAGCCGATCGCGTCGGCAGCCGCCGCGACCTGGGATCGCGTGACCTCGAACCTCGGCGGGTCCCAGCCGTCGAGCTCGCGCGAGTAGGCGCGCACCGCGTCGAGGCCGTCGCGGTCGATCGCCTCGAGCATCTCGGAGACGCGTCGCGCGACCGCGGGATCCGCGGCCGCCGGCGCCGACGGCGCCTTCAGGTACTCGGGCTCGGGCACGGCACCGCGAGGCTAACGGTCGCTCACGCAAGCGGCCAGTGGTCGTTCACGCAGGGACCAGTGGTCGCTCACGCAGGGACCAGTGGTCGCTCACGCAGGGACCGGTGGTCGCTCACGCAAGCGCCAGTGGTCGCTCACTCAAGCGGCCGGTCCAGTGCCCCGCCCGCGGTCAGCGCGCGCCGAGCTGGGCGACCGCCCCGTAGAGCTCGGGTCGGCGGTCGCCGAAGGCGTCGGCGTGCGCGGTCAGGCGCTTGTTGGCGGCCGCCGCGAGATCGACGTCTGCGATCAGCACCCCCGCCTCGCGGGTCTCGGCGGCCACCCAGCCGTCGGCGCCCACGATCGTCGTGCCGCCCGTCCACTCCTGCCCGCGCTCGCTCCCGAGACGGTCGGCGCACGCGACGGCCATCCGGTTGACGCGCGCGGCCGCCATCGCGATCACGACCTCGGGCGGGCGCTCGCCGGCGGGGCGGGGCACGAGCGGCCAGTTGGTCGGCACGGTGAGCAGCTGCGCGCCCGCGAGCGCCACCGACCGCGTCAGCTCGGGGAACTCGAGGTCGTAGCAGATGGCGACCGCGACGCGCCCGACGCGCGTGTCGACCACGGGCGGCGCCTTGAGACCGCGCTCGAAGATGAGCGTCTCGGCATCCCACAGGTGCAGCTTGCGATACACCGCCCGCACCCCGGCAGCGTCGATGAGCGCGGCGCTGTTGTAGACGCCGCCATCCGCCGGGTCACGCTCGCAGAAGCCCCCGACGATGACCAGGTCATGCGCTGCCGCCAGCGCGCACCACTCCGCCAGCAGCGGATCCTCGAGCCCGATCGCGGCGGTCGCCGCCTCCTCGGTGCTCTGGAACATGTAGCCGCTCGTGATCAGCTCGGGCAGCACCACCACCTCGGCGCGCTGCGCCGCGGCTGCGGTGATCGCACCGGCGGCGAGCTCGCGGTTGGCTTGACGATCGCCGAGGACCGGCGCCAGCTGGGCGCAGGCGATGCGCGTCACGGCGCCGAGCCGGCGGCCAGGCCGGCGCGGACCCGCTGCGCCAGGCCCGGCGCGACGCAGATGACGGCGAGGCCGACGACGAGGTAGACGACCTCGATGTACGGGGTGTTGGCGTTCGCGCCGGTCTGCCCGATGAACACGTTGCGATAGATCGTGTAACACACGAAGGCGCCGCCGATCAGCGGGATGAGGATCTGCCACATGGGCACGCCGGCCTCGCCCGAGAAGAACAGGAAGCGGATCGCGCCGGCCACGGCCATGACGTAGGCCGTGAGGATGAGCACCGTGCCGACCTGCAGCGCCGAGAAGGTCGCGTGGGTGACGCTCTCGCCGACGAGCTGCTGGGCGACGAGGTTGATGGCGATGATGACGAGCGCCACGACGAGCGCCGTCGCCGGCTGGCCATGGCGCGACAGGCCCGCGAGGCCAGTGCGCTTGCCGGTGGCGTCCCGGGCGAGCGCGTACATGATCCGCGCGCCGCCGGCGGCGACGCCGAGCGAGATCGCGAACAGGCTGATCGTGGCCATGAGGTTGAGGATGTCGCCGTACCACTTGCCGATGTAGCCGCCCCCGAGATCGGTGAACGGCAGCCCGTTGGCGTAGGTGGCGGCGCCGTGCGCGGTGGCGCCGTATCCGAGCGACTGGGAGGCCGCGGTGAGCAGGTAGAACGCGCCCACGACGACGACCGCCGTCTTGATCGCGCGCGGGATCTCCGTCCTCGGGCTCGCGGTCTCCTCGCCGAGCGCGGCCGCGCCCTCGAAGCCGGCGAAGGCGAGGAAGCCGTACACCGCCGCCTTGGCGATCGTGCCGGTGCCGGCGCCCGCGGGCAGCGCGAGGAAGTGCAGGGTGAACGTCTGGCCCTGCGGCCCGTGTCCGACGATCACCTTGATGAGGATGACGATGCTGAGGATCGTGACCAGGACCGCCCCGATCACCTCGGAGGTCAGCAGCGCCCGGGTGATGACCCGGATCTCGTTGAACGCCACCGCGGTGACGCCGACCAGGCCGATGAGCGCGATCCACCACCACTGAGCGATGTGCAGGTCGAAGGTTTGGTTCAGGAACTGTCCGCCGAACAGCCCGATCTCGATCGTCGAGCCGCAGCCGATCGCGACGTAGGCGCCCATCAGCGCCCAGCCGGCGAAGAACCCCGCGCGCGGGCCGAGCGTCACCCCCACGAGCGCGTACACCGAGCCGGTGTGGGAGATGTGCTGCGAGAGCTTGATGAAGCAGTAGGCGACGAGCGCGACGCCGACGACGGCGAACACGAACGACAGCGTCACCGCGCGGCCGATGATCACCGCGGCGCCCGTGCCGAGCAGCGCGATCGCGCCGACCGGCCCGATCAACCCGACCGAGAAGGCCGCGGCATCGATGAGGCTCAGCTCGGCGTGCAGCCGCTCGCCGCCCTCGCCCTCCCGGGTTTCCGCGACGGTGTCCACGGCGCAAGCTAATCACGGCGGTCAATGAGAGAATGGACGTCCCGACGAGAGGAGCGGCATGAGCCACACGGTGAGCGGCAGCGAGACGGTCAAGTACGTGCTCGGTGAGCGCGACATCCCGACGCACTGGATCAACCTCATGCCCGACCTGCCGGGCGAGGCGCCGCCCCCGCTGCATCCGGGAACGCAGCAGCCGGCGGGCCCCGACGACCTGTCGCCGATCTTCCCGATGAGCCTCATCCTGCAGGAGGTCAGCGCCGACCCCGAGGTCGAGATCCCCGAGCCGGTGCGCGACGCCTACCGGCTGTGGCGCCCGACGCCGCTGTACCGCGCGCGGCGGCTGGAGCGCGCGCTCGACACCCCGGCGCACATCTACTACAAGTACGAGGGCGTCTCCCCCGCCGGGTCGCACAAGCCCAACACCGCGGTCGCGCAGGCCTACGAGAACGCCGCCGCCGGCGTACGCAAGCTGTCCACCGAGACCGGCGCCGGACAGTGGGGATCGGCGCTCGCGTTCGCCTGCCAGCTGTTCGGGCTGCAGTGCGAGGTGTGGATGGTGGGCTCCAGCTACGACCAGAAGCCGTATCGCCGCTCGATGATGCAGGCCTGGGGCGCGACCGTGCACCGCTCGCCCTCCGACGTGACCGCGGCGGGGCGCGCGCAGGCCGAGCATCCGACCGGATCGTTGGGGATCGCGATCTCCGAGGCCGTCGAGGTCGCGGCCCAGAACGCCGACACCAACTACTCGCTCGGCTCGGTGCTCAACCACGTGCTGCTGCACCAGACGATCATGGGCCAGGAGGCGATCGCCCAGCTCGAGATGGCCGGCGAGTACCCCGACACGGTCATCGCGTGCGTCGGCGGCGGGTCGAACTTCGGCGGGCTGACGATCCCGTTCCTGCGCCGCACGCTGCGCGAGGGCGCCGCCACCCGCTTCATCGCCGCCGAGCCGGCGGCCTGCCCCACGCTGACCAAGGGCGTGTACGCCTACGACTTCGGCGACACCGTCGGGCTGACGCCGCTGATGCCGATGTACACGCTCGGCCACGGCTTCGTGCCCCCGCCGGTGCACGCCGGCGGGCTGCGCTACCACGGCGACTCGCCGCTCGTGTGCGGCCTCGTCCGGGCGGGCCTCGTCGAGCCGCGCGCCTACCGCCAGAACGACACGTTCGCGGCCGCGGTGCAGTTCGCGCGGACCGAGTCGATCATCCCCGCCCCCGAGCCAGCGCACGCCATCCGGGCGACGATCGACGAGGCGCTGGCCGCGCGCGAAGCGGGCGAGGAGCGGGTACTGCTGTTCGGGCTGTGCGGCCACGGCAACTTCGACCTCAGCGCCTACGACGCCTACCTGGCGGGCGGGCTCGAGGATCCCGAGTTCTCGCAGGCCGATCTCGACGCGGCGCTGGCGGCGCTGCCGGAGGCACCGTCGCTCTAGCTGGTGCAGGATCCGACATCGCCGCCCGGCGGTGATGAGTTTCCGCGCCCGAGCCGATCTGCACCGACGACAACCGCATACCAGGCGGCCACCCCACGCCCAACCTCCGGCCTCGGCGCCCACGGCGTCGGCTTCGCGCAGGCCCAGGGAGCTCGTTCTCGGGGTGACGGTCGGGGTGGTCCTGTCCGACGGCGCGTCGCGAGCGACGTCCACCCCCTCGCCTGGAGAGCCCCGGCGATCTCGGGCTCCCTCGAGCGCGTCGGGCGCGGCCGGGCGGTCGGCGAGCAGCCGACGGCTTCTCGATCACCGCCTCGCGAACGGTGGCGGGGGCGGTCGACCGCCTCGACGACGCCGACGCGGCGGCCCCGATGAAGGATCCCTGGCGCCAGGGCGTCCTGACGCCGACATGGGTCAGGGTCAGCGGCGGCTCGAGGTGGCGTGGCTCGAGGTGGCGCCGCCCGCCGCCGCGACGACGCTCGCGCTGCTCACCCGGGAGGACATGGGCATCGGCTTGCGGAGCGGCGACGTCGCCGCCGACCACGTCGCGCTCGGAGCCGCCGCGGTCGAGGTCAAGGTCGAGGTCAAGGTCGAGGTCAAGGTCGAGGAGATCCTGCGCAGCCGGGGGTCCCGCCGAGGTTCGCCCTCCGCGATCCTGACGGCAACCGGCTGGTGCTGATCGAGGGCGCCTGATCGCCAACCGTCGCGCCGCCGCGGCGTTCCGGCCGCGGCGGCGCGATGAGATCCCGTCGCGACAAACCTGCACCCGCCGCCGCGATATGTCGCATCGAGGGCGCTGAGCCCAGCGAGGCGGGAAAATTCGGGGGCGCGGTCCAGATTTGTCGCATCCGGGTCACCGCCGCCGCTCACCGCGGGCGCAGGGCGGTGGCGAGCGCGGCCCGGCGATAGCCGACGGTCAGCGCGGCAAGGGCCGAGTCGGGCGCGTAGGTCTGGGTGGCGTGGATGGCGCCGGGATAGACGTGCAGCTCGCAGGGGACGCCGGCGAGCATCAGCCGGTGGGCGTAGGCGATGTCCTCGTCGCGGAACAGGTCGACCTCGCCGACGTCGACGTAGGCGGGCGCCAGCCCCGACAGGTCGCCGGCCCGGGCGGGCGCCGCGTAGGCGGGGATCGCGTCGCCGCCGCGCAGGGGACCGAGGTAGGCGCGCCAGGCCTCGAGGTTCTGGGCGCGATCCCAGATGCCGACGTCGAGCACCTCATGGCTCGACGGCGTGTCGCTGCGATCGTCGAGCATCGGATAGACGAGCACCTGGAGCGCGGGCGCCGGGCCGCCGCGGTCACGGGCCATGAGCGCGGTCGCGGCCGCGAGCCCTCCGCCGGCGCTCTGGCCGTAGAGCGCGATCCGCTCGGGGTCGACGCCGAGCTCGGCGGCGTGAGCGGCCAGCCAGGTCAGCGCCGCGTAGCAGTCCTGCACCGCCGCCGGATAGGGGTGCTCGGGGGCGAGCCGGTAGTCGACCGAGACGACGATCGCCGGCGTGCCGTCGGCGATCTCGGTGGCGTTGAGGTCCTCTCCGTCGATCGAGCCCATGACCATGCCGCCGCCGTGGATGAGCAGCACGCCGCCGAGCGGGTCGGGGTGGCGGCGCGGGCGATAGATGCGAACCCGCAGGTCCGGCGCGATGCGATGATCGTCGACCTCGACATGCGCGGCGAGGGGGCTTGGCGGCGCCTGCGATGCCAGCCACTCCCCGAGCCGCCGGCGCGCGGCGAAGTCGGGACGGGCGCGCATGCCCCCGCCGGTGAGCCTGAGATATCGATCGAGTCCTGCGGCGACGTCGGGCGCGATCCGCCGATCGGCCCCGCCACCGCGCGCCGCGTGCATGGGCGGGCAACATACCGGCCGCGCCCGCTTGCCCGACCCGAGACAATGCGAGGGTGTCCAAGAGGCGCGAGCACAAGCTGGCGCGGCTCAGCGACCAGTTCCGGGTGCGGCCCGGGCGCACGGTGGATCTCCCGCGCGACTTCGACCCGGGCTTCACCGGCGGGGTCGAGGGCAAGAGGCATGCCCGCAAGGAGCTCTCGCGGGCGATCTCGCTGATCGCCGAGCGCCAGCAGCGGCTCGCGGCCGAGCAGTCCGATGCGGTGCTCGTCATCCTCCAGGCGATCGACGCCGGGGGCAAGGACGGCGCCATCCGCCACGTCATGAGCGGGCTCAACCCCCAGGGCGTCAGCGTCCACTCGTTCAAGCAGCCTTCGCTCGAGGAGGTGGGCCACGACTTCCTCTGGCGCTATCAGCGGCGCCTGCCCTCCCGCGGCGAGATCACCGTGTTCAACCGCTCCCAGTACGAGGAGGTGCTCGTCGTCCGCGTGCACCCCGAGGATCTCGACGACGAGGCGGTGTCACGCGATCGGCGCCCCGGGGTGTGGAAGCGGCGCTTCCGCGAGATCAACGACTGGGAGCGCTATCTCGCCGACAACCGGGTGCGCATCGTCAAGCTGCTGCTACACCTTTCCAAGGAGGAGCAGCGCTACCGCTTCCTGCGCCGCTGCGACCTGCCCGAGAAGCACTGGAAGTTCTCGGCCGCCGACATCCGGGAGCGGCGCCACTGGGACGACTACCAGGTCGCCTTCTCCGACATGCTCTCGCACACGAGCACGCCCTGGGCACCCTGGTACGTCATCCCCGCCGACCACAAGTGGTACGCGCGCCTCGGCGTCGCCTCAGCGCTGCTGCGCGCGCTCGTCGAGATCGATCCGCAGTTCCCCGTCGTCGAGGAGACCGCGATGCGCGAGCTGCTCGCGGCCAGGGCCGAGCTCGAGGCGCAGGCTCCCAGCGGGCGTCCCGCCGACCCGGTGCCGGGCCGGTAGGCCGGGCTCGTGACCGTCGAGATCGAGCTGCTGATGAAGGACATGGAGGCGACCTGGGATCGCCTGACCGCGGCCACGCTGTTCGCCCGAGACCTCGACGCGGCGCTGGCGACGCTGAGCGACACCGCCTCGGTCACCCATCTGCCGCTGATGACCGGCGGCACCGGCCATGGCGGGCTCGAGCGCTTCTATCGCGACGAGGTCTTCGATCACGTGCCCGCCGACCTCGCGCTGCGCCGCCTGAGCCGGGCCGTGGACCGCTTCCGGCTCGCCGACGAGACGATGGTCTCGTTCACCCACGACCGCGAGCTCCCGTGGCTGCTGCCCGGAGTGCAGGCGACCGACCGGACGGTCGAGGTCCTGACGGTCACGGTCGTCGCCTTCCGTAAGGGTCTGATCACCTCGCAGCGGACGCTGTGGGATCACGCCCGGCTGACCGAGCAGCTCGGGGTCTCGATGCTCGTCGCCGCCTGCTCATGACGTCCACGGGGTCGGGGCCGGCGGGATGTCGCCGCGCAGCCTCAGCCCGAGCACCGGATAGATGAGCGTCGAGAGCACCGCGGCCCCGACGAGCGCGGCCGCCGTCGAGGCGCGCATGTGGTGCGCGGTCGTGGCCAGGTCGGTGATGGCGAGCACGAGCGGCAGCTGGGTGGCGCTCATCAGAGCGAGCACGATCCGGTCGGGTCGCGGCAGCACGCCCCGGTAGAGCACCATCGCCGGCACGCCGCGGACGACCAGGAAGAGCCCGAGGAACAGGAGCATCTTCAGCGGCCCGCCGACGCCCGCGAAGAGCGCCGGGAGGTCGAGCTTCATTCCGCTGACGATGAAGAAGAAGGGCACGAAGACGCCGAACGCGACCGCGGTGAGCTTGGAGTCGAAGGCGGGGCTGTGCTCCTCGCCGAGCGCTTGTCGGGTGATGATCCCGGCCGCGAAGCCGCCGAGAAGCAGGTCGAGGCCGAGATGGGCGGCGAGGACGACGAGCGCGAAGATGAGCACCAGGGTCCAGCGCACGACGAGCTGGGAGCTGCTCTCCAGCGTGCGTTCGAACACCGGCAGCGCCCAGGTGGTCGAGCGGGTCGCAATTGTGCCGATGACCACCGCGATGAGCACGAAGGCGATGAGGATGAGCGCGTTGTGCACGGTCCCCTGGGCGCTGAGGACGAGTGTGAGCACGAGCAGCGGACCGAACTCGCCGACCGCGCCGGCGGCGAGCAGATAGGTGCCAAAGCGCGAGCGCAGCTCGCCGCTGTCCGACAGGATCGGGATCAGCGTCCCGATCGCCGTGGTGGTCAGCGCCGACCCGGTGTACAGCCCCGAGATGACGACGCCGACGAGCGCCAGGATGCCCGCGGACCCGTAGGCGAGCGCGAGCGACAGCGCCCACCCGACGAGGGCGAGGCGCAGCGGGCGGCCGCGGATGAGACGGAAGTCGATCTCGTAGCCGGCGAAGTAGAAGAGCAGCGCGAGACCGAGGTTGGCGAAGAAGGTGATGAACGAGTCCGGGCGGGTCCCGAGGCCGTGGGGACCGATGATCACCCCGGAGAGCACCTCGACGACGACGACCGGGACGACGATGCCCCGCCCGCTCAGCAGGGCGACCGCCGCGCCCGCCACCGCGGCGGCGGCGACGATCGTCAAGAACGGCCCGGGCCGTACGACGAGAACGGCGGGAAGGTCGATCAACACCCCGGATTGCGTCCCATCACGGCTCCGTCCTCGGTCGCGGGCGCCGGACCGGCGCCGCGGGGGGGCCGGGGCGGCCGGGGCGGCCGGCGCGGCCGGGGCGGCCGGGGC
>JAFAYV010000085.1 GCA_019240115.1 Solirubrobacterales bacterium | reverse complement strand
TCTGGAAGTACCCCGCGATGCAGATCGGACTGCATCCGCTGGGGCGCGGGCTCAAACGGCGCGTTTTCGGCGGGATGCCGCTGCTGCTGCTCGAGGCGCAGTCGCCCGGAGAGATCGCGTTCAGCCGCGACGCCCCCGGGCATGTCGTCGCGCTCCACCTCCAGCCGGGGCAGGGGATCATGGCCCGCGAGCACCAGTTCCTGGCCGCCACCGGCGGCGTGCAGTACGACTACAGCCGCCAGAAGGGCTTCGCCAACATGCTCTACGGCGGCGGCTTCTGGGTCGACCACTTCTTCGCCGGCGATCACGAGGGCGTGGTTTGGCTGCACGGCTACGGCAACGTGTTCGAGAAGCAGCTCGACGCCGGAGAGTCGATCGACATCGAGCCCGGCGGCTGGCTGTACCGCGATCACTCGGTCGAGATGTCCCAGCAGACCTACGGGCTGAAGTCGGGCCTCCTCAGCGGCGGCGGCAGCCTCATCTTCAACCGCTTCACGGGCCCGGGCCGCGTCGGCCTGCAGAGCGCCTACTACCACCCGCCGGGGGGAGAGGACTCGGGCGGCAACGCGCAGCGGAGCGGCGGCGGAGCCGGCGATCTGCTCGGCGGCGTCGTCGGGGGCCTGCTGAAGAACTGACGTGGCGTCGCATCCGGCGGGACACCTCGCCGCCCATCCGCTTCCGCCGGGAATCGTCGGCGCGCTCGGCCTCGGTGGCTATCAGCTGCTCGCCGACGTGGCCGGGGTGGGCGCCGGTCGCCTCGGCTCGCAGGCATTCCTGCTGATCGCGCCCGATCCCGACCCGGCGCTCCCGGAGGCGGGCACCCAGATCGCGCTGCACCACACCCGGCTGCGTGATGACGCGCAGGCCGCCGCGTTCGTATCGCTCGCCGCCCGGCTCGGCTACCTGCGCCTCTCGGGCTATCGCCTTGCGCTCGAGCGCCACGGGCTGCGCAGCCGGGTCTCGCTCGTCGACCCCGCGACCGGTCAGATCGCGGCCCAGATCCCCGACAAGCACCCCGGGGGGCTGTTCTCGCGCGGCGGCGGCGCCGGCAGCGCCTCCGGTCTGCTCTCCGCGATGCGCACCCTGCCCGCGGCGGGTCCCCCGCCGGACACGAGCCGTCCCGAGCTCGTGCGCGAGGCGCTGCTCGCGCTCGCGCTCGCCGACGAGAGCGTCGGGGGCGCCGAGGCGGCCGGGCTCGCCGACCAAGCGCTCGAGTTCACCCGGGGCGACGCGGCGCTCGATCCTCCGGCGGCGCTGGAAGCGGCGAAGAGTCAGCGCTGACGTCAAGGGGGATGGGACTGATCGGCTCGGTACCGAACGCAGGAGACAGCAGAACGCGCGGCTTCCCATGCCGCGTGACCACGACCTCTTCGCCGGCGGCGACACGATCGATCCACGTGCCAAAGCCGTCCCGAAACAGGTTCGCCCCGATGACGTGTCGCGCCGATGTGGAGCTGAGGGGGCTCGAACCCCTGACCTCCGCCGTGCCACGGCGGCGCTCTCCCAGCTGAGCTACAGCCCCGTCGAAGTCAACGTCGTCCGCAAGCGTAGTACACGCACGCTGACCATTTCGTGTGGGCGTCAACCGAATGACTACGCCCTGCTTGCCGGCGACCAGGGTTGCGGGAAGCAGGAAGCACCGATCGACGCCGTCGCAGTAGATTCCGAACAGGTCGATCTCGGCCTCGGTGTAGGTGCTGCGCACGTAGCCAGCCGCGGTGAGCCGGCTTCCTGCGGTGCGAACGACCACCACGTCCCCATCGGGACTCAGTCGACCCCATTTGACCTGAACTCTCCAGAGACGTCCACCGACGTCGAATATGAAGTCAGCGCGTGAGTGCCCGCTCAGGGGCTTGTAGACGGGCACGTCGCAACGCGCAGCCGCGGCGGCGATCTCCGCCTCGGCCAGAACACCCTTGTAGTTCGTGCTCACCACGAACGCATGTTCCCATTTGAACCGGACGGAAACCCCGCGCTTCGCTCACCGCCGCGGGATGAACTCCGGCACGTCGTCGACCTCGCCGTCCTCCTCGACGTCGAACGGCCCCGCCACCGACGACCGCCGCCCCGCGTGCTCGTCCGAACGCGTCGGCGACCGTCTGGTCCGCCCGACGCGGTCGAGCCGCCCGACCATCTCGGCGTGGATGCCGCGGACGTCGCGGAGCAGGCGCTCGGCGTTGACGCGCAGCGAGTCGCCCATCGAGCGGAGGTTGGCGACGAGCTCGAGGCCCTCGTCGCGGACCCCGTCGACCGCCTGGCGAGCCTCGGTGATGAGCTCGCGCGAGATGCGGTCGGCCTCCTGGCGCCGCGCCGCGGCGGCTCGGTTGGCATCGGCGAGCGTCGCCGAAGCGGTCTCCCGCGCGTTCGCGACGAACGCCTGGGCCTCGCTCGTCGCGCGGGTGGCGGCCTGCTCGTCGCGCTCGCGCCCCTCGCGCGTCAGTCGCTCCGCCTGCGCTTGCGCCTCGCGCTGCACCCGGTCGGCCTCGGCCCGTGCCTGTGCGACCAGCTCGGCGGCCTCCTCCTCCGCCGCGGTGACGCGGTAGTCGGCGGCGCGATCGCTCTCGGCGATCCGCTCGCGCGCTCGCGCCTCGGCGTCTGACCGCATGCGCTCGGAGGCCTCCTCGGCCTGGGAGCGGATGCGCTCGGCGGCCTGCTCGGCGGCGGCGACGATCGAGGCGACCCGATCGGCGGCCGCCGACCCGCTGCGCTGCGCGGATTCGCGCCCGGTGCTGGAGCTTTCGTCGCTGATGGCGGGCATCCTAGAGGCGACGGGCGCCCCCGGCGCAGATCGCTGCGCCGCCGGCCCCCGAGTAACCTGCGCTGCGATGACCGAGCGCCGCTACGACCCCGGCGAGATCGAGCCTCGATGGCAGGAGCTGTGGGCTCGCGAGCGGACCTGGGAGGTCTCCAACGTCCCCGGACCCGACGAGGAGAGCGCCTACGTGCTCGAGATGTTGCCCTATCCGTCGGGCGAGCCGCACGTCGGGCACCTGAAGAACTATGCGCTCGGCGACGCGCTCGCGCACTTCCACCGCCGAACTGGTCAGCGGGTGCTGCATCCGATGGGCTACGACGCGTTCGGACTGCCCGCGGAGAACAACGCGATCAAGACCGGGATGCACCCTCGCGAAGCCATCGACCGGTCGATCGCGGCGTATCGACACTGGTTCCATCGCTGGGGCATCTCGATCGACTGGTCGCGCGAGTTCGGCACCCACGAGCCCGCCTACTACCGCTGGACCCAGTGGATCTTCCTGCGCCTGCTCGAGCGCGGTCTCGCCTACCGTAAGGAGGCTGCCGTCAAGTGGTGTCCGAACGACGCCACGGTGCTGGCCAACGAGCAGGTGATCGACGGACGGTGCGAACGCTGCGGCCATCTGGTCGAGGTGCGCCAGCTCGAGCAGTGGTTCTTCCGCATCACCGACTACGCCGACCGGCT
>JAFAYV010000084.1 GCA_019240115.1 Solirubrobacterales bacterium | reverse complement strand
GCGTTGACCTGCTCGGCGAGCGCCCGGGCGGCGTCGCGGCGCCGGGCCCGGCTCTTGGCCCGGGTCGCGTTGTCGGGATGGGTGATGTGGGCGTAGGCGCTCATCTGTCGCGTCAGCTGGTTGAAGCGCTGCACGTCGTAGGCCATCGCGTGCTCGGGTCCGTCCAGTCCGGACACGCAGTCGGTGACAAACCGCGCGAACGCCGCGACCGGCACCGCGGGCCAGTCCGGGGGGCGCGCCTGGGCGTAGCGGTCGTAGCGGGCCAGCGCGCGGTCTAGCCGCGGGCCGTGATGAGCATGGTCCTCGCGCCACAGCGCGAGCCGTCCGGCGCCCGCAGCGGCCATCGCCGGTCCGTGCGCCGCCAGCGCCCAGGCTTCGATCAGCCGCCACCGCGGACAGCGGTGCTTCTCAGGCCCCTCGTCAAGTCGGCCAACGCGATCGACCAGCGCTCCGACGTGGGGCTGCCATGCCTCGGTGCTGCGGCTGACCCACAGCCATGTGCCCCTGCTGCCCACCTCGCCGTCGCAGCGCCGGCGCGCGGGCCGGGTCGACCGCCGTCAGGTGCCGGTCATGCTGCGCACCGCCGTCGGGTGCCGAGATGTGCGATCGGGTGCGTCGCCGCGACACCGCCGTCGGTCAGCGACTCTCCAGAAGCAGCGTCACCGGCCCGTCGTTGACGAGCTCGACCTGCATCTCGGCGCCGAACCGACCCCGTGCTGCGCCGGCGCACTCGCAGAAGCGCTCGTACAGCGGCTCGGCGACGTCCGGCGCCGCGGCGCCGACGTAGCTGGGCCGGTTGCCGCGCCGCGCGTCGCCGTACAGCGTGAACTGGCTGACGCAGAGGATCTCGCGGTCGCCGAGCGGCTCGTTCATCCGCCCCTCGGCATCCGCGAACACGCGCAGCGCGCGGACCTTAGTGGCGAGCCGGTCGGCCTCGGCCGCGGTGTCGCCGTGCGTGACACCGAGCAGGACGAGCAGTCCGGGTCCGATCTCGGCGACGCGGCGACCGTCGATGTCGACCGAGGCGCGCTGCACGCGCTGCACCAGCGCGCGCATCGTCAGGCCTCGCGCAGCGCGGCGGCGGCGCGCTCGGGCGAGACCGAGTTCAGGCCGATCCCGGTGCCGAGCTCGAGCCCGGCGAGATAGGCCAGTCGCGGCCAGATGTCGATCCGCCAGCAGAAGTGCTCGGCGCCCTGCGGCGCCGTGCGAACCCAGAGGTTGAGCGGGGGGCTGGCCCCGAACGCGCGCACGAGCCGACCGAGCGCGCCGTGCAGCAGCGCGGCGCCGGTCGGCCCGGGGTCCTCGAACCGGGCCCGGACCACGCGGGGGACGATCATCAGCTGGTAGGGGACCCGCGATCCGTACGGCGCCATCAGCACCGCCTCGTCGTCGATGGCCACGATCCGCTCGCGTAGCCGGACCTCGTGCTGCAGGAGGTCGCCGAGCAGGTTGGCGCCGTCGGTCCGCGTCGCGTAGGCGCCGAAGCGCTCGCGCTCGCGGGCGATCGCCGCAGGCACGAACGGCAGCGCGTACAGCTGGGCGTGGGTGTGCTGGATCGAGGCGCCCGACTCCCGGCGCTCGTTGACGCTCAGGTGGACGCACGGGGCCTCGGCGTGAGCGCGCATTCGCTCGCGCCACACCTCGACCGCGGCCACCGCCTGCTCAACGCTCAGCGCAGCGAGTGAACCGGTGGCGTCGGGTGCGTTGACGATGACCTCGTGGGCGCCCCGCGCGGCCCCGGCCCAGAACAGGTCGCGATCGGCCATCGGCTCGGGCTCGACGGAGTCCGGCGTGATCGCGGGATACAGGTTGGGGACGACGCGCACCTGCCAGCCGGGCGTGTCCGGAGCGCTGCCGTCAGGACGCACCGCCGTCAACTCGGGCTTGGTGCGGTCCTCGTGCCCGGGCGCGAACGGGTCCTGCGCCACGTCGACGGGCGGCGCCGGGGCGACCGTCATCTCCTCCCCCGGCCGACCCGCGCGATCGGTGGCGACGATCGCGCGCAGGCCGGTCAGCGGGTCGATCCGAACCTCGGGCATCAGTGCCCAGACGCTAGTAGCCCTGATGTCGACGGTGGCGCTCGGACCCGCTGGGGTGGAAGCGCCCGCGGGGGTGGAAGCGCCCGCCGGGGTGGAAGCGCCCGCCGGGGTGGCCGCACCCCGGGTGGCCGCCAATAAGCCGGTCCCGCGGGGCAGTTCGGCTGCCACCCTGAAGCGCATTGTTCACGCGGCGTCATACCCGCGTCACACCAGAGCGAGGTGCCAGCCGGAACGTCCTGTCTGGGGAGGGGGCGGTTTGGTGGCAGGGAGTCCCACGCCGGGCCCGTGCCACTCCGCGTGGCGCGGCCGCGAAACGTCCCGGGCAACCCGCGGCGGCGCGCGCGGGATCTTTTCTCGAGTAGTTCGGGAAAACGACAGGCATCCCGGGGCACCGCGAGGCGCGGGACGTTTGCACCCGCTCACCAGGCTGGGCCCTGGCTTGGCCCGGACCCGACCCCGACCCCGACCCCGACCCCGGACCCGACCCCGACCCCGACCCCGACCCCGACCCCGACCAACCGTACCGACCCTCAGCCCAGGAGTTTCTCCATCGCGATGTGCTCGATTCCGGCCTCCATGAACACCCGCCCCCGTGGCTCGTAGCCCGCCGCGTCGTACAGCCCCCGCGCGTAGGTCTGGGCGTGCAGGACAACCCGGTGGGCGCCGCCCGCGCGGGTCTCGGCGTCGGCGAAGCGAAGCAGCGCGCTGGCGATCCCGTGGCGCCGGGCGTCGCGGCGGACGGCGAGGCGGCTGAACTGGACGGTGGGGCCGACGAAGAGCAGGCGGCAGGTGGCGAGCATCTCCTCGCCGGAGACCGCGACGAGGTGCACGCCCTCGTCGTCGCGCCCGTCGAGCTCCTCGCGCTCGGGCACGCCCTGCTCTCCGCAGAAGACGTCGTGGCGCAGCGCGAGCAGGGCGGACATCTCTGTCTCGCCGCGGACCCGCCGGACCTCGTAGGTGAGCACGCCGCTCACGTTGATCGCCACTTGCCACAAGGCCTCGCCGGCGTGTCAGCGGCGTCGGTCATCCGGCTTGGAGGTAGAAGCGGATGTCGCGCTCGAGCGCCGCCGCGGACTGGTAGGGCCCGGCGTGGTCGTAGACGCGGCGGCCGGAGGCGTCGTAGTAGACGGTCTGCGGAAAGAGCTGCGGCGCCTGGAGGACGGGGCCGTTGGCGATCGCGCTGCGCGGGTCGAGATAGCTCGGGTAGGTGACCGGGAAGCGGCGCAGGAAGCTCCGTGCCGCGGGGGTGGCGTCCTGGCCATCGACGCCGAGAAAGGCGACGCGCCGGCCGTCGGCGACCGCGACCTGCTGGAAGACCGGGAACTCGTCCTGGCAGGGACCGCACCAGGACGCCCACTTGTTGACGACGACGGGCCGGCCGCGGAGCGAGCGCAGGCGGGCCGCGAACGCCCGCTCGCCGCCGCTCAGGAGGCGGTCCGCCTGGGCGTGCAGACCGGTCAGCGACGCGGGCGAGCCGCGGAAGGCGGTCCGGACGGCGCTCGCCGAGGGCGCCTGGCTGCGCTGGACCCCGCCGTCGCCGCCACAGGCCGCCAGGCCACCCACGACGCCTACGAGAAGCGCTGCGCCGGCGAGC
Organism: Solirubrobacterales bacterium; assembly: GCA_019240115.1. Classification (GTDB taxonomy): domain Bacteria; phylum Actinomycetota; class Thermoleophilia; order Solirubrobacterales; family Solirubrobacteraceae; genus Palsa-465. The sequence goes on along the minus strand of JAFAYV010000084.1, from coordinate 28,162 downwards.
GTCCGCGAACCGACGCCGCCCCCGCTGACAAGCCTCCGCCACCCCGCGACCCACTTGAGCTCACGCACACCGAAAGCTTGCCAGATGCCCTGGTGTGTCCATCTGCTTAAATGAACGTTATCCTCTGGTCAGGAGGCCGGGGGATGCCACGAGGTAACGCGCCTCGGCATGCCGGGAGGCGGCCTGAGCCGCTCCGACGTTCCGCCGCGGCTCGACCATCCTGACCGACAGACCTACCACTGCTCAATGGGTGTGACCACCCCTATTCCGAGTCCTGACGCCATAGCGCGCGCCGAGCTGCTGACGCGCGAGCGCTTCGTCTTCGAAGGCGAGTCGCTCGAGGAGGCGCTCGCGCCCGGATCGGCCCGGCGCCGAGCCCTCGATGCCGCCCTGACCGAGGTCGAGGCGGGCCGCAGCACGCCGTCGCTGGAGTGGCGGCGCGAGTTCTCACTCCTCCTCGGACTCGAGCGATTGCTCTCCGAGGAGGAGCCGCACCTCGTCGACGGCACAGTCCTCTCCGCCCACCAGGTCGACGCCCTGTCGGGCACGCTGACCGCCCTGCTCGCCGACGCCCAGCGCAACGCCAACGCCAACGGCAACGGGACCGGCCCCGCCGCCGCCACCGTCGGCAATGGCGATGGCTCAGATCACGAGGCCGCCGGCGCCAACGGAGGCGGTCCTGTCCACCTCTCAGACCTGGAGGACGACGACGCCGACGAGGACGAGGATGCCGCCGAGGACGAGGAGCCCCAGGACTGGCAGGACGAGGACGACGACACCGACGCGATCGACGAGCAGCCCGAAGACCCCAACGCGGCCAAGCGGTTCTGGTTCGAACACGCCACCGGGGCGGGCAAGACGGTGGCCGCGCTCGGCTTCGTCGAGGCCTCGCGCACCGGTGGGGTGCTGATCCTCACCCACCGGCGCAACCTCGTCGACCAGTTCCACGGCGAGCTGCGCGACCGCGGCTACCGCGACCGGATCAGCCCGCCGCTGCTCGACGACCACGACGCCGCCAACGGGCCGGTGACGGTCGAGACCTACCAGTGGTTCGTGCGCAACGCCGGGCGGATCTCCGACGCGTACACGATCGTCATCTGCGATGAGGCGCACACCGCCCTCGGCGAGAAGACCTCGGCGGCGATCCGGGCGTGGGCGGGTCCGATCTTCATCGGCATGACGGCGACCGGCGCGCTCATCGCGCGGCACGTCACCGACCTCTTTCCCACCCAGACGAGCCGCTTCGATCTCGCCCAGGCCGCTCGGCGGGGCGTGATCGCGCCCCTGCGCTGCATCCGCATCCCGCCCGGCCCCGGAGTGCGCACGATCGCCAAGGTGCCGCTGCGCCGCGGCGAGGTCGACACCGAGTTCGATCAGGAGATGCTCGCCGAACTGCTCGACCAGACGCCGTTCAACATCGCGATCGCCGACCTGTACAAGACGCGCTTCAACGGGGTGCCCGGGGTCGTCTACGCCGCCGGGGTCAAGCACGCCTACAACGTCGCCCAGGCGTTCCGCGATCTCGGCATCAAGGCCAAGGCGGTGTCGGGCGAGACGCCCAAGCGCGAGCTCGCCCGGATCCTGGCCGACTATGAGTCGGGCAAGATCGACGTGCTCGTCAACGCCCAGCTGCTCGCCGAGGGGTGGAACAGCCCGCGGGCGACGATCTGCATGCACCTGGCGCCGACCGCGTCCAAACGCATCTACCAGCAGCGGGTCGGCCGCGTGACGCGCCGCCACCTCGGCAAGGAGGCGGGCATCGTCGTCGACTTCGTGCATCCCGCGACCAAGCACGACGATCCGGTCGTCACGCTGCACTCGCTGCTCGATCGCGACGTGTACCGCGGCGGAGCGATCGTCGTCGGCCCGGTCCGGCGCGGTCGCGGCCGACGGGTCCGCGTCGAGCGCCGGGTGCTGCCGGTCACTCCCGATCCCGAGCGGCGCGCCGAGGTCTTCGAGCGCGAGCTGTGGCGGATCGCGGTCGAGCACCTCGACTATGGAGAGCAGCACGTATGGGCGGCGCTCGCCGGCGCGCGGGTGACGCCGAACGGCTGGCGCCGCGCCAAGGCGATGCTGCACTTCGACCGTCAAGGCGAGCTCAAGCGCCGGTTCCTGCTGACCGCGGTGCAGCGCAACCGCAACGCTCAGCTGCGCCTGCGCGCGCTGCAGGAGATCGCCGCCAGCCGGGACGCAGAGGCGTTCGACACCGCGATCGACATCATGGGCGGCTGGCCGCGCGACGAACGCCGCGAGGGCGTCAAGATCATGCTCCAGGCGCTCGCCGAGCGACGCATCGGCCGCCGCGACCAGGCCAACGCGTGGATCTGGCGGATGGCCGAGTACACGCGCGAGGTCCACGAGGAGTACGCGGTGCAGCGCTGGCCGGAGACCAAGCGGCTGCTGGGCCTGCTCGTCAACTCCTCGGGCGCGGCGCACGCCCGCAACGCGCGGCGGCTCGTGCACGCTTCGCGCAAGGAGGACCGGCGGCTGTCGGCCGCGCTGCTGGCGGCAGCGCTCGCCCACACGCCCGAGGCCGAGGAGGCGCTGCGCGGCGCTCGCACGCGGATGGCGCGCAAGCCCGCCGCGCTCGCCCGCGAGCTCCTGCGCAACTTCCCGAAGGCCAAGCGCGGCAACAAGCGTCGGCGGCGCAAGAGTGCCGGCGCGGGCGAGTCCGAGGGCGCGCCCGAGACGCTCGAGCTCGCCGCCAACGGGTCGGCTCGCGACGACGAGGACGCCGCGGCCGAGCCGACCGCCGAGCCCGCGGCCTCTCACGGCTCGGATCCCGAGGCCGCCAACGGGACCGCTCCCGGGGCCCGCGACGACGACACGACCGACGACGTCGACGACGACGAGGCCACCGAGGCCGAGCAGGAAGCCGCCTAGGCCGAGGCGGTCGCCAACGGCGATCGCGAGGACTCCAAGCGGCTCAGCTCGAGCCGGCCTCGCGGAGGTGGACCTCGCCGATCTCGAGCGCGAGGCGGCGGCCGGCGTCGTCGGCAACGAGCAGGCGACCTCGCTCGTCGATGCCGGCACCGATGCCCGCCCCACCCCCCCAGCGCACCGGACGTCCGCGGAGGGCGTCGCGCTCGCGCAGGGCCTCGAGGATCGCCGCCGTCGGCGCAGCCAGCCACACACCGAGCCGATCCAGCAGCTCCTCCAGGACCGGCTCGATCGCCGCTGGCCCGCGACCGAGCGTGCCGGCGCTCGCCCGGACCTCCTCGGGGAGGTCATCCGGGCGCATCGCGACGTTGATCCCCACGCCGAGGACGGCCCAATCGTGCTGGGGTCGGGCCTCGACGAGGATCCCGGCGACCTTGCGGCCGCCGACGAGCACGTCGTTGGGCCACTTGACCATCGCCTCGACGCCGGCGGCACCGACACCGACGGCACCGACACGAGCGGCACCGACACCAGCGGACTCGGCGCCGGCAGCACCGGCGCCGGCGAGCTCAGCGCGAGCGACGTCCGCGACCGCGAGGCCGGCGATCAGCGACAGCAGCGGCGGCGGCGAGCGCAGGACAAGCGAGCAGAGCAGCGCCGTGCCCGCGGGCGCCGACCAGGTGCGGCCCTGACGCCCGCGCCCGGCGCGCTGCTCCCCGGCGGTCACCAGGGTGCCGTGCGGCGCTCCGGCCTCGGCCAGGTCCCGCGCGCGGAGGTTCGTCGAGTCGCACGCCCGCAGGTGCAGCCGGGGCATGCCGAGCACGTCCGCCGAGGAGGTCACGGCCGCGTCGGAGGTCACCGCGCGGCCCGGATCCGGATCTCGTCGCCGACGCTCAGCCCGAGGCGCTCGGCGGCGTCGCCCAGGTTGACCGCCACCGCCAGTCGGCCGAATGAGTCCTCGTAGACGATGAGCGTGCCCGCCGGCGCCTCAGCGAACGTGCGCCCGTGGGCGACGGTCAGCTCGGTCCCGTCGGCGAGTGCCAGCGCGAGCCGAGCCCCGGGCTCGCACCCGCCGCGCCAGTCGGTCACCTCGAGATCGGCGGCCGTCGCGCCGAGCGCAAGGTTGCCGAAGCTATCGATGCCGCGCACCGGGGCTATCAGATCGTCGCCCTCCCGACGCGCCGCACCCAGGGTCAGCGCGACGAGGTCGCCGACGTCGAACTCGCCGCCGGCGTCGCCGACGTCCGCGCCCGCCGCCAGCCGCGCGGCCACCGGCGCGAACAGATCGCGACCGTGGAACGTCGCCGAGACCGGCCGCAGCGCGAACGGCGAGTCCCCGATGTCCACGGCGCGCGTGGCTCCGCCGCTTGCCTCGGCGGCCGGCCACAGGAGCCCGTTGTCGGGACCGACGAGCCGGCGTCCGTCGGCGCACTGCACGACGACCGCGCGCCGCTCGGACCCGACGCCGGGGTCGACGACCGCGAGATGAACGCCCACCGGCAGATACGGCAGCGCCCCGGCGAGCAGCGCTGCGCCGGCGCCGACGTCGTGACGCGGGACGCCGTGGGAGAGGTCGATGACATGCGCCGCCGGACAGATGCGCGCGATGACGCCGTGGCACACGCCGACGAACTCGTCGGTCAGGCCGTAGTCAGAGAGGAAGGTGACGACCGGCGTCAGGGCCAGCCCCGTGCCGCCGGACCGACGGTCACCACCGCCGACCCGAGCGCGGTCGCGGGAGATCTCCATCGCCGGTGGGCTTGCCGGACCGCATCTGCGTCCGGCAGACGACGAACTCGTCGCGCTCGCCCGCGATCACGGTGCCGGCGGCGGTGCCGGCGGAGATCCTCAGGAGGTATCCCGCCATGGCGTTGCGCGGTCGACTACGAGATCGTTATCACGGAGTCGCCGCCGGCGAGCGTCGGCCCGGTCGGCTGGCCATTGCTGTTGGGCCCGCCGAGCTGCAGGTACGCGCAGCGGTACGCGCTCTGCGACAGCGTGACGCCGGTCACGGTGACGCTGAACGCCCCCGACACTGGGCTGTGGCCGAGGCCGACTGCGTTCGGGTACTCCTGTTGCGCAGTCGGCGCGCACGCCGAGTAGCTGTCGAAGTACCACAGCGTCTCGCTGGTCGAGGCGTTGCCGGTGATGACGTCGGTCACCGGAGAGCCGGACGTTCCGCTCGCTGGCGAAACGCTGACCGCGTCGCCGGCGTAGTAGCGCAGGTCGAACGCGAGCCCGACGCGGCCGTCCGGGATCTTGCCGAAGTGCCCGCCGCTCTGCAGGTAGCCGCAGAAGAAGCCCGGCTTGGTCGCCGGCGCCGTCGAGAAGTACTTCGTGAAGTCGCCGCGCACGTGCCAGACGATGAAGTTGTGCGTGCGGTAGCTCTCGGCGAGGGCATCGTGGCTGCAGCCATTGGTCACCTGGAAGACGCTGATGTACCGACTGCCGTTCGCGTGGCCGGTGAACTTGCCGACCGGTGTCGGCGCCGCGGGCGAGAGCTCGTACGGTGTGTACAGAACAGCGCGGTCGCCGTTCACCGTTCCCGAGCACGGCAGCCGGGGCAGGACCTTCGGCTCCAGCAGCGCGTTGAGCACCACGGCCGGGGTCGGCCCCTCCGTCGGGATCAGGTCGGCGGGCAGGCAGCCCTGGGTGAGCGGCACGGGCACCGTGGGAGGCCCGACCCGGACCCCGTAGAGCTTGAAGCGCCCGATCGCGCCGGGACGCACGACCGCCTGGGCGATCCGGGTGCTGCCGTCGATGTACAGCTTGCCGACCGTCGGCTCGGTGACGATGTCGCCCTTGAGCCTGTAGTTGGCGAAGTGGCCGTGACCTGTGTCGCAGTGGGCACACCCGCCCTTGAGCCGGTCCGCGCCGGAGACCGGCCGGATGAGCAGTGCCTTGAGCCGCAGCAGCCCGGTGTGCACCTGGCTGTAGGAGAAGCCGAGCTTGAATGGCTGCACGACGGGGTTACTGACCGCCGGGGTGGCGAGTGGATTGGTGAAGCTGAACACCGTCGGGTCGGTGTCGGGCGAGCTCGTCGAGTCACCGCCCGAGGCACGGGCGAACTGCCTGGGACGACGGAGCTTCACCGCGTGCAGGGCGCGACGCGCGCCCTGGGCGCGCGCGCCGGCTTGCCCAGTCGCAGTCTCGGCGGCGTGCGCAGGGGTGACACGCCGGGCCGACGCGACCGCGGGCAGCCCGGCCGATGCGAGGACTAGAGCCAACGTCAGCACGCGGCGCGGAGAGAGGGAGAGAGATGAGTTGCGCAAGGTCGTCCTCATGAGAAGGGAGTCGTGCATGTTCCGCTGCAGCCGCCCGAGCCGCCACCGCCGCCACCACTACCGCCCCCAGAGCCGCCACCACCGCCGCCGCCGGAGCCCCCGGTCCCGCCGGAGCTGCCACCGCCGCCGGTCGAGGGGGGTGGAGAAGTTGTACCGGGATTCGTCTGCGTCGGCGCCGGACTGGTCGGCGTGGGCGCCGGGCGCGTCGTGGTCGGCGCTGACCCCGACGATGTGGACCCCGACGGCACCGACGGCGCCGGCGGACCGGCGAGCGTGAGCGTCCCCAGCCCCTGGATCGGCAGGCCGAAGCTCGAGAACGGCGTGGCGGCGCCACGGACGCCGCGGCTGGCGGCGTCGACCGCCCCCGCCGCGCGCGCGTAGCCGTCGCGATGGCCCGCCCGCGCCGCCGCGGCGAGGGCACTCAGGTGATCGGCCTCGGCGCGCAGCGACGCGGCGAGCGATGCGACCGGCTTCTGATAGCGCGCCGGAGCCGAGAGCTTGGCGATCGCCGTCGCCGCCTGGTCGTCGGCCGAGGCCAGAGCCGCCGCCTTCGCCGCGCGCGGGGCTAGCTGGGTGCCCCCGAGATCGTGCAGCTGGCCACGCAGGCGGACGGCGGGCGCCAGATCGGCGTCGATCTGCGAGCCGAGCGACCACACGGGGCCGGGCGCGAGCTGCGAGACGCCGGATAGCTTCGCGCTGGAGGCCAGCTGGTCGCACGAGGCAAAGCTCGGGCCGTGGAACGGGGCTTGGCAGATGACCGCGGCGTCGGCGGCTCCGGTCGCCGCGACGTAAGCGATGACCCGCTTACTCTGCGGCGCCCACGTGTACTCGCGGCCCTTGCCGCCGGCGACGGTGGCGTTCGTCGACGAGGCGGGCTTGCCGTACTGGGAGACAAGCTGGGGCGGCGCTCCGCCGGGAATCGAGGCCGAGCTTTTCAGCACGCCGGCGGCGAGGGTCACACTGCCCGACTTCAGCGCCACCGGAGTCGCCGAACCCCCGGTGGGCAGCGCACGACCGACTGCATCGAGGCCGGTGATCTTCGCGCTCGTGGGCGTCCATGCCGAGCCGTAGGACATCTGCAACGGACCCGAGCTCACCGTCTTCGCGCTCGGGGTCGTGGGGGTCGGCTTCCGCTTCGACCCGCCCCCGCCGAGCAGCGCGACCGCGCCGACGACGACGATCAGCGCGGCGACCGCTCCGCCAGCCAGCAGCGGGGTCCGCTTACGGTTCGTCGGCTCGCGTCGCGCGCGGGCTGCCGTGCGCTGGGGCTCGGCCGCGGCCGCAACGGGGACCCTCGGCGAGCCCCCGGTCGGCGGCGCCCCGCCGCCACGGAACCCCGACGCGACGTCGTCGGTGCGCGGCGCAGCCGCCGGCCGGGAGCCCGACATGCGCCGGTCGCCGATAGATGCCGCCTCGCGGTCCTCGCTGCGGCGGGCGATCTCGGTCGCGTCGGCGACTCGGCTGCCCGACCCCACGTCGGTCGCGGCGGCCACGCGGCTGTCATGTCCGATCTCGGTGGCGTCGCCGATCTCGGTCGCGCCAGCGGCAGCGGCCGCGGCCGCCGCGCCCGCCGCGGTCGTGCCTTCCTTGCTGGGCGTCGCTGCGACCTCGGTCGCGTTCGCGCCGTTGGTCGGCTGCCCGACCTCGGTCGCATCCGGGATCGCGGTCGCGCCGTCGGTCGGCTGCCCGACCTCGGTCACATCCGGGATCGCGGTCGCGCCGCTCGCGCGCCGCCGCGGGCTCGCCGTCAACTGGCCGTCGAGCGCCCGACGACCGAGCGCGGCGCCGAGGCAGATGACGGCCTTGGCGTCGTTGAGGTGCTCGGCAGCGACCCCGAGACGCTCCTCGATCAGCCGCGAGACGAGCGGGATCTGGCTCGAGCCACCGGCGAGGTAGACCGCGGTCAGCTGCTCGGGCGACAGGCCGGCCGACTCGATCGTCCGCTCGAGCTCGCGGACGGAATCCTCGAGATCGAGTCGGATGAGGCTCTCAAGGTCCTCGCGGTGGAGCACGAGGCCCCGGTTGACCGGGGAGGGCACGTCGACGTCCACCTGGTCGTTGTGGGTCAGCAGCTCCTTGGCGCGGCGGACGTTGCGCTGGAACTGACGGTTGGCCTTCGGCCAGGCGGTGTCGCCATTCTCCTCGGGCTCGATGCGCAGCCGCAGCCACTGCTCCTCGGGCAGCTGCGAGCCGAGGAAGCGGTACAGGCGGTGATCGAACTCCTCACCGCCGAAGCCGTCGCGGCCGCGCGGCTCACCGACGACCTCAAGGCCGCCCTCGGTGCGCTGGAGCACCGCGGTGTCGAGCGTACCGCCGCCGAGGTCGTAGACCGCGACGTGCTGGCCGAGGAGGAGGCGCTCGCGCGCGTAGTGCGTCGCCGCGGCGACCGGCTCGAGCACGAGCTCGGGGTTTTCCAGTCCGGCGGCGGCCGCGGCCTCGATCAGCGCCTCGCGCTTCTCGTCGCCCCAGCGGACGGGATGGGTCAGCCGCACGACCGCGGGCGGCTCGCCGCCGCGGAGGCGGATCGCCTCCTGCGCGACACGGCCGATGACCGCGCCCACCGCTTCCGACACACGGACCCGCTCGTCGCCGAGCAGCATGTACTGCTGGCCGAGCTTGACCTTTGGGCTGCGCTCGAAGCACCAGGGAGCCTGCGCGGAAGCGTGGTCGGCGACGTCGCCGAGCAGCAGCCGCCCGATCGATTCCTGCCAGAAGACGTTGGACAACATTCGCGGCAGGCCGCCGTCGACCCCGACGAGCTCGGCGCCGCCGTCGCGCCCGATCGCCGCCGCCGTCGACGAGGTGCCGAAGTCGACCGCGAGCACCCAGGAGGTCGTGCGCGTGCCCGCGTCGGTCATTATCGCTCAGCCCCCGTTCGCCGTCGCCGCGACGATGCGCGGTGAGCGACCGCCCGGCCTATGAGCCCTGCTTCCCCCATCCAAAGCCAACATTCCCCTTGCTGTGAATGCTCGCACGTACCCCAGAGGCGGCGTAAAACGATATCCGGGTTGAGAGGCCATCGCAAGCCGGTCTCCGCTCGTCTCCAAGCGCGACCGGCGGACGGCTCGGGCGCTACTCAGTCACCCCGCGGCGGCCTGCGATTTTCCAGGCTTGGGAGCCGTCGCTTCGTCGTGTCGGCGTGCGCCACGGCGGTGACTGGCGGGTGGTCGAGGATCGAACGGTCTCCGCCGACGCGTCCGGCCACAGGCGGCTGCCGCGGTTCGCCAAGCTGCACGCGACCCGCGTCCCGTTCATTCCTCGTCGGGGAACGCGATCTGCATGTAGACGTCGTCGACCTTGTTGGCGACCTGCTGGCCCTGGAAGCTCGCCAGCCCGCCGCCGGCCCAGGTCCGCCAGCCGCGCGCGCGGCGGGTGGCGGCACGGCGGACGTCGTCGGGCGACGCGCTCGGGCCGAGGCCGAGCCGATCGGGGAGCGTGCGTCCGATCAGCAGCCGCTCGAGCTCCTCGAGTCGCCCGTCGTCGAGCTCGACCTGCCCTGAGGCGCAGCGGTCGAACAGGCGCATCAGCTCGAGCAGCGGATTGTCGATGCGCATGCGGTCGATCTGGTTGCGCAGGTCGGCGAGGTGATGGCGCCAGGAGACCGACTCGAGCTCGGTCAGCGCGCGGTCGGCCTTGAGCGCATCGGTGCGCAGCTGCACGCCGTCGATCTGCTTGCGCAGCTCGTCGATACCGCACAGCTCGCGTAGACGCCGGTTGAGGCTGACGAGGTTGAACGGGTCGCCCGAGTCGGCGAGCTCCAGCGCGCGCTCGATCCCCGCGCGACCGAGGAGGCGCAGCACTCGCGCGGGACCCGGGGCGGCCGACTCGGCGCCGCGCCCCTCGACGGGGAGGAGCAGCTCGCGCTCGGCCGGGTCGAGCTGAGCCCAGCGCGCGAGGCGTGCGACGTCCTCCTCGTTCAGCGCGCCGCAATTGACCGTCTGGGCGATGTGGGTGGCGACCGGTACGACGTCGGAGACGAGCGAACCGAGCGCCTCCCGCAGCTCGAGCGCCCGCTCGGTGGCGTCGGCGGGAGATCCCAGCAGATCGGCCTTGGTCAGCACCCCGATAGCGTTCAGCGCGCTCGCGTGCCCCGTGCCCTCCAAGCGCCCCCGGAACGCGGCCAGGGCCTCGCGATCGGCCGACACGGCGTCGCCGGCCATCGCGAACAGGAGCGCGTCGGCGCGCTCGATCGTGCCCTTGAGCTCGGTGCCGGCCGCGTCGACGCCGGGCGTGTCGACGCCGGGCGTGTCGACGATCGTCAGAGACTTCAGCGCGTGGACCGTCAGGTAGATCTCGATCGCCGCCACCTGGTCAACCGGGACTGCGAGCCTCTCGGGCATGCCCCCGCCCGCGGTCAGGTCGATCCGCCGGCGGCCACCGTCGACGGTCTCAAGCTCGACTCGCCCCGGGTCGCCGTAGCGCAGCCAGGTCACCACCTGCGCCCGCTCGCCCGCGCTCGTGTCGGCGATCTCGCGGCCGAGCAGCGCGTTGACGAGCGTCGACTTGGCGGTGCCGGCGCGGCCCGCGATCGCCATCACCAGCGGCTCGGCGAGCCGTTCACGGATGCCCTCGAGCGCTTCGCGGGCCTCGGGGTGAGTCGCCGTCGGCAGCGTCTGGGTGCACAGGTCCAGGACGCGGGCGCTCAGCCCAGCGCTGAGGGGATCGTGGAACACGGGAGATTCCTGACGGCGCTGCTCCTGACCCGCCACGGGCTCGAGCGCCGAGCGGGCGGCTCGCGCGAGCTCACCCGCCGAGGGGTAACGCTCGAGCGGCCGCTCGGAAGCGGCCTGCTCGACGACCGCGCGCAGACCGGGGGGGACCGTCGTCGCCCCCTGGACGGCGCTGCGGCCCGGCAGGTGCTGGCCCGGCCCGGCCAGCATCTCCCACAGCACGCAGCCGAGCGAGTAGACGTCGCCGAGCTTGGTCTCCTCGTGGCGGCGGCGCTCGGGAGCCATGTACCAGTCGGTGCCGAGCACGCGCGAGCCGGTCATGACGTCCTCGCCGCCGGCGCGGACGAGGCCGAAGTCGGCGAGGAAGATACGGCTCGTCGACTCCTCGACGAGGATATTGGCCGGCTTGATGTCGCGGTGCAGCAGGCCGCGATCGTGAGCAGCGTCGAGCGCCGAGGCGACCTGCTCGATGACCTGCACCGCGCGCCGGGGCTCCATCGCGCCGCGCGCCCGCAGCAGGTCGCGCAGGTTCTGCTCGACGTAGCGCATCACGATGTAGAGCCCGTGCTCGTCCTCACCGAAGTCGTAGACGGGGATGACGTTCTCGTGGTCGATCTCCGACGCCGCCCGCGCCTCGCCCTCGAAGCGCCGCTGGAACTCGGGATCGGCGGCGAGGTTGGGCGACATGACCTTCAGCGCGACGGTCTTGGCGAGCTTGAGATGGGTTGCCCGATAGACGACCGCCATGCCGCCGCTGCCCGCCTCGGCCTCGATCTGGTAGCGGTCGTCGATCACCGAGCCGACGGTGATCGGATCGGGCGCCCGGGCGCCCCGGCCCGAGCCGGTGCTCCGCCGGCCCGAGGCGCCGAGCGCGGCGTGTCCGAGCTCGCCGGCGGACTCGTAGCGGTCCGCAGGATCCTCTGCCATCGCGCGCGAGATGACGAGGTCGAACGCGGTCGGAACTCCCGGCGTGACCTCGGAGACCATCGGCGGCGACTCGCCTATCTTGGCCACGAGCCGAGCCAGGTCCCCGTCCCGGGGATAGGGCACCTGCCCGGTCAGGGCCACGAATAGCGTGGCGCCGAGCGCGTAGACGTCGGCGCGCAGGTCGACGGGGCGCGTTCCCGCCTGCTCGGGCGCCATGTAGTCGATCGTGCCGACCATCAGGCCGATCCCGGTCAGCGCCGACTGGGAGGAGACGCGCTTGGCCAGGCCGAAGTCGGTCAGATAGGCGTGGAGGCGGCCCGCGTGGGAGGCGATCAGGATGTTCGCCGGCTTGACGTCGCGATGGACGAGGCCCTGGCCGTGGGCGGCATCGAGCGCCGAGGCGACCTGAGCGGTCAGCTCGGCGGCCATCCGCGGGTCGAGATGGCCGCGCTCCTTGATCATCCGCTCGAGCGTCGTGCCCTCGACGTAGCGCATCGCGATGAACAGCTCGCCCCCGGGGCCCTCGCCGGAGTCGTACAGGGTGACGACGTTGGGGTGCTCGATGCTCGCCGCCAGTTCGGTCTCGCGCGCGAAGCGATCGCGAAACGACTTGTCGCGAACGAACTCCTCAGAGATGACCTTGACCGCCTCGACGCGCTTGAGTCGAAGGTTCCAGGCGCGATAGACGATGCCCATCCCGCCCTCGCCGGCGATCGCGTCGATGCGGCGATCCGCGACGACCGCGCCGAGCTCGAACCTGGCGCTGCGCCGGGGCACGACTCAAACGGGCTCGATACCCGCCGCCCGACGGATCGTGGCCACGTACGCGATGGCCGACCCCGGGCGCTCCGTCGGCTCCTTGGCCATGCCCGCCAGCACGGCGACGCTGACCTCCGGCGGCGCGTCGGCGAGGCTCGGGGGAATGCCGGTCAGCTGACTCCACAGGACCTGCATCCCCCGCTGGTCCGCGAATGGAGACCCGCCCGACAGGCACTCGTACAGCAGGCAGGCCAGCGAGTAGACGTCGGTCGCGCTGGTCACCTCCTCGCCGCGAATCTGCTCTGGAGCCATGTAGTGCGGCGATCCGAGGGTCTGGCCCACCCGGGTCAGCACCGTCCCCTTCGCGTCGCGGACGAGCCCGAAGTCGGCCAGCGATGCCCGCCCCGCGGCGTCGAAGAGCACATTCCCGGGCTTGACATCGCGGTGCACGATGCCGGCCGCGCCGAGCGCGGCCAAGCCATCGGCAAGCCGGTCGGCGACCCGCAGCGTCTCGTCGAGCGCAAGTCGACGGTCGCGCTCCAGCCGGGCCTCCAGCGAGCCGCCGGACATGAATTCCTGAACGAGATATGGCGTGCCCTCGTGCTCGCCGGAGTCGAGCACCCCGACGAGGGCGGAACTGCGGATCTCGCGGGCAACGCGCGCCTCGCGCTCGAAACGACGACGGAACACCTTGTCGCGGGCGAGCTTGGAGCGCACCACCTTCACCGCGACCGGCTGACCCGAAGGGTCGGCACCCCGATAGACACGAGCCATTCCGCCTTCGCCGAGCAGGCACTCGATTCGGTACGCGCCGAGCTGCGCTCCGGTGAGCGATGGCGGTGCGCCGCTCACGATCGCCGGGACGTCGCCGCGTCACGAGGCATCGCCGGATCGTATCGGCACGGTCGCGCTGACCGAGGCGATGGGAGCCGGTCTTGCCGCGCCCCGCGGGTCCTGCGTAGACTGCTCGCGTGCCGAGCCTCATCGCGAATCGCGGACCTCTCGCCGGACAGCACGTGGAGGTCGAATTCGAGCTGATCGTCGGGCGCGTCGAGGGCGATCTGGTGATCCCCGACCCCAAGCTGTCGCGCCGCCATGCCGCGTTTCGCGTCGTCGACGGGGTCCTTGAGGTCAAGGACCTCGACTCCACGAACGGCACGTTCGTCGACGAGATCCGCATCACGCAGGTCACCCAGCTAGGCGATGGCGACGAGGTGCGCCTCGGTGAATCGCGGTTCACCGTTCGCGCTCCGGTGCCGGCGGCGGGGCGTGGCGACGTGACGGTCCCCGATGGTCAGCTGACCGTCACCGAGCTCGCGCGAGGCGACGACGCGACGGAGCTCGGCAGCGCCGCCGCAGTCGAGCCGGCGCCGCCGGCCGCTCCGGCGGCGCCCGCGCTGCCGGCCGCGACGGAGCAACCTCCGGGGGCTCCGGCTCCGGCTCCGGCAAGTGCGCCGCCCACCCCCGCGCCCACCCCCGCGCCCACGGCCGCCGCCTCAGGATCACCGCAGAGATCGCGGGAGATCGGCGCCTTCGCCCCGCCCACCGTCCGGCGAGGCGGACTGGCCACCCGCTCCTGGGTGCCGGTCGGACTCTCCTACGGCAGCGCGATCCTGGTCGCGGTCGCTCTCGTCGTGTACTTCGCGGCTCGCTGACGGCGCGCCGTCAGTGGGTGGCGAAGTAGATGCTCAGGGTCAGCGCGACCAGGATCAGCAGCGCCAACGGCGCCAACCGCGCCCGCTGGCGCACCCGCACGTCGCGGTAGCGCTCGAGCTCCGGGCTGAGGGGCTGGTCGACAACCCCGGCGACGAGCGCCGGATCGACGTAGGCAGGCGCGGAGGCGGCGACTGCCAAGCCGGCCGGCACGGGGCGGACGGCGGACGGCTGCGCCGCGACCTCGGCGTCGCTGCGCACCTGGATCACGGTCACGCCCAACAGCAGCTCGTCCCCAGGGTCGAGCCGCGCGCGGCCTTGGACCTGATTGTGGTTGACGAACGTGCCGTTGGCCGAGCCGAGGTCCTCGACGACCAACGAGCCGTCGCGAGCGGGAGAGACACGCGCGTGGCGGCGCGACGCCTGGGTGTCCTCGAGCGAGAGCTGGGCGTGGGCCTCGCGCCCGATCAGCACCGGCCGGTCGACGGACAGCTGACGGCCCGCGCCCGGCCCCTCCACGATCTCCAGCGTCAGTGCGGTCATCGATCGGGAGCCTAATCGCGAACACGACGCGAGCGCAACGCCCGCCTGTGGCTCCGACCATTCGGAGAGCACCCTGCGGCAGTCAGCGAACCGCAGCAGACGGCTTCGCTTCGTCAAGGGCACCCCGCACGCGCGTCGAGGCGTGACGAAGATCGTCTTCACCATTGACTCGCCAGTGCCGCCGGACATCGTCAGGCCGGCTTGCGCGGCATCCTGACGGTCCGATCGAACGGCGCGCGATACGCGGATCCGGTCCTGACGCGGTTGACCCAGACCGACCCCCTCGCTAGATTTCTGTGCAAGACTCGAGCAGCACAGCGACGGGGGACCGGGCAGATGACGGGACGTGGCGGCCGCTGGTCGATGGACGACATCAATCGCGCCGGGCCGGCCTCGCGACGGTAGGACGTGTCCGCGACCCTCCCGTTCGGTCGGCGAGGAGATGGCGGGTACCGGCTTCGCCCGGTGAGCCCGGAGATGACGCTCATCCGCCAGCGCGGACGCGCGCTGGACGCGGCTCGCGAGCCGACCATCGGCGAATAGGCTGCGCCACGTCATGACCGCCGCCTATCCCCGAGACTCGGTTCTCGCCGTCATCGGGGACGGGCTCGGATCGCTCCTCGTGCACGCCACGGCGCGCTATCTGGGCTTCGACAACCGCCAGATCACGGTCTTCGGGCCGAGCGTCAATCCCGTCGGCACCTATCAGCAGTTCGCTCACAACCTGGGTCAGACGGTGCTGCGCTCGGAGTCCGAGTCGCACTTCCTCGCGCCCGACTGGCCGACGTTCGCACAGATCGACGCGTGGTCACGGCGCTCACCGGCGCCGCTGTGGCGCTCGACGCGGCGCAAGTACAACCCGGGCGTCCCCGAGATCCTCACCGAGGCGACGGTGGTGCAGAAGCGCATGGGCTGGGAGGAGTCTCGGGTGCCGTTGCGCGTCGGTTGGCTGCAGCGCGAGATGGAGCCGATGCCGCACTTCGTGCTCTACGACGAGGACGCCAACTTCGTGGGTCGTTCGAAGCACGTGATGCTCGCTCCTGGCCACGGACCGCTCTCCTTCCCGCCGGTGCTCGCCAAGGCCCGCACCGACCCCTCGTTGGCCGAGCGCATCGTGCAGGCCTATGAGCCCAAGCGCTACGTCCCCGGCGGGCGCTACATCGTGCTCGGAGCGGGGATCGCCTCGGTCAACGAGTGGGCCAACATCCTCGACGTCGGCGGCTCTGCGCTCGCGCTGACCCGCAACCCGCAGCCCGAGACCCAGGATCTCAACGTGCCGCGCTGCCTGTTCGAGTCGCTGGGCATCGACGCCTACGTCGCTTTGCCATTCGAGCAGCGGGTCCGCTTTCTCGGCGAGGTGCTGAAGGGAACCCGTCCGGACCGCCGTCAGTGGCTTGAGCGCATTGAGCGCGGGCAGCGCGAGGGGCGCTTCGCCGCCGCGGTCGGCGACATCGCCGAGATCGAGGCCGGTGCGGCTGGCCTGCACGTGCGCATCGATGGCAAGAGCACCGACATCGGCTGGCTCGACGTAACCGGCATCGTCGCCGGCACCGGCTTTAACAAGTCGGTCCTGACGATCCCGCTGCTGCGAAGGATCGTCGAGTTCTACGACCTACCCGTCGACAACGGGCGGCTGAAGCTGCAGACCAATTGCGGCGTTCCGGGCCTGGACCGGCCCGAGTCTCGCCTGTGCTGCATGGGCCTGATCGCCAACAACGTGATCCCGCACGGGGACACCATCGCGGGGCTGAAGTTCATCGCGCGGCGCTTCGTCTCCGACGTGGCTCGCGCCGAGCGCCTCAGACGCCGCTCGTTCCCGCGGCGGCTCAGCCTCCAGCTCTCGATGGGCCGCGATGTCGCTCGCGCCCTACGCTCGGTGCCGACCACGGAGCAGCTGGCCTAGCCATGTGCCCGACCTCGCTCGGACGCGTGCAGACCCGGTGGGCGATCCTGATCGCCCCCGCGGTGATCGCGGCAATCGTCTCGGCGATCACCGGCAACGCCGGCTGGATCGTGCTCATCGGGGTGTACTTCGTGCTCGGCGTCGCGCTGGACTCCGGGTTCTACCCGCTGGTCATCCGCTGGCAGCCGCCGTGGCTGACGTTCGTGTTGGCAGGCGGCGAGTTCGTGCTCGTCTTCATCCTCGCCCACGTGCTGAAGCTGGGGCTGACCAACCTGGAGGCGATCGCGTTGTACTGGGGCGCCTGGGTGATGGCTATCTGGACCAAGGTGGCGCTCCTGCCGCTGCTGTCGCTGGGCTGGATCGAGAACGCGGGCGAGTTTCGACAGACGGGCTGGTCGGTCGCGCCCGAGTACATGCCGCTCGCCGTGACCGTGTTCGAGCCGCACATGGGCGCCGGCGAGGCACCGGCGCTCGTGCGCCAGTTCTCCTCCGTGCACGCCCTCCCCGACGAGTTGCGCAACCTCCCGAGCCCGTCGGCGATCCGGCCGTCGCCGCTGTCGCGGACCGGTTGACAGACGCGGGACGGGGGGGCGACCGTTGACGACGACCGGCGCCTCCCGAGGACCCGGCACACGGCTGCTCGCCTTCTATCTGCTGGCCGCCATCGTCACGGTCGTCGTCGTCGTGCTCGTCGTCGACGCGGGCAGCCGTGAGCATGCGCTGCCGCAGGTCGCTGGAGGCTACGACGCGGCCGCGTCAGACGCGTGTCTCGGGAGCGTGCCATCCCCGGCCGGTGGGGTGCGACTGCCGGCGACCGCACCGGCCCAGCCGGCCGCCACCGGACCCCGATTCAACCTGCTGCAGTCCGGCCAGTTCGTCGACGTGACCAACAATCAGGGGACGCTGTCCGGCACGCTGCGGCTGCACTCGAGCACGCTCGCCGACGGCGGTCTCCGCCTCGACGGCGATGTCAGCTGCGTCGGCGGAGGCACGGAGCGCCTGCGGGGCGTTATCGCGCCCGGTCCGTCGGCCACGCTCATCGGGACGCTCGGCGGGGTCAAGCTTGCCGCGACGCTCAAGCGCGATCCGCCGTCGCCCGGCACGGCGAATCCCCGGACGCCGGGTGCGATCAACGGCAACTACGCCCTGTCGCCGCGCTCGACGTGCTTCGGCGGCACCCTGCGGCTCAGCGGCTCAGGCTCGCGCTACGAGCTGCACGCCGGTGGCCACACACTTGGCGCGATCACCTACTCGACGAAGAACGGTGCCCTCTTCGGCGACGTCGGCTGCACGCACGGTGGCCATGTCCGGCTGACCGCGTCCGCCAACGACCAGCAGCTGCAGACCGTCAAGCTGATCCCGCTCGAAGTCGCCACCGCGGCCACCGGGCCCTCGGCGGCCGGCAGCAAGCCGGTGCTGACGACGCCGTCGGGCCTCGGCCCGGCGGGCGAGCAGTTCACCGCCACCGCGCAGCGCTCGGACTTCAACAAGCTCGTCGCCGCGTTCTTTCTCTCGGCGGTGATCGTGCTCGTCGTGGCGCGGCTGTTCGGGATCGCCGCCGCCAAGCTCGGCCAGTCGCGCGTCATGGGCGAGGTGATCGCCGGCCTGGTGCTCGGTCCGTCCGTGCTCGGCGCGATCTCCGCCAACCTGCAGGCGACGCTGTTCCCGACCGACGTGCTGCCCGCGCTGGGGGTGGCGGCCAACCTCGGTTTGATCTTCTACATGTTCCTCGTCGGTCTGGAGCTTGACCTCGCCCAGTTGCGCGGGCGCGCTTCGCAGGCGCTGACGATCTCCAATGCCTCGGTCGCGCTGCCGATGCTGCTCGGGATCGCGGTCGCCCTGCCGCTCTACAGGCTCGTCGGCCCGCACACGAAGTTCGTCTCCTTCGCGCTGTTCCTGGGCGTGTCGATGTCAGTCACCGCCTTCCCGGTGCTCGCTCGGATCCTCGCCGAGCGGCGGATGCTCAAGCGCCCGCTCGGCGCGCTGACGGTCGGCTGCGCCGCGATCGACGACGTGACCGCGTGGATCCTCGTCGCGCTCGCCACGACCATCGCCGCTTCGGGGACGTTTGGCGATGTGCTCAAGACCGTCGGCGAGGCCGCCGCGTTCACCCTCCTGATGGTGTTCGTGGTGCGGCGCATCCTCGCCCGGATGGCGACCGCGTTCGACGAGGTCGGCCGCATCCCGGCCGGCTGGTTCGCAGCCATCGTCTGCGGCGTGCTGTTGGCGGCCTACCTGACCGAGGAGATCAACATCGCGTTCATCTTCGGCGGCTTCATCATGGGCGCTGTCATGCCCCGGCACGCACGGCTGACCGAAGAGGTGACGCGCCGGATCGAGGACTTCGTTGTCACCCTCCTGCTGCCGCTGTTCTTCGTCTACACCGGGCTGAAGACGAACGTCGGCCTCCTCGACCGTCCGGAGCTGTGGCTGATCACGCTGCTGCTCGTCGCCGTCGCCGTCGTCGGCAAGCTCCTCGGAGCGGCGACCGCCGCGCGGGTGAGCGGCATGACCTGGCGCGAATCGGCGGTCGTCGGCAGCCTGATGAACACCCGCGGCCTGACGGAGCTGATCGCGCTCAACCTCGCGCTCAGCCTCGGAGCGATCTCCGACGCGCTCTTCGCCGCGCTCGTGATCATGGCGGTGGTCACGACGGTCATGGCGACGCCGCTGCTGCGGCTGCTCGATCCGCGTAACGAGTTCGGCTCCAGCGTCGAGGACGAGCTCGCCGCGGCGACCGCCGAGGCGCGTCTCGCCACCGCCCCGGAGCGATCGATCTTGGTCGCCCCGCAGACCGACGAGGCGCTGGGGCAGCTGATCGCCCTCGCCGAGCCGCTGGCTCGCTCCGAGCCCGCCCACGAGCTGCTGATCGCACGGGGGGTCACGCCGACGCGGGGTGCCGGATCGGGCGTCCGCGCCGGCCTGCAGTCCGAGAACCTCCGCCTCGAGCGCGCCTCCCGCGCGATCAACGACGCCCGCGCCCGGCTGGCCGCCGCGGGCGTGTCGGTCCGCGGGGTCGCCTTCGGCACTGTCAGCCTCGGCGGGGACCTCGCCCGGCTGGTCGAGCGCGAGACGGTCGACCTCGCTCTGATCGAGGGCCGGCGGCGGCTGGTCGGCGAGGGCGTCCCGCTCGGGGAGGTCAGGCTGCTGCTGGAGAAGGCGCCGTGCGACGTGGCGGTGCTGGTGGCGCGGGAGGCGACCCCGATCGCGCTCGGGCCGCAGGCGCCGGTGCTCGTGCCGTTCGGCGGCGCCGGCCACGACTGGGCCGCGCTGGAGCTCGGCTCGTGGCTGGCCGCCACCACCGGCGCCCCGCTCACGCTGCTCGGCGCCGGCGGCCGCAGCGACGAGTCCCGGTCGGTCACGCGGATGCTCGCCGATGCCGCGCTGCTCGTCCAGCAGACGACCAGCGTGGCGACCGAACCGCTCGTGGTCGCGGGCGGGCGCGACGGCATCATCGCCGCGGCCGCCGACGCCGGCCTGCTCGTGATCGGCATGTCTGAGCGCTGGCAGCACGAGGGGCTGGGCCCCACCCGCTCGGAGATCGCCAAGGCCGCGCCCGCGCCCGTGCTGTTCGTGCGCCGGGGGTCCCGGCCGGGGATCTTCGCCGCACGGGACAACGCGACCCAGTTCAAGTGGTCGCTGGCGGGCTCGCTTCCCGGGTCGGCGGCCTAGCCCGTCGAGCGGGCGACGTCGGCGACGAGCGCGTCGATCAGCCCCTCGATGTCGTGACGCTCGGCCTCGACGTCGGGCTCGCGCCCGTGCTCGCGCAGCGTGTCCGAGGTCACCGGGCCGATGCTCGCCAGCCGCGTCTGTGGGCCGGGCGTGCCCCCCGCCCCAAAGAAGAAGCGCACGGTCGAGGACGAGGTGAAGGTGACGTAGTCGGCGGCGGCCACGCCGGCGCGCGCGTCGGGATCCAACGGCTCGGCGACGGTCTCGTAGAGGGCGACGACGTCGACCTCGGCGCCGCGCTCGCGCAGCGCATCGGGGAGCACGTCGCGGGCCTCGGCGGCGCGAGCGACGAGCGCCCGGCGCACCGGGACATCGGCGAGCGCCTCGACAAGGCCCTCGGCGACGAAGCGCTCGGGGACGACGTCGGCGACGATCCCGTGGTCGCGCAGCGCCGCCGCGGTGCCGGGGCCGATCGCCGCCACCCGCGCGCCGGCGAGCGCGCGGGCGTCGCGGCCGGCCGCGGTGAGGCGCTCGAACAGGCAGCGTGCGCCGTTCGGGCTCGTCAGGCACACGAGGTCGTAGCGCTGCAGCTCGGGCGCCGGGCCGGGCAGCGGGGCGATCCGGATCGCGGGGGCCTGGACCGCCTGGGCGCCGAGCGCCACCAGCCGGGCGGCGAGGCCGCTCGCCTGGGCGCGGGCGCGGGTGACCGCGACCGTCACGCCGGACAGGGGGCGCGCCTGCAGCCACCCGAGCCGTCCTGAAAGCGCCGCCACCGGACCGAAGAGGGCGATCGCGGGCGCGCCGACCCCCTCGCGGGCGGCGACCGCCGCGATCGTCGCCGCGGTGCCGGTCGCCACCCGCTGGTCGGGCAGGGTCCCGCGCTCGATGAGCGCCGCGGGCTCGTCGGGCGAGCGGCCACCGTCGATCAGGCGCCGGGCGATCGCCTCGAGCTGGCGAACGCCCATGTAGACGACGAGGGTGCCCGGGAAGCGGGCGAGCGCGGTCCAGTCGAGCGCCGACTCGAGCTTGTCGGGGTTCTCGTGCCCGGTGACGAAGGCCACCGCGGAGGCGGCGTCGCGATGGGTGACCGGGATCCCGGCGTAGGCCGGCGCGGCGATGCCGGCGGTGACCCCCGGGACGACCTCGAACGCGATCCCGGCGTCGCGCAGCAGCTCGGCCTCCTCGCCGCCGCGACCGAAGACGAAGGGATCGCCGCCCTTGAGCCGGACGACCTCGAGCCCGGCGCGGCCGCGCGCGAGCAGGAGCTCGCCGATGTCCTCCTGGGAGACCGACGGCCCGCCGCCCCCCTTGCCCACGTAGCGCAGCTCGGCGTCGGGCCGCGCCCCGTGCAGCGCGCCGGACGGGATCAGCCGGTCGTGGACGATGACGTCGGCGGCGGCGATCAGCTCAAGCGCCCGCGCGGTCAGCAGTCCCGGATCCCCCGGCCCGGCGCCGACGAGGTAGACGGTCACGTGGCGAGCACCGCCTCGGCGCGCGCGAGCAGGTCGGCGGCGCCCGCGGCGATCATCCGCTCCGCGCAGCGGGGGCCGACCGCGGCGGCGGCGCCGGTCACCTGATCGCTCAGCCACGCCGAGCCGTCGGGGAGCCCGACCCACGCCGACAGCCGCAGCGACCCGTCGTCCAGCTGCACCGCGTGGGCGCCGACCGGCGTGTGGCACGAGGCGCCGAGCGCGTGGACGAGCGCGCGCTCGGCGGCGACGGACGCGGATGCGTCGCGATCGTCGACCCGCTCGGCGGCGACGCGCGCAGCCTCGCTGCCGCGCAGCGCCTCGAGCGCGAGCGCGCCCTGGCCGGCCGCGGGAACGAACTCGTCGATCGGGCCGCCCGCCTCGTCGGCGCGCCCGAGGCGCTGCAGGCCCGCGAGGGCGAGCACGAGCGCGTCGACCTGGCCCTCGGCGAGCTTGCGCAGGCGAGTGTCGACGTTGCCGCGCAGCTCGAGCACGCGCAGGTCCTCGCGCGCCGCGCGCAGCTGGGCGGCGCGGCGCACGCTCGAGGTCCCGACCCGGGCCCCGGCGGGCAGCGAAGCCAGCCCGTCGGCGCCGCAGACCGCGTCGCGGGCGTCGGCGCGCGGCGGCACCGCCACGAGCGCGAGCTCGTCGCCGAGCTCGGTGGGGACGTCCTTGGCCGAGTGCACGGCGACGTCGATGCGCCCGTCGAGGAGCGCCCGCTCGAGCTCGGAGACCCAGCGCGACTTGTCCCGTACGGCCGCGCCGCGGTCGCCGAGGGTCGTGATCTCGACGATCTCGATGGAATCGATGCCCGCCGCCAGCAGCCGCTCGGCGACCCAGCGGGCCTGGGCGAGCGCCAGCGCCGACGCGCGAGTGCCGATGCGCACCGGCGGGGCCTCTAGTCCTCGCGCACCAGCTCGTCCTCGCGCACCAGCTCGTCCTCGCGCACCAGCTAGGCGCTGCGGCGCGACTCGCCGGGCAGCGGATGCACCTGCGCGAGGCCCACGTCCGCCGGCTCGGGCATCCCGGGGATCGCGTCCAGGTGACCCGCGTCGGCGGTCAGGCCGAACAGCTCGCGCACGAGCGCCATCCGGGCGTGGACGCGCGCGTCGCGCATCTCCTTCATCCGCAGCGTCGGCTCGTGCAGCAGCCGGTTGACGAGCGCGCGGGCGATCGCGTCGACCCGCTCGCGGTCGCGCGCCGAGGCCGACTCCCATTTACCGGCGTTCTCGGCGACGACCTGCTCGGCGATGCCCGTCGCGTGGGCGCGGAGCGCCGACAGCGTCGGCAGCACCTCGAGCGAGCCGAGCCAGTTGGCGAAGTCCTGGATCTCCTGCTCGATGATCCCCTCCGCCCGGCGCGCCTCCGCCTGGCGGCCGCGGCGGTTGCGGTCGGCGGCCGCCTGCAGGTCGTCGATGTCGTAGAGCGCGACCCCATCCAGGCCGGCGCAGGCGGCATCGATGTCCCGCGGCACGGCGAGGTCGATGAGCATGAGCGCCCGGCCGTCGCGCGCCGCCATCACGGTTTCCAGCTCGCGCACCTCGAGCAGCAGGTGCGGGGAGGCGGTGGCGGCAACGACGATGTCGGCGGTCGTCAGCGCCTCGGGCAGCTCGTCGAAGCTGACGCTTGAGCCGTGGTAGCGCCGGGCGAGGCTGAGCGCGCGATCGCGGCGGCGGGTGGCGACGAACCTCGCGTGGGCGCCGCTGTCAGCGAGGGCCCGCGCGGCCAGCTCGCTCGTCTCCCCCGTCCCGACGATGACGACCTCGCGGCCGTGCAGGTCGCCGACGCGCTCACGGGCCAGGGCGACCGCCACCGCCGGGAGGCTGAGCTGCCGCTCGCCGATCGCGGTTTCGGTGCGGACGCGCTTGCCGGTGGCCAGCGCCGCCCGGAACAGGCGGTTGGTCAGCGGGCCGACGGTCTCCATCTCGAGCGCCGCCTCGTAGGCGCGCTTGACCTGCCCCTGGATCTCCGCCTCGCCCAGGATCATCGAGTCCAGGCCCGCGACGACGCGGTACAGGTGACGCGCGGCGTCGCAGTTGCGGTGCGAGTAGATCGCCGAGGCGAGCGCGGTGGGCCGGATCCCCGCCTGGCGCGCGAGCATCGCCAGCAGCGCGCTCTCGGCCTCGACGGGATCGTCGACCACGAGGTAGAGCTCGGTCCGGTTGCAGGTCGAGACCGCGACGACCTCGTGGACGTCCGCCGAGCCGCGCAGCTCGCGTGCGAACTCGGCCCGGCCGGACTCGGGCAGCGCGAGCCGCTCGCGGACCTCGACGGGCGCGGTCTTGTGCGAGATGCCGAGCGCCAGCAGCTCGCTCACGCCGGCCCCCGCTCGCCCGTGGCCGTCCCGCCCGCTCGCCACCCGGGCTCGCCCGATCGGGCGGCGGCGACGTCATCCCGCTGGCTCGCCACAACCGGGGGCCGCGGGCCTCGTCCGCCTGCCGGCGTCTCCTCACGCGCCTCGTCGGCGCGCGCGGTCTCGACGGCGC
This sequence comes from Solirubrobacterales bacterium, assembly GCA_019240115.1. Taxonomy (GTDB): domain Bacteria; phylum Actinomycetota; class Thermoleophilia; order Solirubrobacterales; family Solirubrobacteraceae; genus Palsa-465. Next base: position 3,919 of record JAFAYV010000084.1, on the reverse strand, counting down.
GCGCGGCCTCGACATCGCGGCGCAGCTGCGCGAGCTCTGACTCCAGGCGCTGGGCGCGGGCGGCCATGATCGCCACATAGACGAGGATCAGCGCCACGAACACGATGTACGCGGCGACGACGAACTTCCCGGCCTTGCCGAGCGGCAGCGCGGGGGCGATCGCGTACAGGCCGGTCACGAGGGGGCGGCGCTGCGCCCCGCGGGTGCCAGCGCGTCGTCGCCGAGCAGCGTCCGGCGCAGCCGCCGCACCTGGGAGCGGGCGTTCTTGGAGGCCATCTCGTACTTCCACAGGGTGGCGAAGAGCATCGCGATCCCGATCAGCGAGACGAGGAAGGTGAGCATCATCGAGCCGGGCAGGTTGCCGCCGGTGAGGGTCAGCACGCGGGGGTGGACGTACTGCTGGGCGAGGCGGACCGCGATGAAGTTCAGCGGCACGAACGCGCCGGCGACGATCGCGAACACGCTCGCGTAGCGCGACTGGCGCTCGGGGTCCTCGATCGAGAAGCGCAGCGGCTGATAGGTGCAGAACAGGAGCACGACGATGAGGAAGGACACAAGCGTCGGCTCGCTCCACACCCACCAGTGGCCCCACGAGGCCTTGGCCCAGATCGAGCCGGTGACGAGCGCGCCGATGCCGAAGATGAGCGACAGGTGGATCGCCACGTAGGAGCGCATGTCCCACCGTCGATCCCCGGTGAGCAGGTACCCGACGGCCATCAGCCCGCCGAACACGAAGCCGAGCAGCGACACGATCGCCAGCGGCACGTGGATGTAGAAGATCTTCTGGATGAACCCCTGATCGGCGTCGAGCGGCGCGTAGTAGAAGACCATCGTCAGGGCGGCGGCGATGACGACGAGGGTGGCGATCGAGAGGCCGCGGAGCCCCGTGCCATAGGTGGTGGAGCGGGAGGGCATTGGCTAATCCTCCAGGAGGAAGTCGAACACCGCGTAGGCGAGCAGTGCGAACACCAGATCATAGAGAGCCAGAACCGCCAGCCATTTGCCTGGTGGGGCCCCCGCCGCGTGGGTGAAGCGCAGGAGCGGCCCGGCCGCGCGGGCGGTCGCGATCAACGCGGGCAGCAGCAGCGGCAGGCCGATGACGGGCCCGATCAGGTCGCGGGCCCGGGTGTGGATCGCGATCGCCGAGACGAGCGTGCCGATGACCGCGATCGCGAGGTCGGCGAGCGCCAGCACCGCGATCAGTCCCGGCAGCGGCGGCGCCAGCGATGGTCCGAGCAGGAACAGCCCGAACGCCGGCACCGCGACGACCTCGAGCGCGGCGAGGAAGATGAACAGGCCGGCCGCCTTGGCCAGCAGCATCGCCGAGCGGTCGACCGGCGCCAGCAGGAACGCGTCGAAGCCGCCCTGCTCGCGCTCGGCGACGAACAGCCGGTTGACCCCGAGCATGGCGGCGAACAGGAGCGTCGCGACGAGCACGCCGGCGGCCTCCTGGCCGGCGATCGTGTCCCGGTCCAGGCCGAAATGAAAGACGATGAAGGTGACCAGGGCGAGGAGCACCATCGCCGGGACGGTCTCCAGCGTGCGCAGCTCGAGGCGCAGGTCCTTGCGCAGGAGGACGAGCGCCGTCCTCACGCGTACAGCTCCCGCAGCGCGTCGTCGTGCAGGCCCTCGGGCGCGCCGGCGAAGGCGACCCGCCCGTCGCGCAGCGCGAGCACGAGATCGGCTTCGGCGAGCGCGGCGCGGGGATCGTGGCTGGTCAGCACCCGGGTGCGCCCGGCCGGGCGCCCGATCAGCGGCTCGACGAGCGCGGAGGCCGCGGGGTCGAGATTGGCCCGGGCCTCGTCGAGGAGCAGCAGGGGCGGGTCGTGCAGGACGGCGCGACACACCGCAAGGCGCTGGACCATGCCGCGCGAGAGCAGGCGCACCGGATCGTCGGCGCGCCGCTCCATCGCCACCGCCTCGAGCACCTCGTCGACGCGGCGCTCGGCGACGCGGTGCAGCGCCGCGTGATAGCGGAGGTTCTCGCGGCCGGTCAGCTCGCTGTAGAGCAGCGGCTCATGGGCGAGCAGCCCGAGCCGGGCGCGGACCGCGAAGGCGCGGCGGGGCAACGGCTCGCCGAACACCCGCACCTCCCCGGCGTGCGGGCGCAGCAGCGCCGCGAGGATCCGCAGCAAGGTCGACTTGCCGGCGCCGTTGCGTCCCAGCACCGCCACCGACGCGCCCGCGGGGAGGACGAGCGAGACGTCGCGCAGCGCGGTCCGCTCGCCGAAGTAGCGCGCGAGGCCGCGCAGCTCGACGGCCGGCGTGTCCATGGGCACTAGTGCCCGGGCGTCGGCTCGCCGCGTGGACGCTGGAGCGTCTCGACCACATGCTGCAGCGTTGGCGCGATCACCGGAAAGAGCTCGCCGATCGCCTTCGGGTTGCCCGGGAAGTTGACGATCAGGGTCCGCCCGGCGATGCCCGACGCGCCGCGGGTGAGGATCCCCATCGGCGTGTGCCGCGCCGCCTCGGCGCGCATCGCCTCCGCGAAGCCGGGCGCGTCGCGGTCGATCACCGCCTGGGTCGCCTCCGGGGTCAGGTCGTCGTCGGTCAGCCCCGTGCCTCCGGTGGTGAAGATGAGGTCGGCCCCCTCGGCGACCTGGCGGCGCAGCCACGCCTCGATCGCGGCGCGGTCGTCGGCCACGACGTCCCAGGCGACCACGTCGGCGCCGGCCGCGCGCGCGTGCTGCGCGAGCGCGGCGCCCGAGCGGTCCTCGGTGTCGCCCGCGGCCACCGAGCTCGACACGGTCAGAATCGCGGTTCGCATCTCCCGCGAGCATATGGCCTCGGTCAGCCGGTCGGCGTGCTCCCGGGACCCGCAGGCCGCGCCGGATGGCCGAGCCGAGGACCCAACGCGATCAGTCGGCGGCGCGCTCCCAATGCCCCGATCTCCCCCCGGACTTCTCCAGCAGCGCCGTCTGGACGATCTCGGCGCCGCGCTGCACGCCCTTGACCATGTCGTAGACGGTCAGCGCGGCGACCGAGACGGCCATCAGCGCCTCCATCTCCACGCCCGTGGGCCCGGTCGTCCGCGTCTCGGCGGTCAGCACGATCTCGCCGCGCTCGGCGTCGATCTCGCCCTCGACGCCGACGTAGGAGAGCGGGAGCGGGTGGCAGAGGGGGATGAGCTCGGCGGTCCGCTTGGCCGCCTGGATGCCCGCGATGCGCGCGACCCCGAGGACGTCGCCCTTCGGCGCGTCGCCGCGCTGGACGAGCGCGGCGGTGTCCGGGGTGACTCGGAGGACCGCGCGGGCGCGCGCTTGGCGCTCGGTCGCCGGCTTGTCGCCGACGTCGACCATCCGGGCGTTGCCGGCGGCGTCGAGGTGCGTGAGCCGCGACGACGTCACGCGGGTAGCCGCTGCGCGGCCTCGATGAGGTCCGCGACGGCGCCGGTGTCGCCCGCGCGCAGGAGCTCGATCGGGTCGGGATCGCCGTTGACGATGCCCTCGAAGAACTCCTTGCGGTCCTGGTAGGTGGGCAGCGTCGCCTTGGCCCAGCCGCGCGCGTCGTTGAGCAGGACGGCGAGGGTCGCGTAGGGCTCGCCGAACAGCTCGGCGATCTCGCGCTTCATCCGCTTGGCGAGCGCCGGGGAGGCGCCGGCGGTCGAGATCGCCACCGCAAGCGGGCCGGTGCGCACGATCGCCGGGAGGATGAAGTTGCACAGCGGCGGCACGTCGACGACGTTGACGAGCATCGCGCGTGCCTCGGCGTCCTCGAACACGCGGATGTTCAGGTCCGTGTCGTCGGTGGCCGCGATCGCGATCAGCGCGCCGTCGAGATCGCCGGATTCGTATTCGCGCCGTTCCCAGCGGATCGATCCCTCGAGCGTCAGCTGCACCAACTCGGGATGCGCCTCGGGCGAGACGAGCGTCACATCGGCATCGCACGCGAGCAGTCCCTCCACCTTCTCAAGCCCGAC
>JAFAYV010000036.1 GCA_019240115.1 Solirubrobacterales bacterium | reverse complement strand
CAGCGTCGGCCCGTTCGCTTACCTGCGTCCGGGGACGGTGCTGCGCGAGGGCTCCAAGGCCGGCACCTTCGTCGAGATCAAGAACTCCGACGTCGGCGCGGGCACCAAGGTCCCGCACCTCAGCTACATCGGCGATGCCGACATCGGCGAGCAGACCAACCTCGGGGCGGCCACGATCACCGCCAACTACGATGGCTACCGCAAGCATCGCACGACGATCGGCTCGCGCGTGCGCACGAGCGTCGACACCACGCTGGTGGCGCCGGTGACCGTCGGCGACGAGGTCTACACCGCCGCGGGCTCGGTCATCGGACAGGACGTCCCCGACGGCTCGCTCGCGGGCTCGCCGGGGGTGGCGCGTTCCGAGCAGCGCAACGTCGCGGGCTACGCCGAGCGCCGCCGCGAGCGCGCGCAGGCCGACGCGGCCAGGCGAGCGTGACCTTCACCGAGTCGTCGCCGGCGCGACGTACACTCGGCGACGAGGTGAGCCTCGTCGAGACCCGTCAGTCGGCCACCGTCCTGCGCCGCGACTACGACAAGCGGCTCATGCTCGTCAGCGGCCGCGCCAACCCCGCGCTCGCGGGACGGATCGCGGCCAAGCTCGGTGTCGACCTCAGCGGCGTGGAGCGCAAGACCTTCGCCAACGGCGAGGTCTACTGCCGCTTCGAGGAGTCGGTCCGCGGCTCCGACGTGTTCATCGTGCAGCCGACGTGCGCCAACGTCCAGGAGGGGATGAACCCCAACGACTCGCTGATGGAGCTCGTCGAGATGGTCGACGCCGCCGTCGGCGGCTCGGCCCACCGCGTCATCGCGGTCACCCCGTGGTTCGGCTACTCCCGCCAGGACAAGAAGTCGGCCCCGCGCGAGCCGATCAGCGCCCGCCTCGTGGCGCGGATGCTCGAGGCGGCCGGGATCGATCGTATCCTCACCATGGACCTGCACTCCGGCCAGATCCAGGGCTTCTTCTCCAAGCCCTGCGACCACATGACCGCGCTGTTCATCCTCACCCAGTACTTCGCCGATCTCGGGCTCGAGGACCTCGTCGTCGTCTCCCCCGACGTCGGCCGCGTCAAGCTGAACAAGAACTTCGCCGCCAAGATCGGCGCCGACCTCGCGATCCTCAACAAAGAGCGCCCCGCCCAGCAGGTCGCCGAGATCAGCTACGTCATCGGCGACGTGCGCGACAAGACCGCGCTGCTCGTCGACGACATGATCGGGACCGCCGGCACGCTGGCCGCCGCCGCCCGGGCCGTCCGCGACGCCGGCGCCCGGCGCATCTACGCCGCCGCCACCCACGGCAACTTCTCGGGCGACGCGTGGGCGAACCTCGCCGCCGCGGGCTTCGAGCAGGTCGTCGTGACCGACACGATCCCGCTGCCCCCGGGCGCGCCCGAGAACGTCCGCGTCCTCTCCTGCGCCGACCTCCTGACCAACTCGATCCGCCAGATCTTCACCGACGGCTCGGTCAGCGACGTCTTCAACGGCGAGAACCAGCTCTTCTGAGCGGCGGCGGCCCCGCTCAGCGGGGCTGGCCGAGGGCCTGACGAGGCGGTCGGCGGTTCACAGGAAATCGCCTCGTCTCAGCCCCCGTGCCGATACAACGGCGCAGCGGCCTGCGCGATTGCGTGGGCCGCTAGAAGTAGTGGCGTCGACCGCCGACGGCCCGACCCAACATGCCCATCGCGACGAGGATCAGCCCGACGACGAGCAGGATGATCCCGATCGTCCAGATGATTGCGACCTTCGCGATGAAGCCGATGATGAGCAGGATGATGCCCAGGGTGATCAATGCGGACCTGCCTTTCGTGAGAGATGACACGAACTGGCCACGTGGCAGCGTAATGCCCGGTCCGGCAACAACCTAAGCATCCGGTCCGCGCGCGGACGTTTCGGCGCGACTGGGGCCGTCAGCCCTGACGTTCGTGCAGTCGCGCCCACCCGCTCGCGGTCAGCCGCCACAGCCGCTCGTCGTAGGTCGGGTCGTGGCCGGCCTCGGCGACCAGGCCGCCGGCGACCGCCGCGCTCCAGGCGGGCGCCACCGCGGCCTCGGGGACGAAGAGCTCCCAGGCGATCAGGCCGAGGCTGGCCCCGCCGAACCGATCGAAGTCGGCGAGCACCTGCACCATCGTGCCCAAGGGGATCTCGTCCATTGTGGTCGCCCGGCAGTGCCCCGAGGCCGGCGTCCACCGGTCTCGCCTGCCGTCACTCAACAGAACGCGCCACTTCTCGCCAAAGTTGCGCAGACCTCGCTCGTGCGCAGGGTTTGCGCAAGTTCGCGGCCCGCCGAGCGTTACAGGACGGTGTTGGGCTAGGGGAGCCTCGGCAGGGCCCGTCTTTCCCTCCTCGGGGGCGGGCCCTGTCATGGGGGCGCAGGTGGCTGGAGGGTCCGCCCGGGCATCCTGGGCGGACCCTCCAAATGCGAGCGCCCCGTTATGGAAACTCCGATTCCTGCGAGAAGTTTCGCGGCCGGAGGCGAAATGTGCGGTCGGTCCGTCAATCTTGAGCGGGGGAGTTTGGTGTCCGCGCAGCGTGGGAGAACCCCCACCGCAGGGCCCGTCTCCTCTCTCCTCCGGACGGGCCCTGTGCCACGGAGCGCGAGAATGTCGGGGCCATGATCGACCCGGAGCGCGTGAACTCCCGGGGCGCGGACGCATCGCGCCTGCTCGAGCGCCTCGGCCTGACCGAGGACGAGCTCTGCGCGGTGCTCGATGCGGATCCGCTGACCGTGCTCTCGGGCCGGCTCGAGCATCGTCCCGAGCTCCCGATCCTGCTCGCGCTCGTCGACGAGGCCGACGCGCGGGTCGGCGGGACGGTGCTGCGCCGCTGGGTGCGCGCCGCCGGCCCCCGGGGGCGCCCGATCGACGCGCTGGCACGCCGCGACTTCGCGGCCTTCGAGGACCAGGTCGCCGCGCTGACCGAGCGCGGGTTCATCCTCCGGGCCGATGGCTGAGCCGTTCGTGCACCGGATGCGCGTGCGCTACTCCGAGTGCGACGCGCAGGGAGTCGTGTTCAACGCCAACTACCTCGCCTACGTCGACCACACCCTGACCGAGATGTGGCGGGCGGCGTTCGGGGGCTACCAGGTGATGCTCGACCGCGGGGCCGACATCGTCGTTGCGGAGGCGCGGGTGCGCTACCTGGCGGCGGCCCGGTTCGACGAGGTGGTGGCGATCGAGACGCTGATCACCCACATGGGGACGACGAGCCTGCGCATGGCGTTCGCGTTTCGGCGCGACCCCGACGGCGCGCCGCTCTGCCACGTCGACATGCGCTACGTGTTCGTCGAGGCCGCCAGCTCGACGAAGCTGGCGATTCCCGCGTGGGCGCGCGACAGTCTGTCGGCATGGCTCAGGCCCGACGCGGCCGAGGCTCAGTCCTGATCCTCGGGCGCGGGCGGCTTCTTCGGCCACACGCCGATCGTGTGGTGAAAGCCCCGCGCAAACCAGCGATCCACCCAGGCGGCGGTGGCCGCCATCACCCCGGCCTGCAGCGCCTGACCGGCTACGACCTTCGTCATGCTGCCCTCGCCGCTGCCGGGCTCGGGCGGGGGCTCCCGGTCGATCCGCGACCAGATGCTCTCGAACAGCGACTTGCCGATCCGTGCGGAGATCAGCGCCGCGATGATCGCGAGGGGCTTGTAGAGCAGTCTCATCGTCGCGGAGCCTACCGGTCGACGTGGCGCGCGCGGATGCGCCGGCTGGCGCGGGATTCCGCCTGGGATAATCCACCGAGAAGCCGGCAAAGGAGGGAGCCATGTCCGACGACCAGTCGACCCGGGGTCAGGAGGCCGACGAGCTGCTGCGCCGGGCGCTGCTCGACGAGTCCTCGGCGGTCGCGGTCTCGCTGCGGATCTCGGGTCTGCCGCTGTCCGAGGCGGTGACGGTGATCTTCCACGGCCGGCGCGATCTCGGGACCCTGCAGACCTACGTCGCCAACGGCAGCCGCGGCGCCGGCGCGACGGTCACCGCCGGCGAACTGCTGCGCGTGCCCTGCGACCTCGATCTGGCCGACGCCGAGGACCGCGCGGCCGCCGAACAGCTCTACGTCGAGCAGGCGACCGCCCTGCGCGACGCGCTCGTCGGCGCCGACACCGTCCTCGACGTCTGGCGCGAGCCGCTGTCCGAGCTGGCGGGTAGTCAGGTGACGATCGACCACTCGGTCTCGCTCGCGGTCCGGCTGCCCGCGCACCGTCTGCTGCCGACGGCGCTCGTGGCTCCCGAGTCCCAGGTCGTCGTCACTCCGGTGTGCAGCGCGCGGACCCTCGCCGACGGGCGGCCGCCGATGGGGATCGCCTGCGCCCAGCAGGAGTTCGCGCGCGTCTATCCCCTCGCCGACGATCCCGAGCGCTGCGTCGCGGAGTTCCTTGAGCTCGCCGCCGAGCACGCGGTCGCGCTCGCCGAGAAGCTCGCCCATCAGGAGGCGTCGGTGCAGCGCTTCCTCGAGATCTCGGACTCCTGACGCCCGCCGGCGGGTGGGTGGGCGCCGATAAGGTCCGGCGCCGATGCGGCGCCGGTACGTGATCAGCCTGATCGTGGTGGCGATCGTCGTCTTCCTGGTGATCAGCGCCCTGCTCACTCGCGCGCTCAGCGTCGGCGGAGCCGAGGAGGCGGCGATCACCAACCTCGTGCGCGCCGAAGCGCGCGGCGACGTTGCGGGGATCACCGGCCTGATGCATGACTGCGGCGCGACGTGCCGGGGCCGCGCGGCGATCAACGTGTCCGCCCTGCGCCGGTCGGGCATGGTCTCGATCCTGCAGATCACCGGACCGCCCGGCTTCGCCCTGCGCTCCGCCGTGAGCACGGCGCGCGTAGCGTGGATCGTCGGCGACTCGCTCCCGCGCGTGCAATGCGTCCGGGTGCGCCGCGCCGGGAGCGTGCTCGACGGCTTTCGGATCCAGCTGCTCGTCGTCAGCCGCCGGATCCGCTCGGACGCGGTGTGCCCGCGCAGCTATTAGCCGACGCGCTCGGGGGTGCGGACGGGGACGCGGTGTGCCCGCGCAGCTATTAGCCGACGCGCTCGGGGGTGCGGACGGGCTCCCGCGCCGGACGGCGCTCGCGCTGGGGCAGGTGGTCGAAGAGCCGTCCGGGCTCGCGCAGGCGCACGTTAGCCGGGCGCGCGTCGGGGAGCGGGATCCCGCCGCCTGACGGACCGGGCTTCGGGGCGGGCGGCCGCGGGCCGCGGCCCCAGCCGTCCTCGCCGTCGTCGCGCCTGGGCGTGGGCGTGGGGGGCGCGTCGCGTAGCGCCGGGAACATCAGCACCGCGACGCAGACCAGCCCGACGAGGTGCACTCCCGCGATCCACAACATCAGCTGCGCGCCCTGCGACATTGCGATCAGGTTATCGCGCGCGCGAGCGCAATGCGAGCGCGCGCGAGCGCAATGCAAGCGACGTCGCTACCATCGAACGCCGCTCATGGCGGTCACGCAATCCACCGCGCTGAAGGTCTCCCCGCGCGAGCCGGCCGGCTCGCGCCAGGCGCGGCGCCTGCGCCGCGAGGGCCATGTCCTCGGCGTCGTCTACGGCGGCGGCGAAGATCCGGTCAGCTTTCAGGTGCCGGCGCCCGCGCTGCGGGCGGCGCTCGCCGACACGGGCGCGGTGCTCGACCTCGACATCGAGGGCGGTGCCAGCGGCCCGGTCGTCGTCAAGGAGCTCGTCCGCCACCCGCTGACCGGCAACGCGGTCCACATCGACTTCCTCCGCGTCCGCCTCGACGAGAAGATCCAGTCCACGGTCGCGCTCGAGCTGACCGGGACCGAGGAGGCTCCCGGCGTCGTCGAGGGCGGCGTGCTCGAGCACGTCACGCGCGAGCTGGCGATCGAGGCGCTGCCCAACGACATCCCCGACGCGCTCAGCTACGACGTCTCGACGATGCAGATCGGCGACACCGCGATGCTCGAGGCGCTGCGCCCGCCCGCCACGATCATCCTGCTCGACGATCCCGAGACCGTCCTGGCCACGCTCACCCCGCCGCGACTCCAGGTCGAGGACGAGGAGGAGATCGAGGAGGAGACCGAGGTCGTCGGCGCGGGCGAGGCCGGCGAGGACGCCGAGGTCGCGGCGCAGGACGCCGCCGACGCCGAGCCCGCGGACGAGCCCTCCGAGTAGGTGGCCCCGCCCGGGAGCGGTGGGGCTCCCGTCGACTGGCTGATCGTCGGCCTCGGCAACCCCGGGGCTGAGTATGAGCGCACCCGGCACAACGTCGGCTTTCGCATCGCGCGGGAGCTGATCGAACGCTGGCGGCTACCCACGCCGAGGTCGCGCTACCGGGGTCTGATCACCGAGGGGCGCACCGGGGTGAGCGGGGCCCGGGTCATGGGCGGGGACCGCGTCGCGGTGCTGCTGCCCCAGACCTACATGAACGACGCCGGCGACTCGGTCGGGCCGGCGCGGGGCGCGCTCCACGTCGCGCTGGACCGGCTGCTCGTCGTCCACGACGAGATCGACATCCCCTTCGGCGAGATCCGGGTCCGGCTCGGCGGCGGTCTGGCCGGCCATAACGGGCTGAAGTCGCTGCGCCGCGGCCTGGGCTCGACCGAGTTCGGCCGCGTCCGGGTCGGGGTGGGGCGCCCGCCGACGACCGATCCCGACCGGGTCGCCGCCTACGTGCTCGGACGCTTCGCCGAGCCGCCCGAGGAGGTGGCGGCGCTCGTGGGACGGGGCGCCGATGCCGCCGAGGCCGTGCTCCGCGAGGGGTACGGCTGACGGGTCGCGCGAGCGATCCGCGCCCCGGGGCGGCGTTCCTAGACTCCGACGAGCCGTGCTGAGCGCGCTCCTCTCCCACGCCGACGACGATCCGCAGACCGGCGCGCTCGCGCGCGACGGGGGCGAGGCGTTCGTCTCGCAGTCGCTGCGCCCGTACCTCGTCGCCGCCCTGCTCGACCGCGATCGCGACCGTCCCGGGATCGTCGTCGCCGGCGACGATCGCGCCGCGCGCGACCTCGCCGCCGGCCTGCGGGCGTGGCTGGCCCCGCGCGTCGTGCGCTACTACCCGAGCCGCGGCGTCGCCTACGAGTCACATCTCGCGCCGCCGCCGCACCTCGTCGGACTGCGGATCGGGGCGCTCGACGCGCTGCTCGAGCCCGGGGATCCGCGCGAGGGCGCGCCGGTGGTCGTCGTCTCCGCGGCGGCGCTGTCGGAGAAGGTGCCCGACCGCTCGCTGCGCCCCCGCGGGTTCGTGCTGCGCGCCGGCGAGCTGCTCGATCTCGAAGAGACCGCCGGCGACCTCGTCGCCGCCGGCTACGAGCGCGTCGACCAGGTGCAGGACCGCGGCGAGTTCGCGATCCGCGGCGGCCTGCTCGACCTCTTCCCGGCCACCGAGGACCGCGCCGTGCGCGTCGACCTGTTCGGCGACGAGATCGAGTCGCTGCGCTGGTTCTCGACCTTCACCCAGCGCTCGCTCGGCGACGCCGAGTGCGTCGAGGTGGCCCCGGCGGCCGAGCTCGCGCCCGAGTACCGCGAGCTCGCCGAGATCGCCGCCCTCGAGGACCGCGCCGACCGCCCGCCGATCACCGAGCTGTTGCCGACCGAGAGCTTTCACCCGCTGCTCGAGCTCGTCGGCACGCAGGCGTCGGTCATGCTCGCCGGCTCCGAGGAGCTCGCGCCGGCGCTCGCCGACCTGTGGCAGGACGTCACCGCCACCTTCGACGAGGCCGACGCCCGGCCGCTGTACGTCGCTCCCGAGGAGGTGACCGCCGCGCTGGCGCAGCGCGTCGGGGTGAGGCTGTCGAGCCTCGACCAGGATCAGCGCTACGCGTTCCGGGCCCAGGCCGCCGACATCGCCGCCCGGGGCCTCAAGGAGGCCGAGCCCGAGCTCGAGAAGCTCGCCCGCTCGGGCTATCGCACGGTGCTGACCTTCGCGCGCCACGGCGACGGCGAGCGCCTGGCCTACAACCTCGGGCGGATGAAGGTCCGCTGGCTGGGCTCCGACGACGGCGTCGGGGGCGCGGGCCTTCTGACCTTCGCCGAGGCGCGGCTGCAGAGCGGCTTCATCGCGCCGCAGTTCCACCTCGCGGTCATCCCCGACCATCGCCTGTTCCAGCGCCGCCGCGTCGGCGAGCGGGCGGGTGGGGCCAGATCGCGTCGCCGCGGGGTCCTGCGCAGCTTCGCCGACCTGCGCACCGGCGACATCGTCGTCCACGAGGACCACGGCATCGCGCGCTTCGCCGGCTTTGACACCAAGACGGTCGCGGGGGTGACCCGTGACTACCTGTACCTCGAGTACGCCGGCACCGACCGCGTCTTCGTCCCCGTCGACCAGCTGGCCAAGATCAGTCGCTACGTCGGGGCCGGCGGCCGGGCGGGTGGGGTCCAGTTGTCCAGGCTCGGCGGCACGCGGTGGGAGACGATCAAGTCGCGCGCGCGCCGCGCCGCCCAGGAGCTTGCCGGCGAGCTGCTCAACCTCTACGCCGAGCGCAAGCGGCGCCAGGGCCACCCGTTCCCGATCGACACCGACTGGCAGCGCGAGTTCGAGGACGCCTTTCCGTACACCGAGACCCCCGACCAGCGCGACGCGATCGAGTTCGTCAAGGCCGACATGGAGTCGGCGCGACCGATGGATCGGCTCATCTGCGGCGACGTCGGCTACGGCAAGACCGAGGTCGCGCTCCGCGCCGCGTTCAAGGCCGCCCAGGACGACAAGCAGGTGATGGTGCTGGCGCCGACGACGATCCTCGCCCAGCAGCACTTCGGGACCTTCACGGAGCGGCTCAAGGACTACCCGGTGACGATCGAGCACGTCTCGCGCTTCCGTTCGGCGGCCGAGCAGCGCGACGCGATCGCGCGCTTCGCCGCCGGTGAGGTCGACATCCTCATCGGCACCCACCGCCTGCTCTCGCGCGACGTGCGCGCCCGGGACCTCGGGCTGCTCGTCGTCGACGAGGAGCAGCGCTTCGGGGTCAAGCAGAAGGAGCTGCTGCGCCAGCTCAAGCTCCGCGTCGACGTCATCGCGATGAGCGCCACCCCGATCCCGCGCACGCTGCAGATGTCGCTGACCGGCGTGCGCGATATCAGCGTGATCGAGACCCCTCCGGAGGGACGCCGGCCGGTCAAGACGTTCGTCGGCGAGTACGACGAGGAGCTCGTGCGCCGCGCGCTCCTGCGCGAGCACGCGCGCCACGGCCAGGCGTTCTTCCTCCATAACCGGGTCGAGACGATCGAGGAGACCGCGGTGCGTCTCCGCGGGCTGTGCCCCGGCATACGCTTCCTCGTCGCGCACGGCCAGATGGACGAGAGCACGCTTGAGGAGCGGATGCTCGCGTTCCTGCGCGGCGATGCCGACGTGCTCGTGTGCACGAGCATCATCGAGTCGGGGATCGACATCCCGCAGGCCAACACGCTGATCGTCGAGCGCTCGGACCAGTTCGGCCTCTCGCAGCTGTACCAGATCCGCGGGCGCGTCGGGCGCTCGGCCGAGCGGGCCTACGCGTACCTCCTGTATCCCTCGGCCGCCGCGCTGACCCCCGAGGCGGGCCAGCGGCTGTCGGCGCTCAGCGACTACACCGAGCTCGGCGCCGGGTTCAAGATCGCGATGCGCGACCTCGAGCTGCGCGGCGCCGGCAACCTGCTCGGCGACGAGCAGTCCGGTCACGTCGCCGCGCTCGGCTTCGAGCTCTACCTGCAGATGCTCGACGAGGCGGTCGGCGAGATCGAGGTCGGGGCCGACGGCGAGGCGCAGGACGACTGGGAGCCGGTGCGCCTCGACGTCAACGTCGACGCCTACGTCCCCGCCGACTACATCCCCTACGAGCAGGCCAAGGTCGAGGTCCACCGCCGGATCGCCGGCGCGCGCGCGGTCTCCGACCTCGCCGAGCTGCGCGACGAGCTGACCGACCGCTTCGGCGAGGTGCCCGAGCCGCTGCGCAACCTCATCTCGCTCCAGCAGGCGCGGATCAAGCTCGGCCAGGCGGGCGCCCAGGCGGTGACCGTCCGCGCGGACCGTCTCGCCGTCACCCCGGTGGCGCTCGACTCGCGCCGGGCCAAGGCGGTTCGCGCCGAGATCCCCGAGGCGCTGTACGAGTCGGGGCGCTCGCAGCTCTCGGTGCGCCTGCCCAAGCCGGCCGCCGAGCAGTTCGCCGCGATCGTCCGCGCCGCCGACGTGCTGCTCGCGGTCGCGCGCTCGGTGGACTCCGAGGACTCCGAGGCGGCTCCGGTCACCGCCGCGGCGTAGGCGGCCGTCGGTGGCCCGCTGGCGTGGGGGGTGGCCGCCGTGGAGGGGGCGGCCGCCGTGGGGGTGGCCCCGTGGGCGTGGGGGGTGCCGCCGTGGGGGGTGCCCCTCGTGGGGGGTGGCCGCCAATAAGCCGGCCAGGACGAACGTCCGGGCTGCCACCCTGTAACGTCAATCCAACCGGCGGCGACGCCTCGTGTCCTCTTACGCCAGGGCCGCGAGCGCCCGGATGTCGTCGAGCACGCGGGCCGGCGCGTCGATGAGACGCCGGTAGGTGACCCGCAGGACCCGGAAGCCGGCCCGCTGGAGCCGGGCGTCCCGGATCCGGTCCGCCTCGAAGCTGCGGGGGCTCGAGTGGTAGGCGCGTCCGTCGAGCTCGACCACGAGCCGCCACTCCGGCCAGCAGATGTCGACCTCGAGCCCGGCGACGCGGGAGTTGACCTGCGGCGCCGGCAGCCCGGCGTCGTGCACCAGCGCGAGGAAGAGGCGCTCGAGCTCGGAGCGCACCGGCGCCAGGGGGCGATAGCCGGCCAGGACGCGGAGGGCGCGGGCGAGACTCCGGCGGCCTTGGACCCGCTCGAGGGCAGCGCCGACCTGGTCGAGGTCGAGCAGCCCAAGCGCGTCGGCGCGCTCAAAGGCCCGCGCGAGGGCGCGGTGGCCCATCGTCGACGCGAGATCGATGAGCGTTCGCGAGACCGTGGTGGCGGGGATCGCTGCGACCCGCGTCACGTCGTGGGGCGCGAGCCGGCGCGCGCGATGCACGCGGATGCCCCGCTGTCGACGATGGCTCGAGCCGGGCACCGTGACGTCGATCGGGCCCGGGCGCTCGTCGACGAGGCCCCACCGGTGGGCGGCACTGCGATGGCTGAGCACGGAGGTCGGCCCGTACGCGAGAACGGCGGCGAGCAGGCGACCGTCGCCGGCGAGCCCGGGACGTCCGACTGCGTAGACGCCGTGGTGGATGGGGTGGAGCCGGCCGTGGGCGACGCGGTGCGCCACGTCGTGTCGCGTGACGCCGAGCTGGTGCAGCTGCTCTCGCGTCACGAGGCCGTGCTGGCGGCCGGCGACGCCGAGGATCGCGTGATCGGGGCGTTCGGTCACGGGGTGGCAGCCGTTCGGTCGTGCGGGGGCGGCTTATCGGCGGCCACCCGCGGGGTGGTAGCCGTTCGGTCGTGCGGCGGCGGCTTATCGGCGGCCACCCACGCGACGGTGGCGGAAAACGTGTGCCGCGTGGGTGACGGCGCGGAACTCTTGCGTGACGGCCGGAGGGACCCCGCTACTATCGGCCGGGTCGGAATGAGGACGCGGACGTTCATCTTGGCGCTCGGCGCCTTTTTTGTGCTCGTCGCCGCGGTCGTCTCGGGCTGCGGCTCGAGCGTGCCGGGCAGCTCGGTCGCAGTGGTGGCGGGCAACCCGATCAGCCTGAAGGCGTTCAACCACTGGGAGTACGTGGCCGCCAAGAGCCAGGCCGCCGAGTCGCCGGGTCAGCCGGTGATCGTGCCCAACGATCCGCCGAAGTTCACCAGCTGCATCGCCCAGGCGCGCGAGCAGCTGCCGCAGCTGAAGAAGCTGAAGGACAGCCAGCTACGGTCCGACTGCCAGCAGCTGTTCACCTCGCTGTCGTCAGAGACGCTCGACTTCCTGATCAAGGCCTACTGGTACCAGGCCGACGCGCACCGGCTGGGGATCAAGCTGACCGACGCGCAGGTCCAGACGGCGCTGAACACGGCGGTCAAGAGCCAGTTCCACACCACGTCCGCGTACCAGAGCTACCTGAAGGAGACCGGCCAGACACAGGCCGACCTGCTCTACAAGTTCCGCGTCAACCAGGTGTTCACCAAGCTGTCGGCGAAGCAAACGCCGCAGATCACCCCCGCCGCGATCGCCACCTACTACGCCAACCACAGGTCGCAGTTCGGCACCCCCGAACGGCGCAACATGCGGATCGTGCTGGCCACGACCGCCGCCAACGCCGCCGCCGCGCGCAAGGCACTGCAGTCGGGCCGCAGCTGGCAGGTCGTGGCCAAGAAGTACTCGACCGACCCGACGACGAAGAACACGGGCGGCGTGCTCACGGACGTCACCTCCGGCCAGCAGGACGCGGCGCTCAGCCGGGCGGCGTTCGCCGCCACGGTCGGCAAGCTCGTCGGCCCGGTCAAGGGTCAGTTCGGCTACTACGTGCTCGAGGTGACCAAGATCACCCCCGGCACCCAGCGCTCGCTCGCCCAGTCGACGGCGCTGATCAAGCAGACGCTGACCTCGGAGAACCAGCAGGCCGCTGAGACCGCGGTCGACAACGACGCCAGGAAGAACTGGCAGTCGAAGACCACCTGTCGCGGCGTCTACAAGATGGGCGACTGCAAGGGGTACAAGGCGCCGAAGACGGCGACCACGGCGACGCCAGGCGCCGGCGGCACCGCGACCAGCCCATAGTGACCGCTCCGGACGCCGCGGCCGCGCTGGCTCGCCTGGACGAGATCACGCGGCGCCTGCGCCGCGAGTGCCCGTGGGATCGCGAGCAGGACGAGCGCACGATCGTCCCGCACACCGTCGAGGAGGCCTACGAGCTCGCCGATGCCGCGTGGCGCCGCGATGACGCCAAGCTCCTCGACGAGCTCGGCGATGTGCTGTTCCAGGTCCACTTCCTGGCGCTGCTGCTGCAGGAGCGCTCTGCCGGCGACCTGGCGCAGGTCGCCGAGCACGTCACCCAGAAGCTGATCCGCCGCCACCCGCACGTGTTCGGGGAGACCGAGGTCTCCGACGCCGCCGACGTGCTGCGCAACTGGGACGAGATCAAGAGGGAGGAGACCGGACGCGAGCCGGGCATCTTCGGCGAGGTGCCCGAGAACCTCCCCGGCCCGCTGTACGCGCGCAAGGTCCAGCGCCGAGCCGCCTCGACGGGCTTTGACTTCCCGGGGGTCGAGGGGCCGCTCCAGGGCGTGCGCGAGGAGCTGGCCGAGCTCGAGTCAGCGCACGCTGCCGGCGACCCCGAGGCGAGCTTCCGCGAGCTCGGCGACCTCCTGTTCGCGGCCGTCAACGTCGCGCGCAAGCTGTCGCTCGACCCCGAGCTCGCGCTGCGGGCCGCCTCCGATCGCTTCCGCGGTCGCGTCGAGGCGGCCGAGACGCTGAGCGCATCGGACGGCGGAAGCTGGGAGGATCTTCCGCGCGAGCGCCAGCTCGAGTACTACGCCCGCGCCCGACTCTCGGAAGGAGGTCACACATGAGCCAGATCGAGCACGTGCATGCTCGGCAGATCTTCGACAGCCGAGGCAATCCGACGGTGGAGGTCGAGCTCAGCGTCCGCTCGGGGGCCTGGGGTCGCGCGGCCGTGCCCTCGGGGGCGTCGACGGGCGAGTTCGAGGCCACCGAGCTGCGCGACGGCGGGTCGGACTGGATGGGCAAGGGCGTCACGCACGCGGTCGACAACGTCAACGGCGAGATCGCGACCGCGCTGCGCGGTCAGGACGCCGCCAGCCAGGCGGCGCTCGATCGGATGCTGATCACCCTCGACGGCACCGGCAACAAGTCGCGCCTCGGCGCCAACGCGCTGCTCGCGGTCTCGCTCGCCGCGGCCAACGCCTCGGCGGCCGAGGAGCGCCAGCCGCTCTGGCGCTATCTCGGGGGCGAGACCGCGCACGTGCTTCCGGTGCCGATGATGAACGTGCTCAACGGCGGCGCCCACGCCGACAACCGCGTCGACTTCCAGGAGTTCATGATCGTCCCCGTCGGCGCGCGCTCCTTCACCCAGGCGATGCGGATGGGCACCGAGGTCTACCACCACCTGAAGGCGACCCTGAAGGACCGGGGCCTCGGCACCGCGGTCGGCGACGAGGGCGGCTTCGCACCCGATTTCGAGTCCAACGAGCAGGCGCTCGAGACGCTCGTGGGGGCGATCAAGTCCGCCGGCTACGTGCCCGGCGACCAGGTCGCGATCGCGCTCGACCCCGCCGTGTCCGAGCTGCACACCGACGGCGGCTACGCGCTGGAGGCCGAAGGGCGCACGCTCAGCTCCGACGAGCTCGCCGCCTATCTCGAGGACCTCGCCGGGCGCTTCCCGATCGTCTCGATCGAGGACGGGATGGACGAGGAGGACTGGGACGGCTGGGCCAGGCTCACGCAGCGGATGGGCAGCCACATGCAGCTCGTCGGCGACGACGTGTTTGTGACCAACACCCAGCGGCTCAAGCGCGGTATCAAGGCCGGGGTGGCCAACTCGATCCTCATCAAGGTCAACCAGATCGGCACGCTGACCGAGACCTTCGCTGCCATCCGCATGGCCCGCGAGGCCGGCTACACCTCGGTGATGTCGCACCGCTCGGGAGAGACCGAGGACGTCACGATCGCCGATCTGGCGGTCGCCAGCGGCTGCGGCCAGATCAAGACCGGCGCGCCGTGCCGCTCGGATCGGGTCGCCAAGTACAACCAGCTGCTGCGCATCGAGGAGGCGCTCGGGCCCGAGGCGACCTATCCGGGTCGCTCCGCGTTTCGTCGCTGACCTGCGCGCGAGCGCTCTCGACGGCGTGCACGATCCGATGCGGCAGGAAGGAGCGCCGGGCCGCCGAACGAAGGCGGTACCGGATGCCCTCCGCCCGCTCCGCAGCCGCCCGCTCCGCAGCCGCCCGCTCCGCCTCCGCCCGCTCGGCGACGTCGCGCCCGACGGCCGCCCGCTCCGCGACGTCGCGTCCGACAGCCGCCCGCTCCGCAGCCGCCCGCTCCGCGACGTCGCGCGCGACAGGCTCCCGCTCCGCCGCGCGCCCCGCGACCGCGCGGCCGGCGGCTCGTCGCCAGGCGCGCCGCCCGCAGCGGGTCCCGGTCCGCTCCGCGGCGCTCCGCGTCCGCTGGGAGCGCGTCGGCCGCTACGGGCTGCTGCTCGTGCTGGCGATCGTCGTCGGTCTGTACGCCGAGCACACGGTCTCATACCTGTCGACGAGCTCCCAGGCCGACCAGCAGCAGGCGGCCGTCAGCCGCCTGGCGCGCCAGAACCGCGGTCTCGAGCGCCAGATGCGCGCGCTGAACGATCCGGTGACGATCGTGCGCGACGCCCGCTCGCTCGGCATGGTGCGCCCGGGCGAGCGCTCCTACGCGATGACCGGCCAGCCGCAACGCTGAGCCCGACGGATCGCTGGCCGCGACCACGGCCAGCGATCCGTCGGCCGCGACCGCGGCCAGGACACGCGGCGGCGGTCGCGCGGTGAGCTATCCGGACCTGGCGCGGTGAGCTATCCGGACCTGATCGGTCTCTGGGAGGAGGGCCAGCGCCGCCTGGCCCGCTCCGAGCCGTCCGAGCGCGTGGTGCTCGAGCGCGTCGTCGACGAGCTCGTGGCTCAGCTGCGCCGCCGGCTCGGCGGCGCGTTCACGACCGCTGAGCTGGCACGCCTGTACGAGAAGCAGGGGACTGACTGGTGCTTCGACGTGGCCGTGCGCGTCGCGCCCGACACCCCGGCGGCGTGGGACCTGACGACCGTCGCGGGCGCAGCGTTCGCGCGCTACGCCCGCGAGGCGATCGACTACACGACGGGTCGCCGGATCGCCGGGGACTAGTCCCCGTCGCCGCCGTCGGAGTCCGAGTCGGAGTCCGACTCGCCCGAGCGACGGATGACGATCTGGTCCTCCTCGATCACGACCTCGACCGGCCGGTGGCCGGCCCAGTGCTCGGCGTAGACAGGGTCGTCCTGGACGGCGGGGTCGAGCCACAGGCCGTAGCCCTCCTCGCCGTGGTCGAAGGTGGCCTCGAGCGTGCCGGTGGGGCGGCGCCGCCCGCGGCCGCGGCCGCCGCGGCGGCTGCGCCGCCGGCGCGAGGGCTTCTCGGCGTCTGCGTCCTCGTCGTCGGACTCGTCCTCGTCGTCGGAGGTCTCGGCGGCGACCGCGTCGAGCTCGGCGGCGATCAGGGCGTCGTCCTCGGCGCGCAGGTCAACTTCCTCGTCGACATCGACGGGCGGCCCCGCGCCGTCGACGTCGTCACCGGGCTCGAGCTTCTGCTCGCGCTTGAAACTCTGGATCTGCTGGACGGTCACCTCCAGCTGGTGGGCGATCCACGCATCGGTGCGTCCCTGGCGCACCCAGGCGCGGATCCGGTTGAGCTCTGGTCTGAGCGATCGGCGTGGCATGGCAGCGGAGAGTAGTACAGCCGACGGCCGGGATACGGCGGTCCCGGCGCGGTTACCATTTATTCGTGCAAAGGCGTCGAGTGGTTGTCACGCCGCTGGCGCGACCGCTATGGTTCCGAACCGGACTGAAGCCGTGCCTCGGTGGTGAAGGTCCGTCCACCTGGCCACAGCCCGGAGGCAGACGATGCTGGTACTGACGCGCAAGTCCAACCAGAGCATCATGATCGGCGACGACATCGAGGTGTCGGTGCTGGCGATCATGGGCGAGAAGGTCCGTATCGGCATCCAGGCCCCGCGCGACGTTCCGGTCTTCCGCAAGGAGGTCTACCTCGAGATCCAGCAGGAGCGCTCGAGCGAGGCCGACCCCAAGGACGCCCGCGAAGAGGTCGACGCCGCGCTGCGCAGCCTCGGCGACTCCGAGTAGTCCCCGCCGCACGGGACACGTCAGCCCGCGGCGAGCTATTTGCCCCCGGGGCCAACCCAAGCCCCCATCTGCACGTCCTGTGGGCGCGGACGCTACGCGAGCAGCAGGTACAGCGACTCGAACATCGCCGCGGTGACGATGAGCGCGGTCGCCGCGAGCGTGAGCACGAGCAGCCAGTAGCGCATCGAGCTGCGCTTGACCGCGCGTTCGTGGGTGCGTAAGCGCGAGCGGCGGGCCGTCGAGCGCTGGAGCCGCTCGCGCCGGTTGCGATCGAGCTGAGTCTCGTGGCGGAACTCCTGCTCGAGCTGCGCGAGGCTCTGGCGCATCTTCATCGGCACGCGGCGAGCCTACCAACGCTGCAGCATTTCGTGCAGCCGGCCGCCCGCACGAAATGCTGCAAATGCTGCAAACGGCCCCGCGGGCCCGCGATCGCTCAGGCGACCTGCTGGTGCTCGTAGACCTCGACGAAGTGCAGATAGTTGTCGGCGATCTGCGACGCCGCGGTCTCGCGGTCGGTGTCCGAGGCGAGGAAGCCCTTCAGCGCGTCCCACCAGATCGAGCGGCCGATCGCAAAGCCGATGAACCCATCGACGGTGGAGGAGGCGTGCAGCCACTGCTCGACCTTCTCAGTCGAGGCGCCGCGGCCCAGCAGCACGCAGGTGACGCCCTCGCGGCCCTCGCCCGAGCGCGCCTGCTCGGCGAGCATGACCGCATCCGAGCGCTCGTCGACGCCCTCGATCTTCCACACGTCGACCTCGATCCCGAAGTTCTGGATCTCCTCGATCGCGCGGCGCATGAGCTCGGGGCGCGACTCGGCGTCGTAGCGGTCCGAGTCGCCGTCGACCTTGGCCAGCTGGTCGTCGGTCGCCGGGACGAGCAGCTCGAAGAGGAACTTCCGATCGTGCTCGTGCAGCCAGTCGGCGAGCTCCTTGAGCCGGCCGAGCTGGCGGCGGTTCATCTCGACGTCGGGGTCCTCGGGGTTGTAGCGAACGAGGACCTTGGAGAACGCGGGATCGAACCTCTCGATGTGCTCGCCGAACTGGGCGCCGTACTGGAAGTCGAACTCGTTCTGGCCGGACTTCTCGACCGGCATGGCGAGCTTCTGGCCGTGCTCGTGAGCCTGCTCGGGGATGTCGGAGCCGAACTGCTCGTCGACGAGCACGCCCGTGGCCGACGCCTCGGCCCCGCGCTTGACCGCCTGCTCCATGCCCTCGTAGATCAGGTGCTTGGCGTCGGCGATCGTCGCCGTCTGGTCGGGCGTCGGGTCGCCCTCGATCCCGAACATCTTCTTCTGAAACGAGCCGCGGTGATCGAACGCGAGGATGTACAGCTTGCCGTCGTAGCCCAGACCCATTGATCCACCCTTCATCTCTATTGCCCTTGTCGCGCTCAGTCTAGGGGTCAACCCGCCGCCGCGCCGGGCATCGTTGTCGTGGCGAAGCCCTAGGCTGTGGGCCCGTGGAGCACCGCTTCCAGGGACACGCGTACACCCTGGGGATCGAGGAGGAGCTCATGATCCTCGACGCCCAGTCGCTCGAGCTCGTCAACGCGATCGAGCGCATGCTCGAATCCGCGCCCCAGGGCGACATCAAGCCCGAGCTGATGGAGTCGGTGCTCGAGATCTCCACCGAGCCGTGCGCCGACGTCGCCGAGGCCGCCGAGCAGCTGCGGGCGCTGCGCCGCCAGGTGGCCTCCACGGCCGCGGCCCAGGAGCTGGCGATCGGCTCGGCGGGCACGCATCCGTTCGCGATGTGGGAGGACCAGCGAATCGTCGCCCGGCCGCGCTACCGCGATCTGATCTCGGCGCTGCGGTTCGTCGCCCGCCAGGAGCTGATCTTCGGCATGCACGTCCACGTCGGGGTCGACGGGCCCGACAAGGCGATCCACGTCGCCAACGGGATGCGCGTGCACATCCCGGTGCTGCTCGGCCTGTCGGCCAACTCGCCGTTCTGGCGCGCCGCGACCACGGGCATGGCCTCGACCCGGATGCCGATCTTCCGTGCCTTCCCGCGGGTGGGGATCCCGCCCACCTACGAGGACTGGGAGGACTACGAGCGGCGGATCGAGTTCATGATCAACGCCGGGGTGATCGCCGACTACACCTACCTGTGGCACGACGTGCGCCCGCACCCGATGTTCGGGACCGTCGAGGTCCGGGTGATGGACTCCCAGACCCACATCGAGCACGCGCTCGGGATGGCCGCCCTGGTGCAGGCCCTCGTCCGCGAGCTCGCGATCCACTTCGACGACGGCAAGCGCCTGTCGCCCTTCCCCCACGAGATGCTCGACGAGAACAAGTGGCTGGCCGCCCGCCACGGTCTCGAGGGCGAGCTCGTCGATCTCCCGAGCTCGGACCGAGTCCCCACCCGGGCGCTCGCGCGTCGACTGATCGATCGGATGCGCGAGCACTGCACCGATCTCGGCTCGATCTCCGAGCTCGAGGCGGTCGAGGACCTGCTCGCCCGGGGCAACGGCGCCCACCGTCAAGTGGTCGTCTACGAGGCCAACTACGACATGCGGGAGGTGATGTCCGAGATCGTCGCCGCGACCCTGGCCTGAGCACCGCTGAGCGGCTCTACAATCGCTACGTGAGCACGGGCGGCCCCGATCTCTTCGTGATCTGCAAGAGCTGCGGCTCAGAGGTCAGCCCCTACATCACCGAGTGCCCGTACTGCGGCAGCCGCCTGCGCAAGCGGGCGCCGAAGCTCGACCGCGACCAGCGCGTCACCGAGCGCAAGCCGCGCCGCTCCGCACCGCCGCTCCTGACCCGCCTGCGCCGGGACGAGATCCCCGGCATCCGCCCCGACCGCCGGCCCTATGCCACCGGCTGGCTCATCCTGCTCGGTCTCCTCGGCTGTCTGCTGTGGCGCACCGGCGTCGTCGACGAGAGCCAGCTGATCATCATCGGCAAGCCCGGCTCCGAGTGGTGGCGGCTGTTCAGCGCCGCGTTCACTTACGACAACATCGGCTACGCGTTCGTCGCCCTGCTGGCGATCGGCCTGTTCGGCCTCCTGCTCGAGCGCCGGCACGGTCCGGCGGTCGTGCTCGCCCTGTTCTTCGTCGGCGGGATCGGTGGCCTGGCGGCCACCGCCGCGCTGTACGCGGTCCCGGTTGCGCTCGGCGCCAACGGCGCGGCGCTCGCGCTGCTGACCGCATGGGCGGTGCCCGACCTGCTCGAGCTGCGCGCGGGCGGCGAGATCGAGGGCGACCTGCTCGGCGTGGCCGCGATCGCCGCCGCGGTCATCCTCATGCCGCTCGCCGTGCCCGAGGCGAGCTGGATCTCCGACGCCGTCGGGGTCGTCGCCGGGTTCGGGCTCGGCCTGCCGCTCGCGCGGCTCGGGCCCCGCTGAGGTTCGGTCTGCCGCTCGCGCCGCTCGGCCCGGCTGAGCCTCGGCTGGTCCCGGGCGAGTTCGCGCCACCACGCCCGGACGAGCCCGCTCGTAAGATCCCGCCGCGAATGCCCGAACGCGCCTACACCGACGCCGAGCTCGAGGCCGCCATCGACCACGTGTCGGACCCGGACCGACTCGGCGAGGCCCAGGACCTGGTCATGCGCGCCGCGCCATCGCTGCAGCGCGTGCTCGCCGCCGCGATCGCCGAGGGCGGCTGGTTCGACGCTGCCCACGACCAGGCGGTGCGCGAGGCGATCGGCGCCGCGGATGCCGAGATGCGCCTGCAGGCCGTGCGCGCCCTGCTGGCCGAGGAGACGCGGCTCGGCATGCTCGTCGGCGTCGCCGTGGGCTTCGAGCTCTCCCGCGCGCTGCGCGGCGACGACCCCCGATCCCAGGAGTAGACACCACGATGGAGATTCGCTTTCTCGGCCACGCCTGCTTCACCCTGTCCGCGGGCTCGACGACCGTCCTCATCGACCCGTTCCTCACCGGCAATCCGGTCGCCGCCGCGGCGGCCGACGAGGTCGACGCGACGACGATCCTGCTCACCCACGGCCACGGCGATCACTACGGCGATGTCGTCGATATCGCCCGGCGCGCGAGCGCGCCGGTGACCGCGATCACCGAGCTCGCCCACGAGCTCGGGGAGGAGGGGCTCGAGGTCACCGACCCGAATCTCGGCGGCACGATCACCCATCCCTGGGGCTGGGTCAAGCTCGTCCCCGCCTGGCACACCTCGACGACGCCGAAGGGCACCGTCAACACGCCCGCCGGCCTGCTCATCAACTTCCAGGACACGATCGTCTACCACCTCGGCGACACGGCGCTGTTCTCCGACCTGTCGCTCGTCGGCAGGCGCCATCCGATCGACGTCGCGCTGATGTGCATCGGCGGCCACTACACGATGGACCGCCACGACGCCGTCGACGCCGCCGGACTCGTGGGCGCCACGACGGTGATCCCGTGCCACTACAACACGTTGCCGCCGATCGAGACCGATGACCGGGCGTTCAAGTCAGACGTCGAGTCGGCGACGAGCTCGCAGGTCGTCATCCTGCAGCCCGGAGAGGCGCACTCCGCCTGAGGCCAGGGCGCGCCCGACCGCGTCGGCCATCGCCTCGTAGGTGTACGGCGCCACCGCCGCGCGGGCAGCGGCGCCGAGGCGCTCGCACCGCGCGGGATCGGCGAGCAGCTCGTCGATCGCGCGCGCGAGCGCGGCGGGATCCCCGGGCGCGACGACGCGCCCGGTCACACCGTCGACGACGAGGCCGCCGGCGACGGCTCCGACCGCGCTCGAGGCGACCATCGGCCGTCCCTGCTCGGCCGCCTCGCTGCACACCAGGCCCCACGGTTCGCGGAAGCGCGGCGTCGGGATCGAGGGCAGGACCGCGAACCGCGCTGCGGCATAGGCGGCCGGAAGCTGCGCTCGCGGGAGCGGCCCAATCGCGCGCGCGCCCGCCATCCCGGCGAAGGCCGCCCGCAGCGGGCCGTCCCCGACGAGCACGAGCGTCGCCGGCTCGGACACCCGCGGCGACGCGGCCGCGAGCGTCGTCGGCTCGGAGACCTGCGCCCACGCGGCCGCGAGCGTCGCCGGCTCGGAGACCTGCGGCCACGCGGCCGCGAGCGTCGCGACCCCCTTCTCGGGGACGAGTCGTCCGCAGTAGAGGACGAGCGGGCCGTCGCCGAGCCCGTGCGCCGCGCGAAACGACCGGACCTCCGCGTCGGCGACCGGGCGTCGGAACAGCTCGGGCTCGACGGTCTGGGGGGCGACGAACACGTCGTCGTCGTGGCCGCGGATCCCGGCCACGAACCGGCGCACGTGCTCCCCGTAGGCGAGCACCGCTCCGGAGTCGCGGTAGATGTGGCGGACGACGGGCAGCGAGACCAGGTGGGCAAGCGAGCGCGGCTGATGCCACACCGAGGCCCAGAGCACGAAAGGGCGGTGCCACGCCCGCGCGCCGAGATAGGCGGCGGGCAGCATCGAGCCGCCGGCGAACGGAGCGATCACCGCGTCGTAGCGGCGCCCGAGCGCCAGCGCCTCGGCGAGCCCCGGCAGCCGCCGGGCGGGGAAGTCGGCCGCCGCCAGCTGGCCGTCGAGGTCGCCGAACCAGCTCGGGACGTAGCGCTCGCCGCGGCCGTAGGCGAGCACCTCGACGTCGTAGCGCCGCGCGAGCAGGCGGTACAGCGGCCGGCGGTAGTCGCTCAGGTAGGTGGTCACGAGCGCGATCGCCACGGCGCCGATCATCCCAGGGGCCCCGGGCCTATAGTGCGCCGATGTCGCGCGCCCCGCTCGCCCCGCGCGCGGCCGCCGCCTCGTGGGCGGCCGCCGCCTCGTGGGCGGCCGTCGCAACGCGCGCGGTTGTTGCCACGCGCGCGGTTGCCGCCACGCTCGCGGCCGCCGTCGCGCTGGGACCGGCCGTCGCCGGGTGCGGCGGGTCGAGCCACGCGACCCGGTCGAGCAAGAGCGCGAGCTCCGCGACCGGCGCCCGAACGTCGAGCGCAGCCTCTTCGCCGAGCGTGTCGCGCTCGAGCTCCGCGAGCTCGACCCCGAGCGCGACGAGCACGCACCGGGCCTCCGCGACGACGACGAGCATTCCGGCCGCCGGTCCCCAGCCGCCTACGCCCGCCGATACCCGGACCCAGCGCGCGCGCCATCCGCTGCCCAGCTCCGGCGCGCACATCCCGGCGGCGTTCACGGTCGAGCCCGGCGGTCGCCTCACCCCGCCGCTCATCTCGGTCCCGACGAAGATCACGATCGAGCTGCAGGTGCGCAACCGGGATGCCAAGGCGCATCGGATCACGCTCGCCGGGGGCGCGGCGAAGCCGCTCGCGGTCGCCGCGGAGGCGAGCGCCGCCGAGGAGGTCGGCGGCCTGGCCACGGGGACCCACCGCGTGCTCGTCGACGGCGTCGCCCGGGCGCGGATCGTGATCGGCGCGGTTCCGGGGCCCTGACCTTCAGCCGATCGGCGAACCGGGCGCGGCGCGCCGGTCGGGGCGCAGCAGCACGACGCCGCGCTCGTCGTCGAGCGCGCCGAGCACGAGCACCTCGGACATGACGGGGCCGATCTGGCGGGGCGGGAAGTTGACGACCGCGACGACGAGCGTGTCGAGCAGCTCCTCGCGCGCGTAGTGGGCGATCTGCGCCGAGGAGCGCTTGGTCCCGATCTCGGGGCCGAAGTCGATCGTCAGCTTCCACGCCGGCCGGCGCGCCTCGGGGAAGTCGTCCACCGCGAGCACGCGCCCGACGCGCATGTCGACGCGCTGGAAGTCGCCGAACTCGATGTCCGGGCTCGCGCTCAGGGGTCGGTCTGGGTGCTCGACGTCGTCGAGGGCCTGATGACGATCGTCGTCGTGGTCGGCGCCGTTGTGATCGTCGTCGCGGTGGTCGTCGTGGTGGTGGTCGCCGGGAACGTCGACGTCGTGGTCGTCGTCGTTGGCGCGGCGATCGGCGGCGCGGGCGGCGCCGGGGAGGTCGTCGTCGGCGGCAGCACCGTCGGATCCTGCTGGGCCTGCGTGCGCCCCGGCCGGGTCGCGCGCTTCGGCCGCGTTTCGGTGGGGGTCGTCGACGTCGAGGTCGTGCGGGTCCTCGACGTCGCGGTGGTGGGCGTCGTGGTGGTCGTGGTGGCGGTCTTCGTCGTCGTCGGCTGGGTCTTCGCGATCTTCGCCTTGGCGCGCTTGCCGTGCTTGAGCGGCCGGCGCGCGCGCGAGCGCGCCAGCGTCCCACCGGAGGCCCCCTGGCCCCCCGGCGCGTTCGGACCCGGCGTCGGGCTCGTCGACTGCGGGACCGAGGCGGCGATCGTCGGGGTGCTCGCCGGGTGGTGGTGAGCGGCGTGGTGGTTGGCTTCGACGCCGGCCGCGGCCACGAGCGCCGCGGCGGCCAGGCCGGCGGCGGCCTTGCCCGCGACCGCTCCGACGCCCGCCGACAGCAGGCTGCCGGAGCCGGCCATCGCGCCCGCGCCGGCGACGGCTCCCGCTCCCGCGGCGGTGGCCCCCGCCGCGGTCGCCCCGGCACCAGCGGCGGTCGCCCCGGCGCCGGCGGTCGCGCCCGACCCCGCGGCGGTGGCGCCCGAACCGGCGGCGGTGGCGCTCGAGCCCGCGGAATGGCCGATGTGGAAGATGGCGAACCTCTTGAGCAGCACGAGCGGGCCGATCGGCAGCAGCGCGGCGAGCGCCTTGTTCGTCTGGCGCAGCTGCACCTGGAAGACGGTGCAGCGCTTGCAGTCCTTCAGGTGGCGGCGCACGAGGGGGCTGGCCTTGCGCAGCAGCCCCTCGGAGACCTCGGCGAGCTCGAATCGCACCTCCTCGCAGGACAGCAGCCGCGCTTCGGCGGCCTCGGCGAGCGAGATCCGGGCGCGTACGAGCAGCGACTTGACGCTCGGGACCGTCGTCTCCATCGCCTCAGATATCTGGTCGTAGGAGAGCGCGTCCATCTCGCGCAGCACGAGCGCCGTCCGCTGGGTTTCGGGGAGCTCCTGGATATCGCCGACGAGCAGGCGGAACTCCTCGCGCTCGTCGACCTTGTCGGCGGTGCTCGCGCCGTGCTCGGAGAGGTGGTGGTCCATCGTGTCGACGCCGATCGCGGAAATCCGCCGCAGGTGGTTGAGGCTGCGGTTGCGCGCGATGCGGTACAGCCACGGACGGACGTTGATCGCCCGCTCGTCGGCGAGGATCGCGTTGAAGGCGGCCGTCATCACCTCCTGGAGCACATCCTCGGCGTCCTCGCGCGATCCGAGCAGGTGCCGACAGAAGGCGAGCAGCCGGACTTCGTAGCGCCCGACGAGCACCTCGAAGGCCGAGGGGTTGCCTCGGCGCATCAGCGCGATCAGCCGATCGTCGGACTGCAGGCGCAGCAGCGGCGAGCGCCCGTGCAGTCCGATGCCTCCCGAATATTTGAGCGCTGACACTTCCACGGAATACCCCTGAACGCCTAAGACACCGCCATCGCGCCGAAGTTGCGGTCCATCCCTGGGATTCGTCGCGGCGCTCCTCGGAATGCTACGTGCCCGCGGCGATCCCGGATCAGCGGCGGGTCAGATCGATACCCGGGGAGGGACTCGAACCCTCATGCCGTGAGGCAGTCGCTCTTAAGGCGACCGTGTCTGACCAGTTTCACCACCCGGGCGGCGGCCCCGGTGACGCTAGCGCCTGCCCGGCGCGGGCGCTACTCGGCGGCCTCAGCGATGGCCGGAGCTGGCGCGCGGCCCTGCGCCGGCGATAAAAGGTCGAGCAACACCCCGGCCAGGCGCTGGTTGCCGGTGACCTGCAGCTCGACGCGATCCGCGGCCGGGCCGAGCGCCTCGATCCACGCCGTCAGCGAGCCGCTGATCCGGGCGTCGGCGTGGCTCTCGGCACCTTCGCTCAGCGTGGCGCGCGCCGGGCCGACGCGCGTCAGATAGCGCGCCGAACGACCGTCGTGACCGTCGGTGACCACGAGCTCGACCGTGCCCGCGACCCCGGTCACGGAGTCCAGCAGGCCCGGGATGAGCCGGAAGATCGCGCCCACGTCGATGTTCTCGGAGGCGCGGGGCGAGCCCCAGGCCCACTGGTAACCCCAGCGAGCCAGCTCCCCGAGCACCGGCGCGAGCTCCTCGGCGCGCTCGGTCAGCTCGTAGTCGACGCGCGGCGGCACCTCGCGGTAGCGCTTGCGGGTCAGCATGCCGTCGGCGACCATGCGGTTCAGGCGCGAGCGCAGCTGCTCGGTCGAGATCCCGGGCAGCACGCGCTGCAGCTCGACGAATCGCCGCGGACCCGAGATCAGGTCGCGTACGATCAGCAGCGTCCACTTATCTCCGACGAGATCCAGTGCGCGAGCGTCCGGCGACCACTGGTCATACGGATGCCGCTTTGCGGGTGGTACGTGCGGGATGGTCACTCCGATCCGTCCGTTGATGCACTTACCGCGAACCAGCATAACGCAACTATGGAAATCTTCCATCCGTTTGCGTCAGTTTCGGTCCGCTAGGTCGTTGCAGGGGATCGAGAAAGCTGTGATCCGCCTTTGTACTCGACACGTATAGGAGTCTGATGGGTGAGCTGATCGACCTCGCCTCCCGGATGTCGCGCCGGCCGACGGCTCCGCCGCGCCGCGCGCCCTCCTTCTACTTCGACGTCTCGTGCCCGCGCTCGTACCTCGCGGCCGAGCAGGTCGAGCGGCTGATCGGCGACGTCGAGTGGGTCGCCGTCGACAGCACCGCGCCGTCGGGTCCGGTCGTCGACGAGCCGACCCTGCGCGCTCGCTGCGAGATGCGCGCGCAGGCGCTGCGCCTTCCGCTCGTCTGGCCCGAGCGCTTCCCGGAACGGACGCCGTGCGCGCTGCGCGCGGCCGCGTACGCCTGCGAGATCGGGGCCGGGGTGCGCTTCGCGCTGGCTGCGGGCCGGCTCGCCTTCTGCGGGGGGTTCGACCTCGACAATCCCGAGACGCTGGCCGAGGCCGCCGCCGCGGCGGGGATCCCGCTCGACGCGTGCCTGGAGGCGTCCGGGGAGTCCTGGCGCGACGAGCAGCTCGTCGAGGCCGCCGCGACGCTCCGCGCCGAGGGACTCGGCGAGCTGCCGGCGGTGTATCTCGAAGGTCGCTGGTTCAGCGGCGACGTCGCGCTGGCCTCCACCGCCGCGCCGCATCCGCCGGGGCGGCGCTTCCGCTCGCCGCTGGCTCCCGTGGGCTGAGCCAGGACCCGCCGCAGCGGGGGTTCCGGCGCCGCTGACAGACTGTCGCTCGATGACAGCCGCGGTGTCGGATTGATCAGACGCATGGTCCCCCGGCCCGTGCGCCGGTTCTGGCGCGTCGCCTGGGAGGCCAACATCACCGGGCTGTCGTCGATGGTCGCCTACAACATGCTGCTCGGCATCGTCCCGATCGCCCTGCTCGGCCTCTTCGTCGCCGGACAGGTCCTGGCGAGCAACGCGATCGAGACGAGCGTCCTCGCCGACCTGCGCGAGGTGTTCCCCGGCAGCGCCGAGAACACCCTGAACCAGCTGCTGTCAGAGATCCGCCACTCGACCACCGGGACGGGGATCCTCGCGCTCGTGGCCAGCCTCTACCTCGGCGCATCGTTCTGGGGCGCGCTTGACACCGCGTTCTCGCGGATCTACGGCGGCCAGTCGCGCTCGTGGCTGCGCCAGAAGCGCTTCGCCCTCTCGATGGTCCTCGTGGTGCTCGTGTTCATGGTCGCCACCGTCGCCGTGCCCACCGCCCAGAGCATCCTGCGCGGCGGGGTCGACGACCTGCCGCTCGACCTCGCGCGCGTGACCGTGCTCGTCTACGTGGGCTCGCTCGCCTTCGGCCTCGCGCTCCTGTTCGGCTGTCTGGCGATCATCTACGCGCGCGTGCCCAACCGCGCGATGCCGTGGCGCGCGGTCTGGCCGGGCGCCCTCGGCGCCACGCTGGCGATCGGCGTCGTCGACTACGGCTTCCCGGTCTACCTCACCCACATCTCGACGATCGCCCGCTTCGGCACGACGATCGTGTTCATCGTGATCATGCTCGGCTGGTTCTACGTGCTGGCGATCATTATCCTCGGCGGCGCCATCGTCAACGCGCTGCGCCTTCGCCCGCCGGCGCCGGAGGAGTAGTGGTGTAGCGTCCGCGGCGCGATGGCGGCCACGACGGACACCGCGACCGGCGAGCTGCACGGCGGTCGGCTTGTCGCCCGCGCACTGCGCGCCTGGGGGGTGACGAAGCTCTTCACGCTGTCCGGCGGACACCTGTTCTCGATCTACGACGGCTGCCGTGCCGAGGGGATCGACGTCGTCGACGTCCGCCACGAGCAGTCGGCGGCGTTCGCCGCCGAGGGCTGGGCGAAGGTCACGCGCACGCCCGGCGTCTGCGCCCTGACCGCGGGGCCCGGCGTCACCAACGGGATGAGCGCGATCGCCGCGGCGAGCTCGAACGACTCGCCGATGCTCGTGCTCGGCGGGCGCGCCCCGCAGGCTCAATGGGGCCAGGGCGCGCTGCAGGAGGTCGACCACGTGGCCTTCGTCTCCCCGCTCGCCCGCTTCGCCGCCTCGGCCACCGAGGCGGGCCAGATCCCGGAGCTGCTGCAGCGCGCCATGGACGCCGCGCTGACCCCGCGCACCGGCCCGGCGTTCCTCGACGTCGCGCTCGACGCGGCGTTCAGCGCGATCCCCGAGGCGCCGCCGCCGGGCGCGCTGCCCGAGCCGTGGCGGGGCGCGGGCGCCGACGCCGCCGCGATCGACCGCGCCGCCGCCATGCTCCGCGACGCCGAGCGGCCCGTGATCATGGCCGGCACCGGCCTGTACTGGGGCCACGGCGAACGCGAGCTGCTGGCGCTCGCCGAGAGGCTGCGCATCCCCGTGTTCCTGAACGGCCTCGGCCGCGGCTGCGTGCCCGCCGACCACGAGCTCTCGGTCGCCCGGGCGCGCGCGGAGGGGCTCGGCCAAGCCGACGTGGCGCTCGTCATCGGCGTCCCGCTCGACTTCCGGCTCGGCTTCGGCGGCGTGTTCGCCGACGACGCCCAGGTGATCGCGATCGACGTCGCGCCCGCGCAGCGCGCATCGACGCGCGCGCTCGCCGCCGAGCTCTACGGGGCGCTGCCGGCGACGCTTGAGGCGCTCGCTGACGCCGCGGCGGGTGGGCGTGTCGGGGATCGCGAGGGCTGGCTGGCGTCGCTGCGCGCACTTGACGAGGAGCGCCGCGCCGGCGAGGCGGCCGAGCTCGCAGACGATCGCGCGCCGCTGCATCCGATGCGGATCTACGGCGAGCTGCGCCGGCGGCTGGACCGCGACGCGATCGTCATCGGCGACGGCGGCGACTTCGTCTCCTTCGCGGGGCGCGTCGTGGACAGCTACGAGCCGGGCTGCTGGGTCGACCCCGGCCCCTACGGCTGCCTCGGCTCCGGCCTCGGCTACGCGCTCGGCGCCAAGCTCGCCCATCCCGACCGCCAAGTCGTGCTGCTGCTCGGCGACGGCGCGTTCGGGTTCTCGGCGATCGAGCTCGACACGCTCGTCCGGCATGGTGTCGCGGTCGTGGCGGTGATGGCCAACAACGGCATCTGGGCGCTGGAGAAGCATCCGATGGAGCGCCGCTACGGCTGGTCGGTGGCCGCCGACCTGCAGCCCGAGACTCGCTACGACCGGCTCGCCGAGGCGCTCGGCTGCGCGGGAGAGCTCGTGCGCGAGCCGAACCAGCTGGGGCCCGCGCTGGAGCGGGCGTTCGCTGCGGGGGCCCCGGCGCTTATCAACGTCCTCACCGATCCCGAGGTCGTCTACCCGCGCCGGTCGCGGCTCGCCTGAGCGCCCGCGATCTCCCCGCGGCGGCGCGCCGGCGGTCGCTCAGGCGCCCGGAGCGTCGTCCACCAAGCCGAGGACCGCGCCGCGCAGGATGTCGTGCTCTGACACCTCGATCCGCGCCAGCCCGAACATCGCCAGCGCCTCGCGCAGGATCGCCGCGCCGGCGACGATCGTCGGCGCGCGGTCGGGATGCAGCCCGGGCACCTCGCGGCGGCGCGCCACCGGCAGCGCCGCCAGCTCGCCGAGCATCCGGTCGACCTCCCCGGCGTCGAGCTCGTAGCCGTGCACCCGGGCCGGGTCGTAGGGCTCGAGCCGCTGGGCGATCGCCGCCAGCGATGTCGCGGTGCCGGCGACCGCGATGCCGCGCCCGACGTCGCGCCGGCGCGCCTGGGGCACCGCGGCGCCGACGATCGCGCGCACGTCCTGCTCGAGCCGGTCAAGCTCGGCGCCACCGGGGGGATCGGAGTGCAGATGGCGCTCGGTCTGGCGCACCACGCCCGCCTGGGTGGAGACGTGGAAGTCGGCCCGGTGGCCGGTCCCGATGACGATCTCGGTCGAGCCCCCGCCGATGTCGAGCACGAGGATGACGGTGGGGTCGTCGCGGTCGCGTTCGCTCGTGGCGCCGAGAAACGTCAGCTCGGCCTCTTGGTCTCCGCTGAGGACGTGGGGCCTCAGGCCGTAGCGCTCGCCGACGCGCTCGGCGAACTCCCGGCCGTTCGCCGCGTCGCGGACCGCGCTGGTCAGGACCGCCACCGCCGCCGAGCACTCGTGGGCGCCGATCAGCTCGGCGTACCCGTCCAGCGTGTCGTCGACCCGCTGCATGGCCGCGTCGCTCAGCCGCCCGTCGGCGTCGACGCCGGCGCCGAGCCGGGTCACGTTCGTGCGCCGCTCGAGCTCCTCGATCCGCCCGCCGTCGCGGCGCGCGATCAGCAGCCGGGTCGAGTTCGAGCCGATGTCGACGACGGCGACGTTGACGGCCATGACTCAGGTGACGGCGTGGGGCATCGGCTCGCCGGCGAGCGCGGCGAGCAGGTTGTCGACCGATAGCTCGGCCATCTTCTCGCGCGCCGCGTGGCTGGCCGAGCCGATGTGCGGCACCACGAGGAGGTTGGGCGCGCTCAGCAGCGGATCGTCGGCGGGGAGCGGCTCGGGGTCGGTGACGTCGAGCGCCGCGCCGGCGATCGTGCCCTCGTGCAGCGCCCGGCCGAGCGCGACCGGGTCGACGATCGGCCCCCGCGCGGTGTTGACGAGGATCGCGGTCGGCTTCATCCGTGCCAGCGCCCCGGCGTCGATCAGATGTCGCGTCTCGGGCGTCAGCGGGCAGTGCAGCGAGACGAAGTCCGAGCGCTCGAGCAGCTCGTCGAGCGAGACGCCGCAGCTGCGCGAGTGCACGAGCACCTCCATGTCAAAGCCCGTCGCCCGGCGTGCCACCGCCTCGCCGATCCGGCCCCGGCCGACGATCCCGAGCGTCGCCCCGTGCACGTCGTAGCCGAGATGCGCCCCCGGCTCCCACGTCACCCAGTCGCCCTCGAGCACCGACGCCGCCGACTGGGGCAGGCGCCGCGCCGCCGACAGCAGCAGCGCGAAGGTGAGGTCCGCGGTGGCGCCGGTCAGCACGCCGGGCGTGTTGCCGACCGCGACCCCGTGCTCGCGGGCCGCCTCGACGTCGATGTTGTCGTAGCCCACGGCGCAGTTGGCGACCGCCTCGAGCTCGGGCGCGCCGTCGAACAGCTCGCCGTCGATCCGGTCGGTGACCATCGAGAGCAGGCCTCGAGCGCCGGCGGTGCGCCGGCGCAGCTCGTCGGGATCGGGCGGCAGGCGCTCGGGCCAGACGTCGACCTCGTGAACCTCGGCGAGGCGGTCGAGCGCGGTGCCGGGCAGCTGACGGGTGACGAAGCAGCGGGCCACGGTCGGATTGTCGCGGCTGCGGCGGCGTGGCGGTCGGCCGGGGGAGTACGGTCGGGCCCGTGCCCCGGGTCCTGCTGACCTTCGACAACCTCGGCGAGGCGTCCGAGCTGGAGCGGGGCACGTGGCCGCAGGGCGAGCCGGTCGGCCGGCATCCCTCGGTCACCGAGGTGCTGCCGCCCCTGCTCTCAGAGCTCGCGCGCCGCGAGCTGACCGCCACCTTCTTCGTCGAGGCGATCAACTGCGAGATGTATCCCGACGCGCTGCACGAGATTGCCGCCCGCGGTCACGAGCTCGGCGTCCACGGCTGGCGCCACGAGCCGTGGGGCGAGCTGAGCGCCGAGCGCGAGCGCGAGCTGCTGACGCGGGCGACCGAGGCGTTCGCGACGCTCGGCCTACCTGCCCGGGGCTTTCGACCGCCCGGCGGCGCGGCGACCGGCGCGACCGCGGACCTGCTCGTCGAGCTCGGCTACACGTGGTGGTCGCCGGAGCGGGCGGTCGCGGGTCATCCCGAGCTCGTCCGCCGTGCCTTTGACTGGGACCTCGTGGACGCCTATCACCTGATGGCGCTGTTCGCCGACCTGCGCCGCGAGCGGGGCGATCCGGCGCAGCCGCTGGCCCCCGCGCAGGCCGCCGAGCGTTTCGCCCGGCGCCTCGCGCGGCGCCGGTCGGGCGACGAGCGCGACGTCGTCGTCCTGCACCCGTTCCTCATGCTCGACCCCGCGTGGTTCGCGCAGGTGCGCGAGCTGCTGGCTACGATCGGCGGCTCGCAGAGGCACGCGCCGCCGTGACCGGCCGCCGGTCAGCCGGTCAGCCGGCGACCGTAAACGACAGGAGAGACCCATGGCCAACCCCGGGCGCGTGCGCGGCACGCATCACCTCACCTTCTGCGTCGGAGGCGCGCAGGAGGACTACGACTTCCACGTCCGCCTGCTCGGCCTGCGCAGCGTCAAGAAGACGGTGCTGTTCGACGGCGAGATCCCCATCTACCACCTGTACTACGGCAACGGGATGGGCGATGCCAGCACGCTGCTGACCGCCTTCCCCTATCGCCAGGCGGGCTGGATGGGCAAGCGGGGCACCAACCAGGCCAAGTCGATCGACCTCTCGATCCCCGCCGACGCCATCGGCTTCTGGTCTGACCGCTTCGCGGAGTTCGGCGTCGAGCACGAGCGCGCCGAGCTGTTCGGCACCGAGCGGCTGCGCTTCCGCCACCCCTGCGGGATCGAGTTCACGCTCGTCGGCGAGCCCGAGCCCGACTCCCGCGCGCCCTACGACGGCCCCGTCAGCGCCGAGCACGGCATCCGCGGCGCCCACGGCACGACGACCTCGGTTCGCGACCTCGAGCCCATGGTCGCGTTCCTGATCGACGGCATGAACGCCACCGAGCTCGGATCCGAGGGCGCCCATCACCAGTTCCGGATCGGCGACGACGAGGGCCACGGCCGCATCCTCGAGTTCGTCGAGGAGCCCGACCTGCCCCAGGGGACCTGGTGCTTCGGCGAGGGCACGATCCACCACCACGCCTTCGACGTCGACTCCGCCGACAATCAGCAGGTGGTCAAGGACCATCTCGTCGGCCTCGGCTACACCGACATCTCGGAGGCCAAGGACCGCGGTTACTTCTTCTCGATGTACTGCCGCAGCCCGAGCGGCCTGCTCGTCGAGCTCTGCTACGCGACCGAGAGGGGCCTGCTCACCGACGAGAGCGCCGACGAGCTCGGCACGCACATGTGCATCCCGCCGCACTGGGAGCACCGCCGCGCCGAGATCGGCGAGCTCGAGCCGATCGAGACCGAGGAGCGGGTGGTGGGCTAGAGCGCGTGGACGCTTCGCGCTCCCGCGCAGCGGGGGGTATCGGGAAGGCCTTTGATCGCCTCCGGGGTGGTCGTCACGGCGCCGGCGCGATGGTGGAGGACGGGCCGTGGGTCCCCGTGAGGATGTCGTGCAGGCGCTCGAGGGCGTCGTGGACGTGCGTGAAGCTCGTCGTCAGCGGGGAGAGGCCGAGCCGGATGACGTCGGGCTCGCGGAAGTCGACGAGCACTTCGCGGTCGATCAGCTGTCGGGCGAGGTCACGGGCGCGCGGATGGACGAGCGCGACGTGGGAGCCGCGGCGGTCGGGGTCGCGGGGCGATCCGACGTCGACGCCGTGGGACGCGAGGCGCGCGTCGGTGAGCGCGATCGCGTACTCGGTCAGGCGCGTGGACTTCGCGCGGATGGCATCGATGCCGGCCTCGATGCTGAGGTCGATCCCGGCGGCGGACGCCGTGAGCCCGAGCACCGGCGGCGTCCCCGAGAGCATCCCGGTCAGACCGGGGGCGGCGTCGTAGCCGGCGGCCATCCCGAACCGGTCGCGCCGGCCCCACCAGCCCCAGATGGGCTGGCGGAGCCCGGCCTGCAGCGCCTCGCGGACGTAGAGGAAGGCGGGCGCGCCGGGACCGCCGTTGAGGTACTTGTACGTGCAGCCGACGGCGAGGTCGACGTGGTGATCGTCGAGGCCGACGGGAAGCGCGCCCGCGCTGTGGCTGAGGTCCCAGAGCACGAGCGCGCCGGCGTCGTGGGCGGTGGCGGTGATGCGCTCGAGGTCGGCGATGTGCGCGGAGCGATAGTCGACGTGCGAGAGGGTGACCAGAGCGGTCCGGTCGGAGATCACGTCGGCGACCTGATCGGGGGTCGGACCGGCCTGCGGGTCGGGTTCGATCCAGGTGATGCGGCGTCCGTGCGCGGCCGCCAGGCCCTCGAGGACGTAGCGGTCGGTGGGGAAGTTGCTTGAGTCGGTGATGATCTCGGGGCGGTCGGGGCGGACTTGGAGGGCCGCGGCCGCCAGCTTGTAGAAGCAGACCGTCGTCGAGTCGGCGATCACCGTGGTGCGGGGGGCGGCGCCGAGGAGATGCTCCCCGAGCCGGTCGCCGACCTGGAGCGGCAGCTCGGTCCAGCGCTCCTCCCAGGCCCGGATGAGCCGCTCGCCCCACTCGCGCTCGAGCAGGTGCGCGATCCGGACGGGCGTGTCCGCCGGCAGCTGGCCGAGCGAGTTGCCGTCGAGGTTGATGAGTCCGGGCGGCAGGGGGCGAAAGCGGTCCTGGAAGGCACGGAGCGGATCGGCGGCGTCGAGCTCGGCGGGGGAGGGGAGGCCGGCGGAGGCGGGGAGCTCGGCGGGGGCGGCGAGGTCGCGAAGGTCGGGAGGGTCGGGAAGGTCAGGGGGGTCGGCCATGCGGATTCGGATAAGTTTGCCCCGCGTGCGCAGCGGTGATACATACCTCTGAATGAGCCCGGAGCGCGACGACGACCCGCTGGTGGCGCCGCGCGAGCCCGATGTCTCGGATCCCGCGCCGGGGGCCCGGGGGGCGGCTGGCTTCGAGGGACCGGCCGAGGAGCGCAACCTGCCGGCCGAGCGGCCGCTCGAGCCCGGGCCGGAGTCCGAGGCGCGCGAGCCCGACCGGTCGCCGGAGCCCGAGCACACCTACGCCCAGGGCATGCTCCCGACGCGGACCCGGCAGCGCTCCGCGCTCGAGCGCCTGCTCGTCCGCGTGATCTCCACCTTCGGCATCGTGGCGATCGGCGTTGCGATCGGCGCGATCATGACCTCGAGCAAGACCCAGGGCTGGATCGTCGGCCTCGTCATCGCCGGCGTGACCGTGATCCTCTCGGCGCTGCTCTGGTCCTCGGCCGTCCTGTAAGCCTTCGGGCGTCGCGATCTCGTCGCGCGCCCGGAAGGTCTCCCGGTCTCCGTCGCCAGCGGCGGCGAGGCGGGATGATCGCCGGCGCGATCGTGGGCCAGATCCCGCGGGTGCGGTTTTCCTGGGGGCGTGGTGCTGGCACTCGTCCACGCCAGGGGCGATCGCCTGCGCAGAGGGTCGAGAGGCGCACAAGGCCGCAGGTGGACTGCGGCATTCCCGCTGTGCTATTACTGAACGTCCGCCGCGGGGTGGAGCAGTCTGGTAGCTCGTCGGGCTCATAACCCGAAGGTCGCGGGTTCGAATCCCGCCCCCGCTACTCGAATAGCAGGGCGGTTTGAAGCCTCCGAGCGATCGGGGGCTTTTGTTTGGCGGCGTTTGACCCCGCAGAACCGCAGGGTGATGGTGCCGCGTGTGGAAGGAGGAGCGCCGGACGCGTCCCGCTCCGAGTCTGGCCGACGTTCGCTCCCAGCGCCGCAGAGGCAGGACGGTCGGTTCGGGAAGATCCTGAGCGTGGGGTTCACGTGTGCCGAGCTCGAGAGGTTTCGGGGCCGGGAGGTCGAGGACCTCATCGGGCCGGAGCTGAAGCTGTTGTTCGTTGGGATCAACCCCGGCCTCTGGACGGCGGCGGTGCAGACCCATTTCGCTCACCCGGCCAACCGCTTCTATCCGGCTCTTCTCCGGGCGGGGATCATCGACCGCACGATCAGCCCCGCCGAGGGGATGAGTGACGAGGACCATGCCCATCTGAGGTCGCGGGGGATCGGGATCACGAACCTCGTGCGGCGAGCGAGCGCCCGGGCCTCCGAGCTCTCGCGCGCGGAACTGCGCGAGGGCGGCGAGGGGCTGCTGGAGGTCGTCGCCGAACACCGGCCGGCGGTGGTGGCGATCGCCGGCATCACCGCCTACCGCCTGGCGTTCGGTGAGCGCCGCGCGACTCTCGGTCGCCAGTCACAAGCCGGCGACTGCGCCGCCCGTTGGTCGGGCGCCGCGCTCTGGGTGGTCCCGAACCCGAGCGGGCTCAACGCCCACGAGACGACCTCGACGCTTGCCGCCGCTTAATGCGGCGCCGGCCCGCGAGGCGGGCGTCATCGACGGTTGACGCCGCGTCGGGTCAGCTCAGCGCCGGGATCACCTCGTCCGAGAGTCGCTCGAGCTGCTCGGCGTCGTCGATGAGCGGGTTGAGCAGGATGAGCTCGGCGCCGGCGTCGATCACCGCGCGGACGCCGGCGGCGCACTCCTCCGCGGGGCCGGCGAGGATGTGATCGGACCAGCCGCCGCGACCGTAGTGGCGGGTAAGCGCGTCCTCCAGTCGTTGACGCCCGCGTGCGGTGTCATCGTCCACGTGGACGTAGACGCGCTTGCCGATCCTGAACGTGTCGGGGTCGCGGTCGTGATCGGCGAGCGCTTGCCGTACCACCTTGACCTGGTCGGCGAACTGCGGGGTCGTCTGTGAGCCGGCGCCCATGAACCCGTCTCCGTGCCGGACCGCCCGTCGCATGCCCGCCGGTGCGCTGCCGCCGAACCAGACCGGCGGGTGGGGTCGCTGCACGGGCTTGGGCTCCATCGTTGCTCCTCGCAGCTTCCACCAGCGTCCCTCGAACGTGATCGCCGGCTCCGTCCAGCACGCCTTCATCAGCGCCAGCGCTTCGTTGAAGCGGGCGACGGGCCTATCGGGGTCGACGCCGAAAGCCTCGAACGGTCTCCCCCGGCCGCCGGTCGCGACCCCCAGTTCGACGCGGCCCTGGCTGAGGCAGTCGAGCGAGGTGATCGCCTTGGCCAGGTGCAGCGGGTTGTGGAGCGGGAGCACGAACACCGCACACGCCAGCCGCAGCCGGTCGGTGCACGCCGCCGCGTAGGCCAGCGTCTGCAACGGCGCGAGGCTGTCGGCCGCGCCGATCACCTGCTCCTGCGTCCACGCGCTCTCGAATAGTCCGAGCTCCTCGACGCGACGCAGATGCGCCCGAAACGCGTCGCCGTCGAACCGGCTGCCGTGGGCGTACTGGGGAATCGAGATCGCACATCGCATGAGCTCGTACCAAGACTACGCGGCCCATGACAGGCAAGGGCGGGACCGCTCGCGGTGTTTCCGCCAAGCGCGCACCGTTCGTTCTCGAACGCCGCTGCCGCCGGCCGTCCACGAGCTCGCTCGCTGCTGTCGACACAGCCTCGCTCTCGGGGTCCCGAGAGCCCGCTCGATCTGGACTGAGCCGCCGGACACGCCCTCGGGTGGGCCTGGCCATGCTGAACGGACCAACGGGCGCGGTGTTCCGCGAATCCGCGCCAAGATTGGCGCGCAATGCGCCCGAGTCGACGCGACGCTGTAGAGCTGGTGCTTGACGTGAGGACGGATGGGCGATTGGTCATCGCACCCGGTACCGCTGAGCGATACAGAAGTACGCGCACGCACGGCCTTATGTGCTACAGTGCGTAGCACATGTCTGACACAGTTGGCGTCCGAGAGCTCAGGCAGAACCTCAGCCGTTACCTGGAGCGCGTGAAGGAGGGAGAGGACCTCGTGGTCACCGAGCGAGGGCGCGCGGTCGCGCGACTTGTGCCCGCCGGCGCGGATGCGTACGTGGAACTCGCTGCGCAGTTTGGAGCGACTGTGCCCTTGGAGCCTCTCGAGAACATCGTCAAGCAGATCACGTCACCATGCCGGCCCGCGGGAACGACTGACGCTCTGCTCGAGGAGACGCGAGCGAATCGCGCAAGCTGAGCTCTTGGCGACGGTGTATCTCGACACGAGCGCTCTGGGCCGCGTCCTTCTCGGCGAGCCGGATGCAACGGCCGTGCTCAACTGGCTGGGGGGATTTCAGCAGCGAGTCGCGAGCTGGCTTCTCCGCATAGAACTCCGTCGTCTTGCAATGCATGAAGGTCTGCTCGCCGACGCCGACCGCCTGCTCCGCGGAGTTGCGCTGCTGCCTCCGGACGACGCTGTTCTCGCCACGGCCGAAACCATCCCTCCCGCGTCCATCGCAACGCTCGACGCCATCCATCTCGCAACTGCGCTCCGGCTGTTCTCCGTGCAGCGACTCGACGCGCTGATGACATACGACGCACGCCTCGCGCGCGGAGCCCGTCACCACGGGATCACCGTGCTCGCGCCCGCTTAGCGACGGCTTGTCTCGGCTCGTCGGCTCATAACCCGAAGATCGCGGGTTCGCGCCCCCGCTACTCCAAATCGGCTGAAAATCGAGGCCTCCGCGAAAGCGGAGACTTCTTTGTTCGATGACTGCGTTTGACGAAGTGGCTCGGGGATTCGTCTGGTCGGCAGCGCGGCGGCGACCTTTCCGGCGATCTCGCGATACTCGACGCCCGTATTCAGAGGGAGAGGCAAGCTCTGTCGCTCGCGGTCGTGGACCGGTGCTTCCGTCGCCATGCGCCCCGAGAAACGATGGATCCCGAACGTGACTGACCATGAAGGGGATCTCGCGACCACCGTTCAGCATCCGATCGGCAGCGGATTCGATCGCGACTCGACCGCCAGCGACGTGCTTGCCGGCATCGACCGGCCGAAGCCGTCCCGAGTACCGGCACGTCGTGGCGCCCTTATCCCGGGTTCGTCGTTGACCATCCCGGATATGGGTTGCAGCCGGCGTGCACGGCAGCGGTTTGCCTGGCGGAGAGGCAGGGGTATCTCTACTGGCGTCACTGGATACCGTCGGGAGGAGGAGTCATGTCGACACGGACGAGCGAGTTCGGGGCGCTCTGGCGCTGGCTGATGGGCGCGGCCACGTGCGTCGTGCTCCTGGGCTTCACGCCGACGGCGCTGGGGGTGGCCGCCCCTGCAGCCGCTACGCCCTCAGGCCAGGCTCCCGGTGGGCCGGGCGCCCCGTCCTACTTGGACACGGCGCGCAAGGACTGCTTCGGCACGGCGCGCAACACGACGTCGAAGGTGTGGTTCACGGTTGCCGACGGCGTGCTGTCCGACGTGTTCACCCCGACGATCGAGAACACCAACGTGAGCACCGTTCAGTACATCGTCACCGACGGGCGCACGTTCGCTGACCTGCAGCAGCGAAACATGACGTACTCAGTCAGCTCGCCGGATCCCAGCGGCATGGTCTGCCGGGTGACGAGCACCGACCACGCCCACGGCTTTCGTCTGATCAGCGACTACGTCACCGATCCGGCGCGCGACAGCGTCGTCATCCACACGACGCTGGTGCCGATGGGCGCCGACGCGCGCTCGGTCCGCAACCTCAAGGTTTACGTCCGCTATGACGCCACCATCGATAACACGGGCGGGGGCGGGCCTGCCAACGGCGGGCCCAATGACGCCACCATCGATCCGGCGACGACGGCTCTGGTCTCCTCTGACACCACCGCTCCGACCGGTCCGTTCTCGGCGCAGGTCGTCGGCGCGCTGGTGGCCAATCATCCCTTCCAAGCGGAGTCCAGCGGGTTTGTCGGTAGCGCGAGCGACGGCCTGAG
Source organism: Solirubrobacterales bacterium (assembly GCA_019240115.1). Taxonomy (GTDB): domain Bacteria; phylum Actinomycetota; class Thermoleophilia; order Solirubrobacterales; family Solirubrobacteraceae; genus Palsa-465. The sequence goes on along the minus strand of JAFAYV010000036.1, from coordinate 5,311 downwards.
CCAGCTCGACGCCCATCACCAACTCATCGACGAATACCGCTCGGCGACCGACGGGAACGTCGTGCAGACCGCCCGAGTCAACATGACGCCGGGCCGGTCGTTCACGCTGGCGCTGGGATTCGCGCCGGACGCCGCCGGGGCGATCGCCGCCGCCCGAGGCAGCGCCGCCCAGCCGTTTGCGCGGACACTGGCGCAGTACCTGGCCGGCTGGCACGGCTACGACGCCGCTCTGCGCCCGCCACCGCGGGGCCTGGTCGGGCTCACCGATGCCCAGGATGCCGCGCTGCAGCGCACCTACTGGGTGTCGGCCAACGTCATCAAGGCCGCTGAGGACAAGACGAACGTCGGCGCGTTCGTGGCCTCGCCGACCGACCCGTGGGGCCAGTCGGTGCCGGCCGCCACCACGCATGCCGGCTGGACCTATCGGGAGGTGTTCGCCCGCGACAGCTACGAGACCTTCACCGGGCTGCTCGCCGACGGCGACACCACCAGCGCCCGGGACATGACGCTGTTCCTATTCGACCGCGTCCAGCAGCCTGACGGGAGCTTCCCGCGCGACTCCGAGCTCGACGGCTCGGTCGCCCCCGACACGTTCGGGCTGTCAGAGATCGATGAGGTCGCCTACCCGCTGCTGATGGCGTGGCAGGCCGGCCTGGCCGGCAACGTGTCCTTCTACCAGGACCACATCCGCCCGGCGGCGGACTACATCGTGGACCACGGCCCGAGCACCGGCGCCGAGCGCTGGGAGGAGCATCCCGGGTTCTCACCGGCGACGATCGCGTCGGAGATCGCCGGCCTGGTCGCGGCGGGCAAGCTGGCCGCCGCGGCCGGCGACACCGCGCGCGCCGATCTGTACCTCGCCACCGCCGACGACTACCAGCGCAACGTCGAACGCTGGACGGTGACCACAACCGGTCCCGACGGGCCCCGGTACTTCATCCGTGAGTCGGTCGACGGCGACCCCAACACGGCGCAGACCTACGACCTGGGCAACGGCAGCCTCAGCGATGTCGACCAGCGCTCGATCATCGACGCCGGTTTCCTGGAGCTGACACGGATGGGCGAGCTTTCGGCGCGCGACCCCGACGTGCAGGCTTCGCTGCGCGTCGTCGACTCGGTACTGGAGAGCCAGACCGCGTCGGGTCCCGGCTGGCACCGCTACGGAATCAAGGCCGATGGCGCCACCGACGGCTACGGAGACTGCTACGTCCCCGATCCGACCACCTGCTCACCCACCGGCCAGCCGTGGTTCACCCACTCGGTCGGCTCCGGTCACCTCTGGCCCCTGCTCACCGGCGAGCGCGCCGAGCAGGACCTGCAGTCCGGCGACCCGGCCACCGCCGCCGGCCTGGCGGTCGATTTCCAGCGGATGACGTGGGGCCTGGGATACGTGCCCGAGCAGGTGTGGGAGGACCCCGACACGCCGGCGTCGCCGTTCGGCGCGGACCCCACCACCGCCTCGATCGGCTTCACCAACGGTCAGGCCGCCGGCTCCGCCGCCCCGCTGATCTGGGGCCAGGCGGAGTACCTGAGGCTCGTGCTCGACCTCCAGGCTGGCACGCTGATCGACCAGCCCGAGATCACCCACGCCCGATACCTCGATCCGGCGGCCCCGGCCGACGTGCCGGTGACGATCGACTCGCCGGCCGATGGCGCGACCGTGACCGGAGCTGACTCGATCGTGACCGGGCGGACGACGCCGGGGGCCCGGATCGACGTCGCCGCCGGTCAGCCCGGATCTCCGGCCAACACCAGCACCGTAGTTGCGACCGTCGCCGACTCGCACGGCGAGTACTCGGCCACGATCCCGACCCCGACCGGAACCACCGTCATCACCGCGGCGGCGACAGCCGGCGCGCACGGCACCGGCTGGGCCCAGGAATCGGTAACGGGCCGAGGATGAGGGCGCCCGCAGGCCGGCCTTCCTCGCGCGACAGCACGATCGTCTCTCGTACGGTGAAGTCGCGCCTGCGGCGAGTATACGAAATTGCATGCCGTGAGCATACGGACTTGCTTGCTTGCAGCAAGCAGTAGGCGGTATCATCCGACGCGTGGCAGCGGCCCGGGATATCAACCCGTTCCGGTTCTCCGGACCGCTGTCGGCCGAGGATATGATCGACCGCGATCCGGAAGCCGACGAGCTGCTCGCCCTCGTTGAGGGCGGCCATTCCTTCCGCTTGGTCGGGCCACGCCGCTACGGCAAGACGACACTGCTGCGCCGGGTGCTCGAGACGGCCGAGCGGGAGGGCATGGCGACGGTGCTCGTCGATCTCCAGGACGTGCTCTCCATCGGTGAGATCGTGGTGCGAATCGAGCGGGCCTACGACCGCTTGAAGGGGGCGGTGCGGCGGCATGTCGACGCGATGTTCCGGAGCTGGAACATCGGCCTTGCCCTCGGCGGCGGCGGGTTTACGGCGACGCTGCAGCGCAACCCCAACGTCGACGCCGAGTCGGTGCTCTTGCGGCTGCTCGAGCTGCCGGCCGCGCTGTTCGATCGAGCCGGCGTGGTCAGCTTGATCGCGTTCGACGAGATCCAGGATGTGCTCGCCGTCCCGGGCGCCGACGGCAAGATCCGCAGCGTCATCCAGCACCACACCGATGCCGCAACATACGCGTTCGCTGGCTCCGCGCCCGGCTTCATGGAGCAGCTGTTCGCGGACCCGAAGCGCCCGCTGCTTGACCAGGCCGTCGCGAAGAGCCTCGCGCCACTCCCGCTCGACGAGGTGGGCGATTATGTGGCTCGCCGCTTTGAGCAGACCCACCGAGATGTCGGCGTCGCCCTGACGCCGATGCTCGAGTTCACGCGCGGGCATCCCCAGCGGAGCATGATGCTCGCGCATTACCTGTGGCAGCACACCCCGCGCGGCGCGACCGCCGACGAAGGCGCCTGGGTCGCTGCGCTTGACCTGGCGGCCGCTGACTCGGCACCTTTGATGCGTGCTATCTGGCGGGCCTTGACGCCGAACGAGCGTCGTATGGCGCGGGCGCTGGCGATAACGACGACGCCGCTCTACGGAGACGAAACGGCGGCCGCCGTCGGCATCAAGCGGGCGAGTATCGCTCGCGCGCTCGAGAGCCTCGTCAACAACGCAGACGTGATCCGGGCGGCTGATCGCCTGACCCTCACTGATCCGATGTTCGAGCTCTGGCTCAGAGGGCGGGGCCTCGTGCCGGAGAGCGGTGATGACGACCCGGACGAGAACGGGCGGGAGGTCGCCGCAGATTCGGGCTCATAACCCGAAGGTCGCGGGTTCGAATCCCGCCCCCGCTACTCAATAAACCGCTGGAAATATCCGCTAACGAAGAGCCCCGAGATTCAGGGCTCTTGTCATTCCGGCGGGTTGTCAAACGGATGTCAAACGTCCGGCGGACGGCTCGGGTCGATGAGCGCCGCGACCTGCGCGGCCGCCTCGGCCTGCATGCCCGGGATGACGTGGGCGTACTGCTTGAGCGTGAACGCCGGCGACTCGTGCCCGAGCCGCTCGCTGATCACCTTGACCGGGACGCCGCCTTGAGCGCCAGCGTCGCGTGCGAATGCCTCAGATCGTGAAGCCGGATCGTCCGCAGCGCGGCCTTCTCGATCAGCCGCTCGAAGGACTGGCTGAACGTGTGCGGATGGATCGGCTCGCCGTTCTCCTTGGCCACGACGAGGTCCTGGTCTTCGTAGTCGGCGCCCCACTCGCGTCGCTCGCCGTCCTGTCGAGCTCGGTGCGCCCGCAGCTGCGCGACGGTCTCGGCATCGAGGTCGATGACCCGGGCGCTGTGGCTCTTCGGCGTCGAGTGGACGACCTCGTATCCGACGGCGACGAGCGCCTGGCGGACCGACAGCCGGGCGCGGTCGAGGTCGACGTCCTGCCACCGCAGCCCGAGGATCTCGCCCCGCCGCATCCCGGTCATGGCCGAGAGACGCCAGATCGGCGCCAGCCGGGTGTCCTGAACGAACTCCAGAAACCGAGCAAGCTCTTCTGGCTCCCACGCGTTGATCCAGCCGGTCGTTCGGCGACTCGGGCGCGGCGGTTTGGCCCCCGCGGCGGCATTCCTGCCCAGCAGTCCGGTATCCACCGCGTCGGCGAGGACCTTATGGACCGTGGCGTGGATATAGCTGATCGTCTTGGCGCTCAGCGGCTTCCGGCTTTCGGACCCCGTCGCGAGGCTGGCGTACAGGCCGTTGAGCATCGGAGGTGTCAGCTGCTGCAGTAGCTTCGCCCCGAGCGCCGGGACGACGTGGAGCTCTAGGTTCCGCTTGTAGGAGTAGAATGTAGTCGGCTTGACGCGCTGCTCGGTCATCGGGAGCCAACTGTGCCGGACCCACTCGCCGAGCGTCATCCGTCCGGGGAGGACGTACGAGCCGGTGTTCAGGTCCGTGACGAGCTTGGCTCGGGCCGCCTCGGCCTCCCGCCTCGTGCGGAAGCCGCCGTGCCACTTCTGCCGGCGCCGACCTTCGTGATCGAACCCGAGGTTCAGGACGACGTACCAGCGGACGGTTTTCTTACCGTGCCGATCGGTGCGTACCCGCTTGTGGATGTGGCCCTGCATCACGCCGCTCCCAGCCACTCGAGCAGCGCCGGCACGGGCACGAGCAGTCGGCGCCCGAGGCGGCGGGTCGGCAGCTCTCCGCGCCGGGCGGCGTCATAGGCGGCAGTCCGCCCGAGGCCGAGGATCCGAGCGGCCTGCTCAATCGTGATCGTCGCCTTGCCCGCGAGTTCGTCGAGCGGCGACGGCATACTCTTCTGCATGTCGGGACCTCCAGTCGGTTCCGGCCAGGCCCCGGGGTGCTGCAACACTGCCGGGGCCGTCTTGCTTGTTGATGCTTATAATCTAGATCATGCGCCGGACGGATCCGCACCGTCCGACACACTCACGAGCGTGACTCCTCTCGTCGCCACCGAAGACCTGATCGATGCCCGTGGCGTCGCCGAAGTCCTCGGGCTCTCGGCGCCCAACACCGTCAGCGTCTACCAGCACCGCTACGCGGACATGCCGCGCCCCGTCGTCAATCTCGGTCGCGGTCGCTGCATGCTTTGGCTCCGTCCCGAGATGGAGCGCTGGGCGTTCCAGCTGAAAGCTGCCGGCCGTACGCGGCCGCGGCGCCGTGTCTCGAGCTAACCCCGTCGATGCTGTCGACGGTCCCGAGACACCACGACGAGCGACAAGAACGGGAAGATGATCCTCCGAGCGACCCGCTCCGTCCGGAGGTCCCAAAGACTTCCGCTCGGGGCGCGGGCTTGGATGCCCGCGATCCGAGCGGAAGTACCGCGACGGCGCGCAGCGACTCACCTGCTCGCTGAGGACGCGTACGCAATCGCATCCA
>JAFAYV010000020.1 GCA_019240115.1 Solirubrobacterales bacterium | reverse complement strand
CCCCGTGAGTACGGTCGCACCGAGAGCGCTCACCAGTGGATGTCTGGCGAGGACGCAGAAGTCGATGTGCAGCTGGGCTGCATGAGACTTCGAGGACAGCCGGACGACGCGAGCGCGGCCCGATCAGGCGAGGCTGGATGCCGAGCGGGCCGCAGGCTCGCGCAGGCGCCGCTGGGGAGTGCTCGAATGCGAGCGTACTTGCGGGGCCGGCCACTAGGCTCGAACCTTCTCGAAGTCGTCGGTCTCGACGTCGCGGGCCACCGCGGCATCGATCTCGGCCTCGGTGACGTTCGGCTGGGCGGCGCGCAGGTCGTGGGCGCGCAGCCCCTTGAACTTGAAGATCTCGAGCACGTAGACGAGGTAGACGCTCGCCGCCACGCAGACGAGCCCGAGCAGCACGAGCGCCGCAAGCCAGCCGGGCTGATGGTGGTGGTGATGGGCGATGAGGCGCAGCGCGACGGCGAGACCGGCCATCAGCACCGACCAGCCGTACAGGTAGGCGACGGTTTTGCGCTGCGAGAAGCCGATCCGCGCCATGCGGTGATGGAAGTGGTTGGCGTCCGCCGTCCACGGCTTGCGCCGGTACTTCAGCCGTTTGGCGACGACGAACCCGGTGTCGAGGAAGGGGATCGCGAGGATGACGAGCGGGACGAGCAGGGCGACGACCGCGTTGGTCTTCAGCGACCCGACGACCGACGCGACCCCGAGCAGGTAGCCGAGCAGGTTGGCTCCGGCGTCGCCCATGAAGACCGAGGCGGGATGGAAGTTGTGGACGAGGAAGCCGAGCGCGGCCCCCGCGGTCAGCGCGGCGAGCACCGCCGCCCCGCCGATCCCGAGGTCGAAGGCGATGATCGAGAAGGCGACGCCGTCGATCGTGCACAGCCCCGCGGCAAGTCCGTCGACGCCGTCGGAGAAGTTGACCATGTTCATCAGGGCGACCAGCCAGATCATGGTCAGCGCGCCGCCCGCGTGCGGGAACTGCAGCGGCCCCAGGAACGGCACCGTCAGCCCCGTGACCACCGCTCCGGCGCGCACCGCCAGCACCGCCGCGGCGACCTGCCCGATCAGCTTGACGATCGGCGGCAGGTCGCGGACGTCGTCGATCGCGCCCACGAGCGCGATCAGACCCGCGCCGCCCAGCAGCCCCCAGGTGCTCGCCCTGTCCACGACCCCACCGGCGTGCGCGGTCCGCGGCAGGGTGATGCTCCCCGGCATCCAGATCGCCGCGGCGATGACGACCGCGGCGAGGATCGCCAACCCGCCGAGCAGCGGCGTCTCGCGCCACGCCAGACCCCGCTCGCGCGGCATGTCGACCGCGCCTAGCCGGCGGGCCAGCCGCGCCGCCAACGGCGTCAACGCCGCGGCGATCGCCGCCGCGGCCAGGAAGCTCAGCCCCGCGTCCGCGTATCTCATGCCGGACGCAAGGATGCCAGCCGAGCCCCACCTCATGCCAGCAGTCGCGCGAGAGCGACCGCCAGCGCGACCGGCTCGCGCACGAGCTGGCGCCACGTGACCCGGATGACGCGGTAGCCGGCCGCGGTGAGACGCTGGTCGCGGCGGCGATCGCGCTCGAACGCCGCTCGGTGGCCGTGGGCGGCGTCGCCGTCGGTCTCGACGATGACGCGCTGCTGCGGCCACAGGAGATCGACCTCGTAGCCGAGGACGCGCACGTTGGTCCGCGGGCGCGGCAGGCCGGCGTCGGCGATCAGCGCGCAGAGGCGCCGCTCCATCTCCGAGCGGGTCACGCCGGGCATCGTCTCGTCTCCGAGCAGCGCGCGGAGCCGGGCGACGCCCGTCCGCAGCGGGCAACGATCGGTCGCCGCGGCGAGCTCGGCGTCGGTGACCAGTCGGGCGACGCGAGCCTCGGCGAGCGCACGCTCGAGGAGGTCGGGGGCGGCGGGCGCGGCGGTGAGGTCGGGCGCGGCGGTGAGGTCGGGCGCGGCGGCCGGGGCGGCGGCGAGGCGGCGCACCGCGTCCAAGAGGCGGTCGGCGGAGACGGGCTTGGTCAGGTGCTCGTCGGCCCCCGCCTCACGGCTGGCGGCGGCCTGGTCGGCCCCGGCGTTGGCGGTGAAGGCGACCACCGGCGTGCGCGCCGCCCCTTCCCGCGCTTCGCGGGCGCGCAGCTCGCGGATCGCGGTGGCGCCGTCCATCACCGGCAT
>JAFAYV010000061.1 GCA_019240115.1 Solirubrobacterales bacterium | reverse complement strand
GGGGTGCCTGCGCGGCCGGCACGGGCTCGGGGCTGGCCGGAGCCTGGGTCGGGGCACCCTCGGCGGGCGCCCCCGTCGGGGCGGGCGGCGCCGCCTGCGCCGCCTGGGCGGCCTGGGCCTCCGCCGCCTGGGCGGCCTGGGCCTCCGCCTCGCGCCGGGCCTGCTCCTCGGCCTCGAGCCGGGCGCGCTCCTCGGCCTCCTGCCGCGCGCGCTCCTCGGCCTCGCGACGGGCCCGCTCCTCGGCCTCCTGGCGCTCGCGCTCGAGCCGGGCGCGCTCCTCCTCGGCCCGGAACACGTTGTGCCCCTGCGCGACGACGTCGCCGATCGCGCGGGTGATCGCGGCGCACGAGCGGATCGCGTCGTCGTTGCCAGGGATGACGTAGTCGACGCCCTCGGGATCGCAGTTGGTGTCGACGAGCCCGATGATCGGGATCCGCAGTCGCTGCGCCTCGCGGACGGCGATCACCTCGGTCTTCAGGTCGATGACGAACACCGCGTCGGGGACGCGCTGCATGTTCTTGACGCCGCCGAGGTTGGCGCGCAGCTTCTCGAGGTCCGCCTGGGCCGCCATCCGCTCGCGCGTCGGCAGCAGCTGCAGCTGGCCCTCGGCCTCGTAGCGCTCGAGGTCGTGCAGGCGCTTGATCCGCTGCGAGATCGTCTGGAAGTTCGTCAGCAGGCCGCCGAGCCAGCGGTGGTTGACGTAGGGCATCTCGGCCCCGTCGGCGGTGTCCTTGATCGCGTCGCGCGCCTGCTTCTTGGTGCCGACGAACAGCACCGTGCCCCCACGTCGCGAGACCGCGGCGGCGAAGTCGCTGGCCGAGCGCAGCAGCGCCTCGGTCTGCAGCAGGTCGATGATGTAGATGCCGTCCCGCTCGCCGAAGATGAAGCGGCGCATCTTGGGGTTCCAGCGGCGCGTCTGGTGGCCGAAGTGGACGCCGGCCTCCAACAGCTCCTTGATGCCGATCTCGGGCACTGTTTCCTGCTCCCTTGTGAGTGATGACGTCGGGTGGCCGCCGGTCCGGGGACCGCGCATCCCGGGATTCCGGGCAGGGGGCGCGACCCTGGTCTCCGACGGGTCGAAGGGTGGTTCTGAATCGACCGCTGAGTCTACGCGAGTCGCGGCTCGCCATCGGCCGCGCGCAGCGCCGCCGCGAGATCCTCGGGCAGCTCGGAGCCGACATCGACCGGCGCACCGCTGACCGGATGCGCGAACGCCAGCCGCGCGGCGTGCAGGAACTGGCGCGCCAGCCCGAAGCGACCCGCCGTCCCGTACTGCGGATCGCCGCACACCGGATGGCCGATCGCCTCCAGATGGACGCGGATCTGATGCGTGCGGCCGGTCTCGAGCACGAGGCGCAGCAGCGTCACCTCGGCGAGCAGTCGCTGCACCTCGAAGTGGGTGCGCGCCTCGCGGGGCTCGTCGGTGTCGATCGACTGCAGCGTCCGATCCCGGCGGTCGCGCCCGATCGGCGCGTCGATCGTCCCCGCGCGCGCCGAGGGGTGCCCCTCGACGAGCGCGAGATATTCGCGCCGCAGCGCGCGCCCGGCGATCAGCGCCTTCAGCGCCCGGTGCACCGCGTCGGACTTGGCCACGACGAGCAGCCCCGAGGTGTCGCGGTCGAGTCGGTGCACGATCCCGGCCCGTCCGGGGTCCTCGCCCCCGGCCGCGCGGTCGGCGAGCGCCTGCGCCAGGGTGCCGGCGCGATGGCCGCGCGCGGGGTGCACGATGACCCCCGCCGGCTTGTCGACGACGAGCAGGTCATCGTCTTCGTAGGCGATCGTGTAACGCACCGCCGCCTCCTGCGCCGCCGCGCCGGGCGTCGCGACGTCGGCCTGCGGCGCCTCCACGACGATTCGCTCTCCCGGCGCCACGACATGGCGCTTGGGTCGTGGCCGGCCGTCGACGGTCACGCCGCCGCCGTCGATCAGCGCCTGGGCGCGGGCTCGCGACCCCAGCGGCACGGCGAGGAAGCGGTCCAGCCGCACGCCGGCCTGGGCCGCGGCGACCGACAGCTCAAGCCTGGGCACGGCCGCCGTGCTCGATCACCCACAGCAGCGCGACCACGCCGACGGTGATCGCGATGTCCGAGACGTTGAACGCCGGCCAGTGCGGGAGCTTGATGAAATCGGTGACCGAGCCCGAGACGATCCGGTCGATGAGGTTGCCCAGCGCCCCGCCGACGAGCAGCCCGGTCGGCACCCAGAGCCCGCGGCGCGTCGGTCGCCTGGCGAAATAGCCGAGGAGCGCCGCCAGCGCGGCGAGCGTGATGACGAGCACGAGCGCGCCGCCGCCCGCGAGGAAGTTGAAGGCGACGCCGGTGTTGCGGACGTGGACGAGGCGCAGGCCGGGGATGAGCTTGTGCTCGGCGCCGACGGCGATGCCCGCCTTGATGGCGTGCTTGGTGATCCGGTCGGCGATGACGACGAGGGCGGCGAGCGCCAGCGCGCGGGCGAAGGCGGGCGTCCGGCGCGTCGACCGCTCCCGGGCGGCGGAGGTCGCGGCCATCAGCCCGCGACGATGTTGACCACCACCGTCCGCACCACGTAGAGCACGATGATGGCGATCACCGGCGACAGGTCGAACGCGCCCATCGTCGGGATGAAGCGGCGGAACAGCCGCAGATAGGGCTCGGAGACGTCGCGCAGGAAGTTCTGCACCGCCTCGACGTAGCGCGAGTACGGGACCCGCAGGCCGAACGAGAACAGCAGGTTCAGCAGGATGTAGATGAAGATGAGCGCGATGTAGACCTCGAACAGCGCGCTGACGTAGTTGGCCACGTCCCCGCGGCTGACGGCGGCGATCGCCATCAGCCGGCGACCCGGTCGATCGCCGCCTGGAAGGCCGCGCGGAGGCCGCCGCGCTCGAGCGCGTCCAGTCCACGGGCGGTCGATCCGCCCGGCGAGGTCACCTCGCGGCGCAACCGCAGCGTGTCGCGCTCCCGGGCGGTGAGCAGCTCCGCCGTGCCGGCCATCGTCTCGGCGACGAGCCGCCCCGCCAGATCGCCCTGCAGCCCGTAGCGGATGCCCGCGTCGACCTGGGCCTCGGCGACGAGCGACAGGTACGCGGGCCCGAGGCTCGACAGCGCCATTCCGACGTCGATCAGGCGCTCCTCGATCGCCGCCACCCAGCCGATTCGCGAAAACAGCGCGACCACCCGGCGCTCGAGCTCGGGGTCGATGTCGAGGGCGCGCGCGTAGAGCACGACGCCGCGTCGGACCTCGACCGGCGTGTTGGGCATCAGCCGGAACACCGGCGTGTCGGGATAGGCCGTCCGCAGGTCGGCGAGCGGGGTTCCGCCGAGCACCGAGGCGACCGCCCGCGCGGTCCCGGCGATCTCGCCAGCGACAGCCGCGAGCTGATAGGGCTTGTGGCAGAGGACGACGAGGTCGGCGTCGCGGGCGACCTCGAGGTTGCTCGCCTCGCTCCCACCGAGCTCGTCGACGAGCGCGGCGGCGCGCCCGGAGCCGCCGTCGGAGCACACGACGGGATCGCCCCAGCCTCGCGCCAGGGCCCGGGCCATGTTGCCCGCTCCGATCAAGCCGACTCTCATGCGATGGAATCTACCGAGGGCGGCGGACCGGGCTCAGGACTGGTTGAAGAAGCCCCTCTCCGCCAGGCGGGCGCGCTCCTCGGCCGAGACCTCGACGTTGTGCGGCGTCAGCAGGAAGACCTTGTCGGCGACCCGTTGCATCCCGCCGTCGAGCGCGTAGGTGAGCCCCGAGGAGAAGTCGATCAGCCGCTTGGAGAGGTCGGTGTCGGTGCCCTGGAGATTGAGGATGACCGGGATCGAGTCCTTGAACTTGTCGGCGACGTCCTGGACGTCGTTGAAGCTGCGCGGGGCGACGAAGTGCACGCGCGCGTCGGTGACGGTGCGGCCGTTGGAGACGCGGCCGCTCGAGACGGGGCGCAGCGAGGTCGTGCGCCGTTCGGGTCCCGCTTCGTCGGCGAAGATGTCGTCGATGTCGTCGCGCCGCGAGCGCCGCGAGCTCAGCTTGCGGACGTTGGGACGTTCGCGATAGCTGTCCTGGAGATCGGCCTCGGGCTCGGGGTAGGGCTCGGGCTCATCGTCGTCGTAGACCTGATCCTCGGCGAGGCCGAAGTAGACGAGCGTGCGGTGCCAGGAGTCGCGAAGGGCCATATGCGTTGACAGGGTTCGCCCGGGAGCGCGGATTTCCTTTAGACGATTATGGCGCGCCCGAGTACAGGATCGTGCCCAGGCGAACGATTGTGGCGCCTTCGCGGACGGCGACCTCGTAATCCTGGCTGGTCCCCATCGAGAGCTCGTCCAGGCCGTGACGGTCCGCGAGCTCTCGCAGCGCCGCGAAATGAGGCCGGTTGTCCTCCGGATCGCGCGCCAGCGGAGGCATGGTCATCAGCCCGACGACGGTCACCGGGCACCGCTCGATGAACCCGGGCAGCTCCGCGGGGGCGATCCCGCTCTTGCCGGCGTCGCCGGCGACATTGACCTCGATCAGCACGCGGGTGGTCTCGTCGCCGTGACGCTCGAGCTGACGCAGCGCCGAGTCCGAGGCGACCGAGTGGATGTAGCGCACCCGCGGGACGACGTCGCGGACCTTGCGGCTCTGCAGCTGGCCGATGAAGTCCCAGGTGAAGGTCTCGGGCAGCGCCTGCGTCTTGGCGATGAGGTCCTGCGCGCGGTTCTCGCCGACGACCGCGACGCCCGCCTGGGCGAGCGCCGTCAGCTCCTCGGCACGCACGTACTTGACCGCCGCGAGGACCTCCACGTCGGACGGGTCGCGTCCCGCGTCGGCGATCCGATCGCGCACCCGCTCGAGGTTCGCCGCGATCGTCTCGGCGCGCAGGCCGCTGATCAGCTCAGCCACGCGACCCCCGCCTGGCGCCCGGTGACGCCCCCGTCGCGCCGGTGCGAGAACAGGAGCTCCGGCGAGCACAGCGTGCACAGCCCGATGTCGTGGACGATGGGCACCCCCGCCCGCCGCAGCTGCTGCGCCGCGATCGCCTTCAGGTCGAGCGTGCGCCCCTGACCCGCATGCGATCCGTAGTCGGCGAAGGCGGCGTGCACCGCGTCCCCAACCTCGTAGCAGCACGGGCCGGCGCCGGGACCGATCGCGGCGGCGAGCTCGCCCGCCCCGCCGAGCTCGCGGACGGCGGCCACGCCCTCGGCGATGACGCCCGCCCGCAGGCCGCGCCAGCCGGCATGGACCATCGCCACCGCGCCCCGGCCGGCGACGGCGATCGTCAGGCAATCGGCGCTCAGGGCAACGAGCGCCACGCCCGCCAGGTTCGTCGCCTGCCCGTCGACCTGCGGCCGCGCGCCGTCGGCGGACACCGCGTCGGCGGACGCCGCGTCGGCGGACGCCGCGTCGGCGGACACCGCGTCGGCGGACACCGCGTCGGCGGACACCGCGAGGGCGAGGCGCCGGACCTCGCGACCGTGCACCTGATGGATGAACCGCGGGGGTGGAGAGCCGATCAGCTCGGGCAGCGCCGCCCGGTTGCACGCCATCGCGCCCGGGTCGTCGTCGGTGGCGAAGCCGAGGTTGAGGCTCGCGTACGGGCCCGTCGAGACGCCGCCACGCCGCGTCGTGAACACGGCGCGCGCGCCCGGGAGGTCGATGGCGAAGTGCTCGCCGAGCGGGTGGAACGGTGCGGTGAGCGTGGAGCCGAAGGCTAGTCCGTGACCGGCGCGGGCATCTGGGTGACCGCCGACGCGAGCGATGACCGCGGACGCGAGGGATAACCGCGGACGCGAGGGATGACCGCGGACGCGAGCGATGAACGCGAGCGCCGGGGGGTGGCCGCCAATAAGCCGGTCCGGAGCGACGGATCGGCTGCCACCCTGTCACGTCAGCGTGGTGCGGTGTTGCGGACCTGTGCAGTGATCGGCAGCCGCGGCGTCGCGCCCAGCCGGCTGGGTAGTCAATCGAGTTCTGACCTGAGGAGTGGATGGGTGCCGCTGTCCGCGCTGTGAGCGGTGGTGGCGCGACTTCGACGCCCACGGCGACGCGGCACAAGTCGTTTCACCCCCGCCGAGCGGGGGCCGCACGACATGCGGCCATCGCGGTGTCGGTGGTTGTCGCTCTCCCCCCGACGAGAGGCCACCCGCCCGCCGCACCTCCCGGGCGGGCGCGGGCGTCCTGCCCACCGCCCCGGCGGGCTCACGCGGCCTGCCTGCCGCCCGGGCGGACAGGCTCGGTCTGCCTGCCGCCCGGACGGCGGGCGCACGCTATCTGCGTGGCGGCGACGGTCATGCGGAGACGGCGCCAGATGCCCGCGCGCCCGGGTCTGCGGCGCAGGTCTGGACTTGGCATCGGCCGGTGACCGCAACCCAGGCCCGCTCGTCGCCGGAACCGCGCGGAGGGCGAGAAGGCTTGCCCGAGCTCTCCGGCCGGTTTGCGCGAGCGCGACCCGCTCGTCCGAGCTCTCCGCGGCCGGTGGCCGCCGCGACGCTTCCCCGGGGGCGGCCGGCCGGTGGCCGCCGCGACGCTTCCCGGGGGCCGGCCCATCGACGAGCTCACTGCACCAAGCAGACGCCAGCCTCCAGGAGGGACGACCCACCTCCAGCTTTCATCCGATCCTGCTGGGCGCGGCAGCGGCCATGCCACTGATCGGCGCCACCCCCAGCGGACCAGCGCATCGCTGCCCGCGTCAAGCGGACCGGGGCATCGCTGCCCGCGTCAAGCGGACCGGCGCATCGGTGGCGCGTCACGCTTCGGCGCGCGCGACCCGGAGCGCCTCGGCGAGCTCCCGCTCGCGCCCGGAGATCCGTCCGTCGAGCTTGGCCGCCCGCGCCGCCGCCAGTCCCGCGCCGATCGGCGGGCCGGGCGGCACCCCGGCGGCGACGAGGTCGGCGCCGTCGATCGCCAGGGCGACGTGGCGCAGCTGCGACAGCCACCGCGCCGCCGCGTCGACCGGGCCGAGCGCGCCGGCGAGCGCTACGACCTCGGGCGCGGCGTCGGCCACGGCCACGGCGATCTGCGAGGGGCGCCGCGCGGCGGCGAGCGCCCGCGCCACCGCCGGCGCCCGGGTGGCCGCGGCGAGGATCGCCTCGCGCGGGGTCGCGGGAAACGCCAGCTCGGCGAGGCGGTCGCCGAGCACGTCGGCAGCGACGGCCCGCCCGGCGGCGGCGAGGACCGTGACGGCGCGATCGCCGTCGGGCGGCAGGAGCTCGAGGGCGCGGCGCGCGAGGCCCGGATCGCCGAGCCCCCATCCCGGCGCGATCGCCGCGTCGACGCCGAGTGCTCGGAGCACCTCGAGCGCCGTCACCGGATCGGGCTCGGCGGCGAGCAGGCGCAGCTCGGCGCCGAGGCGGGCGCCGCTGACCGTCGCAAGCGATCCGGCGTCGATCGCGGCCGCGGCGAGCGCGGCCGTATGCGGCGCCACCGCGAAGCGCAGCCGGGCGGCGTAGCGCGCGAGACGCAGCAGCCGTGTCGGGTCGTCGACGAAGCTCAGGTCGTGCAGGACCCGCAGGACCCCGGCCTCGAGGTCCGCGCACGCGCGCGGCGCCGCATGCAGGTCCCCCCGCGCCAGGCCGAGCGCGAGCGCGTTGACGGTGAAGTCGCGGCGGCGCAGGTCCTCGAACAGCGATGCGGGCTGCACCTCGGGCAGCGCCCCAGGCCGCGGATAGCGCTCACGCCGGGCGCGCGCGAGGTCGAGACGGTGCCCGCCGACGGTGACCGTCGCGGTCCCGAAGCGATCGTGCACGCGGGTCGTGGGCCCCAGCCTGGCGACGATCTCGCCGACGTCGCGGTCCGCGACGAGGTCGAAGTCGACGGGCGTCTCGCGCCCGAGCAGCAGGTCCCGGACGGCGCCCCCGACGAGATAGACGCCGTCGACGCCGCGCAGCGGCGCCAGAACGTGGGCGGCTCCGGGCGCGGCGAACAACTCGGCGAGCAGGGCTGGTCCCCGGCGTTCGTCCACATGGTCATGATGCCCGGGCGCGATCTGCTTACCTTCGCCGCCATGCGAAGCCTCCTCGCGCGGCGGTGGCTGCGTTGGGGGCTCGCCGGAGCCAGCGTTGCACTGGTCGGCGCCGGCGTGGCCGTGGCCGTGGCCCTGCACGCCCCGGGCAACGTCTCGCACCCCGACGTGCAGTTCACCCGGCCGCCCTCGACTTCGCCGCCACCTCAGCGCCGACCTCAAAGCACGCAAGGCCAGCTCGTGACCTGGCCGTGGTACGGCTACAACGCCGCGCGGACCCGGTTCTTCGACGCCCCCTGGTGGCTGAAGCCGCCGCTGCACGTCGGCTGGCGCTACCAGGACGGGGCGCTGCTCGAGTTCCCGCCGGTGATCGACGGGCTGAGCATGTACCTCCTCGACGACAACGGCTGGGCGCGGGCGATCGACCTGCGCACCGGCGCCGTGCGCTGGGCGCGGCACGTCGGATCCTTGGCGGCCGCCTCCCCGGCGGTCTCGCAGCGCGCGGGCGCGGTGCTGATGCCGGTGCTCTCCACGTACGGCTCCAAGCCCGGCGGCGGCCGCTTCGTCGCGCTCGACATGCGCCGGGGTCGGGTGCTGTGGTCGCGGCCGGTCGGCGCCGGCAGCGAGTCCTCGCCGATCGTCTCGGGCGAGACCGTGTACTACGGCGACCAGGCGGGGAACCTGTTCGCGCGCAACGTCGACAACGGCCACCTGTACTGGACCTATCACGCCAGCGGCGCGATCAAGGGCGGCCCCGCGCTCGTCGACGGCGTGCTGTTCTTCGGCGACTACTCGGGGCGCGTCTACGCGGTCCGCGCGGTCAACGGCATGCAGCTGTGGTCGGTGGGCACCAATGGCGCGCACTTCGGCTTCGGCTCCGGCCAGTTCTACTCGACGCCGGCGGTCGCCTACGGTCGGGTCTACCTGGGCAACACCGACGGTCGGGTGTACTCGTTCGGCGCCCGCACCGGCTCGCTCGCCTGGGCGACCTCGACCGGCGCCTACGTGTACGGGTCGGCCGCGATCGCCGACCCAAGCGGTCTGGGGCCGACCGTCTACATCGGCTCCTACGACGGCAACCTCTACGCGTTCAACGCGCAGTCCGGCGCGATCCGCTGGCGCCACGCCGCCGGCGGACGGATCTCGGGCTCGGCGACCGTCGTCGACGGCGTGGTCTACTTCTCCGACCTCGGCTCCAAGACGACGAGCGGGCTTAACGCGGTGACCGGCCGCCCGGTCTTCAGCTTCCCCGACGGCGCGTTCAATCCGGTGGTGACCGACGGGCGGACGATCTTCCTCGTCGGCTACAACTCCGTCTACCAGCTGCGCTCGGGCGCGACCCTACGCGCGATCGCCCGCGCGGGGCGCCAGCACCAGGCGGCGTCGACGCAACGAGGTCGGCCAGCCGCGCCCGAGGATCGGGCGCGGCAGCCGACGCCGAGCGCGACGACCCGTACGAGCCAACGGAGAACCCAGCAGCGGTAAGGTGTTTTCGCCCGTCTGGACGGGCGTGGAGGGCCCCATGCGGCGGCCAGTTCATCCGGCCGGCTGCTATCATTGTAGTTCTATGCGTTGTCGTAGTGGAAGCCACTGTCAGCAGCCGGCCGAGAAGGGCCGCCGGTTCTGCGCGGAGCACGCGGCAGAGCTCGATCGCATGCGCGAGGAGCTCAAGGATGCCGCCGCCGCCCGCATTGGTCGGGGCCGGCCCAAGCGCTCGTCCACCTGCTGTCGTCCAGGCTGCTACGAGCCTCGCGTCCCGCCCGCCGCGTACTGCGATACGTGCGCCGCGGCCGGCTACGTGGAAGAGGCCGCCTGAGCGCGGCCGGCTGGCAGTCGGACCCGAGACATAAAGCAGGTCTAGTCGGCGGGCCGAACGTCGAACCCGTCGCGCTGCAGGCGTCGCTTGATCTCGGGCACGGTGTGCTGCCCGTAGTGGAGGATCGAAGCGCACAGCACGGCGTCGGCACCCGCCTGCAGCGCGTCGACGAGGTGCGCGATCCGTCCCGCGCCGCCCGAGGCGATCACCGGGACGTTGACCGCCGCGGCGACCGCGCCGGTCAGCTCGAGGTCGTAGCCGACGTTGGTGCCGTCGCGATCCATGCTCGTCAACAGAATCTCGCCCGCCCCGCGGGCGACCGCCTCGCTCGCCCACGCGACCGCGTTGCGGCCCGTCGGCGTCCGACCCCCGGCGAGGAACGCCTCCCAGCCGCCCGCCGGGCTCGCGGCCTCCCGACGCTTGGCGTCGATCGCGAGCACGACGCACTGAACGCCGAATCGTCGTGCGAGCTCATCGATCAGCTCGGGTCGCTGGAGCGCCGCGGAGTTGACCGACACCTTGTCGGCGCCGGCGTCGAGCACCGCCTGGGCGTCGGCTACCGAGCGGATCCCGCCGCCGATCGTGAACGGGATGAACAGCTCGTCGGCCACGCGGCGCGCGAGCTCGACGACCGTCGCGCGCTTGTCCGAGGTGGCGGTGATGTCGAGGAAGACGAGCTCGTCGGCGCCGGCGGCGTCGTAGGCGGCGGCGAGCGCCACCGGGTCCCCGGCGTCGCGAAGGTTGACGAAGCCGACGCCCTTGACCACGCGCCCGGCGTCGACGTCGAGACACGGGATGACGCGCTTGTAGTGCAGTGCCTCGCCCTCAGGAGTCGTCCGCCGTGAGCGCCGCCTGGCCCTCGGCAACGCCGAAGCGTCGCTCGTACAGGGCGGTGCCGACGATCACGCCTTCGAGCGTCGGCTCACCGAGGCCGGCGAGCGCGCGCAGGTCGTCGAGCGTAGAGACGCCGCCCGAGTAGACGAACGTCCCGGCAACCGCGCGCGCGATCCGCGCCACCTCCTCGAGATCGGGGCCGGCGAGCATCCCGTCGCGCTCGATGCTCGAGTACACCCACCGCGAGGCCCCGCGTCGCCCGAGCTGGGCGATCACCGTCTCGGTCTCGATCTCGGTCTGCTCGGTCCAGCCGGCCGCGGCGACGCGACCCCGACGGGCGTCGACCGAGACGACGATGCGCTCGGGGTGCGCGGCGAGCGCGCGCTCCAGCAGCTCGGGGTCGCGAAGCGCCGCGGTTCCCAGCACCGCCCGCTCGGCGCCCGTCTCAAGCACCTGGTCGACCGCCTCGCCGCTGCGCAGGCCGCCGCCGACCTGGACGGGGATCTCGACGGCGTCGACGATCCGGCGGACGTGCGCGAGGTTGACCGGCGCGCCGCTCCGGGCGCCGTCGAGGTCGACCACGTGCAGCCGCCGGGCACCGTCGCTCGCCCAACGCCGCGCGGCGTCGACGGGGTCGGAGTCGTACTCGGTGCGGCGGTGAAACTCGCCGCGCGCCAAGCGCACCGCCCTGCCGTCGAGGATGTCGATCGCCGGCAGCAGGATCATGCACGCGCCGGCGCCGCCGAGCGGCGCCCCGCCCCCGGCTCGGCGAAGTCGCGACACAACGCCACGAAGGCCCGCAGCATCGCCAGCCCGTGCGCCGAGGACTTCTCGGGATGGAACTGGACCCCGAACACCGAGCCGTGGCCGACGATCGTCGCGAATGCCTCGCCGTAGGTGGTCGTCGCGATCACGTCGGCGGCGTCACGCGGGCGCGCCGCGAACGAGTGCACGTGGTAGAAGGCGGTCCCGCCCGGCGGCATCCCGGCGGTCAACGGCGACGGCCGCCGCAGGGACACCTCGTTCCAGCCGATGTGCGGGACCCGCAGGCCGCCCGTGGCCAGCGGGGTCACCTCGCCGGCGATGAGGCCCAGCCCCTCGGTGGGCGCCACCTCGACCGAGCGTTCGAGCAGCAGCTGCATGCCGAGGCAGATGCCGAGCATCGGCGTGCCCCGCGCGGCCGCCGCGCGCAGCGGCGCGATCAGGCCCCGCGCATCGAGGCTGTCCATCGCCGCCGGGAACGCACCGACGCCGGGGACGACGAGCCCGGCGGCGAGCTGCACCTGGCCGACGTCGCTCGTGACCGTCACGGTGGCGCCGACGTGCTCGAGCGCCTTGACCACCGAGCGGCGATTGCCCATTCCGTAGTCGACGACGACGACGCGGGTCACGCGAGCGTCCCCTTCGTGCTCGGGACGCTGGCCTCGGTGGGGTCGATCGCGACCGCGATCCGCAGCGCCCGCGCGCACGCCTTGAACAGCGACTCGATCACGTGATGGGCGTTCGTGCCCGCCTCGACGGTGAGGTGCAGCGTCAGCCGGGCGTTGCTGGCGAGCGCGCGGAAGAACTCCTCGGTCAGCTCGTAGTCGAAGTCCCCGATCGCCCCGGGCGGCAGCGATGCGTCAAACGCGCAGAGTCCCCGGCCCGAGATGTCGATCGCGCACGACGACCGCGACTCGTCCATCGGCACCGTCGCCTGTCCATAGCGGAAGATCCCCGCCCGGTCGCCGAGCGCGCGATCGAGCGCCTGGCCGACGCAGATCCCGACGTCCTCGACGGTGTGGTGTCCGCCGGTCGACAGGTCGCCGCGGGCGCGCACGGTCAGCGACATGCGGCCGTGGCGGGCGAGCAGGTCGAGCATGTGGTTGAAGAACCCGATGCCGGTGTCGCGCTCGCCCTCCCCGCCGCCGGGGAGCGCGAGCGCGACGTGGATGTCGGTCTCGGCGGTGCGGCGGTCGATCTCGGCGGCGCGGCGGTCGGTCGGGACCTCGGCGTCGGGCGCTCTCATGCCCCGTCATTGTCGTGGATGCGCGCCTCCATCGACTCGGCGTGCAGCTCGAAGCCCTCGGCTCGGGCCAGCGGCGCGGCGGCTCGCGCGAGCGCGCTCGCCCCCTCGCCGATCCGCACCTCGCTGATCCGCCGGCGGAAGTGATGCGGCGACAGCGCCGAGGCGAAGCGCGCCGCGCCGTTGGTCGGCAGGACGTGGTTGGACCCGGCGACGTAGTCGGCGAACGCGGTGCCGCTCGCCGCGCCGACGAGGACGCATCCGGCGTGGCGCACCTGGTCGGCGAGCGCCTCGGCCCCCGCGCCCGCGAGCTGCAGGTGCTCGGGCGCGAACGCCTCGCTGATGCCAAGGGCCTGCTCGAGCTCGGACACCTGGACGAGGCGGACGACCGCCTCGGTGTCCGGCGCCGACTCGATCCGCTCCGCGAAGGCGTTGAGCAGCTCGCCCGAGTCGGAGATCGCGATGACGATCGAGCCCGCTCCGTGCTCGGCCTGGGCGAGCAGGTCGAGCGCCAGCGCCTCGGCGTCGAGCTCCTCGGCGGGCGCCGCGGCGACGAGGATGAGGTCGCTCGGACCGGCGAAGCCGTCGATGCCGACGTGCCCGACGACCTGCCGCTTGGCTTCCTGCACGTAGAGGTTGCCGGGTCCGACGATGACGTCGACCGCGCTCACGGTCTCACTGCCGTAGGCGAGCGCGGCGATCGCCTGCGCGCCGCCCATGCGGTAGGCGACCGAGGCGCCCGCGAGGCGGCAGGCCCCGAGCACGGTCGCGTCGAGCTCCCCGTCGGAGCCCGGCGGCGAGCAGACCGCGATCTCGCGCACGCCGGCGACGCGGGCCGCGACGACGCCCATGACGACGGTGCTGGGATACGGAGCCCGACCGCCCGGCACGTAGATCGCGGCGCGGTCGACGGCGACCTCGCGCAGGCGCACGTCGTGGCCGTCGAAGCCGACGGTCTGATCGCGGGTGACCATCGGCTCGGCGACGCGCATGACGTTGCCGACCGCGAGGCGCAGGGCCGCGCGCAGCTCGTCGGAGAGCCGCTCGGCGGCGGTGTCGAGCTCGGCGTCGGGCACCCGCAGCGCCGACGGGGTCGAGCCGCCGGTGTCGAGCTCGCGGGTGTAGAAGCGCAGCGCGTCGTCGCCCGACGCACGCACGCGGGCGATGATCTCGGCGACCGTCTCCCGCACGCTCTCGGGCGGCGGCACCAGCTCGCGCAGCTCGGCGGCGAGCGCGGCCGGGCCACCGGACAGGGTCAGCCGCTCACACCGCACCCAGTCGCTCCAGGAGTCCGTCGATCTGCCGCGCGCGCAGCTTGTGGGCGACGGGATTGGCGATCAGGCGGGCCGTGCAGACCGCGATCTCCTCGCGGACGACGAGCCCGTTCTCGCGCAGGGTCGTGCCGGTCGCGGTCAGGTCGACGATCGCCTCGACGAGCCCGGTGAGGGGCGCCAGCTCGACCGAGCCCTTGACCTCGACGATCTCGGCCTGCCGTCCGGTCGCGAGGAAGTGGCGGGCGGCGACCCGGGGGTACTTGGTCGCGATGCGCACGACGCCGAGCCGGCGCAGCGCTTCGGCCGCTCGGTCCTCCCCGGCCTCGCCGGCGAGCACCATCAGGCAGCGGCCGTAGCCGAGGTCCATCAGCTCGTAGACCTCGCGCTCGGACTGCTCCATCAGCACGTCCTTGCCGGTGACGCCGAGGTCGGCGGCGCCCGCCTCGACGTAGGTCGGCACGTCGGACGGTCGCATGGTCACGATCCCGGCGTCCTCGAACAGCAGCTTGCGGTCGTTGTCGCGCACCTCGCGCGTGTCGATCCCCAGCTGGTCAAGGAGGTCAAGCGTATCGTGCAAGAGCGCACCCCGCGGGACGGCGATGCGCAGGTCGCTCACCGCGCTCACGCTCGCCGGCTCCGCTCCTCGCCGGTCAGCGCGATGTGCAGGCGCTCGACGTTGATCGCGAACCCGACCGCGGGCAGCGGGCGTCCGAAGGACCCCAGCAGCTCGTCGTAGCGCCCGCCGCTGCCGAGCGGCACGCCGTAGGCCGGGTCGTAGACTCCGAACACCGCCCCCGTGTAGTAGCCGAGGCTGCGCACGAGCCCGAGATCGAAGATGATCCGCGTCGCTACCTCGGGAGCGAGCCGGGCGTGGACCTCGCGCATGCCGGCCAGCGCGTCGTGCAGGCGCCGCTCGAGGCCGTCGAGCACCTCGGGGCCGCCGCGCGTGCGCGCGAGGCGCAGCAGCAGCTCGGCATCGTCCTTGCGCAGGCCGAGCGCCCGCACCTCCTGATCGACCCCGACGAAGTCGCCGGCCGCGAGCTCGGTGAGGATCACCTCCTGGCGTCCGGCGGCGACGCCGAACGTGGTCAGCAGTGACGGGAACAGGGACGCGTCGCCGAGCCCGACGCGATAGTTCTGCAGCCCTGCGGCGTCGAGGGCGGCGCACAGCACGTCGAGCACCTCGGCGGTCCCGGCCGCTCCGGGAACCCCCACGAGCTCCACGCCCGACTGCAGGAACTCGCGCGATTGCCCGCGCTGCGGGCGCACGCCGCGATAGGCGTGCGCGGTGTAGCAGAAGCGCAGCGGCGGGTCGACGTGGGTGTAGCGAGTCGCCACCAGGCGCGCGATCGGGATCGTCATGTCGGGCCGCAGCACGAGCACCGCGCCCTGCTCGTCGAACATCCGGTAGGCGGGCGCCGCGGTGCCGATGTTCGCCCGCTCGAAGGTCTGCTCGAACTCGAGCGCCGGCGTGTACACCTCTCCGAACCCCGAGCGCTCGAACACCGCCCGCATGCGGTCGGTGACCGCCCGCACCTCGCGCATCTCGTCGGGGAGCACGTCGCGCGTCCCCGAGGGGATCCGCTCCCGCGCCGGCGGCGCTCGGCCGTCGTTGCGCCGGGGCTCGCCGACCGCGGGGACCGAGCCGGCGTCAGCGCTCACGCCATCAGGGGCGCGTCTTCCAACCGGGTGATCCGGGCCCCGAGCTCGCGCAGGCGCTCGTCGATTCGCTCGTAGCCCCGGTCGATCTGGCGGATGTTGCCGATCTCGGTCGTGCCATCGGCGCACAGGGCGGCCATCAGCATCGCCATTCCGGCCCGGATGTCGGGCGACTCGACCCGCGCGCCGCGCAGCGGCCGCGGGCCGTCGACGATCGCCCGATGGGGGTCGCAGATGATGATCTCGGCGCCCATGTTGACCAGCTTGTCGGTGAAGAACAGGCGGTTCTCGAACATCTTCTCGTGAATGATGACCGACCCGCGCGACTGCGTGGCCAGCGCGAGCGCGATGCTCGTCAGATCGGCCGGGAAGGCCGGCCACGGGCCGTCTTCGACCTTGGGCTTGTGGTCGCCGAGGTCGTTGCGGATGACGAGCTCCTGCTGACCGGGGACGATGACGTCGCGGCCGCTGAGCTCGGTGCGCAGCCCGAGCCGCGCGAACACGAGCCGGATCATCCGCAGGTCGTCGGGGACGGTGTCCTTGACCACGAGCTCGCCGCCGGTGACCGCGGCCAGCGCCATGAAGGAGCCGATCTCGATGTGGTCGGGGGCGATGTCGTGCGTGCAGCCGCGCAGCCGCCCCTGGCCGTGCACGGTCATGACGTTGGAACCGATCCCGTCGATCGGGGCGCCCATCGACTGCAGCATCCGGGCCAGGTCCTGGACGTGGGGCTCGGAGGCCGCGTTGCGAATCACGGTCGTCCCGCGAGTCAGCGCGGCGGCCATGAGAGCGTTCTCGGTCGCCATCACCGACGGCTCGTCCATCAGGAAGTCGCACGGCCGCAGCCCGAGCGCAGGCGCGTCAAGGACGATCTCGCCGTGATCGAGCTCGACCGTGCCGCCGAGCGCCCGGAACGCGTCGAGGTGGGGATCGAGCCTCCGGCGGCCGATCACGTCGCCGCCGGGCGGCGGCATGCGCGCGTGGCCGAACCGGGCGAGCAGCGGGCCGCCGAGCAGGAACGAGGCGCGGATCCGCTCGGCGAGGTCGGGATCGACGTCGTTGCGATCGACCGTCGAGGCGTCGATCGCCACCTCTGCGGGCCCGAGCCACTCGACGCCCGCGCCGAGGGTGCCGAGCAGGGTGACCATCGCCTCGACGTCGGCGATCCTCGGCACGTTGCGCAGGATCACTTGGTCCTCGGTGAGCAGGCACGCGGCGAGGATCGGCAGCGCGCCGTTCTTGTTAGCGGAGGGCGTGATCGTGCCCGACAGCGGCACGCCGCCCTCGATGACGAACTTCTCCAACGGGATCGGCCTCGTTGTGGTCGCAGGGGCAGTGCGGGCGCCCGTCAGACTAGCTGGTGGATGCGAACCGGAGGTCGGCGGGGGGCCGGGCGCGGTCGCCACGAGCCGGGTCGCCCCGTCGCTCTGAGCTAGGGTAACGGCCATGGCGGAGCATTCGCGAGCCCAGGCGTGGAACCTGCTTTGCGCATGGACCGAGTCGGACTCGCTGCGCCGCCACATGCTCGCCGTCGAGGTGGCGATGCGCGCCTACGCGCCCCGGTTTGACGGCGACGTCGAGCTCTGGGGGCTGACCGGCCTGCTGCACGACCTCGACTACGAGCGCTACCCCGACCTGCGGACCGGACACCCGCGGTACGCGCTGAAGGAGCTCGAGGCCCGGGGCTATCCCGCGCCGCTCATCCGCGCCGTCGCCTCGCACGCGTCCTATCTCGGCGTCACGCGCGACACGCCGATGGAGAAGGCGCTGTTCGCGGTCGACGAGCTGTCGGGGTTCGTGCTCGCCTGCGCGTACGTTCGCCCCGCGGGGCTGGACGGGATGACCCCGAAGTCGGTCAAGAAGAAGATGAAGACCCCGGCGTTCGCCGCCGCCGTCAGTCGCGACGACATCCGGCGCGGCGCCGAGGAGCTCGGCGTCGACTTCGACGAGCACCTGACGCTCGTCATCGCCGCGCTGCGCGAGCGCGCCGGCGAGCTGCTGCCCCGTGAGGGCGAGCCGGCGACGGCCACGGCCGGCGAATGACGCGGCGCGTCGCCCGCGGGCGCGGCGCCGAGGCCGGGAGGTGGGCGTGATCCGGATCGTCGTCATGGAGGGCGACGAGACCGGTCAGGAGCTGCTCGAGCAGTCGCTGTGCGTCCTTGACCCGAGCCTGCTCGGACTCGAGCTCGAGCTCGAGCGCGTCGACCTCTCGCTGGAGAACCGGCGCCGCACGGCCAACGAGGTGGTGCAGGAGGCGGCCGAGGCGATGCGTGCCTCCGGCCTCGGGCTCAAGGCCGCCACGATCACGCCCGAGGGCGCCGGCGACGTCGGCTCGCCGAACCGAATCCTTCGCGAGCGCGTCGACGGGAAGGTCATCGTCCGCACCGGGCGCCGCCTGCCCGGCGTCGCGCCGATCGCCGGCGTCCACCATCCGATCTCGGTCGTGCGGATGGCGGTCGACGACGCCTACGGAGCCGCCGAGACCCGCGAAGGAGACCCCGGCGCTGCCGATGAGATCGCGCTGCGGACCGAGCGCATCACCCGCTCGACCTGCCGCAGCGTCGCCGAATACGCCTTCCGGGCGGCCCTCACGATGGGCGCCCGCGTCTACGGCGGGCCGAAGTGGACGGTCTCCCCCGTCTACGAGGGCATGCTCAAGGAGGAGCTCGACGCCGCCTCCGCCCGCCATCCCGAGGTCGCCTATCAGCCGGTGCTCATCGACGCCACCTACGCCGGATTGCTCTCGGGCGCCACCGACGCGCCGCTGGTCATCCCGGCGCTCAATCGCGACGGCGACTGCCTCTCGGATCTCGTGCTGCCGATGTTCGGCTCGATCGCCGGCGCCGAATCGGTCCTGCTCGCCTTCGACGAGCGCTACGACACGACGGTGGCGATGGCCGAAGCGCCGCACGGCACCGCCCCAGCGCTGCAGGGCAAGGACCTCGCCAACCCGCTGGCGATGATCCTCGCCTGCGGCGCCCTGCTTCGCCACGCGGCGGAGCGCCACGGGAGCGCCTGCGAGCGCGCGTCGCGGGCGATCTATGAGGGCGCGCTCGAGGCGGTCGGCGGCGGCATCCGGACGCCCGATCTCGGCGGCCACGCCGGCACGACCGAGTTCACCACCGCGGTCGTGCAGCGCATCGCCACCAAGCTCGAGGTGTGGTCCTCGCTCGGCGCCTGAACGCCGACCACGTCGACGAGCCTGAGCTCGGCGCCGGCGCCTGGGGCGGCTCGCGGTGCTCGATCACCGTCGTGCCCCAGTAGCGGATCCCTTACGAGACGGCCGCCATTGTGGATGTCTCAGGCCGAGGATCGTGCCGCGTTGCCGAGCACATCCGGCGGCGGGTGCAATCCCCTGTGCAGAAGGGCCGTTCCGTCCGAGGGCCACCCTACTCTCTCGAACATATGTTCCGCCCCTCGACAAGCCGCTTGCGGAGCTGGTTGGCCGCCCTCGACGAGGCGCTCGACGACGTGCTCGGCGACGTGCTCGACGACGTGCTCGGCGACCCGCCTGAGGCCCCTGCGCCCCATCCTCACCGCCGCTCGGTCCGGCTCGAGCGCCGACGCCGCCCAGGGTCGGTCCCGCCGAGCCCCCCGCACTGTCTGTCGCCCGTCCGCTCCGCGCCCGGCGCCTCCCCGCGCGACCGCGTTGGCTGAGCGCCGCGTCGCCTCGGAGCGGCGGGCTCCTCCCCGCGCGACCGCGTTGGCTGAGCGCCGCGTCGCCTCGGAGCGGCGGGCTCCTCCGGGGAGCGTGGTCGTCGAGCGGCTCGCCGTGCCAACCCGCGATGCGATGAGCGCGGTCAGCGGGGCGACCGCGCCCGAGGGTTCGCCGCTGGGCGTGCTCGAACCCGAGCCGGCGATCGCGATCAGCACCGCGATGAACGTCCCCAGGCCGAGCACGACGCAGATGACCAGCAGCGCGAACACCTGTGGGTTGGCACGCAGGAAGCGGATCAGAGCCTGCACTCGTCGCATGCTGCCAGCCGCCGGCACCGGCCACGGGTCCCGACGGGCGAAACGTGACCGCCTCGGTCACGGAGACGGTCGGCCTGGATTTCGCCTCCGAGCGCTCGGCTGACACCCTCACCGCCCTGGCGGGCCCGCTCCGGCTCCCAACGTCTCCTGGGTCAGGCCGTCCTTGGCCGTGGTCAACGCTCAGACGGCAGTGGCCGGCCTCGCTCAGACCTCCGTCCTCTGCTCAGGCGATGGCGATGACCGCGGGTCACGCGCCGGACGTCCACGCGCCGGTGTCATTCGGAGGTTACGTAAGACTTGCGTACGAACTTTGTAGGAAATCCGTCCAGCTGACATTCAGCTGACACTTGGCTCCTACGATCGTCACCGTGATGGTCAATCCCAGGGTCCTCGGCGTGGTGGCAGCGGTGGCGGTCGGCCTCGTGCTGCCGGCCACGGCGCTCGCGCTCAAGCTGCGGGCCGCCGGGCACGGCAAGGCGTCCGCGGCGATGCCCAGGTCGACCCTGACGCTCGGGCTGCCGGCGATCGGCGCGCTGTACGCCAGCGCCGAGACCACCGAGCACGGATGCAGCGCGAGCGTCGTCGACAGCCCACGCGGCAACACGTTGATCACCGCCGCTCACTGTGTCTCGGGCAGCGGCGCGGGCATGGTGTTCGCCCCCGGAGAGCACGGCGGTGATGCGCCGTACGGGCGCTGGACGGTCACGTCGGCGCATGTCGCACCGCGCTGGGTCAAGGGCCAGGATCCGCACGACGACGTGGCGTTCCTGACCGTCGCGCCGCAGGACGTCGGGGGCCGGCTGACCGACATCCAGCAGGTCACCGGCGGCTACCCTCTCGGCTCGACCGCGCGGGCGGGCCAGCCGGTCTCGGTTACGGCGTATCCCGTCGGCACGACCAACGACCCGATCACGTGCACGGCGAAGGTCTACCTCACCGGCGGCTTTCCGTCTTTCAACTGCCGCGGCTACGTCAACGGGACGAGCGGCGCGCCCTGGCTGCGCGCGACATCGCATGGGCTGGAGATCGTCGGCCTGATCGGCGGCCTCCACCAGGGTGGCTGCGTCCCCGACACCTCCTACAGTCCGCGACTCGCCGTCGCTGCCCACGCGACCTACCGGCGCGCGTCGACGGGCGTCACGGCCGACGTCCTTCCCGCGCCCGGGGGCAACGGCTGCGTCTGAACGCCGCGGGCGCGACCGCCGGGCGTACCTTCACCGGCCGTGCGCGCCGCTTCTGGGCCAGCACTGGGTCGTCTGCCAATATGTCCGGATGACGGCATCAGACAGCGGCGGCGAACCGATCACCGAGGCCGGCCTGGTCGACCTCAAGGCCGAGCTCGCCGAGTTGGAGACGGTGGCGCGACGCGACATCGCGGAGCGCATCCTCACCGCGCGCGGCCACGGCGATCTGAAGGAGAACGCCGAGTACCACGCCGCCAAGGAGGACCAGGCCCACCTGGAGACGCGCATCCTGCGCCTGCGCGAGCGCCTGCGCCGGGCGGTCGTGGTCGACACCGCCGACGTCCGCGGCGACACCTTCGCGTTCGGACGCTCCGCCGACGTCCGCGACGAGCGCACCGGCAAGGTCCAGACCTGGACGATCGTCGGCGCCACTGAGGCCGACCGGAGCGCGGGCAAGCTCTCCGCCGAGTCGCCCGTCGCCAAGGCCCTCCTCGACCACGTGGCGGGCGAGACCGTCGAGGTGCAGACGCCGCGCGGGACCCGCCGTCTGACCATCGAGCGCCTGGTCTAGCCGCTGCCCGGTTCTCCGGCTTTCGGCGCGAATGGCGCCGGGTCGGACGCATGCCCGCTCGGCACAGCGCGTTCCTTGGGGGCGCGTGGCGGTGCCTCGGTATCGGCGACACAAGCTTGTGCCGATCGGCCATCGTCCACCCCGTCGCCTCTGGGGTGCGACTCCCGAGACCCGGGCGCTGCCGGTGAGCCCCGCGGCGCTCGCCGGTCGACCGCGCCCGCCCGGCTCAGGAGGCGCGGAGGCGCTGGCGCCGAGGAGGTTCTCCGCCCGCGGCGGCCCGCAGACGAAGCACACGCCGCGGATGACGCAGGCGCTGCCAACCAGGCGGGTGAAAGGGCAACCAAACGGATGGGCGTCGGCGGCGTGCTCCCGCGTCGCCGCCAGTCCCCTTGAGTCGCCTGCGCCCCGACACCGCGTCGCGCCCCCAGTCGCGGGGACCGGCGCGACGCGCGGAGCATGCCGCCGACAGCCACCCCACCCCACCGCCGACAGCCACCCCAAAAACGCCAAAGCCCCGCCTGCACAAGCAGACGGGGCGATACCGACAGAAAGAACCGGCGGCGACCTACTCTCCCGGGCCCTTGCGGGCCAAGTACCATCGGCGCTGAGAGGCTTAACGGCTCTGTTCGGAAAGGGAAGAGGTGTTTCCCCCTCGCCATAGCCACCGGAGACTTGTCAGAGACCGCGCCCCCCGCGGGCCTTCAAAACCACACAGCGCCAATATACGGATATCAAATTCCGTCAAGCCCTCGACTCATTAGTACCAGTCTCCTACAGGTGTTACCACCCTTCTAGATCTGGCCTATCAACCTGGTGATCTTCCAGGAGTCTTACTCCCTCAAGGGGATGGGAGAGCTCATCTCGAGGCCGGCTTCCCGCTTAGATGCTTTCAGCGGTTATCCGATCCGCACGTAGCTAACCTGCAGTGCCCTTGGCAGGACAACAGATACACCAGAGGTGCGTTCATCCCGGTCCTCTCGTACTAGGGACGAATCCTCTCAACTCTCCAACGCCCACGGCAGATAGGGACCGACAGTCTTGTTACTCCCGATCACTCCGCAATCGGGGGCCAGGTCATTTCTGCCTGACTCTGCATGTCGCCATGCAGCTCGGACTGTATCTTCAGGATGCATCTATCCAGTCTGGCGTACAGTCTCTGAGGATTCTGAATGGCAAAGCGCCATCCAGCCTTTCCTGCTGATTGTCCGCACCCGTCACATTGTCACTGTCCCGTCCGATTCCGGACGGAACAAGTAGTGCGGGATACTCGGAGTTTCCAGCATATAGCCAGATTTATAGACAGCAATGGTCTACTGTCTCACGACGTTCTGAACCCAGCTCGCGTACCGCTTTAATGGGCGAACAGCCCAACCCTTGGGACCTACTTCAGCCCCAGGATGCGACGAGCCGACATCGAGGTGCCAAACCGGGCCGTCGATGTGGACTCTTGGGCCCGA
>JAFAYV010000002.1 GCA_019240115.1 Solirubrobacterales bacterium | reverse complement strand
GCCGGTCGCGGTGCCGCCGCCGGCCGCGGTGCCGCCGGCGACCGCGCTCGCCGTTGCCCGCCCGGGCGGCGACGCCCCGCCGCGGCTGAGCCTCATCCCGCAGCCGCTTCACCTGCGGCCCGGCGACGTCGTGCGGATCCGCAGCCTCGACGAGATCGTCGAGACGCTCGACGAGCGCGGCTGCCTCGACGGGCTGCCCTTCATGCCCGAGATGGCGCGCCACTGCGGCCGCGTCATGATCGTCGACAAGCGCGCCGACAAGACGTGCGACAGCTCCTACGAGGCTCGGCGCCTGGAGCAGACGGTCCAGCTGACCGCCGCGCGCTGCAGCGGCGCCGCGCACGGCGGCTGCCAGGCCGCCTGCCTTCTGTACTTCAAGGAGGCGTGGCTGGCGCGCGTGATCGAGGGCCGCTTGCCCGACGCCCGCCTCGCGACGGACGACGGCCGCGTGCCCGACGCCCGCCTCGCGCCGGACGACGATGGTGAGGATCCGGGCCCGCCAACGACCGTCGAGGGCCGGCGGCCCGACGTCTTCCCGGGCAAGCGCGCGCTGGACCGGCTGACGGCGGCGAGCGTCTCCTGCCGGCGCACCGACGGCCAGCTCGTGTTCCGCTGCCAGGCGACCGAGCTGCGCCGCGCCGGGGCACTGCTGCCCCGCACCGACCTGCGCCAGTACCCGCGCGACGTCCGCAACTGGGGCCTGCTCAGCGTGGCGCGCGCGGGCGCGATCGACGCCTTCAACCTCCTGCAGCGCGTCAACCGGCGTTGGGTGCCGGCGCATCCGCTCATCCGCGACGGCCTGCCCTACCCGTTCGTGCAGGGCCGCCTGGCGCCCGGGCAGACGCCGTCGGTGGCACTCGGCCTGCGCCCCGGCGAATGGGTGCGGGTCCGCAGCCCGCAGGAGATCGCCGCCACGCTCGACGACGCCAACCGCAACCGCGGGCTGGCCTTCGATCCCGAGATGGCCCGCCACTGCGGCCGTGTCGCCCGCGTCCGCTCGCGAGTCACCCGCCTCGTCGACGAGCGCGACGGCACCCTGAACGAGATCACCTCGGACTGCATCACGCTCGAGGGCGTCGTCCACCGCGCCGAGCTGCACCGGCTCTGCGCCCGCAGCACCTACCCGATGTGGCGCGAGGTGTGGCTCGAGCGGATGACGCCCGCCGCGCTGCACCACGTCCGTGCCGCCGCATTGCGGTCGACCGATGGCGCCGCTCTCTGAGCGCCCCCGCGTCGCGTCAGACCTCCTTCGCACGACGGAGGCCACGCGGATCAGCGTGGCCATCGTCAGCCGCAACCGCCCCCCGGCGCTGCGCCGCACGCTCGCGTCGCTGCGCGCCCAGGACCGCCAGCCGTGGGAGATCGTCGTCGCCGACGACTCCGAGCCCGACTTCGCCGCCCGCGTCCTCGCGCTCGCCCAGGAGTTCGACTGCCGCTATCTGCGCGCCTCGCGCCACGGCCTGCCCGCCAATCGCAACGCCGCCGCCCGCCACTGCCGCGGCACCCACGTGCGGATGATGGACGAGGGCCAGGCGGTCCCGCCCCGCCACTGGCGCCACTGCGAGCAGGCCGTCGCGCGCGATCCCGAGGCGATCTGGGTGATCGGCGAGTGCGCCGCGCCGTGGTCGATCAGCGGCGGCTCGACGATCTATCCCGCCCGCCTGTTCCGCGCGGGCATCGTCTTCTGCGAGGCCTTCGCCTGCGGCGCCTGCGACCTCGAGTTCGGCAGCCGCCTGCACCGCCTCGGCTATCGGATCCGCCGCCTCTGCGGCACCGACGTGCTGCGCTCGGGCGCCGGCGACGGCCGCGGCGCGCCGTCCGCCGCCGAGGCCCAGGAGGCCGTCGCGGCTCACATCTTCGCCGCGCTGGCGCACGGGCTCCGCTATCAGCCGACCCCCGCCAACCGGCTGCGCGCGGTCGCCGCAGTGCTGCGCACCGCCTCGCGCGGTCCGGCGGGGCGCGTGGCCGTGCGACGCGCCTACCGCGCCTATCGCACCCACCGGCGCGAGGTCGTCCTGCCGCGCTGACCCCGGTGTCGTTGTCAGAATGCCCGACATGACCTCGTTGTTAGAGCGATGACGGTCACATACGAATCGACACAGACCGTCCCGTCCGCGACTGCCGGCTCGCTCACCGCGCTGCACCTGCGTCCCGGCGAACGCGTCCGGGTGCGCAGCCTCGAGGAGATCTCGCGCACCCTCGACGAGCAGGGACGCCTCGAGGGCCTGCCCTTCATGCCCGAGATGGCCCGCTGGTGCGGGCGCGTCATGACCGTCGACACGCGGGCCGACAAGACCTGCGACAGCTACTACCGGATCCGCAAGCTGGAGCGCACCGTCCACCTGAGCGGCGTGCGCTGCGACGGCGCCGCGCACGGCGGCTGCCAGGCCGCCTGCCTGACCTACTGGAAGGAGGCGTGGCTCGAGCGCTCCCAACCGCGACGCCGCGGGCGCCGCCCGGCCGCGACCGCCTCCGCCCCGGCAGCCGGGCCCGCGCCCGCCCCGGAGCCCCAGGCGCCGCCCCAGTCGCCGCCGGCCGACGACGGCGACGCCCGTGACGCGATGCTCGCGCGCCTGCAGACGGCCGCGATCGTGCAGCCGGCGACCGCCGAGGCGGAGCCGACCTACACCTGCCAGGCGACCGAGCTCGTGCGCTGCGGACCGATGCTCAGCCGCCGCGATCTCAGCCAGTACGTCCAGGATGCCCGCAACTGGAGCGCGCGCAAGGTCGTCCGCACCGGCGTGATCGACTTCTTCAACTTCTGGCAGATGGTCAACGATCGGCTGCTCCCCGACCACAAGCCGATCCAGGGCGGGCGCTACTACCCGTTCGTCCACGGCCGGCTGCCCGTCGGGACGACGCCGAGCGACCGCCTCGACCTCGAGGTCGGCGAGTGGGTGCGGATCAAGACCCGCGACGAGATCATGGCCACGCTCGACGAGCGCAACTGCAACCGCGGCCTGAGCTTCGATCCCGAGATGACGAACTACTTCGGCCAGATAGCCCGGGTGCACGCGCGGGTCAACCGTATCCTCAACGAGCAGACGGGCACGATGATCGAGCTGAAGACCGACTGCGTCGTGCTCCAGGATGTCGTCTGCCGGGCCGACTATCACCGCCTGTGCACGCGCAAGACCTACTCCTTTTGGCGCGAGGTATGGCTGGAGCGCGTCAGTCCCGAGGAGGTCGCGGCGATGTCCGAGCGGATCGTTGCGCCCTGCGGCGGATAGCGCCCGCGCCATGAGCGCACCGACCGTCAGCGTCCTGCTGCCCACGCACAACCGCCCGGCGTGGCTGCGCCAGGCGCTGTGCAGCGTGCTCGACGGCGAGTGGCGCGACCTCGAGGTCGTCGTCTCCAACAACGGACGCCTGCAGGACACGCGCGAGCTCGCCGCCGAGGTCGGCGACCCGCGGGTCCGGTGGCTCGAGGCCCCGGGCGCCTCGCTGCTCGACAACTGGCGCAACGCGCTCGGCGCCGCCCGCGGTCGGTTCGTGGCGCCGTTGCACGATGACGACTGGTGGGATCCGCGCCTGCTCGCGACGATCATCCCGCCGCTGGTCGCCGACGACGGCCTTGCGGTCGCGTTCGCCGAGGCGTGGGAGGTCGACGCCGGCGGCACGATCGATCCCGAGGGGAGCCGCCGGCTGACCGCCACCCGGGGCCGGGACACGCTCGCGCCCGGAGCCCATCGTCCGTTTCACCCCCTCGTCGTGCGTGGCAGCGTGCCGCTGCCCGGCTCGGCATTCCGGCGCGATCGGCTGCCGGTCGAGGCCTACCCGGCGCAGGTCGGCCCCGCGCTGGACTTCTGGACCTTCCACCTCCTGGCGAGCACCGGCCTCGGCGCCTACCACTGCCCCGAGCGGCTCGTCTACTGCCGGGCGCACGCGTCCAGTGACTTCGCGGCCCAGCCGGTCGACAACCTGCTCTGCGCGGTCCGTGTCGGCGAGGCGATGCTGCGCGAGCCCGGCTATGACCAGTGCCGCGACGAGCTGCAGGCGCTGCTCGCCGGCTGGCAGTGGTCGATCGGCCGGGCGGCGCTGCACCGGGGGTCGCGCCGCGACGCCCGCTCGCATCTGCGGGCGGCGCTGTCGCTGCGCCCCTCGGCGCGGGTGCTCGGCGGCTGGGCGGCGAGCTGGCTGCTGCCCGGGCCGGTCCTGCGCCACATCTAGGGAGCGCGCGGCGGGCGTCCGTCGGCGCGCCCCGCGCCCGGCGGAAAGGACCGACAAAGTTCTGCCGCTCACGCCGCGTTGTTTTGACATGAACGCGACGACCACCGCACCGCTCCCGACCACCGCCGGCGTCGGCACCGACGCCGCCTGCCGCTTCTGCTCGGCTCCCCTTCGCCGCACCCTCGTCGACCTCGGCATGTCGCCGCTGTGCGAGAGCTACGTCCCGCCCGAGCGGGTCAACGCGATGGAGCCGTTCTATCCGCTTCACGCGCGCGTCTGCGAGCGCTGCCTGCTCGTTCAGCTGGAGCAGTTCGTCTCGGCGTCGGACATCTTCACCGAGTACGCGTACTTCTCGTCCTACTCGGACTCATGGGTGGAGCACGCCCGCCGCTACGTCGAGATGGCGGTCGAGCGCTTCGCGCTCGGGCGCGACAGCCTCGTCATGGAGCTGGCCTCCAACGACGGCTACCTGCTCCAGCACGTCGTCGCCCGCGGCATCCCGGCGCTCGGCATCGAGCCCGCCGCCAACGTCGCGGTCGCCGCCCGCGAGCGGGGCGTGGAGACGATCGTCGAGTTCTTCGGGCGCGAGCTCGCCGGACGGCTCGTCGCCGAAGGCCGTCGCGCCGACCTGCTCGCCGCCAACAACGTCATGGCCCACGTCCCCGACCTCAACGACTTCGTCGGCGGCATCTCGATGGTGCTCGCCCCGCAGGGCGTGGCCACGATCGAGGTGCCCCATCTGCTGCGGCTGATCGAGTCCAACCAGTTCGACACGATCTACCACGAGCACTTCTCCTACTTCTCGCTGCTGACCGCGCGGACGGTGCTCGCCGCTCACGGACTCGAGGTGTTCGACGTCGACGAGCTCGCCAGCCATGGCGGGTCGCTGCGCATCTACGCCCAGCCGGCCGACACCGGCCGCCACGCCGTCTCGCAGGCCGTCGTCGAACTCCTGGCCCGCGAGCGCTCGCTCGGCTACGACACGCTCGAGGCGCACACCTCGTTCGCCGCCAAGGTCAAGGAGACCAAGTTCAAGCTGCTGGAGTTCCTCATCGCCGCCCAGCGCGAGGGCAAGCGCGTCGTCGGCTACGGGGCGCCCGGCAAGGGCAACACGCTGCTGAACTACTGCGGGATCCGGACCGACCTGATCGAGTTCACGGTCGACCGCAACCCGTACAAGCAGGGCCAGTTCCTGCCCGGGACGCACATCCCGATCCTTGCCCCGGAGGCGATCGACGAGGCGCGGCCGGACTACATCGTGATCCTGCCGTGGAACCTGGCCAAGGAAATCTCTGCCCAGTTGGAGCACGCGCGCGAGTGGGGCGCGCGGTTCGTGATTCCGATTCCGGAGGTGACGGTCCTGTGAAGGTTGTGATCTTCTGCGGCGGCCAGGGGCTGCGCATGCGCGAGGCCTCTGAGGTCGCGCCCAAGCCGATGATCCCCATCGGCACCCGGCCGGTGCTGTGGCACGTGATGAAGTACTACGCGCACTTCGGCTTCACCGACTTCATCCTCTGCCTCGGCTACCGGTCCGAGGTCATCAAGCAGTTCTTCCTCAGCTACAACGAGGCCCTGGCCAACGACTTCGTCCTCTCCGAGGGCGGCGCCCGCGTCCACCTGCTGAAGACCGACATCCACAACTGGAACATCACCTGCGTGGACACCGGGCTGGGCGCCTCGATCGGCGAGCGGCTCCGCGCGGTGTCGCACCTCCTGCGCGACGATGAGATGTTCCTCGCCAACTACGGCGACACGCTCACCGACGCGAACCTGCCGCAGATGATCGAGACCGCCAAGCGCGCGGGCTCGACGGCGAGCTTCTTGGCGGTGCGCCCGAGCTACAGCTTCCACGTCGTCTCGATGCAGCCCGACGGGCTCGTCACCGGCATCCACGACGTCGCCCGGTCGGAGATGTGGATCAACGGCGGCTACTTCGTCATGCGCCGCGAGGTGCTCGACGAGCTGCGTCCCGGCGAGGACCTCGTGGGCGCCCCCTTCGAGCGGCTGATGGCCCGCGGCGAGCTGCTCGCCCAGCGTCACGAGGGCTTCTGGGCGCCGATGGACACGCTGAAGGAGAAGCAGCAGTTGGAGTCGCTGCACGAGAGCGGAACCGCGCCCTGGGAGGTCTGGGACGCCCACCGCCGCGCGCAGCTGCAGTCGCTCGCCGCGGTCTGATGCTCGGGCTGACGCTGGGTCAGGCCCCGCTGCGGGTGCTGGCGGTCGGCGCGCATCCCGACGACATCGAGATCGGCGCCGGGGGGACGCTGCTGACGCTCATCGAGCGCGGGCAGGTCGCCGAGCTGCACTGGCTGGTGTTGAGCGGCAGGCCGCCGCGCGCCGACGAGGCGCGGCGCAGCGCCGAGGCGATGCTCGCGCCGGTGGCGCGCCACACGATCGACATCCGCGACTTCACCGACGGCTACTTCCCCTACGAGGGCCGGGCGGTCAAGGAGTGCTTCGAGGAGGTCGCGGCCGGCTTTGAGCCCGACCTCGTCCTCACCCACCACCGCCACGACCTGCACCAGGACCACCGCGTGTGCTGCGAGCTGGCCTGGAACACGTGGCGCAACCACCTGATCCTCGAGTACGAGATCCCCAAGTACGACGGCGACATGGGACGACCGAACCTCTATGTTCCGGTGCAGGAGCAGGTCTGCCAGAGCAAGGTCGAGCATCTCATGGAGCACTTCGCCTCCCAGCGGGTCAAGCACTGGTTCAAGGACGACCTGTTCCGCGGCCTCATGCGCCTGCGCGGGATGGAGTGCAACTCGGCGACCTCGTTCGCCGAGGCGTTCTACAGCCCGAAGGCGATGATCGCGTGAGCGCCGGGACGAGCGCGGGGGTGCCGGCGGTGGTCGACCGGGCGCGGGAGGGCGACGGTCTCGGGGAGCGGACGCTGGCCCTGATGCGCGACCTCTTCCCGCTCTGTCGCAGCCTGACCGGGGACGGAGTCCGCGAGACGCTGCGAATCCTGCGGCGCGACCTGCCGCTCGAGATCCACGAGGTCCCGACCGGGACGCCGGTGTTCGACTGGACCGTCCCCGAGGAGTGGAACATCCGTGCGGCGCACATCACCGGCCCCGACGGCCGGCGAATCGTCGACCTGCGCGACTCGCCGCTGCACGTCGTCTCCTACAGCGAGCCGGTCGACGCGCGGATGTCGCTGAAGGAGCTGCTCCCGCATCTGCACTCGCTGCCCGACGAGCCGGACCTGATCCCCTATCGCACCTCGTACTGGGCGCGGACCTGGGGCTTCTGCCTGGCCCACCGGACCCTGCGGCAGCTGACCGACGGCGAGTACCGGGTGGTGATCGACTCCACGCTGCGCCCTGGCCACCTCACCTACGGCGAGCTCGAGCTGCCCGGCGAGCGCGACGAGGAGATCCTCATCACCACCTACGTATGCCATCCGTCGCTGGCCAACGACAACGTGTCGGGCATCGCGATGGCCGCGATGCTCGCCCGGGAGCTGTCCGGGCGCCGGCTGCGCCGCCGCCACCGCTTCCTGTTCGCGCCGGCGACGATCGGGCCGCTGACCTGGCTGGCGGCCAGCCGCGACCGCTGGGCGACGATCCACTCGGGCTTCACCGTCGCGTGCATCGGCGACGACGGGCCGCTGACCTACAAGCGCACCCGCGACGGCAACGCCGAGCTCGACCTCGCCGCCGAGGTCGCGCTGCGCGACGCCGGGATCGCCCATCGCCTCGTCGACTTCGAGCCCTGGGGCGGCGACGAGCGCCAGTTCAGCTCGCCGGGCTTCGGGCTGCGCTTCGGGGCGCTCAGCCGCACCGCCCACGCCGCCTATCCCGGCAACCACACCTCGGCCGACGACCTCCCGCGCATCCGTCCCGACGCGCTGCAGGCGTCGCTGCACGCCTGCCTGGGGCTCGTCGACGCGCTCGAGGGCAACGGCACCTGGCGCAACCTGTCGCCGTTCGGCGAGCCCCAGCTCGGCCGGCGCGGCCTCTACGACAGCGCCGGCGGCAAGGTCGGCCGCGGCGACGAGCGCGCGCTGCTGTGGGTGCTCAACCAGAGCGACGGCACCCGCTCGCTGCTCGAGATCGCGCGGCGCTCGCAGCTGCCGTTCGCGACCGTGCAGCGCGCGGCGCAGCGGCTCCGCGACGCCGAGCTGCTCGCCGAGCTCGCGTAGCCGCAGCTCCCGTCGTCACGCTGGCGATCTCGGCCGGCTCGGTCACGCCAATCTCGGCCGGCTCGGTCACGCCGGCGGTCTCGCGCTTGGCGCGGGTGAAGGTCGACTCCGCTGGTCTCAGACGATCCAGTGGATAGAAACGACCGAACCCCCGCCGCGTGCTCGAGGGTTGGCGGAAAGAGGCCGGGTGGATGGATGAAATCCGCCACCGCTCGAGACCGCGGGCGGGGGTCGGTGAGAATGACCCGCCGCTCAAACTCGGCACGCTCGTGCTCAGCGAGCTCGATCACGTGCCGGCTGGTCCGCGGCACGACACGCATTCCGCGCGCCCGCCGTCATCCCTCTCGATCGTCCGCAGAACTCGCGGACGCGTGCATTCAGCGGCTCGCGAGCGCGGTGTCCCCGGCGGCGTCGAGCACCCGCACGGCGTCCGGTCCGGCGACGGCGACCACGTGGCGGCTCGGCGCCGGCTGGGCCTCCCGCAGCCGGGTCAGCGAGCGCTGCACGACGTCGAGTGGGGTTCGGCGGCGCAGGCGGCCGACCGGCCGCACGGTCCGCCACGAGGCGCCGACGTAGTGACGAAACGATCGCCGGGCGCGCCGGGGGAGGACCGCGTGGCCGAGTCCGCGGGCGAGCGCCTCGTGGTAGAGGCGGGCGCCGACGTCGAAGGTGCGTGAGCCCTCGGGGTAGTCGTCGCAGGGCTCGGTGTGCTTCTCGAAGGAGATCTGCAGCGGGCGCAGCGCGTCGGCGTCGACCATCATCAGCCACGGGGCGGGCCGCGACATGAGGTGGGTGGTGATCCCCTCGTCGGCGTCCTCGTAGTGGTCGGCCGGAAGGACCTCGGAGGTGACGATCGCGGCGCCCGTGCGCTCCGCCAGCGAGGCGATCTCGCCGAGCAGGCCGGGCCGGCGAAACTCGATGTCGGAGTCGCAGAAGAGCACGCGGCGCGCGGTGGCGCCCGCGAGCCAGCCGTCGAGCCAGGCCGAATGGCGCCGGGGCCCCCGCGAGAGCTCGAGCTCGAGCCAGCCGTCGGCGGCGAGCTGCGCGAGCAACTCCGCCGAGCCGTCGCGCGAGCCGCTGTCGCCGACGGTCAGGCGGAACGGATGGTCGGCGGACGCGTGCAGCGAGCGCACGCACAGCTCGGTGTAGAGCCGCGTGTTGAAGCTCGCGACGTAGATCTCGATCGGCGCGCTCATCTCAACTGAAGCTCAGCCGCCGGATGCCGCTCCCCGTGGCCGCCGACCCGTTCTCGCCGTAGACGAGGTTGCGGGCGCCGTTGACCGTCAGGCCGCCGGCGTAGGGCGCGAACGTGTTCCAGATCGTGTTGTCCGAGCCGGTGATCGTCGCGGCGCCGAGGATCTTCAGGCCCGAGATCGTGTTGAACGCGCCCGACACCGTCAGGAACGTGCCCGGGGCGACGGCGCAGCGGGTCAGCACGTTGTTGTCGGAGGTCAGCTCCCAGTAGGCCTTATCGGCCTCTTCCCAGTCGCAGTCGATCAGGGTGTTCTCGCCGGAGCCGTGGATCCGGATGCAGGCCACGCCGGGCGCCCCCTGGATCCCGGTGTTGCCGCCCTCGACGAACTTGGAGCCGAGGATGAGGTGGGCGCCCGACTCCTTGAAGGTCGCCGGATCCGATGCCTCGTTCTCGCCGATGAGAATGTCCTGGTAGTTGGAATCGCCGCGCATGTCGACGAACACGTGGTTGGCGCCGCCGATGTGCCAGGCGAGACGCTGGCGGGTGCAGGCCACGCGCGTGAACAGGCACCCCTCGCCGTCGCGGGTGACGATGCCGGTGCCCTGGAAGTTGTGATGGGGATCGGCGTCGGTCTTGACGTCGACATCCTGGACGTGGACGAGCGTGCCGGTGATGAGGATGCCGCTCCCGGCGAAGTTCGGCGAGCCGACGATGTTCAGGTCGGACAACAGCGCCCCGTCGGTCATCGTGACGATCGACTGCGAGTTGCTCGTGTTGGCGATGAACGTGGCATCCCGGCCGGCGCCCCTGATGGCCTGACGCCCGATCGTGAAGCCGCCCTCGTAGTTGCCGGGCCCGACGTGGACCGTGCCGTAGTTGGAGCGCTTCAGGGCGGTGTG
Organism: Solirubrobacterales bacterium; assembly: GCA_019240115.1. Taxonomy (GTDB): domain Bacteria; phylum Actinomycetota; class Thermoleophilia; order Solirubrobacterales; family Solirubrobacteraceae; genus Palsa-465. The sequence goes on along the minus strand of JAFAYV010000002.1, from coordinate 18,539 downwards.
GATCGTGGCGACGGCGTTGTCCCAGTTGTGACCGGTGTTCTCGTCGGAGCCATGCGTGGCCACGTAGGTGTGCGTCGCGGCGGTGTCGCTGTGGGCGCCCGCCGAGTTCGGCGGCGAGCTGAGCAGGCCGGTTGCGCCGGCGGTGGCCCCGCCGGCGGCGACCGCGGCGGCACCGGTGATGAAGAGGCGGCGGCTGACGTCGTTCATCGGCCTAGTCAATCGCGGGCGTGGCGACGACGACCCCGGTCAGAGGCTGGGCGGCCGCGATCGGCTGGTAGTCGGGCCAGGCGCGGTCGCGGTCGGAGATGAGGCGCTCGCGGGCCGGTGGCCAGCGGATCCCGAACGCGGGATCGTTGTAGCGCACGCCCCGCGCGGCGCTCGGCTCGTAGGCCGTGGACATCTGGTAGAGCATCTCGGTCCCGTCGGCGAGGGTCTGATAGCCCTGCGCGTACCCCTCGGGCACGTACAGCATGCGCCCGCTCGTCGGCGTCAGCGCCATCCCGAGCCACTGCAGGTAGCTCGGCGAGTCGGGCCGCAGGTCGACGATCACCACGTGGGCGGCGCCCGCCGTGCAGCGCACCAGCTTGACCTCGGCGTGCGGCGGGAGCTGGTAGTGCAGCCCGCGCAGCGTGCCCGCGCGGTCGGTGTGGACGGTGCTGGCCTGGACGAAGCGCGTGGTCAGCCCCGCCTCCGCAAACTCGTCCTCGCAGAACACGCGGGCCAGGTAACCACGCTCGTCGGCATGGCGCTCCAGTTCGATGAGACGGGCGTCGGCGAGCTTGAGCGCGACGAATCGCATCAGACGGCCACCGTCTCCCGCCACCGCAGCTGATCGTCGAGGCGGCCCTCGGACTCGAGCTCGGTCACGCGCTTGACGCGCAGGTAGCGGGTGCCGAGGAACTCGTCACGGGTCAGGCCGTAGCGGCGATAGGCCTCGGCGAGCTCCTCGACGCCCTGGCGGACCGTCCACTGGGGCGCGGCCGCCGGCAGCACGTCGCTCAGCCTGGAGCAGTCGACGCGATACGAGCGCTTGTCGGGCCCTGAGCCCTCGGCGAATGAGATGTGGGTGCCCGGGAGCACCTCCCCGACGATCTCGGCGACCTCTCGGATGCGATAATTCTCCGCGGTGGCGCCGACGTTGAAGGCCACGTCGTGGACGAGCTCGCGCGGCGCCTGCAGCGCCGCGATCGCCGCCCGGCTGATGTCCCGGATGTGGACGAGCGGCCGCCACGGTGTGCCGTCGCTCTGCATGAGGATCTCGCCGGTGGTCATCGCGTAGGCGGTCAGGTTGTTGACCACGACGTCGGCGCGCAGCCGGGGCGAGAAGCCGAACGCGGTCGCGTTGCGCAGGTAGGTGGGGCTGAACGCGTCGTCGGCGAGCTGCGCGATGTCGCGCTCGGCGAGCACCTTCGAGCGGCCGTAGGCGGTCACCGGCGCCATCTCCGCAGTCTCGTCGATCGCGTCGTTGCCGGCCTTGCCGTAGAGGCTGCAGGAGGAGAAGAAGACGTAGCGGCTGACGCCGGCGGCCTTGGCCTGCTCGGCGACCCGGACCGACGCGAGGTGGTTGATGTCGTACGTCGTCTGGGGGTTGAGCTCGCCGATCGGGTCGTTGCACACCGCGGCCAGATGCAGCACCGCATCGATGCCGGCGAAGTCCTCGACGGTCACGTCGCGCACGTCGCGGTTGATCGACCGCACCTCGGCGGGCGGCTCGCCCATCGTGCAGGAGGCGAACAGGTCGGTGTCCATCCCGGTGACCTCGTGGCCCGCCTCGAGCAGCATCGGGGTCAGGACCGAGCCGATGTAGCCGTTGTGGCCGGTGACGAGAACGTGCATTCAGACTCCAGTCGTTGCGGTAGCGGTGAGGGCGGGCGCACGACGCCTCGCCCCGGCGAGGACGCCGGCGTCCTCGAAAGCGGGTTCCAGGACCGCCTCGGACACGAGCGCGGCCAAAGCGCTGGCAAAACGCTGGCGGAACTGCTCCGGCGAGAACCGCCGAGCGCTCGCGCGCAGCCGGTCGGGATCGAAGGACTCCCAGTCCACGGTGCGCATGGCCTCGGCCATCGCGGCGGCGTCACCCGGGTCGACGAGCACGCCGGTCTCGCCGTGGGAGACGATCTCCAACGCGCCCCCGGCGGCGGCGGCGAGCACGGGTCGGCCGGCGGCGAGCGCCTCGACCATCGTGATCCCGAACTCCTCGATCGCCGGCACGACGAGCGCCCGCGCGCCGGCGTAGATCCGGCTCAGCTCCCGGTCGTCGACGCGGCCGACGAACTGGGCGCGGGGATACCGCGCGCGCAGCGCGTCGAGGTGCGGCCCCTCGCCGACGATCTTCAGCGTCACGCCGGCCTGCTCGGCGGCGGCGAGCGCGGTCTCCGTCCGCTTGTGGCTGGTCACCTGGCCGACCGTCAGGAAGTAGTCGCCGGGATCGGGATCGGCGGTGAAGCGATCGAGCTGGACCGGCGGGTGGACGACGACCGAGTCGCGGCCGTAGAAGTCGCCGATGCGCTGGCGGGTCAGCTCCGAGTTGGCGATGAAGCCGTTGACGCGAGCCGCGGCCGCGGAGTCCCAGCGGCGGAGCGCGTCGAGCACGTGGCGCATCGCGCCCCGGGCCGAGCTCGGCATCTCGCGCTCGATCCGAGCGCGCTCGTGCCACACGTAGCGAAAGGGCGAATGGCAGTAGCAGACGTGCACCGCATCGGGCGCGGGCCGCACCCCGAGCGCGAACGCGCTGCTCGACGAGATGACGGTGCGCGCGTCGCGGATGGCCAGGCGCTCGGCGGCCATCGGCAGGAGGGGAAGGAAGCCGCGGAAGCGCTTCTGATCGGCGGCGAGGCGCTGCAGGAACGACGTGCGCACCTCCCGATCGGCGAAGCGCCCCTGCGTGCCGCCGCGGTCGTAGAGCAGCGTCGCCACCGGCGCGTCGGGGAAGCAGCCGAGCATCGCTTCGAAGACGCGCTCGGCGCCGCGCAGGACGAGCAGATAATCATGGACGAGGACGACGCCCCCGTCCCCCGTCGACGAACGATCCGTTTTCACATCCAATCAACGCGCCGCGTCGCGGGCTGCTCACGCGGCGTCGGAGGCGCGCGACCACGCGGTCGGCGCCGGTCGCGATCAGCGACCGGAGCGCGAGTTCGTCGTCTGCGGACGCTTCTTGGTCCGCGAACCCTGGCGCGAGCCCGACCGTTTCGAGGACCCGGTCTTCTCCCCCGGGGCGCGGCTCGGGTCGGGATCCGACCCCCGCTCCTCGCGGTCGGCGCGGGGCGAGGCGCCGGTGGCTCCCGTGGGCTCGGCGTCCGCCGTGGGCGACTCGGTGTCGCCCATGGGGGGTTGGCCCGGCGACTCGGTGTCGTTCGTGGGGGGCTGGCGCGGCGACTCGGCGTCGTCCGTGGGGGGCTGGCGCTGGGACTCGGTGTCGTCTGTGGGGGGCTGGCGCGGGGACTCGGTGTCGTCTGTGGGGGGCTCGCGCGGGGAGGTGTCCCCCGTGCGGGGCTGGCGTTTCGACGATCCCGAAGCCTTTGGCGATCCCTTCGGCGATCCCGAGCCCTTGGACGATCTCGAGCCCTTGAGTGGTCTCGCGCCCCTCGGCGATCCCAAGCGCTTCGGCGATCCCGAGCCCTTGGACGGTCCCGAGCTCGTCGGCGATCCCGAGCCCTTCGGCGATCCCGAGCCCTTCGGCGATCCCGAGCTCGTTGGCGATCCCGAGCTCGTCGGCGATCCCGAATCCCGGGCCGAGTCCTGCGCTGGCGCGTCGGCGGCCTGGGGTCGGACCGACGCGCGCGACCAGGAGCGGGCGTACTGCGGGCCGGAGGTCGCCGGCGGCGCCTCGGGCTCGTCATGCTGCGCAGGCCCGTCGCCGGAGCCGAGCGCGGAGCGGGAGACCTTCGGGTCCGGCCGGTCGGCACGATCGTCCGCGCGCCACGAGGCCGCGCGCTTGCCCAGCCACGACGCCGCGCCGTGCCGCCCGCGCCCGCCGCGGTCGCCGCGGTCGTTGCGGTCGCCACGGTCGTTGCGGTCGCCGCGGTCGTTGCGGTCGCCACGGTCGCTGCGGTCGCTGCGGTCGCTGGGGTCGACCTCGGCGACGACCTCGATCGGGTGCGACTCGGTGACGTCGCCGGGGCCCGCGGGTTCGGCTGGCTCGGCGGCGGGCTCGGGAGTGGCGGCGGGCTCGGGAGTGGCGGCGGGCTCGGGCGGTGCCGCGGACCCGCGCCTCGCGACGGGCTCGGGCCGTGCCGCGGACCCGCGCCTCGCGGCGGGTTCGGGGCTCGCGGCGGGTTCGGGGCTCGCGGCGGGCTCGGCGTGCCCGTCGTTGTCGGCACGCTTGAGCTCGGCGAGGATGCCGGCAAGCTCTTGGGCGAGTTCCACGGCGCCGGGGACGCGGCGCGGGACGCCGACAGGTTCGGGTTCGGCGGCCTCGTCGACCGCGGGCTCGGCGAGCGCGGGCTCTGACTCCTTGGAGACCGCGGGCTCGGGCACGGGCTCCTCGACCACGGGCTCCGCAGCGACCGACGGCTCCTCGACCACGGGCGCCTCGGGGACGGGCGGCTCAGGGACGGGCGCCTCGGGGGCGAGCGGCTCGGCGACGACCGGTGGCTCGACGGCGGCGGGTTCCGGGGCGGCCGGCGACTCGACGCGCGGGGCGGCGGGCTCGGGAACCGAGCGAAAGAACACGGTCTCGTACCAGCGCCCCCGGCCGGGCAGGCGGATCCAGCCGGTCGAGGCGAGCGACTCGAGCAGCGAGGCGTGCTCGGCACGCGTCTGGGCGTTGTCGGGCGCATCGCTGGAGCGGCCGACACGGATCGGGCGGGAGCGGGCCACGAGCTCACTGCGGCGGCCCGGGCGGCGAAAGATCGCCTGGAACTCGCCGGCCTGGTCGGTGCGGGTGAACATGACCGCGCACCACTCCTTCGGGCCCGAGTCGGCGCCATCGAGTGGGCTGGCGAGGGTCGGGTCGGTCTCGGGGGTGTCGGTGGCCGGTGGATGGGCGGCGGGGTCGATCTCGGCCCGTCGCAGGATGCGGTTCAGCACCCGCATCGCTCAGCTTTTGACCGACATCGGGAGGGTCGTCACGTCGTTCATTGTGTCGATCGCACCCAAGCGCATCAATCCGCTCTCGGCCGCACGGGCGTCATGCTCATGCAACGCGTCGCCGATCGACGCACTTGCGCCCGCACGCCAGGGGTTCCGCGTCAGGTGTTGCCGCGATTGACGACGTGACGGAGGGTGCGCAGGAGGATCTTGAAGTCCATCCACAGCGACCAGCTCGTCACGTAGAGGTAGTCGATCCCGACCATCTCCTGCATCGGCACGCGCGTGCCGAGCACCTGCCACGGTCCGGTCATCCCAGGCGTCAGGTGTAGCCGCTGGCGATCCATGCCCATCACCAGCGCGTCCTCGTCGATCACCAGGGGACGGGGGCCGACGAGACTCATCTCGCCCCGCAGCACGTTGAGCAGTTGCGGCAGCTCGTCGAGCGAGGTGCGGCGCAGGATGCGCCCGACCCGCGTGACCCGAGGATCGGCGGCGATCTTGAACAGCCCCGGCCCGGCCTCGTTCTGGGCCAGCAGCGCGTGCTTGAGCGACTCGGCATCGGTCCGCATCGAGCGGAACTTCAGGATCGAGAAGTGTCGGCCGTCGCGTCCGACGCGGGTCTGGCGGAAGAACACCGGTCCCGGCGAGTCGAGACGGATGGCGAGGGCGATCAGCGCCATCAGCGGTCCGACGAGGAGCAGCCCGAGTGCGGCGCCGCAGAGATCGAACGCGCGCTTGAGCAGACGCGAGGAGTCCGACAGGCCGAAGCGCCGCACGCCGAGCATCGTCATCCCGTCGATGACGTCGATGACGACGGCGGAGCCGACGACCTCGAACATCCGCGGCAGCACGCTGACGCGCACCCCCACCGCCTTGGCCCAGCGAATGAGCGCGACGATGTCGGCGCCGTCATCGCCGGTGGCGGGGGCGACGACGATGCGGTCGACCTCGAGCTCGGAGACGATCTGAAGGATGGCGGTCGAGCTTTCGGCGCTCTCGAGGTCCTCGGTGGTCAACTCGACGGAGGCCACGACCTCCGCCCACGCCGGGCTGGCCGCGACGCGCTCGCGGATGCGATGGGCGCGTCCCGGATCGCCGATGACAAGGCAGCGCTCGGGCCGGGCGATGCGGCTGGCGAGCGTGCGCGCCGCGATCCGGCCGGCGACGATCGCCACGAAGGCACAGAGCCACAGCTCGGCGATCCGCTCGCCGCCGAGCGTGCCGCCGAACAGCCACTTCAGGATCGCGACGCCGAGCGCGAACAGCGCGGTCAGCTGGATCATCGTCGGAACCTCGTCGAGAGTCGACTGGACGAGGCGCAGATCGTCGCGGTCGTAGAGGCCGGCGATCTTGAACAGCACGACGACGAGCGGCAGCGCCGAGGCGAGCAGCAGCGCGTGGTGCTTGCCGACGCTGCCCTGGACGATCAGCATCGTGACCGTCACCGCGAGGATGTCGAACACGCCGAGCAGCCGGCGCTTGACGGCGTCTCGCCACTGCAGCCGGCGGGAGGCGCGATCCTCGTTAAGGTCGGGGCCGGGCGCCGTGTCGAGCAGCACCTCCTGGAGCTCCTGCTCGTCGAGCGCCTCCGCAAGGGAGCCGTTGGAACGAGACTGCCTGCCCCTTACCCCGCCATCCGTGAGGGAGATGACCTCCACGGCCATTTAACGTGGCTCACCGGCCGGTCACTTCCGAGGCGGCGGAGAATTATCCGAATCCAGCCCGCCGAGTCTCCGCCGCGGGAGCCGCGCTCAGCGCGGCAGGACGAACCCGAACCCGGCGCCGGGCCACGGGCGGGTCTCGGGCGGGTCCGACGCACGCAGGAACTCGAGCTCGGAGCGGACGCGGTCGATCTCGACGCGCACGTCTGCGGCACGGATCTCGGTGGCGGCGCCGATCGCGCAGTGCTCGCCCCGGCGCACGCTCGCTTCCATCGCCAGCAGCCAGGTCAGAGCGCGCTCGAGCGCCTCCGCGGTCTCCGAGACCTCGGCGGCGCTCGCCCCCGGCTTCCCGGGAGGCAAGGCGGCTACGCTGCCATGCTCAATCGCCCCGTAACCGAGTTCATGACGCTCGATCATCCGGTCCCGATGAACCCGAGGTGAGATGGCGTCGTTGCCGGTTGGGTGGAGCATGGCGAATTCCATCCGCTGCGATCGCAGGTCAGCATCTCGGCCATCCAACGTGTGGTCCGGGCGCTGCCTTGCTCCGAGGTTCGGCGAATTCCTGACGCCACCTGCGAGAGCACCCGCACAGCCAGCGGGGGTGGGACGCGTCAAACTAGCTGACTGGCAAGCGAAGTGCTCGACGCGGGGGCTTTTGTAGCGGTTGTCCGCCCAAAGCGGCGGCCAAACCTGCGCGCGATTTGCGCCCGTCGGGCGACGGCCTAGGTGCGCAGTTCGATCTCGGTTCCGCCCTCGCCGCCGCGCTGCGCCGACAGCCAGCCGCCGACGCGTCGAGCACGCAGGCGCATCGTCGGCAGACCGAGCCCGACGCCGGCCGTCGAGGCGGCCGACTCCTCGCCGAGCCCGCAGCCGTCGTCGGACACGCGAAGCAGGACGCCGCCCGACGTCTTGGATCCGAGCTCGACCGACACGTGACGCGCCCGGCCGTGGCGGACCGAGTTGACCATCGCCTCGCGAGCGATCCGGACGACCTCGTTGCGGTCATCGGCGTCGAGTTCGGCCTCAAGACCCCACTCGCGGTCGATCCGCGACACCGTGATCTCGACCTCGTAGCGGCTCTCGACCTCCTCGGCGGTCCGGCGCAGCGCCTGCAGCGTGCTCGGCGCGCCCGACTCCGACAGATCGACGATCGCGCCACGGGACGCCTCGAGCGCCCGGCGGGCGGCGATCGCCAGCGGATGCTGCTCGCCGTGCTCGGTCGCAAGGCGATCCCCGTGGATCGCGATGAACGCGAGATCTTGGGCAAGGCCGTCGTGGAGATCCTGGGCGATGCGCAGCCGCTCGGCCTCGACCTGAGCCTCGGCCACGCGCGCCTGCATGAGTCGGTAGGCCTCCATCGCGACGAGCAGGAGCAGCCCGTAGGCCACGACTTGGAGCGCCTCGGCAGTGGTCAGCCAGTTGACGGGAACCATCGGCGCGAACGCCGCCTGGAGCCGGACCCCGGCGAGCGCGAACGCCGACATCGCGAGCGCGCCGTTGCCGCGCCCGAAGCTCGCGGTCCGCCAGCCGAGCCCGATTCCGGCGGCGATGAGCAGCGTCGCCGAGACGATCGCGACCATCGTCGCGCCGGCGTCGGTGGCGAACGGGCTCATCGCTCCCTGCGACTGGGCGACGAGGTCCACTCCCTCGCCGACGATCAGGGCGCCGACGACGATCCCCGCACCGATCCGGGCCGGATGAGCCGGTCGCCACCCGAAGCCGCCGCGCGGTGACCAGGCGGTCAGGGCGAAGGCGAGCGCGATCAGCAGCGAAGCCGCCGCGCGGACGCCGGCTCCGAAGTGGATGGTCTCATGCCCGATGAGCATCGGCGCGGCCGAGACGACGAGATCGGAGAAGGAGGCGCCGAGCAGCACCATGAACCCGAGGTGGTCGAGCAGGCTCCGCGTGCGCCCGAGCGCCGAGCGCAGGAGCATCGCGCTGGCGAACTGCATGAGCGCGACGAGCATCGCCACGGCGCCGAGGAACGCGGGATCGACGAGATGGCGCGGATGGCTCGGGCGACCCCCGACCGTGACGAGGGCGAGACCGACGAGCATCGCCGCGACGACGAGTCCGCGTCGCACGGGGTCGCGTCGCCCGCCCGTTATGAGATCCAGCTTATTCCGAGGAAGTGAGTGCCCCACCGCTTGTCCTCTGTTTCGACGCTGGCCTTCGTGGCCGGCGCCGTTGTCCCCTGGCGATCCCTTTCGATCGCGTTTCCATAATACACAAACCTACCGATCCCCGCAATACGCCACAATGCTTGGCATTAGACCTTGACGGGCGGTCGGAGTGATTCGTCCGCACGATGCGGAGAACCTCGGGCTCGGCGTCAGGCGGCGGAGCTCAAGATGAGGTCGGCGACTCGGTCGGTCGCGTCCCCCGATCCGCCGAGCAGGCGTCGCGAGAGCTGAGCACGGCGGAAGAACAGCGGCGCATCGTGCTCCCAGGTCGCTCCGATCCCACCGTGAACGTTGATCGCCGAGCGGGTCGCGAAATCGAACGCCGTTCCCGCGGCGGCGCGCGCCGCGCTCGCCGCCAGAGCAAACTCATCGGGCTGACTCTCGAGCGCCCAGCCGGAGTAGTACTGCAGGCCGCGAGCGTTCTCCTGCAGGCGCAGGACCTCGGTGAGCTCGTGCTTGATCGATTGGTAGGAGCCGATCGGGCGGCCGAAGGTGAAGCGCTCGCGGGCATAGGCGACGCTCATCTCCAGACACGCCTGCACGCCGCCCAGCGCCTCGGCGGCGATCACAGCGTGCCCGAGATACCAGGCGTTCTCGAGCGTGGTGGGGCAGACGTCGAGGTGGCGGCCGCGCGCGCCCTCGAGATGGACGTGGGCCAGCGACCGCGTCGGGTCGTAGCGCACGACCGGCTCGAGCTTGACCCCGTCGCTGCCGGTCGGCAGCGCCGCGGCGACCGGACGTCCGTCTCCGTCGACCCCGATCGCCACGAGCAGATCGGCTCCCGGCGCGTCGGGAACATGTGCGACGGTTCCGCTCAGCGCCACCGACCGCCCTTGCACGACCGCCCGTGGCGCCGGCGCGCGCGCGTGCCCCGAGACGGGGTCCACGGTCCAGGCGCCGACGCGACCGTCCGGCGGGCGCGCGGGGACGACGGCGGGCCGCAGCCGCCCGTCGGCGATCGCCTCGAGCGCCTCGTCCCCGGCGGCGACGAGGATCGCGACCGCCGGCAGCAGACCGAGCAACGATGTCGCCGCGAGCACGCGCCCGCATTCCTCGGCGACGAGCAGCGCTTCGAGGCCGCCGAGGCCGGCTCCGCCGTGGTCCTCGTCGACGAGCAGGCCCGCCCACCCGGCCTCGACGACCGTCGGCCACAGACCGGGGAGCGCCGCGGGGTCGGTGAGCGCGGCCCGCGCCCCGGCGATCGTGTCGACCCGCGACAGCGCCGACCGCGCCGCCTCGCGGAGCATCACCTGCTCGTCGGAGAGCGCGAAGTTCACCCGGTCGCGGCCTGGCGCTCGATCGCGCGCAGCTCGCTGAACGCCACCCGCTTGTCGACCCGCGGCTCTGCGGGCAACCCGAGGACGCGCTCGCCGATCGTGTTGCGCAGGATCTGCTCGGTTCCCCCCGCCGACTTCAGACCCGGGATGAACGAGATCAGATAGCTCCACTCCTCGTCGGCGAGCGCCTCGGGCCCGATCACGTCGGCGGCGAGCTCGGTGGCCCGGACCGCGGAGTTGACGAGCGTGACCTTGGCCAGGCCGGCCTCGGGACCCGGCACCTGCCCGCGCGCGAGCGCGGTCAGCGCGCGGTAGCCGTTGAAGCGCACCGCCAACAGGTCAGTCATCATCTCGCCGAGCCGCCGGCGGACGTCGGCGTCGGCGGCGGCCGCGGGGTCGGAGGCGATCGTGCTCGCCAGCCGATCCGGCGAGCCGTAGGACTCCGCGCCGAAGCCGATCGTGAGCCGCTCGAACATCAGCACGGTCAGCGCGGTCGCCCAGCCGTTGCCGACCCCGCCGACGACCGCGTCGTCGTCGAGGTGGACGTCGTCGAGGAACACCTCGTTGAACTCGGCCTCCCCCGAGATCTGACGCAGACCGCGCACGGTCACGCCCGCGGCGTCCATCGGGACGATGAGCATCGTCAGCCCCTGGTGCTTGGGGACGTCGGGATCGGTGCGCGCGAGGGTCATCGCGTAGGACGCGAACTGGGCGTTGGTGGTCCAGACCTTCTGGCCGCTGAGCGTCCAGCCGCCATCGGGCAACGGCCGGGCCCGGCACTGGATCGCGGCCAGGTCCGAGCCGGCGCCCGGCTCGGAGAACATCTGGCACCAGACCTCGTCGGCGTGGAGCAGCGGCCCCAGGTGACGGCTCTTCTGCTGGGCGGATCCGTGGGCGATCAGGGTCGGACCGAGCATGCCGATGCCGATCACGTCGAGCACGCCGGGCACGTGTGCGCGCGCGATCTCCTGGTTGACGATGACCTGCTCGACGGGACCGAGCCCGCGTCCACCGAACTCGGTCGGCCACGTCACCGCCGCCAGTCCGGCCTCGGCGAGCTCGCGCTGCCACGCGCGCCGCCGGGCGACGTAGTCGGGATCGTCGTTGGAGCCCGCGCGCGGTGGCGCGCCGCCGCGGTGACGCGCCAGCCAGTCGCGCGCTGTGGCTCGGTAGTCGGCCTGTTCGGGGGTGTCGTTGAGGTCCACGGGCTGGCTGTTCCGCCGTGATCGGCGCTGCCAGCTTATCCGGGCCCGCGCTGTCGGCGTATCCGCGACCCGGGCGGGGGCGCGGCCCGACTCAGCCGCCGCCGCTCGAGGTCCCGCTGCCGCCGCCGCTCGAGGTCCCGCTGCCGCCGCCGGACGACGATCCGCCGCCGCCGGAGGAGGAACCGCTGCCGCCAGAGCTCGTACCGCCGCCGCCCGATGACGTGCCGCCGCCGCCCGAGGAGGTTCCGCCGCCCGAGCTGGTGCCGCCGCCCGTCGGCGGCGTCGGAGTCGGTGTCGGTGTCGGTGTCGGCTTCGGAATCGGAGTCGGAGTCGCCGCGGGCGGGTTGGCGCGCGGCGTCGCCGTCGTGCGCTTCGGCGCGGTCTGCGTCGGCGCGGTCTGCGTGGGCGTGGTCTGGGCCGGCGGGCTCTGGGTCGGCGTCGAGCTGCGGCGTCGGGCACGGCTCACCGCCCGACGCGGGGCGGGTCGCGCGACCCGGTGCACGCGGGTCCGCGTACCCGTCGCGGGCCTGCGCGCGGGGTGGGACTGGGGGGCAGTGACGGGCGCGGGCGTGGAGACGGTGTGGGGGGCGATCGCCGCGGCCTTCGACGACCTCGCCTTATGACCCGAAGAGCCCATGCCGCCGATCGCGAAGGCGAGGATCGCGACGAGCACCGCGAGCGCCGCCCCGACGAGGAGTGCAGCGGGCACCGGCGGCTTGCCCGGCATCCTCGGCTTCGTCGACGCCGAGCCGTCAAACAGACGATCCCGGACGTCGACCCGGGTCGCGGCTACGCCGACGGCGGCGCCGGTCGCCGCGGCGCCGCCCGCTGCGGCGGCGGCGCCCACGCGCGACCGCCGCGTCAGGGGCGAGCGCCGCGAGGCGCCCTGGACCGGTTTGGACGCAGAAGCGGCGACCGGCTTGGACGCCGGAGCCGAGACCGGCTCGGACGCAGAAGCGACGACCGGCTTGGACGCCGGAGCCGAGACCGGCTTGGACGCAGGAGCCGAGACCGGCTTGGACGCCGGCGCGGCGACCGGCTTGGGCGCCGGAGCTGAGACCGGCTTGGACGCCGGCGCGGGGGTCGGCTTGGGACGCAACCGCGGCGCGGGAGCGGCCGGCGCGGACGACCCGGCCTCGATGCCGGTCGCGATCGGGGCTTTCCCGCGCACGGGGGAAGCGGCGGCAGCGGCCGCAGCCCCGGCGGCGGCGCCCGCGGCAGCCGCGGCGCCGGGGGCGGGCCCGTCGGCCGTTGTCTTCGCGCGGCGCGGCGGGCGCTCGGCCGCCGACCCGTTCCGCGCGCGAGAGCCCGTGCTCGAGGTGCTCGAGCTCGACCCGGGGCGCGTCGCAGCGGCCTTATCCGGCGCGCCGCCCTGACCGGCCGCAGCGGCGCCGGCCTGACCGGCCGCAGCACCGTCGGCGGCCGCGCCGGTGCGCGGGCGGCGCAAGGACGACGCCTTCGGTAGCTGCTCGCGCGCGAGCGCGAGGTTCGCGGCGGCATTGGGGTCGCCCCGCTCGTCGGCCCGCTGAAAGGCGGCGCGGGCGCCGAGCAGGTCGCCGCGCTCGCCGAGCAGCGCGCCGAGATTGCACGCCGCGGCGGCATGCCCGAGGCGATCGGCGCGCTCGTAGGCGCGCTCGGCGCCGCGCAGGTCCCCCCGGCGCTCGAGCAGCACCCCGAGGTTGAAGGTGCCGTTGCCCTCGCCACGCTTGTCGGCCCGGCGGTAGGCCTGCTCGGCGGCCTCGAGGTCACCGCGCCCCTCGCACAGCACGCCGAGGTTGCACGCGGCGGCGGGATGGCCCTTGCGGTCGGCGCCCGCGTAGGCGCTCTCGGCCGCGGGAAGGTCCCCGGCGAGCTCGAGGCGGGCGCCGAGCCGGAACAGCCGGTCGGCCGACTCCGAGCGCGGGGGCGCTTCGCGCAATGCGTTCTTCATCTGGTTGGGCATCTCAGAGCGCCTCGGAAGGGCAACGTCGGGCCGGCACAAAAACCAACGGTCGCGGTCGCGCAAATTTCGCGTGTCCCGCCCGTTATTTATGTGCCCGTGCGGGTTCTGAGGAAACATAGTGCCCTGTTGCGGATCGCCCGACGGCCGCGCACCTGCCTGCTCGTCATCGGGGTCGCGCTCTGCGCCCTCGGCCCGTTCGCCGGCAGCACGCTCGCCGATGCCCCGGGGGCCCCGGCGGCGACGGCGGCGCCCACGATCTCGCCGACGACGGGGATCACCCCCGGCACCACGCTGACGGTCACCAACGCCCCGCTGATCGCGGCCCCGGTCGGCCCGGTCGCCTATACCGACGTCTGGTCGCACTGCCAGGCGGGCATCTGCACCGAGGTACAGGGCAGCGGCCTCACCTACGCGGCCACGCCGGCCGACATCGGGTACGCGATCGAGGTCACCGAGAAGGAGACCGATTCCAATCCGCTGAAGCCGCAGGCCGGCGGACCGGCGACCTCGGCCCCGACCTCGGCGGTCACCGATCCGGCGCCGGTTCCGCCCACGAACACCAGCCCCCCGACGATCGGCGGCAGCTTCGTCCAGGGCGGAACGCTCTACGAGGGAGCGGCCGGCTGGAGCGGCGCCATGAGCATCACCCGACAGTGGTATCGCTGCACCAGCGGTGGCGGCGGTTGCAACGCGGTCGCGGGCGCGACCGGGACCACCTACTCGCTCGGCGCCGCCGACGTCGGCCACTCGATCGAGGTCGCCGAGACCGCGACGAACAGCGCCGGCACGACCGGTCCGGTCTTCTCGGCGGCGACCCCCACGATCCAGGCGGCACCCCCCAACGCGCCGACGAATCTGGCCCCGCCGGGCATCACCGGGACCGCGAGCGTCGGCCAGACGCTGACCGAGACGCCCGGCAGCTGGACCGGATCGCCGTCGATCTCGCGCCAGTGGTACCTCTGCGACAGCTCCGGCAACAACTGCTCGCCGGTGCTGGGCAGGACCGGCACGACGTTCCCGCTGACCGCCGACGACGCCGGGTTGACCGTCGTCGTCACCGAGACCGCGACCAACTCGGGCGGCAGCGCGTCGGCCGACTCGCAGCCCAAGGGCCCGATCGCCGACGCGACCGGCGTCGTGCCGACCGTCGGTACGACGGTGTCGATCTCGACGAGCCCGTCGACGATCGTCGCGGGCCAGGCGATCACGCTGATCGCGAACGTCACCTCGTCCTCGGCTACGACGCCTCCCAACGGCACGCTGACGTTCACCAACGGCGGCGCGCCGATCTCCGGCTGTCAGAACCTCCCCGTCCAGTCGACCGGTCAGAGCGCGACGGTGACCTGCGTGACCACGTTCGCCACCTCGACGCCGAGCATCGACGCCGAGTTCGCCCCGGCCGCGGGGTCCGGCCTCACCGGCTCGCTGAGCAGCGCGATGTCCCTGTCTGTATCCAAGGCCCTGCCGAGATACGCGCTCGGGGCCCCTGCGCGCGCCTCGCTCGGCTTCCGGACCACCTACACGGCCCACCTCTACCCGGCGGCGGACTCGACCGGAGCCATCATCCCGACGGGGTCGATCGAGTTCCTCGACGGCACCAAGGCGATCCACGGCTGCGCCAGCCGACCGCTCGTCAACGGCGCGGCCACGTGCCGGGTCACGTACACGCAATTGGGCAAGCACCACATCAGCGCCCTCTACGGCGGAAACGCCAACTTCAACGGCGCGGCCCTCGGCCCCAAACTCGTCACGGTGCGCCCGGCGATGCCGACGGGTCAGGTTGCGTCCTACCTGTCCTGGTCCTTCGGCTTCGGCCCGACCTCGACGAGCGTGCGCTCACTCGTCTTCTCGCAGCTGACCGGGGGAATGCAGATCTCGCTCACCTGCACCGGACGGGGCTGCCCGATGAAGCGCCTGACCAAGTCGATCAAGACCACCTGCGTGAAGCATTCGGGCAAGCGCACGTGCAGCGCGCCCAGGACGGCCAACCTGACCTCGGCGTTCAAGGATCACCGGCTATTCGCGGGGGCCACGCTCCAGATCCGGTTGTCGCACCCCCACTGGCTCGGCAAGTACTACTCGTTCATGATGCGCGCCGGCCACAAGCCGCGGATCGTCGAGTCGTGCCTGGCGGTCAACAGCTCGCGTCCCGGCGTCGGCTGCAACTAGTACGGGCTTACGCCTTCTGTTCCGGGCGGTTGGAGGAGTCATAACGCCGCTGTCGAATCTTGGTGATGGTGGCCAGCACGTACGTGATCGAGCTGAGCCTGGCGAACCCTCCTCAACCGACTTGAGCAGCGCGACCGGCTCGCGCCGGTCGCCTGAGCGAACTGACGCGAGCCGGTACTAGGCCCGAAGAGGCGAGGGTCCCGGGCGCGCACATGCCGCCCCGGACCCCACGCGCTAATCCTCTTCGGAGTCTCCGTTGCCCGAGGGGAGGTCGAGATCGGCGAGCTCCTCGGCGAAGCCGAGCGTCGAGCCGCCGTTGCCGATGTTCTCCAGGTCGGAGAGATCGGGCTCGATGCCGGGCGCGAACCCGGTCAGCGACTCGCCGTCGGTCAGCCCGAGCTCGGCCGCCAGGTCGTCGTGGTCGAGCAGCCCGACCTCGTCGATCCCGCGCGGCAGCGGCTCCGACGGCTCGATCTCGATCCGGCGGTAGCGCTTGAGCCCCGTGGCGGCCGGGATCAGCTTGCCGATGATCACGTTCTCCTTGAGGCCGTTCAGCCGATCGATCTTGCCCTCCAGGGCGGCGTCGGTCAGGACCTTCGTCGTCTCCTGGAAGGAGGCGGCCGACAGGAACGAGTCGGTGTTGAGCGACGCCTTGGTGATCCCGAGGATGATCTCCTCGGCCTGGGCGGCCTCGCCGCCGGCGTCGAGCACCGCCTGGTTGATCTTGGCGTACTCGTAGCGATCGACGAACTGGCCCGGGAGCAGGTCGGTGTCGCCCTTCTGGTCGACTCGCACCTTCTTCATCATCTGGCGCACGATCAGCTCGATGTGCTTGTCGTTGATGTCCACGCCCTGGGACTTGTAGACCTCCTGCACCTCGCGGACGAGGTAGAGCTCGGTCTCGGTCCGACCGCGGATCGCCAGCAGCTCATGGGGATACAGGGACCCCTCGTTGAGCTGGGTGCCGGCCTGGATCGTCTGGCCCGACTCGACGTAGAGCAGCGTCCGCCGCGGGAACGTGTGGCGATGCTCCTCCCCGCCGTCGTCGGTGATCACCACCGTGATCGCCTTGTCGGAGTCCTCGATCGACACCGTGCCGCCGACCTCGGAGATCTTCGCCAGGCCCTTGGGCTTGCGCGCCTCGAACAGCTCGACGACGCGCGGCAGGCCGTGGGTGATGTCCGCCCCGGCGACGCCGCCCGTGTGGAACGTGCGCATGGTCAGCTGGGTGCCGGGCTCGCCGATCGATTGCGCGGCGACGATGCCGACCGCGTCCCCGATCTGGGCGACCTTACCGGTCGCCATCGAGCGGCCGTAGCACGCCTGGCAGACCCCGGTCGGGGCCTCGCACTTGAGCACCGAGCGGACCTGCACGGTGATCACGGTGCCCTTGTCGGTGTCGTCCTGCCAGGACTCGGCGAGATCGGCGAGCTCGGCCCGGTCGATCTGCTGACCGGCCTCGACGATCACGCGCCCGCGCTTGGTCGTCAGATCGCGCGCCGCAAAGCGGCCGACGAGGTCGGCGTTGGGAGCTCCCGTGGGCCGCAGGCCGCGGGTCTCGGGGTCGATCTCGAGCACCGACACCGGCATCTCGATGAACTCCTCGGTGCCGCAGTCCTCCTGGCGGATGATCACGTCCTGGGAGACGTCGACGAGCCGCCGGGTCAGATAGCCCGAGTCCGCGGTCCGCAGGGCCGTGTCGGCGAGACCCTTGCGCGCGCCGTGCGTCGAGATGAAGTACTCGAGCACGGTCAGGCCCTCCATGAAGTTGGCCTTGATCGGACGCTCGATGATCTCGCCCTTCGGATTGGCCATCAGGCCGCGCATCCCGGCGAGCTGGCGGATCTGGGAGAACGAGCCGCGGGCGCCGGAGTTGGCCATCATGGCGATCGGGTTGAGCTGGTCGAGGTGGGCGGTCAGCGCCTCCCCGACCTCGTTGGTGGCGCGGTCCCAGAGCCCGGTGACGGCCTCGTGGCGCTCCTCCTGGGTGATCTCCCCGTCCTCGTACTGACCGTCGATCGTCTGCAGCTCGCGCTCGTAGCGATCGAGGATCTCGGCCTTCGTCGGCGGGGTCTGCACGTCGTTCTTGGAGAACGTCACGCCGGCGCGCGTCGCGTACTGGAAGCCGACGTCCTTGAACGCGTCGAGCACCTGCGAGATCGAGGAGGCGCCGTGGAGCTGGACGAGGTCGTCGACCATCTTCGTCGTGTCCTTCTTGCGCATCGAGCGGTTGACGAACTCGTACGTGCTCGGGTCGAACTCGTCGCCGAGCGCCTCGAGCAGCGCGCGCTCGATCTTGTCGTTGTAGATGATCCGCCCGACCGTGGTCAGCAGATGGCCCTCGCGCCCGATCGGCCGGTACTCGGCGAGGTCGTGCAGCCGCACGATCCGGTGCTCGTAGGACCACTCCGCCTCCTGCGCGGTACGGAACACGTGCGGTCGCGGCTCGACCTTCGCCGGGTCCATGACGGCGAGATCGCGCTCGTCCGGGCCGTAGGTCAGGTAGTAGGCGCCGAGCACCATGTCCTGCGACGGGGTCGCCAGCGGTGCGCCGTGCGCGGGGGACAGGATGTTGTTCGCCGACAGCATCAGGATCCGCGCCTCGGCCTGAGCCTCGGCCGACAGCGGCAGGTGGACCGCCATCTGGTCGCCGTCGAAGTCGGCGTTGAACGCCGAGCAGACGAGCGGGTGGACCTGGATCGCCTTGCCCTCGACCAGCACCGGCTCAAACGCCTGGATGCCCAGGCGGTGCAGCGTCGGCGCGCGGTTGAGCAGCACCGGATGCTCGTGGATGACCTCCTCGAGCACGTCCCACACCTCGGGGATCATCGAGTCGACCATCTTCTTGGCCGCCTTGATGTTCTGCGCGGACTTACGCTCGACGAGGCGGGCCATGATGAACGGCTTGAACAGCTCGAGCGCCATGAGCTTCGGCAGCCCGCACTGGTGCAGGCGCAGCGACGGGCCCGACACGATCACCGAGCGACCGGAATAGTCCACGCGCTTGCCGAGCAGGTTCTGGCGGAACCGGCCCTGCTTGCCCTTGAGCATGTCCGACAGCGACTTCA
>JAFAYV010000037.1 GCA_019240115.1 Solirubrobacterales bacterium | reverse complement strand
CGGGATCAAGGTCATCGACCTGCTCGCCCCGTACGCGCGCGGCGGCAAGGTCGGCCTGTTCGGCGGCGCCGGGGTCGGCAAGACGGTCATCATCCAGGAGCTCATCCACAACCTCGCCCAGGAGCACGGTGGCCTATCGGCCTTCTGCGGCGTCGGCGAGCGCTCCCGCGAGGGCAACGACCTCTACCTCGAGATGAAGGAGTCGGGCGTCCTCGACAAGACGATGCTCGTATTCGGCCAGATGAACGAGCCGCCGGGCGCCCGCATGCGCGTTGCCCTGTCGGGGCTCACGATGGCCGAGTACTTCCGCGACGAGGAAGGCCAGGACGTCCTGCTGTTCATCGACAACATCTTCCGCTTCGTACAGGCCGGTTCCGAGGTCTCGGCGCTGCTGGGGCGGATGCCCTCTCAGGTCGGCTACCAGCCGACGCTGGAGTCCGAGATGGGCCAGCTGCAGGAGCGCATCACCTCGACGCGCAACGGCTCGGTCACCTCGATCCAGGCGATCTACGTGCCGGCCGACGATCTCACCGACCCGGCCCCGGCCTCGGCGTTCGCGCACCTGAACTCGACGACGTCGCTGTCGCGGTCGATCTCCGAGAAGGGCATCTATCCGGCGGTCGATCCGCTCGACTCGACGTCGACGATCCTCAAGCCCGAGATCGTCGGCGACGAGCACTTTCGGGTTGCCAACGAGGTCAAGGAGGTGCTGCAGCGCTACAAGGAGCTGCAGGACATCATCGCCATCCTCGGCATCGACGAGCTCTCCGACGAGGACAAGGTGACGGTCGCGCGCGCCCGCCGGCTCGAGCGCTTCCTCTCCCAGCCGTTCCACGTCGCCGAGCAGTTCACCGGCGTCCCGGGCAAGTACGTGCCGATCGAGGAGTCGATCCGCGGGTTCAAGGAGATCCTCGAGGGCAACTACGACGACGCCCCCGAGCGAGCGTTCTTCATGAAGGGCTCGATCGACGAGGTCGCCAAGGATACGGAGGGGGGCGACAGCGACGAGGAGGACGAGGGCTCGGAGTCATCGGAGTCATCGGAGTCCGAGGGGGGCTCGAAGTCCGAGGGGGGCTCGAAGTCCGATGGAGGCTCGAAGTCCAAGGGGGGCTCGAAGTCCGATGGAGGCGCGAAGTCCAAGGCGGAGAGCACGTCCGAGAGCGACGACTCGTCGCAGGACGACGGCTCCTCCGAGGAGTAGGCGATGGCCGAGCACGAGACGTTCACCGCCGAGGTCCTGACGCCCGAGGGCGAGGTGTTCAACGAGGAGGTCCAGATGGTCTCCACGCGCACGGTGATCGGCTCTATCGGCGTGCTCGCTCATCACCAGCCGCTGCTGGCGATGCTCGACCCCACCGAGCTGCGCCTGTACCGCTCGGACTCCGACGTCGTCTCCTTCGCGCAGTCCGAGGGCTACCTCCAGGTCGCCAACAACCGCGCGCTGCTGCTCGTCGAGGAGGCCCACGAGCCGGACAGCCTCGACGCGGGCGAGCTGCGCTCGCGGCTGGAGGAGGCGCAGCAGGCGGTCGACGAGGCCGACGAGGACTCCGAGCGCCGGCGGGTGGCCGAGCGCAATCGCGCGCGCTTCGAGGCGTTCCTGAGGATCGCGGAAGGCTCGTCGGCCTCCTGACCCGCCGGTGAGGCCGGCCAGCGCTTATCGGGGCGTCATCTGCCCCGCCTAGGCTCCTCGCCGATGATCGACGAGCGCGTCCTCGCCGAGCGCCTGATCGGCTATGCGACCACGCGCCCGGACGTGATCGAGACCGCCGCAGGATTCGTCAAGGGGTGGCTCGAATCTCAGGACATCGAGGTCTCCGGTCACGATCACCACGGCCTGCCGGTGCTCGTCGCCGAGGTCGGCGCACGGCGTCACGACGTCCCGTGCGTGATCTGGCACGGGCATCTCGACGTCGTGCCGGGACGCCCCGAGCAGTTCTCGCCCCGGGTCGAGGGCGACCGGCTGATCGGGCGCGGCGCCTATGACATGAAGGGCGGGCTTGCGGCGATGATGTGCGCGCTGACCGACGTCGCCGACGAGCCGGGGGCGCGGGTGCGGCTCGTCTGCGTGCCCGACGAGGAGTCAGAGGAGATCGACGAGCGCTCGACCGACGACGTCGTCGCGCGGGGCCTGGGCGGCGACTTCGCGATCACGGGCGAGCCGACGAACCTGCACATCGGCGTCCAGGCCAAGGGGGTGCTGGCGATGCGCATCGTCGTCCACGGCCGCTCGGCGCACAGCTCGACTCCGTGGCTCGGGGACAACGCGGTGCTCAAGGCGATCGACGTGTTCCGGGCGATCGAGACGCTGCCGTTCAGCCGCGAGTCCTCCGAGATGTTCGACCGTCCGTCGATCAACCTGGGCCGCATCCAGGGCGGCGACGCGCTGAATCGGGTGCCGGATCACTGCGAGATGGCGGTCGACGTGCGCTACCTGCCGGGCCAGGACGCGGGCGCGATCCTCGCCCAGGTGCGCGAGATCCCGGGCATCGACGTCACCCGCACGTTCATCCACCCGCCGGTCACGGTCGCGCGCGACAACCCGTTCGTGCGCGGGCTGCGCGAGGCGGTCTCGCGCTCGATCCGCGGCGAGGTCGTCAGCGTCGGGCGCGACGGAGCGTCGGACGCCGCATCGTTCATCGAGGCGGGGATCCCGGCGGTCGAGTTCGGTCCGGAGGGCGGCGGCCACCACGGCCCCGACGAGTGGGTCTCCCTGCGCTCGCTCGCCCAGTACCGCCGGGCGCTCGCCGACTTCGTGCGCGGCCTGGGGCGGGCGACGCAGGCCCCGAGCGGCGGGCTGACCGCGATCGACGGCGGGGCGGGGGAGACGATCACCGGCGACGGCGGCACCCCGTGATGCGCTGGCTGATCCCCCACGGTCGTGCCGGCATGGCCTGGCGCTTCCTGCTCGCGGCGGTGGTCGTGATCGGGGCGAGCGCGGGAACGACCGCGGTCGCGGGCCTGCTCCAGGTCAGCTCGCTGGTCTCAGACATCTCGATCAACCCCGGGATCTCGAGCCAGCAGATCACTCTGCCCGCGGCGGGGGCGCCGCAGACGCTCCTGCTGATCGGCTCCGACCATCGCGCGGGCGAGCCGTTTCGCACCTCCAACACCGACACGATGCTGCTCGTTCGTCTGGACACGAAGTCCTCGACGATCAACGTCATGTCGATCCCGCGCGATCTGCAGGTCAACATCCCCGGCTTCGGCGTGGCGAAGATCAACAGCGCCTACACCGACGGGGGCTACGGGCTGCTGATCCGCACGATCAAGCGCAACGTGTTCCCGGACCTGCGCGTCAACCACATCATCGACACGAACTTCAGCGGGTTCTCCGATCTCGTCGACGCGATCGGCTGCGTGTACTCCGACGTCGACCGTCGCTACTACAACCAGAGCCAGCCGGCCCCGAGCCCGGACAACTACGCGAGCATCAGCATCCAGCCCGGCTATCAGCGGCTGTGCGGCGACGACCAGTCGATCCACGGGGCCCTGGCGTTCGTGCGCTTCCGGCACGCCGACACCGACATCGTGCGCAACGCCCGCCAGCAGGACTTCATCCGCTGGGCCAAGGACCAGTACCCGGTGGGCGAGCTGTTCGCCAACCGCGGCAAGCTGCTGCGCATCTTCGGCGAGCACTCGACGCTGGACCAGGGGTTGCAGTCCGAGGACGCGATCCTCAACCTGTTCGACCTCGTGCTCAACGCCGACGGCTCGACGATCCAGCAGATCCGCTTCCCGGCGCAGCTGCAGCCATGCACGCAGGCCTCGTGCTTCGTGACGGCGACGCCCGGCGCCGAGCAGTCGGCGTTCCAGCGCTTCATGGCCCCGACGCCGAAGACACCGGCGGCCGCGGCGAAGGCCACTCCGCCCTCGGCGAAGGGCGACCAACACGTCGCCACGCCGTCGACCGCGGGGCTGACGCCCGACCTCGCCGGCGGCCGCAGTCAGGCCGCCCAGCTGGCGGGGGCCGGGATGCCCGTGTACTTCCCGCGGCTGATCAAGAACGGCTCGCAGTACTGCCTGAGCCTGATCAACAACTGCGTTGACAACAACGAGCCACCCAGCGCGTACGCGCACTCGTATCCGCTCGGCTACCGGATCCACGACCAGCAGGGCGTCGCGCACGCCGCGTACCGGATGACGATCGTGCTCAACCAGACCAGGGGCCAGTACTACGGCGTGCAGGGCGTCGCGTGGCGCGACCCGCCGCTGCTGGCCAGCCCGAGCGGGACCCGCACCATCGGCGGCCGCCGGCTGCTGCTCTACGCCGACGGGCACCGGCTGACCACCGTGGCCTGGCGCGACGGCCCCGACACGTACTGGATCTCCAACACGCTGACCGCGGCCATCCCGAACACGCAGATGGTCGCCATCGCCGCCTCGCTCGTGCGCGCCCGGCCGTAAGGGTCGCGACGGCCGCTCGCGCCTCGCTAGCCTGACCGTCCCATGAGCCCAGAACGCGAGCCCGTCGCGGTCATCGGCACCGGGTACGTCGGCCTGGTCACCGCCGCCGGGTTCGCCGAGCTGGGCAGCCAGGTCTGGTGCGTCGACATCGACGCCGACAAGATCACGCGTCTGCGGGCCGGCGAGGTCCCGATCTACGAGCCGGGACTCGAGCAGTCGATCGCGCGCAACCGCGAGCGCCTGCAGTTCTCGACCGAGCTGGGGCCGGCGCTGGAGCACGCGCGACTGCTGTTCGTCGCCGTCGGGACTCCGCCGACCTACTCGGGCGACGCGGACCTGAGCGCGGTGCACGCGGTCGTCGACGCGATGCCGGCCTCCGATCGCCACGCGCTGGTGATGAAGTCGACGGTGCCGGTCGGGACCGGCGCCGCGATCCGGCGCATGTTCGGCGAGCGCGGCAAGACCGGGTTCGCGTACGTGTCGTGCCCGGAGTTCCTGAAGGAGGGCTCGGCGCTGAAGGACTTCCTCGGCCCTGACCGGGTCGTCGTCGGCGATGACGGCAACTGGGCCGGCGACGCGGTCGCCGGTCTCTACGCGCCGCTCGGCGCGCCGATCGTGCGCACCGACGTGGCGAGCGCCGAGATGGTCAAGCTCGCCGCCAACGCGTTCCTGGCCACGAAGATCTCGTTCATCAACGAGATCGCCAACGTGTGCGAGGTCACCGGCGCCGACGTGACCGAGGTCGCCCGCGGGATCGGGCTCGACCAGCGGATCGGCGGCCACTTCCTGCGGCCCGGCATCGGCTACGGCGGCTCGTGCTTTCCCAAGGACGTGTCCGCGCTCAAGCAGCTCGCGGGCAACTCGGGCTATCACTTCCAGCTGCTGACCGCGGTCATCGAGGTCAACGAGCTGCAGAAGCGCCGCGTCGTCGGCAAGCTGCAGAAGCACCTCGGCTCGCTCGTGGGGCGGCGGATCGCCATGCTCGGCCTCGCCTTCAAGGCTCACACCGACGACATGCGCGAGGCATCGTCGCTCGTGCTGGCGGCGCGCCTGCAGGCCGATGGTGCCACCGTGTCAGCCTATGACCCGATCGCCGCGGAGGAGGCGCGCAAGCTGATGCGCGGGGTCGAGTTCGCCGACTCGGCGCTCGGCGCGGTGCAGGGCGCCGACGCGTGCATCCTGGTCACCGAGTGGCCCGAGTTCGCCGAGCTCGACTGGGCGCGGATGCGCTCGGTGATGGCCGGCGAGCTGATCGTCGACGGGCGCAACTTCGCCGATCGGGCCGCTGTCGCGGGCGCGGGCCTGACCTACGAGGGCATCGGGCGATGAGCTCGGGGCGGCGCGGATGCAGGCGCTGATCCTCGTCGGCGGCCAGGGCACGCGGCTGCGTCCGCTGACCTGCGCCACTCCCAAGCCGGTGGTCACGCTCGTCGACCGTCCCTTCATGGTCTACATGCTCGAATGGCTCCGCGCGCACGGGGTCGACGACGTGATCATGTCGTGCGGCTTCATGGCCGACGGCGTCCGCGAGGTGCTCGGGGACGGGTCCGCGCTCGGTCTGGCGCTGCGCTATGTCGAGGAGCCCGAGCCGCTCGGAACCGGCGGGGCGCTGAAGTACGCCGAGGCGCTACTCGACGAGCGCTTCTTCATGCTCAACGGCGATGTCCTGACCGACATGGACCTCACCGCCCAGCTGCGCGAGCACGAGCGCACCGGCGCCCGAGCGACCCTGGCGCTGATGGGCGTCGAGGATCCCTCCGCCTACGGCCTTGTGCGCCGCGGGCCCGACGGCTCGGTCAGGCAGTTCGTCGAGAAGCCGAGCCCCGAGGAGATCGACACGAACCTCGTCAACGCCGGCGCCTACGTGATCGAGCGCGAGGTGCTCGCCGGGATGGCGCCGGCGGGCACGAAGATCTCGATCGAGCGCGACGTGTTCCCAGCGCTCGTCGGCGAGGGCCTGTACGGCTTCGAGGCCGAGGGCTACTGGGTCGACATCGGGACCCCGAAGCGCTACCTGCAGGCGACGTTCGAGATCCTCGAGGGCGTGGTGCACACCGCGGTCGGCTCCGAGGTGCAGCGCTCCAGCGGCGTGCTGTGGCGCGCGGCGGGCACCCGCAACGGCACGATGGTCCACGCCCCCGCCGTCGTCGGCGCCGGCTGCGAGCTCGCCTCCGACGCGGTGATCGGCGGACGCACCGTGCTCGGACCGGGCGTGACAGTCGCCTCCGGGGCGCACATCGACAGCTCGGTCGTGCTCGACGGCGCGAGCATCGGCTCCGGCACCCGGATCACCGGCGCGATCGTCGGCCCCGAGGTCTCACTCGGCGAGCACTGCCGCGTCGAGGACGGGGCGATGCTCGGCCGCGGCGCCCGCGTCGGCTCCGGCAACACGCTGACCGCCGGGGTCCGTATCTTCCCCGGCGTGGAACTGCCGAGCGAGGCGATCGCCTTCTGATGGACGGGCGCGCGTCCTGATGGCGGACGCTGCGGGCACCGGCGCGCTGACCCGCGCGGCGGTCGCGGCGGTCGACCGCACCAGCCAGCTGTCGGACATCCTCGCCCTCGGCGATCACCTCCGCGACGCCCTGTGGCGCGTCGAGTCGGCGAGCCTTCAGTCCCTGGACTGCTCCGGCGGCCTCGTCGTCGCGGGCATGGGCGGCTCGGCGATCGGCGGCGCGCTCGCCCGCGCGGCGCTCGGGGATCGCGCGTCGCGCCCGATCACGCTCGCGCGCGAGTACGGGCTTCCCGCCTGGACGACGCCGGAGACCGCGGTGCTGTGCGCCAGCTACTCGGGCGAGACCGAGGAGACGCTCGCCGTCTACGACGCCGCGAGCGCGGTCGGCGCACCGCGGATCGTGTCCACGACCGGGGGGCGCCTCGCCGACGGCGCGCGGTCCGACGGGGTGCCGGTCATCCCGCTGCCGGGCGGCTTTCAGCCGCGGGCCGCGGTCGGCTACTCGCTCGTCGTGGCCCTCGAGGTCGCCGCGCTCGTCGGCGCGGGGCCGTCGCTGCGCACCGAGATCGACGTCGCGGCCGCGCGCGCCGAGCAGCTCGTCGGCGAGTGGGGCCCCGACTCCGCCGAGGACTCGCTCGCCAAGTCGCTGGCGCGCACCCTGCACGGCACGGTTCCCCAGATCGCCGGCGCCGGCATCACCGCGCCGATCGCCTATCGCTGGAAGACCCAGCTCAACGAGAACGCCAAGTACCCCGCGTTCGCCGCCGAGCTGCCCGAGCTCGACCACAACGAGCTCGTCGGCTGGCAGGGCGCTCCCGCGCTCGGCCGCTTCAGCGCCGTCTTCCTCGACGACACCGACCTGCATCCCCGCGTCCGCGAGCGGATCCGGCTGACCTGCGAGCTGATCAGCGGCGACGCCACCGCCTGCGAGACCATCTCGAGCGTCGGCGAGGCCCCGGTCGAGCGCCTCGTCTCGCTCGTGCTCCTCGGCGATCTCGTCTCGCTCTACCTCGCGGTGCTCGCCGACCGCGATCCGGCTCAGATTGACGTGCTGCACCGGCTCAAGGCCGCGCTGACCGCGAGGGACGACTGAGCCGCCGCCCCCGACCGTGGAATGGCCGGCTCGGTTTCGTGGAACTGCTGTCCCACCAACTTTGACACAGGTGTGGTAATGTTGCGGGGCGATGGACGCCCTGACGATCAACGAGGCGTCGACCACGACCGGATGGTCGGCTCGCATGCTGCGCTACGTCGAGCAGGCGGGCCTGATCGCCCCCGCGCGCTCGGCGTCCGGCTACCGGCTCTACGGCCCCGAGCAGCTGCAGCGCCTGCGCACGCTGAAGGAGCTGCTGACCCACTTCGAGGTCTCGTTGTCCGACGTCGCGTTCGCGGCGCGGCTCGGGAACGACCCGGAGCTCGCCGAGGCGGTTCGCGGGTGGCTGACGACCGAGGCGGCGCGGCCGGCGCACGTCGAGCTCGAGGACTGGCTGCGGTTCGAGCAGGACAAGCACGAGAGATTGCTGGCGGCCGTCTCCTAGGCCGTCGACCGAAACCCACCCTGGAGAGAACATGAGCACGACCGCCGCCGCAATCGACCATCGGGTCGCCGACCTGACGCTGGCCGCCTTCGGGCGCAAGGAGATCCAGCTGGCCGAGCACGAGATGCCGGGGCTCATGGCCACGCGCGAGGAGTTCGCCGCCAGCCAGCCGCTGAAGGGCGCCCGGATCACCGGATCGCTGCACATGACGATCCAGACGGCGGTCCTGATCGAGACGCTGACCGCGCTCGGCGCCGACGTGCGGTGGGCGAGCTGCAACATCTTCTCCACGCAGGACCATGCCGCCGCGGCCGTCGTCGTCGGTGCCGGCGCCCCCGATGATCCCCGGGGCACGCCGGTGTTCGCGTGGAAGGGCGAGACGCTGCAGGAGTACTGGGAGTGCGCCGAGCGCGCGCTGACGTGGCCCAACGGCGAGGAGGCGAACATGATCCTCGACGACGGCGGCGACGCCACGCTGCTCGTCCACCTCGGCGCCGAGTACGAGGCCGCGGGCGCGGTGCCAGATCCGTCGACCGCCGACTCTGAGGAGCATCGGGTCATCCTCGAGTTGCTGACCCGGTCGCTGCAGGAGGACCCGCAGCGCTTCACGCGCATGGCCGCCTCGATCCAGGGCGTGACCGAGGAGACGACCACCGGCGTCCTTCGCCTGTACCAGTTCGCCAGGGAGGGCAAGCTCCGGTTCCCGGCGATCAACGTCAACGACTCGGTGACGAAGTCCAAGTTCGACAACAAGTACGGCTGTCGCCACTCGCTCATCGACGGGATCAACCGCGCGACCGACGTGCTGATCGGCGGCAAGGTCGCGGTCGTGTGCGGCTACGGCGACGTCGGCAAGGGCTGCGCGGACTCGCTGCGCGGCCAGGGCGCCCGCGTCATCGTCACCGAGATCGACCCGATCTGCGCGCTGCAGGCCGCGATGGACGGCTATCAGGTGGCGCGGATCGAGGACGTGCTCGGGACCGCCGACATCTTCATCACGGCCACGGGCAATCGGGACGTGCTCACCGCCGAGCACATGGGCCAGATGAAGCACCAGGCGATCGTCGGCAACATCGGCCACTTCGACAACGAGATCGACATGGCCGGCCTGGGCGCGATCGACGGGATCGAGAAGATCAACGTCAAACCGCAGGTCGACGAGTGGGTGTTCCCCTCGGGAAGGACGATCATCGTCCTCTCCGAGGGCCGGCTGCTGAACCTCGGCAACGCCACCGGGCACCCGAGCTTCGTGATGTCCAACTCGTTCACCAACCAGGTGATCGCCCAGATCGAGCTGTTCGGCAACCAGGACCGGTACGAGATCCAGGTCTACACGCTCTCCAAGCAGCTCGACGAGAAGGTCGCAAGGCTCCACCTTGACGCCCTCGGCGTGCGACTGACCGAGCTGACGCCCAACCAGGCGGCGTACCTCGGCGTGCCGGTGCAGGGGCCGTACAAGTCCGAGCACTACCGCTACTGATTGAACGGTCCGCTGACGGCGGACGCCGGAGATGGCGCGCGCCTCGCTGCCCGCGCATGACGTCGCCGACCTGAGCCTCGCCGACGAGGGCGAGGCTCGGGTGCGGTGGGCGGCCGGACAGATGCCGGTCCTCGCCCAGATCCGCGAGCGCTTCGCCGACCGGCGGCCGCTGCAGGGGATCCGCATCGCGGCGTGCCTGCACGTCACCGCCGAGACGGCCAACCTCGTGCGGACCCTCAACGCCGGCGGGGCGAGCGTCGCCCTGTGCTCGGCCAACCCGCTCTCCACCCAGGACGACGTCGCTGCCGCGCTCGTGCTGTCGGACCGCGTCGAGGTGCGCGCGCGGCGCGGCGAGGACATCGACACCTACGGCGAGCACGTCCGCGCCCTCCTCGCCGGCGCCGGCGAGGCGACCGGGCCTCAGATCACGCTCGACGACGGAGCCGACCTGCTGATGACCGCCCACGTGCGCGGCGGCGGGATCCTCGACGAGCTGATCGGCGGCACCGAGGAGACGACGACCGGGCTCGTGCGCCTGCGCCGGCTGCAGGACGCGGGCGGCCTGCGCTGCCCGGTGATCGCGGTCAACGAGGCGCGCACCGAGCGCGCGCTCAACGATCGCCACGGGACCGGGCAGTCGGCGCTCGACGGCATCGTGCGCGCATCCAACGTTCTGCTCGCCGGCAACACCATCGTCGTCGTCGGCTATGGCTGGGCCGGCCAGGGGATCGCCGAGCGCGCTCGGGGCGCGGGCGGCGCGGTCATCGTCTGCGAGGTCGACCCCCTCCGCGCGCTCGAGGCGCGCATGGCCGGCTACGAGGTGATGACCTCGCTGCAGGCGGCCGAGCGCGGCGACATCTTCATCACCGTGACCGGCTCGCGGCGCGTTCTCGGCGCGCGGCACTTCGAGCGGATGAAGGACGGGGCGCTGCTCGCCAACGCCGGCCACTTCGACGTCGAGCTCGATCTCGCCGAGCTTGCCGAGCTCGCGGTCGGGCCCGGCCGATCGGTGCGCCCCCTCGTCGAGGAGTACGAGCTCGCCGACGGGCGCCGGCTGAACCTGCTCGCCCACGGCCGGGTCGTCAACCTCGCCGCCGCCGAGGGGCACCCGGCCCAGGTGATGGATGTCTCGTTCGCGCTGCAGGCGCTCGCCGTCGAGCAGCTCGTCCTGCGCGGCGCCGAGCTGCCCCCGGGCGTGCATCCGGTCTCCCCGGCGGTCGACCGCGAGGTCGGACGGCTGAAGCTGCTCGCCCTCGGCGTGCGGATCGACGAGCCCACCGTCGAGCAGGAGCACTATCGGGAGTCGTGGGGTCCGCTCGCCTGAGGTAGGCTGCGGTCCATGGTGCCGGACGGGCTGCGGGGCGGGATCGACCTGGGCGGGACGAAGATCGAGGCGATCGTCGTCGACTCGAGCCAAACCGTGCTCGGGCAGGCGCGCGAGCCGACGCCGGCCGACGGCGGGCCCGAGGGCGTCGCCGCCGCGATGGCGCGGGCGATGACGCACGCCGCCGAGGCGGCCAAGGTCTCGACCGGCAGGCTGCACGGCGTCGGCGTGGGCTCGCCCGGCGACGTCGACGGGACCGCGGGCACGGTCGCCCATGCGCGCAACCTTCCCGACTGGGAGGGGACCTTCGAGCTGGCGGCGTCGCTGCGCGAGGCGCTGGGCACCGACGTCCACCTCGGCAACGACGTTCAGGTCGCCACCCGCGCGGAGTTCGAGCTCGGCGCGGGCCGGCCGTACCAGTCGCTGCTGATGGTGTCGTGGGGCACCGGCGTCGGTGGCGGGATCATCCTCGACGGCCAGGTATGGCTGGGTCGCGGCGGCGCCGGAGAGATCGGCCACATGGTCGTGCGGCGCAACGGCGCGCAATGCCCGTGCGGGCGGCGCGGGTGCATGGAGGCCTACGCCGGCCGCGGCGCGATGGAGGCGCGGGCGCGCCGCGAGGTCGACCGCGGAGCCCGTACCGACCTGTTCAAACTCGCCAAGCAGCGCGGCCGCAAGCGACTGACCAGCTCGGTCTGGGCGCACGCCCTGCACCACGAGGATCGGCTCGCGACCGAGCTGATCGAGCGCGCGGTGCACGCGCTCGGCACCGGCATCGCCTCGGCGGTCAACCTGCTCGACGTGGAGGCGGTGATCATCGGCGGCGGGCTCGGCGTGCGCTTCGGCGAGCCGATGGTCAAGCGGATCGCCGCCGAGATGCAGCCCCACCTGTTCAACGACGGCCGCCCGCCGGAGATCCGGCTCGCCGGGCTCGGGGATCTCGGCGGGGCGCTCGGCGCCGCGCTGCTCGCCCGCTCCGCGGCCGTCGGGGCCTGAGCGCGCCGGCGATCTCGCGTTCGAGCCGACGCGGCCGCTTGCGTTCGAGCCGACGCGGCCGACCTCGCGTTGGAGCCGCCGCCTCGCATAGTGCGCCGAATTGCGGCGCTGATGCGACCAGAATCCGCTCAGCGACCGACGAGGAACCGACGGCGGTCCTACCGTTGCCCCACGTTGGCCGGACAGGGTCAGGTCCGGCGGCGAACCGAGCACGAAGGGACCGGACGAGATGGCATGGCGGACGATGGAGGTCGTGATACCGGCGGGGGAGAACCCGGTGCCCGAGGACGAGCGGCGCGCCGAGGCGGTGAGCGGGAGGCCGGTGCCGGGCGAGCGGACCTCGCCGGTGCCGGTGCCGGAGTCGGTGCCGGAGTCCGCGCCGGTGCCGGTGCCGGAATCGGGGCCGGAGTCGGTGCCGGAGTCCGCGCCGGGGCCGGTGCCGGAATCGGGGCCGGAGTCGGTGCCGGAGTCCGCGCCGGGGCCGGCGCCGGGGTCGGCTAGGCGACCTCGTAGCGCTCGGCGCGCGCGGCCTCGCGCTCGGACTCGTTGAGCATCCGCACGAAGAGCCACACGAGCGCGATCCCCATCACGATCGACTGCTCGAGCGCCATCAGCAGCCCCGCCATCGACTGGTCCTCGGAGGGCGTCAGCCCCCAGTAGTGCGGATGGTGCTCATAGAAGGGATAGAACGACGCCGGCGCGAAGGCGAGCACGATGCCGAGCACGCCGACGAGCAGCTTGGTGGCGACCATGTAGGCGATCGGACCCAGGCCGCGCAGGCGCCGCCGCGAGCGGATCGGCGACAGGACGTGCCACCAGTACAGCGAGCCGGCGAAGCCGAAGCAGAGGTGCTCGAAGGCGTGCACGCCGGTGTTGTGCAGCGCCGCGTCATACAGGGCGGGGATGTGCCAGCCCCACATGAAGCCCGCGTACAGCAGCACCGCGAACGCCGGATGCGCGAGCGGGCCGGCCGAGCGCTCGATCGCGTGCAGTCGGCGGCTGACCGGCCGCAGCAGCACCTTGTTGAGGCCGAGGATGAGCAGGATCGGCGCGATGTCGAGCAACAGGATGTGCTGGAGCATGTGCATCAGCAGCAGGTCATCGCCGAGCGCGTCGATGGGGGAGACGAGCGCGACGAGGACCGTGATCAGGCCGCCGGCGAACAGGGCCGCGCGTCCGAGGCCCGGAGCGTGCGGAGCCCCGTCCGCCCGCGCCCGGCGCCAGGCGAGCGCGTACAGCGTGCCGAGCGCCGCGACCCCGATCAGGACCGTCGGCTCCGGCGACCACTGGATCGACGGAGAGACGCTCGGACCGCTGACGCCGCTGAACACCACGGGGACATTCTGCCGATCGACAAACCCCGCGTGCGGTTCTACTCTCCGATCACCACACCGCAACCGGGCCGTCAGGAGGTCGACGATGCGGATCGAGATCAAGGGCCGCAACCTGGCCGTCTCCCCCGAAATGCGAGAGCAGGTGGACAAGCGCTTTCGCAAGGTCGCCCGCCAGGTCTCGGACCTGGCCGAGCTCGAGGTCGAGCTCCACGAGGAGCGCAACCCCTCGATCACCGAATCCCAGGTGGCGGAGGTCACCCTGCACCTGAAGGGGGTGACGCTGCGGGCGGCGAACGCCTCGGGTGAGATGCTGCACTCGATCAAGCTCTGCGGCGACGAGCTGGCGGTCCAGGTCAAGCGCCACCGGGTCAAGCGTCGTCGTCGCCGCGCGGGGCGCGCCGAGACCCCCAGTGCGACGCCGGCGGACGTGTCGCCGGCGGACGTGTCGCCGGCGGCTTGAGCGCACCGGCGAGCGCTACCCTCAGACGCATGTCCCTGCTGGACCGCGCGCTTCGCCTGGGCGAGGCCAAGAAGTTCAAGTCCTACGAGCAGCGGGTGGCCCGGATCAACGGGTTCGAGGCCGAGATGGAGCTGCACGAGGACGGCGAGCTCCGTGAGCTCGCCGATGGGCTGCGCGAGCGCGCCCGCGAGGGCGAGTCGCTCGACGATCTGCTCTACGAGTGCTTCGCGCTGACCCGAGAGGCGGGGCGCCGCACGATGGGCATGCGCCACTTCGACGTGCAGCTGATCGGCGGGATGGTCCTGCACGACGGCGCGATCGCCGAGATGAAGACCGGCGAGGGCAAGACGCTGACGGCCACCCTCGCCGTCGTGCTCAACTCGCTGCCCGGCCACGGCGTGCACGTGGTGACCGTCAACGACTACCTCGCCCGCCGCGACGCGATGTGGATGAAGCCGATCTACGATCTGCTCGGGGTCGGCGTCGGCGTCCTGCAGAACATGCAGCCGCCCGAGGAGAAGGCCGCCGCCTACGCCGCCGACGTCACCTACGGAACCAACTCGGAGTTCGGCTTTGACTACCTGCGCGACAACATGGCCAAGAGCCTGGAGGAGAAGTTCCAGCATGGCGGTCGCGCCAAGCCCTCCGACGGCAAGTCGATGTACCACCGCTTCGCGATCGTCGACGAGGTCGACAACATCCTCATCGACGAGGCCCGCACGCCGCTGATCATCTCGGGCGCGCCCGAGCAGGCCGCCGACCTGTACGCGACGTTCGCCCGGCTGGCGCCGCGGATGAAGCCCGGCAAGACGCCCGACGGCCTGGACCCGAAGTCCAAGAAGGAGTTCGTCGCCGACTTCGACTTCGAGTTCGACGAGAAGTACAAGACGGTGTCGGTCACCGAGCAGGGGGTCGCCAAGGCCGAGCGCTTCCTGCGCATCGACCACCTCTACCGGGCCGAGAACGGTCATCTCGTCAACCACCTGATCCAGGCGCTGAAGGCGCAGGCGCTGTACAAGCGCGACGTCGACTACTCGGTCATCGACGGCGAGGTCAAGATCGTCGACGAGCACACGGGCCGCATCCTCGAGGGCCGTCGCTGGTCTGAGGGCCTGCACCAGGCGGTGGAGGCCAAGGAGGGCGTCCGGGTCCAGGAGGAGAACCAGACGATGGCCACGATCACGCTGCAGAACTACTTCCGCATGTACGAGAAGCTCGCGGGCATGACCGGGACCGCGCTGACCGAGGCGACCGAGTTCATGAAGATCTACGAGCTGCCGGTCGTGCAGGTGCCGACGAACATGCCGATGGTCCGCGACGACCTCAACGATCAGGTCTACAAGACAAAGGACGGCAAGTGGGCGGCGGTCGTCAAGGAGATCACGAACCGCCACGAGGCCGGCCAGCCGGTGCTCGTGGGCACGATCTCGGTCGAGGTCTCCGAAATGCTCTCCCAGCAGCTCGGCCGCCGGGGCATCAAGCACTCGGTGCTCAACGCCAAGCCGGAGTTCGCCCAGCGCGAGGGCGAGACGATCGCCGAGGCCGGCGCACCCGGTGCGGTGACGATCGCCACCAACATGGCCGGCCGCGGCGTCGACATCAAGCTCGGCGGCAACCCCGAGCACCTGGCCAGCCTCGAGCTCGCCCAGCTCGGGCTGCGCCCCGGGGACCCCGACTACGACGAGCATCTCGCCCAGGTCGTGCCGGCGATCGAGGAGCAGGTCGACGAGCGCCGCGATCGGGTGCTCGAGGCCGGCGGGCTGTTCATCCTGGGCACCGAGCGCCACGAGTCGCGCCGGATCGACAACCAGCTGCGCGGCCGCTCCGGACGCCAGGGCGATCCCGGCGAGAGCCGCTTCTTCCTCTCCGCCCAGGACGACCTCGTGCGCCTGTTCGCCGGCGAGCGGATCTACAAGATCCTCGACAAGCTCGGCTCGATCGACGACGAGGGCAACGAGGAGCCGATCGAGGCGGGCATGCTCTCCAAGCAGATCGAGAAGGCCCAGCGCAAGGTCGAGGAGCAGTACTTCCTGCAGCGCAAGCACACGCTCGAGTACGACGACGTGCTCAACCAGCAGCGCGAGGTCGTCTATTCCTACCGCGACGAGGTGCTCGAGGGCCGCGACATGAGCGGCGCCGCGCGCGAGGAGATCGTCAACCTCATCGAGCGGCTCGTCGACGAGTACACCGAGGGCGACTTCGTCGAGGACTGGGACATCGAGGGCCTGCTGCGGCGCGTCGAGGAGATCTTCACCCCGTCCGACGAGCTCGAGGCGATCGACCCCCACCAGACCGACCGCGAGGACCTCACGCTGCGGCTGCAGGAGGAGGCGCTCGCCCAGTACGACCACCGCGAGGCCGAGCTCGGCGAGGAGCTGATGCGCCAGGTCGAGCGCTACCTGCTGCTGGAGATCATCGACCAGCGCTGGCAGGAGCACCTGTATGACATGGACTACCTGCAGCAGGGGATCCACCTGCGCTCGTTCGCGCAGATGGAGCCGCTCGTCGCGTACAAGAACGAGGCCTTCGACCTCTTCCGCGAGCTGATGCACAGCGTCTGGTCGGACTTCGCGCGCTTCATCTTCCACGTCGAGGTGACCCTCGCCGACGAGACCGGCGCCGTCCCGCCACCGCGCCACAGCCCCAGCCCGACCTCGAGCTCGGCGACCGGGGGCGGCCGCGTCAGCTACTCGGGCGGGACGATGGCGACCGGATCGGCGGCGATCGCCGCGGCGGCCGCCGGGGCGTCGGCCGATCCCGAGGTCCTGGCCGAGGCCGAGCCGTTCGGTGCGCTTGAGCCCGTCGAGCAGCGCCGCGTCGACGCCGAACAGCAGGTCGGGCGCAACGATCCGTGCCCCTGCGGATCGGGTAAGAAGTTCAAGAAGTGCCACGGCGCCTGAGTGCGCGCGGCACGCCGGCGCCCGTCGCCTGAGCGCGCGACGAGACGACGCCCGGCGCGGATCTGTCAGGATGCCCGGCCGATGACGCCCCGAGAGAGCATCGAGCTGCGAGCCGACGCCGACCGCGACCTCGATGAGATCCTGACCCCGGACGCGCTCGAGTTCGTCGCCGCGCTCGCCCGCGAGTTCGAGCGCCGGCGCCAGGAGCTGCTCCAGGCCCGGATCGACCGCCGCGAGCGCCTGGCCTCCGGCCAGGAGTCGCTGCGCTTCCTCGACGAGACCGAGTCGGTGCGCTCGTCGGACTGGAGCGTGGCGCCCGCTCCCGAGCCGCTGCGCCAGCGCTGGGTCGAGATCACCGGACCCACCGACCGCAAGCTCGTCATCAACGCGCTGAACTCCGGAGCCGACGGCTTCATGGCCGACTTCGAGGACGCCAACTCGCCGAGCTGGCGCAACATGGTCCGCGGGCATGCGAACCTGCGCGACGCGATCGAGCGCCGGATCACCTACGAGGCCTCCGACGACCGCCACTATGAGCTCGTCGACGAGCCGGCGACACTGCTCGTCCGCCCCCGCGGCTGGCATCTGCCCGAGCGGCATCTGCTCGTCGACGGCGAGGTCGTCTCGGGCTCGCTGTTCGACTTCGGGATGTACTTCTTCCACTGCGCGCCGTTGCTGCTCGCCCACGACGCCGGGCCGTACTTCTACCTGCCGAAGATGGAGTCCCACCTCGAGGCGCGGCTGTGGAACGACGTGTTCACGTTCGCCCAGGACGCGGTCGGCATGGAGCAGGGCACGATCAAGGCGACGGTGCTGATCGAGACGTTGCCGGCGGCGTTCGAGATGGACGAGATCCTCTACGAGCTGCGCGAGCACTCCGCGGG
Organism: Solirubrobacterales bacterium; assembly: GCA_019240115.1. Classification (GTDB taxonomy): domain Bacteria; phylum Actinomycetota; class Thermoleophilia; order Solirubrobacterales; family Solirubrobacteraceae; genus Palsa-465. The sequence goes on along the minus strand of JAFAYV010000037.1, from coordinate 54,590 downwards.
GCTGAACGCGGGGCGCTGGGACTACATCTTCTCGGCGATCAAGTGCTTCCGCGACGATCCGTCCAAGGTGCTGCCCGATCGCGGGGACGTCACCATGACGGTGCCGTTCATGCACGCCTACACCGAGCTGCTCGTCGCCACCTGCCACCGTCGGGGCGCGCACGCGATGGGCGGGATGGCGGCGCAGATTCCCTCCCGGACCGACGAGGAGGCCAGCGCCAAGGCGCTGGAGAGCGTCCGCGAGGACAAGCGACGCGAGGTACAGCAGGGCTACGACGGCACCTGGGTCGCCCACCCCGACACCGTCCCCGCCGCGCGCGAGGTCTTCGAGGAGGGCCTGAAGGGCCGGCCCAACCAGCTCGAGCGTCAGCGCGACGACGTGACGGTGACCGCCGCGCAGCTCCTCGCGCTCCAGGACACGCCCGGGGAGATCACCGAGCAGGGGTTGCGCACCGACGTCAACGTCGGCTTCCAGTACGTCTCGTTCTGGCTCGGCGGTCACGGCGCGGCGGCGATCAACTCGCTGATGGAGGACGCGGCGACCGCGGAGATCTCGCGCTCGCAGATCTGGCAGTGGGTCCACCACGGCGTCACGCTCCCCGACGGGCGCACGATCGACGCCGAGCTCGTGCGCCGGATCCTCGACGAGGAGACCGCGAAGATCCGCGACGCGGTCTCCGAGGAGGTCTGGGAGGCCGGCCGTCCCGATGAGACGCGCGAGATCTTCGAGTCGATGGCGCTGGCCGACGAGCTCGTCGAGTTCCTGACGCTCCCGGCCTACGAGTATCTAGACTGATGACCGAGATCCCGGCGATGTTCGCCGTGCCGGCGAGAGCCGCCTCGGCTTGCGGTTTGCTTACGGCCTCCGGGGGTAGCAGAGCGCATGCAGTGCCCGGAGATCATGAAGCGGAGCGCCCCGTGGCGGGCGAGCGGAGGAGAGGATGACGATCCAGACGCCTACGCGGCGACGGCTGTTGGCCCTGATGACGTGTGCCGCCTGCGCAGCGACGCTCTCCGCGTGCGGCTCGAGCAGCGGCTCCTCGAGCTCGAGCATGGACCCCGTCGCGGCGGCGTTGATGAACCCGGGCGTCCGCACGGTCGTCATCCCCAAGCAGCACAACCCGCTGATGATCGCGGTGACCTCCTGCTCGGAGGCGGCCGTCGTCTCGGAGCAGGGCAACAGCACGGTCCCGCCGGGATCGAACCTCATCACGATCCCCACCAGCTCGCTGACGCAGACCGTCGCGATCGAGCCCTGCGGCTCGCCCGGGAGCAGCTCCTCCAGCTCGAGCTCCAGCTCCAGCTCCAGCTCGAGCTCCAGCCAGGCGATCGCGCCGCCGCCGGCCAGCACGATCCTGATCACCCCGGGCGGGTCCGCCGCGGGAGCCCAGGCCGGGGCCACGCCCCAGCTCCAGCTCGTGCTGCCGTCCAACAGCGGCGTCAAGACGCTGATCGTGCCACCCTGCCTGCCGCCGGGGGGTTCGAGCTCGAGCAGCTCGAGCTCCAGCAGCTCCAGCAGCTCGTCCAGCTCCAGCTCCACGCCGACGAGCACTCAGGGCAACGTGATCCCGTCCAAGAACGGCACGTCCGCCACCGCGTCGGGCTGCACCGCCATATCCTCCTCGTCGTCGAGCAGTAGCAGCTGAGGGCCGGGAGAGGCGATCCCAGCGGCGCCGGTCGTCAGAGGGCGCGGGAGGGGGATATCCGATAGCCGACGTGCAAGACAAGCAGGAGCCCGAGGACGTCGAGCGCGACGAAGCCGACTCGGAGGGCAACCGCAGCGTCTGGGTCGTCATCGTGGTGCTGCTCGTGATCCTCGTGATCGCTGGCTTGCTCGGCTCCGGCACGAGCCCGGTGTCCCTGATCCAGCCGGGCATGCGGGCGGTGATCGTTCCCACTCAAGACGCCGCTCGCAGCGTCATCGTCGCGCCCTGCGGAACCGGCGCGCCCGTGGTCTCGGCCAACGCGCAGGCCGAGCGCAACATCACCGGGGCGGTCGCGATCCAGCTGCCGCAGGGATACGGCGACCGAGTCGTGCTCGTGCCCCGGTGCACGGCGACCGCAGGCGGGACGGCCCCGGCGACGAACCTGCCCGCCGCGGCGTTCGTGGCCGATCCGGGCACGTCACTGCCCACGGTGGGCACCGCGAAGAGCGTCAGCTCCTCGAGCCTGCTGGTCGCGGGGGAGGTCAACAGCGCTCAGCTGCAGCTGACGGTGCCGCCCGGCAGCCCGATCCGCACGGTCGTCGTCAGCCCCTGCGAGAAGTCCAAGCCGACCGGGCCGGCGCAGATCATCCTCGCCCCGGTGGGCCGCTCCACCACGGCCGTCGCTCCGCCCTGTTGAGCTGACCGCGATGGCCGTGTCGGGACCGATCCCGGGCCTGAGCCGGCGGGCACGCGCCGGTCGGCTATGGCGGATCGGGCGCGGGCGGTCGATCGCCCGGCTGCCCACTCGGGTCTGGCTCCTGCTGGGGATCGCCCTGATCCTGCGCATCGCGCTCGTGTCGGCGACGCTGTACACGCCGACGACGCTCGATGCGGCCGACTTCAGCCGCAACGGGCTGTCGATCGCCCAGGGCCACGGAATCCCGCCCTCCAACCGGGCGCCGGGCGGCGGGCCGAGCGCCTATCGCCCGCCGGCGTACCCGGTGTTCCTCGCCGCGGTGTACGTCGTCGCCGGCCAGGAGGCGCCGCCGGCGGCGCGGATGGTCGAGACGGTTCTGGGGACGGTGTCGGTCGCGCTGATCGGGCTGATCGCCACACGGCTCTGGGGTCGGCGGATCGGCGTGATGGCCCTCGGCATCGCGGCGATCGCGCCTCCCCTGGTCGTCCTGAGCACGACGCTCGTCTCCGAGGCGCTGTTCGTGCCGCTGGTGCTCGGCGCGGTGGCGTGCGCCCTGCAGGCCCGGAGGTCGCCCCACCCGCTGCGGTGGGCGGTGCTCACCGGCGTGCTCGCCGGCGTGGCCGAGCTGACCCGGACCAACGCGGTGGTCATCTGGCCGCTGCTCGCCTATGCGCTGTGGCTGGCCGGGCCCCGGCGATCGTGGCGGGGGCGCCTGAGACCGCTGGTCGTCGTCGCGGTCGCGACGCTGACGGTGGCGCCGTGGACGCTGCGCAACTGGCTCGTGCTCCACGCCTTCGTTCCGGTGTCCACCGAGATCGGCTATACGCTGGCCGGCACCTACAACGCGGCCTCGCGAGCCGAGACCCACTGGCCGGCGGTGTGGAAGGAGGCCGAGCACGGCGCCTCGCCGGAGTACGGCCAGATCCTGTTCACCGCCGACATCGATCATTGGAACGAGGTCACCTACGGCGATGCCCTGCAGCGCCAGGCGATCACCGAGATCCGCCAGCACCCGTTCTACGTGCTCAAGGTGCTGGCGTTCAACGCGATCCGCATGTTCCACCTCGGCGAGCTCGACTTCGCGGTCGACAACCTGCGCGACACCGACATCCCCGAGGTTCCGGCCTGGCTGGAGATCCTCGGCTTCTATCCGATCGGCCTGCTGGCGCTGGCCGGCCTGGCGCTGGGGCCGGTCCGCCGCGCGCCGCTGTGGATGTGGCTGGTGCCGGTGTTCCTGTGCAGCACGCTGTTGGTCACCGGCTTCATCCGCTTCCGCTCGGCCGTCGACCCGTTCCTCGTCATGCTGGCCGCGCTCGGGGCGATCGGCATCGCCGACGCCGCGAAGGTCCACCTCAGCGCGCGATGGCCAGGACCGCGACGATGATCACGATCACGAGCAACGCGGCCGCGCCGATCATCACCGGCGGCTGCATCAGCCAGAAGCGGGGCCGGGCCCGGTCGCGGCTGTAGTGGCCCTCGGGCGGCGTGCCGACCCAGTCATCATCGTCGTCGTAGCCGGGCATGCCCACCTGAAGGCTACCCCGAGAGTGGCCGAGCGACCCGGCCGGCTCCTCGGTCAGGGGACCATCCAGGACAGGACCGAGGTGGACTGCAGGAGCACGATCACCGCCATGATCAGCACGAGCAGCACGCTCCAGGCGATCACCTGGCGGAAGATGTCGCCCTCGCGGCCGCCGAGGCCGACCGCCGCGGCGCCGATCGCCAGGTTCTGGGGCGAGACCATCTTGGCCATGATCCCGCCCGAGCTGTTGGCCGCCGCCAGCAGCGTCGGCGAGAGCCCCGACTGCTTGGCGGCGGCGACCTGCAGGGCGCCGAAGAGCGAGTTGGTCGAGGTGTCCGAGCCGGTGACCGCGGTGCCGAACCACCCGATCAGCGGCGACAGGAAGGCGAAGAAGCCTCCGGCGCCCGCCGCCCAGGTCCCCAGGGTGATCGTCTGGCCCGAGAGGTTCATGACGTAGGCGATCGCCAGCACCGCGCAGACGGTCAGCGTCGCCCACCGCAGCTGGTGCAGGGTGCCGGCGTAGGTCCGGATCGCCTGGACGGGGCGGACCCGCAGGACGATCGCCGTGAGCACCCCGGAGACGAACAGGCCGGTGCCGGCGGCGGTGAACCAGTCCAGCTTGAAGATCAGGCTGGTCGGCGCCTTGCCCTTGGCGTCGAGCACGTGCAGGCCGGGCCAGGTGAACTCGGTGGTGGACTTGTCCAGCGCGGTCATGATCCCCTTCAGGTTGGCCACCCCGAGCACGATCGTGATGATGATGTAGGGCGCCAGCGCCATCAGGAGGTCGCGGCGGGGCACCGGAGCGCCGTCGTCGGCCTTGACCCGTCGCTCGAACGCGGAGTCCGCGGTGCCGGCGCCGGCGATCGAGGGCCGCGGGGCGCCGCCGGCCTCGGCCGGCACCGGCGCGCCCGGCGTCCACGCCCGCAGCAGCGCGAGCACCGCCACGATCGAGCCGAGCGAGGCGATGATGTCGGCCAGCGTGACCGACACGTAGTTGGAGATCGCGAACTGCAGGATCCCGAACACGACGCCGGCGGTGAGTGCCGCCGGCCAGGTGTCGCGCAGCCCGCGGCGGCCGTCGATCATGTACACGAGCACGAACGGAACGATCACCGCCATGATCGGCGACTGGCGTCCCACCATCTGGCCCAGGGCGTGCACCGGGAGTCCGGACACCTGCCCGAGCGTGGTGATCGGGATCGCGATCCCCCCGAAGGCCACGGGCGCGGTGTCGGCGACGAGCGCCACCGCGGCCGCGCGCAGCGGCTTGACGCCGAGGCCGACGAGCATCGTTGAGCAGATCGCAACCGGCGTGCCGAAGCCGGCCAGCGCTTCGAGCAGCGCGCCGAAGCAGAACGCGATGACGACCACCTGGACCCGGCGGTCGTCGGAGACCTGGGCGAAGGCGCGCCGCAGCACCGCGAAGTACCCGGTGGCCTCGGTCATGTTGAAGATCCACAGGGCGTTGAAGACGATCCACATGATCGGGAACAGCCCGAACGCCACCCCCTCGAGGCCGGCGTCGAACGTCTGGCCGACGGGCATCGAGTAGACGATCAGCGCGACGAGGATCGCGACCGCGAGCGCGACCAGCGACGCCCACTGGGCCTTGACGCGCAGGATGCCGAGGAGCACGAACAGCACCAGCAGCGGCAGCAGCGCGAAGATCGACGACAGCCCCAACGAGTGCGACACGGGGTCGAGCACCTGCTTGTACATGCGAGCCTCCTCCGGCCTCCCTCAGGCCTGACGGACGGATCTGGTGCTGGTCGCAAAGCTACCCGTCAACTCGTACTCCAATCGGGCCGCCGGAGCCCTGCTAGCGTGACCGGCGATGTCCAGCGCCCCCACCGAGCCGCTTGCCCAGCGCCTCACGGCCATCCGCCGGCAGCTCGCGCTGCTCGCGGACTATCTTTGACCCGGCGCAGCTGACCCGGCGCGCCGCCGCGCTGGAGGACGAGATGGGGTCGGCCGGGTTCTGGGACGACCAGGAGCGCGCGGCGAGCGTCAGCGCCGAGCATGCACGAGCGACCCGCCGGCTCGGCGTCTTTCAGGCGCTTGCGTCCGACGTCGAGGATCTCGAGCCGCTGTCCGAGCTGGCCGAGGAGGATCCCGAGATGGCCACCGAGCTCGAGGACCAGATCGCCTCGGTGCAGGAGCGTCTCGACGCGCTCGAGGAGCAGCGCTTGTTCTCGGGTCCCTACGACGCCGGCGACGCGCTCGTGACCGTCAACGCGGGCGCCGGCGGCACCGATGCCCAGGACTGGGCCGAGATGGTGTTGCGCATGGAGATGCGCTGGGCCGAGAAGCGAGGCTTCGCGGTCGAGCTGCTCGAGGCCTCGCCGGGGGAGGAGGCGGGGGTCAAGTCGGCGACCTTCCGCGTCCGCGGCGAGAACGCCTACGGGCTGTACGGGTCCGAGAAGGGGGTGCACCGGCTCGTGCGCCTGTCCCCGTTCGACTCGGCCAACCGTCGCCAGACGAGCTTCGCCGGGGTCGAGGTCTCGCCCGTGGTCCCCGAGGGCGCCGAGGTGCAGATCGACGACGACGACCTGCAGATCGACACCTACCGCGCCAGCGGCGCCGGCGGCCAGCACGTCAACAAGACCGATTCCGCCGTGCGCATCACCCACAGGCCGACCGGCATCGTCGTCCAGTGCCAGAACGAGCGCTCGCAGTCCTCCAACAAGGCCGAGGCGATGGCCATGCTCCGCTCCCGCCTCGTCGAGCTCGAGGAGCGCAGGCGTCGGGAGGAGATCGCCCGCGAGCGGGGCGAGGCTCAGGACGTCAACTTCGGCTCGCAGATCCGCTCCTACGTTCTGCATCCGTACACGATGGTCAAGGACCACCGCACCGCCCACGAGGTCGGCGACACCAACCGGATCCTGGACGGCGACCTCGATCAGTTTGTCCGCGCCTACCTGCTCGAGGTGGCCAGGTGAACGCAGAGCACCCCCGCCCCAAGCGCGAGCTGCCCACCGCGCCGTACCTCGAGGCGATCGTCTCCTACGGCTTCCGCGGGTCGGTCCGCTTCCACGTCCCCGGCCACAAGGGCGGGCCGGGCGCCGATCCCGGCCTGCGCTCGGCGATCGGCGATCGCGCGCTGGCGCTCGACATCTGCCAGGACATCGAGGGCATCGACGTCGGGCCGGCGCCGACCCCGTACGAGCGCGCCGAGGAGCTCGCGGCCATCGCCTACGGGGCCGGCCAGACCTGGTTTCTCACCAACGGTGCCACCCAGGGCAACCACGCGCTCTGCCTCGCGCTGGCCAAGCCGACCGACCACGTGCTCGTCCAACGCAACTCCCACGCCAGCGTCGTCGACGGGCTCGTCCTCAGCGGCGGGCGCGCGAGCTTCGTCGCCCCCGAGTACGACGACGAGCTCGGCATGGCGCACGGGGTGACGCCCGAGGCGCTCGCGGCGGCGCTGCACCGCGGCGGCGACATCGGCGCGGCGTTCATCGTCTCTCCGACCTACTACGGGATGGCGGCCGACATCGAGGGCTGCGTGCGCGTCGCCCACGAGCGCGGCGTCGCCCTCGTCGTCGACAACGCCTGGGGCGCGCACTTCGGCTTTCACCCGGCGCTGCCGGCCTCGCCGCTGGCGCTCGGCGCCGACGCGGTGCTCGCCTCGACGCACAAGATCGTCGGCAGCCTCACCCAGTCCGCAATGCTCCACGTCGGGCGGGCGGGCGCCGATTGCCTCCTCGACGCCGACGAGGTGGCGCGCAGCATCCGCCTGGTGCGCTCGACGAGCCCGAACTCGCTGCTGCTCGCCTCGCTGGACAGCGCGCGCCGGCAGCTGGCCGCCCATGGCGAGGCGCTGCTCGACCGCACGCTCGCGGCGTCGGCCCGCGCTCGGGAGGCGATCGAGGCGATCCCGGGCTGCGAGATCGTCGGCGAGGCGATGGTCGGCCGCCCCGGGGTCGCCGGCTGGGATCCGCTGCGGATCGTCATCGACGTCCGCGGGACCGGCTGTACCGGCTATGAGCTCGCCGCCGAGCTGCGCGCCGCCTACGACATCTACATCGAGCTGGCCACGCACGCCACGCTCGTGCTCGTCCTCGGGCTCGGCCAGCCGGTCGAGCCGCTCGAGCGCTTCGCGCACGACTTCGCCGAGACGGTACGCCTGCTCGCTCGTCCGGGGCAGGGACCGGCGATCGCCACCCCGCCGACCTCGCTCGAGCACCAGACGGTCGTCCCGATCCGGGAGGCGTTCCTCGGCCGGGGCGAGACGGTGCCGATCGGCGAGGCGGTCGGGCGGATCTCCTGCGAGTCGATCGCCGGCTATCCGCCCGGCGTGCCGTCGCTGCTGCCCGGGGAGCGGGTGACCCCCGAGGTCATCGGCTACCTGCGGACGCTGACGGCGGCGGGCGCGCGGCTGCACGGCGCCGCCGATCCGACGTTCGCCACGGTGCGGGTGCTCGCCGACCGCGAGCTCGATCCGGCGTCGGCCGACGGGCGGGGCGTGCGCACGGCGGCTCGGGCCTGACCGCGGCTCGGGCCTGACCGCGGCTCGGGCCCGACCGCCGCTCGGGCCTGGCCGGGGTCGAAGCTGACCGGGGTCGGAGCTAGCCGGGTCGGAGCTGACCGGGGTCGGAGCTGGCTGCGGCCCGCAGCCGGTCCGGCTCAAGGACGGACGCGGAAGATGCGCCCGTCGATCTCGCCGACGTAGAGCGCCCCGCCGTGGGTGCCGAGACCGACGATGTACTGGGCAAAGCCGATCGCCGCCGGCGTGATCGCGCCGCCGCCGAGCGGGACCGAGACGACGCTCGCCGGGACCCTGCCGCCGAACTCGTTGAAGTACAGCCGGCCGCCGAGGATCGCCAGACCCACGGGGTTGGTGTGCGGCCGCAGCAGCTGCAGCGGGCGGGTGAAGGCGCCGCAGGCCGACAGCCCGCCCCAGTTGCAGGTCGGGAAACCGTAGTTCTGGCCCGGACGGGCACGGATGATGAAGTCCGGCGCATTCGCCGCGCCCGGACCGAAGTCCTGGCCGAGCACCGAGACGTAGGGCGAGGAGGAGCCCGACGGGAACGCGAGCTGGAAGGGCTGGCGGACGCCCGAGGCGACGATCTTCAGATCGCCGCCCGACGCGTTGAAGGAGAGCAGGTCGCGGGCGTAGGGCCGGGTGGTGGGACCGTGATCGTCGTCGTCGTCGGAGCTGACACCGACGCCGACGTAGAGCCGTCCGTCGGCGCCGAAGGCGAGTCCGTTGAAGCCCGGGAACCGCGGCGGTCCGGTGTAGATCGTCCGTCGCGAGGTGAACCCGTGCCCGTTGAAGCCGCTCCACATCTGCAGCCGGCTGGCGCCCGAGAGGTACAACCGGCCCTGATGCCAGGTGACGCCGATGACGAGCGGCGGCGAGCCGGCGAGGCGGCGCGAGGGGTGCCCGAGGAGATAGACCCCGCCGGAGTGCCTGGCGCCGCCACCGGCGCTGCCGACGAACACCTGGCCGTCGCCGAACGCGAACGACGTCGGCGTCGGGATTCCGCTCGCCACCTGGGTCAGAGGCTGGCCGGCCGGCGTGCGCGGGCCGGAGGTGACGGTCGCCGGCGTGCGTGAGCCGGAGCCCACGGTCGCCGGCGTGCGCGAGCCGGAGGTCACGGTCGCCGGCGTGCGCGGGGCGCTCGCGACGGTGGCCTGGGCCCCCCCGCAGCCGGCGACCAGCGCGGCTGCGAGGACCGCGACGAGGCGGCGGGCGAGGCGCGGCATGCGCGAACGGTATCCCACGCGTTCCCGCCGGCGAGCCGATCGGGGACCCGGCCGCGGCGCCGCCGGATCCGAGGTTCGCGATGGTGCGGGTGCCGTCCAGGACGCCGGCGCTGGCCGCCGGCGTCCCGGACGCGGCACCGCTACGGGGTGACCGTGTAGACGATCCCCGGCTTGGCGGCGTTCTTGCCCACCTGGCCGACGAACAGGCGCTTGCCGTCGGACCCGAGCCCGACGGTCGGCGCGACGAAGCCGGTCAGCACTGGCTTGAGTGGCCCGCCCGACAGCGGCATCGACACCACCTCGCCGCCGGGGCCCCTGGCGCCGGCGCTGAGGAACGACGTCATGTACAGCGTCTTGCCGATGATCACCATCCCCATGATGTCCGTATGGGGCTTGAACGAGCGCAGCGGCTTGGCGAAGCCCTTGCACTTCTTCGCGACGACGTGGTTGCACGTCGGGAAGCCGTAGTCGTCGCCGCTTCTGACCTTGAGCACGAAGTCGGGCGGGTTCTTGGCGCCCTTGTCCTGCCCGAGGTCGGAGACGAGCGGAGCGCTGGAGCCGGGCGCGAAGGCCAGCTGCCACGGCTGCCGGATGCCCGAGGCAAACACCTTCAGGCCGCTGCCGTCGGCCCGCAGCGACAGGATGTCGTACAGGTACGGCGAGGTCGTCGCGGGACCATGGTCGTTGTTGTTGAGCAGGCCGGTGTCGACGCCCACGTACAACCGGCCGTTCGGCCCGAACGCGATGCCGTTGAAACCCTGGAACTTCTTCGGCGCCGTATAGATCACCTTCTGGGAGGCGAACGTCGTGCCGTTGAAGCCGGTCCACTTCTGCAGCGTCCACGTGACACCCTTGCCGGCGAGCGACCCGCCGCTGACGTACAGGGCGTCGTCATGCCACGCCAGGCCGGCGACGAACCTCAGGCTCGTCGAGACCGCCGTGGCGGTGCCGTTCTTCAGCACGTTGACCCCGCCGTTGGGCGGTCCGTTGGTCTGAAAGCCGCCGTCGCCCTCGAACAGCGTGCCGGCGCCGTAGGCGAACGACGTCGGCGTCTTGACCCCGACCGCCACGACGCTCACGGTCTTGCCGCCGGGGGCCTTGGGCAGCGGCGGTCCGTTCGCCGCCTGAGCGCCGGCCACCGACAGGCCCGCACAGGCCAGGGCCGCAACGCCGAACTGCAGCGCGCGCATGCGCATAGGTCTCCTCCTCTTCCCCCTCCGGGCTCCGCCGGAGGCCTCCGTCCACAAAAGTGCGGGCATCATATCCCCATGACGACCGTCGATGCGAACGAGGCCGTCGCTCGTGCTCTCGCCGAGGATCTCGGCGACGGAGACGTGACGACGGCGGCGACCGTACCGGTCGGCGCGCGCGCCGAGGCGCTGATCACCCAGAAGGCGCCCGGCGTCGTATGCGGGCTCGATGCCGCCGAGGCCACGTTCCGCGCGCTCGATCCCGGCGTCCGGGTCGAGCGGCTCACCGACGAGGGGACGTGGCGCGAGCGCGGCGACGTGCTGCGGGTGGGCGGCTCGGCGGCGGCGCTGCTGTCTGGCGAGCGCACGGCGCTGAACTTCCTGCAGCGGCTCTCCGGGGTGGCCACGCTGGCGGCGCGCTGCGTGCGTGCGGTCGACGGCACGGGCGCGCGGATCCTCGACACCCGCAAGACGACCCCGGGCCTGCGCGCGCTCGAGAAGGCCGCTGTGGCCGTCGGCGGCGCGACCAACCACCGCGCCGGCCTGTACGACGCGATCCTCATCAAGGAGAATCACGCCAGCATGGCCGGCGGCGTCCGGGCGGCGGTCATGGCCGCGCGGGCGGCCGCCCCCGAGCTGCCGGTCGAGGTCGAGTGCCGGACGCTGGCCGAGGTCGACGAGGCCCTGGCGGCCGGCGCCCCGTGCCTGCTGCTCGACAACATGGACGTCCCCGCGCTGCGCGAGGCCGTCGCCCACGTCGGCGGCCGAGCCACGCTGGAGGCCAGCGGCGGGGTCACGCTCGAGACGCTTCGGGACGTGGCGGCCACCGGCGTAGACTTCGTCTCGGTCGGCGCGATCACCCACAGCGCCCCCGCCCTCGACCTCTCCCTGATCCTCACCGCCCGACCATGAACCTCCCGATGGCGAGCGACGCCGCCGCCCCGCTCTTGCTCGAGAACATTCCGGCGCTGCAGGACGAGGTGCGCGGCCTGGCCGCCGAGCGCGGCGCGGTCATCCTCGCCCACAACTACCAGCTGCCCGAGATCCAGGACATCGCCGACTACGTCGGCGATTCGCTCGGGCTCTCCCAGCAGGCGGCGGCCGCGCGCTCGGACACGATCGTCTTCTGCGGCGTGCACTTCATGGCCGAGACCGCCTCGGTCCTGTGCCCTGACAAGCGCGTGCTGATCCCCGACGCCGACGCGGGCTGCTCGCTCGCCGACGCGATCACCGCGCCCCAGCTGCGCGACTGGAAGGCCGCCCATCCCGGCGCGATCGTCGTCATGTACGTCAACACCACCGCCGAGGTCAAGGCCGAGACCGACTACTGCTGCACCTCGGCCAACGCCGTCGGTGTCGTCGAGCACATCTATCGTGAGCATGGCGACGACGTCGAGATCCTCTTCGGCCCCGACATGTTCCTCGGCGCCTACGTCGTCAAGACGCTCGGCCGCTCGATGCACATCTGGGACGGCGAGTGCCACGTCCACGCGGGGATCAAGCCGCGGGACATCGCCGCCGTGCGCGACGCGCATCCCGACGCCGACTTCCTCATCCATCCCGAGTGCGGCTGCTCGACGAGCGTCATGGAGTACGTCGCCGCCGGCGATATCGCCGCCGAGGGCGTCCGCATGCTCTCCACGGGCGGCATGCTCGGCTACGCCCGCGACCTCGCGACGCGGGAGGACCCTGAGCGCGGTGGCGCGACCGCGATCGTGGCCACCGAGACCGGGATGCTCCATCCGCTGCGGCGCGCCGCGCCCGACGCGCGGTTCATCGCCGCCAACGAGGCCGCCTCGTGCCGCTTCATGAAGATGATCACCCTGCCCAAGCTCCGCGACGTCCTGCTCGACGGCGAGCCCGAGGTCAAGGTGGCGCCCGAGATCGCGCAGCGCGCCCGGATCCCGATCGAGCGGATGGTCGCGATCAGCTGACCTGCCGGGCCCGGTGGTCGCGATGAGCCGACCTTCCGGGTCAGATGGTCGCGATCAGCTGACCTCCCAAGCCCCGCCGCTGATGCTCACCGATGTCCCGGGCGTACGGGTCGGGCACGTGACCGACGCCGCCGGTCGCACCGGCGTCACCGCGGTCCTGCTGCCCGCGGGCAGCATCGCCTCGGGCGAGGTGCGCGGCGGGGCGCCCGGCACCCGCGAGTTCGACCTGCTGGCTCCCGAACGGGCCGTCGGGCGCGTCGACGCGGTCCTGCTCTGCGGCGGGTCCGCGTTCGGCCTCGCCGCGTGCGACGGGGCGCTGCGCTGGTGCGAGGAGCACGGGCGGGGCGTGGCGACCCCGGGCGGGCGAGTGCCGATCGTCGTCGGCGCGGTTATCTTCGACCTCGCCGAGGGGGACCCGTCCGCGCGACCCGACGCCGACGCCGGCTACGCCGCCTGCGCGGCCGCGGCCTGCGCGCCCGCCGGCACCGGCGCGGTGGCGACGGGTCGTGTCGGGGGCGGCACCGGCGCGGTGGCGACGGGTCGCGTCGGGGGCGGCACCGGCGCGACCGTCGGGCACCTGCGCGGCGCCCCGCGACCGGGCGGGGTCGGCTGCGCCGCGCAGCACGCCGGCGAGCTCGTGGTCGCCGCTCTCATGGTCGTCAACGCGTTCGGCGATCGCTACGACCTCGCGCGCGAGCTCGACGACGTGCGCTGGCCCGACGTCACGGCGGGCACCATGCACACGACGATCGGGGTCGTCGCGACCAACGCGCGGCTCGAGAAGACCGGCTGCCTGCTCGTCGCCGAGACCGCTCACCACGGGATCGCCCGCGCGATCGAGCCCTCGCACACGCTCGTCGACGGCGACGCGATCGTCGCGGCCTCGTGTGGCTCGGTGCAGGCGCCGCTGGAGCAGGTCCGCACGCTCGCGGGCCGCGCGGTCACGACCGCGATCCTGTCGGTCCTCGACGGCTGAGCGGCGGTCGTCCGCGCGGCAGGGCCGCGCCGGTCGTCCGCGCGGCAGTCGGGTAACGCGCGGCAGCCGGACGTCGTGCGGCAGCCGGACGACGTGCGGCAGCCGGACGACGCGCGTCGTTCGTGCGGGGTGGCCGCCAGAAGGCCCGGCGGGACCGGCTTATTGGCGGCCACCCTTGGCGGCCACCCTCCACGGCCACCCTCGACGGTCACCCTCGATGGTCACCCTCGACGGCCACCCTCGATGGCCACCCTCGATGGCCACCCTCGACGGCCACCCCCGACGGCCACCCCCGACGGCCACCCCCGCTCACGCGCGCAGGTGGCGATCACCCGGTCGCCGAGTGCAATCCCGGCCGAGCCGACGGTGGAGCGGTCGCCGGCGCCGTGCGGGGCCCGACCCCGGCGATGAGCTCGCGCAGCGCGGCGATCTCCTCGCTCAGCGCGGCGCGCCCGGCGGGCGTGATCGACAGCCAGGTGCGCGGGCGCGTCCCGTCGGCGACCTTCTCGCTGGAGATGAGGCCAGCCCCCTCGAGCCGGGTGAGGTTGCGCGACAGGTTCCCCGCGGTGAGCTCGAGCGCGTCGCGCAGGTAGGTGAAGTCCGCCCGCCCGGACTCGTGCAGGATGACGAGGATGCCGAGCCGGACGCGCTGATGCACCTCGTCGTCCAGGCGGCGGCTCGGATGGGTCATCGGCTCCGCTCCCCGAGCACGCTTCCCAGGCCGGACGCGATCAGGCCGGCGCCGAAGACGAGCTCGACGAGCCAGGGGGTGGCTCCGGCGAGGGCGAGCGCGATCGCCACCAGGCCGGCCGCCGCGACCGCCGCCGCGGGGCCGATCCGGCGGCTGAACGCGCCGAGACCTGCGTACCCGAGGATGACGAACACGATCGGCGCCACGACCCCACTGACGCGCGAGCCGATCGACGCGGCGGCCAGCGCGATGACGAAGCAGAGGACGAACAGCCCCCACGACCAGATCATCGCTCGCCGTCCGCGGCCGGTCGCGCCCCGCCGGTGGCCCTGGCGCCGGTAGGCGCGTCCGACCCCCAGCAGCGTCGCGGTCCCGGCGACGATCCAGGTGACAGCGAAGGCGCGCGACCCGAACAGGGCGAGCACGATCGCGGCGAGCACGGTCGTCGCGCCGAAGGCGATCGCGGCGGGCGCGGGCGAGGCGACGCTCCGGCGCGTCCGCGCTCGCAGACGGGAGACATCGGCGAGCAGTTCGCTCGCTCGGTCGCTCGTCATCGGTGCGGGCTCGGTGGGCACGCTCTCAGGGTACGGCCAACAGCTTAGGTTTACGATCGAAACCTAAATCTGTACGCTGCGGTCATGTTCACCCTCAAACAGATCCCCTTCATGGTCGCCACGGGCTTGTTGATCCTTGGAATCTTCCTCGTCGCAGGGTCGGCGAAGGTCGTCGGGATCATCGCCATCGTGCTGGCCGCGGTGTGCGTCGCCGGCGGGATGGCGTCGATGCGCGCCAATCGCTCCCGGCCGTAGCTCCCGGCGGGGGGTGGCCGCCGAAAGGCCCGGCGGGACCGGCTTATTGGCGGCCACCCCCTGGTGGCCACCCCCTGGTGGCCGCCGAAAGGCCCGGCGGGACCGGCTTATTGGCGGCCACCCCCTGGTGGCCACCCCCTGGTGGCCACCCCCTGGTGGCCACCCCCTGGTGGCCACCCCCTGGCGGCCACCCCCCTGGTGGCCACCCCCCTGGTGGCCACCCCCCTGGCGGCCACCCCCCTGGCGGCCACCCCCCGGCGACCACCTCCCGACACGGAGCGAGCTTCCGGCGCCCCGGTCAACCCGGGTGCGCCTCGCCGCCGCCGCGCTCGCGGGGCATCGCGAACGGGACCGGCGCGCTGTCCTGGAACATGAGCAGCCCCCGCTCGATGACCGCGCGGACCGCCGGCGTGCTCAGCCGGCGGCGCAGGAACTCGGGGGTGGTGAAGCAGTAGACCTCGGCGGGGTCGCCCATCTCCAGCGCATCCCAGAGCGAGGCGGCCTGGTAGGTGCGCTCGTGCGTCGGCAGGCTCTCGAACGCGTGGGAGACGAGGACGACGACGAACGGCGTGTCGCGCACCCCGTCGGGGGTGAAGCCGCGAAACTCGTCGACCCGGGAGCCGCCGACCATGACGACGGCGAGCGGCCAGCGATCGTCGACGCGGCCGAGATAGCGCTGCAACTCCCGCAGGTTCAGGGCAGGGTTCAGCTCCACGGACGCCGATTGTCGGTGCCGTGAGCGGTCAGGTCAATAACTCGCGATCGCTGCAAGCATCTTGCTCTCCAGCCAGAACGCGGGGCCGTTCGCGGGCCCGTCGACGAACAGCGCGAAGGCCAGCTGATGGCCCCCGCGGGCATGGCAGTAGCCGGCGAGGTTGGTGATGTTGTCGAGCGTCCCGGTCTTGGCCAGGCAATGGCCGGCGGCCGGCGTCTTGAGCGCGATCCCCCTCACCGTCCCGTTGACGCCGACCACCGGCAGCGAGGTCGTCAGCTGGTCGCCGGTGGAGGTTTGCCAGACGTCGCGCAGGAGGTCGACGATCTGGGCCGGGGAGGTTCGGTCCTGGCGCGAGAGCCCCGAGCCGTCGAGGATCGTCGGACGCAGGTGGTAGGCCCCGGCGATCGTGCGCGCGATCACGCGCGCGCCGGCGCCGAGCGTCCCCGAGTGCGCGAACCGCGATCCGAGCTGCTTCGCGAAGCTCTCGGCGAACAGGTCGTCGGAGCGGACGTTCATCAGGCGGATCATCGTTGACATGGGCGGCGAGCTGACCACGGCGAGCACCCGTCCGTGCCGTGGCGCGTCGCCGACACGCTTGGAGGCGGGGGCCTGGATCCCGGCCCGGCCCATCGCCCAGGCCAGCGCCTGCGCGGCGAAGGTCGCGGGCGAGTAGTGCGCGACGATCGTCCCGTGGTCATAGGTCAGCGCGCTGAGCTGTCCCTCGAAGTCGGGCACGTCGACGAGCTGGCCGGTCAGCAGGCCGCCGCGGTGGCGATCGAACAGCGACTCGTCGGCGATCACGTGGCCGGTGACCCGCCGGATCCCGTGCGCGCGCAGCTGGTTGGCCAGCTGGGTCGGCGTCGGCCCGTAGCCGAAGTTGTAGAACCGGTTGAACCCCGCGTCGCCGAACGTCGGATCTCCGCCGCCGCGGAGGTACAGGTCGCCGTGCCAGACGCCGCCGCGTTGATTCCCGGCGCCGACGACGACGGTGTGCAGCCGGGCGCGGGGCCCGAGCGTCCGCAGCAGGGCGACGGTCGTCCACAGCTTCTCGACCGACGCGGGGGGGCGACCGATGGCCGCGCGCGCCCCGAACACCTCGGCGCGCTGTCCCAGGTCGTAGACGAGCGCTCCGGAGCTCGGCCCGGCCGCGCGGAGCTGCTTGGCGATCGCCGCCCCGAGCTTGGCCTCGGCAGGGGTGACCGGCGGGCGGCGGCCCGGTCGAGTCAGACCGGGCCCGCGAGGGTCGGGACGAGGCTGGCGTGACCCGGTCGCCACCACGGGCCTGCCGGCGTCGAGGCGGACGTCGTGGCGGGCGGTTCGGCTCAGCGACCCGATCACCCCCAGCGTGATCGCCGCGACCGCGACCAGCAGCCCGACGCCCGCGGCCAGCGCTCGTCTCAGGCCGCCTCCAGCTCCGCCACCGTGTGCGGGCCGACGACGGCCACCGAGAGCTGGTCCGACACGCCGAGGGCGATGCTGCGCACGTCGTCGTAGGTGACCTCGTCGAGCAGCTCGATGCTGCGGTCGGGATCGACCTCGTCGCGGTAGACGATCGTCTGCTGGGCCGCGTAGCGGGCGACCGAGCCGGTGTTCTCGAACCCGATCGTCCGTGCCCCCGCGACATAGGCCTGGGCGCGCGCGACCTCGGCCTCGGTCGGTCCGTCCTCGCGCAGCTCGGTGACGATCTCGCGCATCCGCCGATAGGCGTCGATGCACTTGCCGGACTCCAGGCCCGCCGACAGCTGGAGGATCGGCACGTCGGCGTAGGCGTGGGGGAACGCATTGACCGAGTAGGCGAGGCCGCGCTGCTCGCGGATCTCGTCGAACAGGCGCGAGCCCATCGAGCCACCGAGCAGGGTCGCGTAGATCGACATCGCGGCCCGCGCGCTCGGAGAGGTGACGTTGAAGATCGGGCGGTAGGACATGCGCAGGTGCGACTGGTTGGAGTCGCGCTCGCGAACCATGATCCGCGGCCGCTGCGGCGGCGCGCTCTCGTAGGGCAACGGCGGCGACTGGGGCGCAAAGCGCCCGAACAGGTCCTCGAGCTCGGAGTCGGAGCCGAGACCGTCGAGGTTGCCGACCGCGAACGCCGCGCCCGTCTCCGTCGACCACCGGCGCTCGCGGAAGGCGACGATCGCGTCCCGGGTGAAGGTGTCGCGGATGTGCTCGGCCGTCCCGAGCACCGGGCGCCCGAGGGGATGGTCGCCGAACACCGCCTCGTCGATGAGGTGCTCGGCCTGCGCGGCGGGCTGATCGTTGGCGCGGGCGATCTCCTGCACGACGACGCCTCGCTCGCGGTCCATCTCGGCGGCGTCGATCCGCGGTCGGGCGACGAAGTCGGTCAGCAGGTCGGCGGCCTGGAGCCCGCGCGCCGCGCGCGCCGTGATGTGGAAGGCGACGAGGTCGTGGCTCGTGTACGCGTTGAGGACCGCTCCGATCCTCTCGGCGGCCTCGTTGACGTCGCGGTAGGTGGCGTATTTCTCGCCGCCCTTGAACACGAGATGCTCGAGGAAGTGGGCCATTCCGTTCTCCTCGGGACGCTCGGTCCGGGCGCCGGCGTCGAAGGCCGCGAGGATGGTCACGGAGCGGGTGCCCTCGAGGGCGACGCGGTGCAGCCGCAGGCCGTTGTCAAGCGTGGTGACGGTGATCTCTGACATGTCCGACCTACGGTACCGGGCGCCTCGCCGCGGGTGATCCGGTGGGGCTGCAAATCGCGTTGCAGGCCGGACCGGGGACGGATCTGACCGCTACGCTGCGGCGCACTTCATGGCCGTCAGTTCGAAGATCACCGCCCCGATGCACCGGGCAGGCCGGCCGGCGGCTGACCCCGCCTCCGCGCCGAGCGGCCCCCGCTCGATGATCGAGTTCCGCGGCGTCTCCAAGCTCTACGCCGGCGACGTCGGCCTCGACCAGGCGACGTTCACCGTGCGGCGCGGCGAGTTCGTGTTCCTGGTCGGTGCCACCGGCTCGGGGAAGTCGACGCTCATGCGCCTGTTGATCAAGGAGCTCGAGCCGACCGACGGGACGATCCGCGTCGCCGGCCACGATCTGCAGGAGATCACCCGCAGGCGCGTGCCGTATTTCCGCCGCAACATCGGAGTCGTCTTCCAGGACTTCAAGCTCCTGCCCAGCCGCACCGTCTACGACAACGTCGCGTATGCCCTGCAGGTCACCGGGGGCTCGCGCAAGGAGATCCGCGCCAAGGTGCCCGACATCCTGCGCCTCACCGGCCTGTCGACGAAGCTGCACAACCTGCCGCATCAGCTGTCAGGCGGCGAGCAGCAGCGTGTCTCGATCGCCCGGGCGTTCGTCAACCATCCGCCGCTGCTGCTGGCCGACGAGCCGACCGGCAACCTCGATCCCGAGACGAGCATCGACATCATGCGCCTGCTCTACCGGATCAACCGCACCGGTACGACGGTGATGGTCGCCACCCACGACCAGACGATGGTCGACAAGATGCGCCGCCGGGTGCTCGAGCTCTCGCGCGGGCGCGTGGTGCGCGACGAGGCGGCGGGCCGCTACGCGCGCGACGAGAGCACGCGCGACCTGGCCAGACGTCTGCGGGCGCCGTCGGCCCCGCCCCCCGGCGTGCAGTGAAGCTGGGCTTCTTTCTCCGCGAGGCGGTCCGGGCGGTCCGTCGCAGCGCCGCCCCGAGCTTCGCCGCGCTGGCCACCGTGCTGGTGACGATGCTCGTCCTCGGCGTCTTCATCCCGATCGTGCAGGCCACCGACGGGGCGGCGGACACGGTGCGCGGCCGCGTCGAGGTCGACGTGTACATGCAGACCAGCGCCGGCGCGGCCGACGAGGTGCGCGTCCGTCGCGAGCTGCTGGCCGTGCCCCACGTGCACTCGGTCCAGTTCGTCTCCAAGCAGCAGGCCTACGCCCAGCAGTCCAAGGCCGACCCGCAGGCCTACGAGCTGCTCGGCGCCAATCCGCTGCCCGACACCTTCCACGTCATCCCCGACAACCCGGCCAACGTCCTCGCGGTCCGCAACGCGCTGACGCCGTCCGGGCACACGATCGACCCGGCGGTCCAGAGCGTCTCGGACAGGCGCGACGATACCCGCAAGATCCTCGAGGTCACCAACCTGGTCACGATCACCGCGGCCGCGCTCACCGTGCTGCTGACGATCGCCTCGATCCTGCTGATCGCCAACACGATTCGCCTGTCGCTGTACTCGCGGCGGCGCGAGGTCGAGGTGATGAAGCTCGTGGGCGCCAGCGACTGGTTCATCCGCTGGCCGTTCGTGATCGAGGGCGTCGTCGTCGGAGCGGCGGGCGCGCTGCTGGCGATCGCGGTGCTCGGGGTCACCAAGGTGGCGCTGCTCGACCCGCTCGCAAACAACTGGACCCTGATCGCCGCGCCCCGGACGATCCCGTTCACGGCGCTGATCGTGGTGCTCCTGGTCGCCGGCGTCGCGGTGTCGGCGCTCGGCTCCGGCCTGTCGCTGCGGCGCTTCCTCCGCGTCTGAGCGGGGCCGGGCCCCGGCGGGCGCGGGCCGCCGCCCAGCTACCCTGACAGTCGCATGTTTGCGCCATCACGACGTCCCCGGGCGGTCTGGCTGGCCCTCGCCGCGGTCGTCTGCCTCGTCGTCGGGCTGTGGTTCGGCGGCCATCCGAGCTGGCTGCCGGGGCCGCTGCGCAGCGCCTTCACCACTCGCAGCGACAACGACAAGCTCGTCGATCAGGTGCTCGGCCTGATCACCAAGGACTACTACCGCAGGGTCAACCGCAGTCAGCTCGTCAACAAGGGCCTCGAGGCGGCGGTGGCAAGCCTCGACGATCCCTACACCGCCTATTACGATCCCTCCGCGTACGGCTCGTTCCAGGACGAGACGAACCCGCACCTGACCGGGATCGGGATCGACATCCGGTCGGTGCCGCAGGGGCTGCTCGTCGAGGCCGTCTTCGGCGGCTCGCCCGCGGCCAGGGCGGGGCTGGCCAGCGGCGAGATCATCACCCAGGTCGGCTCGACCTCGTTGGCCAACCGGTCGATCAACTTCTCCTCCTCGCTGATCAAGGGCCGGGCCGGCACCGCGGTCAGGCTGACCGTCCGCCGCGGCTCCCATCAGCGGAGCATCAGCGTCGTGCGCGCCGACGTCACGGTTCCGGTCGCCTCGAGCCGGATCGTCCGCTACCAGGGGATCAAGCTCGGCTACGTGCAGCTGACGACCTTCGCGCCGGGCGCCGGCGACGAGGTCCGCGCTCAGGTCGCCCAGGTGCGCGCCGCGGGCGCTCGGGCGCTCATCCTCGACCTGCGCGAGAACGGCGGTGGTCTGCTCGAGGAGGGGGTCAACGTCGCCAGCATCTTCATCCCGGACGGGACGATCGTCTCCACCGACGGCCGCGCCCAGCCCCGCCAGGTCTACATGGCCAAGGGCGACGCGATCCCGACGAGCATCCCCCTCGTGGTGCTCGTCGACCATCGCACCGCCTCGGCGGCCGAGATCGTCACCGGCGCGCTGCAGGATCGGGGCCGCGCCACGGTGGTCGGCACCCGCACCTATGGCAAGGGCGTCTTCCAGGAGATCCAGCCCCTGCCCAACGGGGGCGCGCTCGACTTCACCGTCGGCGAGTACTTCACTCCTGACGGTCACAACCTCGGCGGCGGCGGCGTCCGTCGGGGCCCCGGGATCAAGCCCAGCGTCTACGCGTACACCGACTTCGATCGGCCGCACGCCAATTCCGATCCCGCGCTGCTGGTCGCCGAGCGCGTAGTCGCCGCCAAGCTGCGGTGAGCGCCGGAGCGGTGCAGGGCCCGGCCACCCGGCGCGTGGCGGTGCTGGCGCGCCAGGGCAAGTTCCTCGTTGCCGAGCCCCTGTTCGCGCCGGGTCCGCGGGCCGTCATCAGCCGCGACCGCCGCTACGCCGTCGGCGATCTCGTCCTGCTCGGCCCGCCCGGCGCGGGGAACGGCCGCGGCGGCTCGCGCCGCCCGTCGATCGAGCGGCGCCTGGGGCGCCCCGAGGTCGCCCGCGACGTGATCGAGGCGCTGATCCTCGACCGCGGGCTCGCCGGGCACTTCGATCCGGCCGTCGGGCGCGAGGCCCGGATCGCCGCCGAAGCGCAGATCGGGATGCAGGGCCGGCGCGACCTGCGCGAGAAGCCGACGTTCACGATCGACCCCGCGAGCGCGCGCGACTTCGACGATGCGATCTCGGCCGAGGTCATCGACGCCGAGTCGTGGCGGGTGTGGGTGCACATCGCCGACGTCTGCGCCTACGTGCCGTCGCGCTCGCTCGTCGACCGCGAGGGGTATCGGCGGGCGACGAGCGTCTACGTTCCCGGGACGGTCGAGCCGATGCTCCCCGCCGAGCTGTCCAACGAGGCGTGCTCGCTGAACCCCGGCGCGGTGCGCGCGACCGTCACCGTGGAGATGACGGTGGGGGCTCGCGGGGTGCGCACGAGCTCGATGTACCGCTCGTTGATCCGCTCCGACGAGCGCCTGGACTACGACCGGGTCGACCGCTTGTTCGCCGGGCTCGAGGCGGCGGCGGAGCCGTGGGGCGAGCCGCTGGCGGCGGCCCGCGCGGCCGCCGGGGCGCTGGCGGCGCGGCGCGAAGGTCGCTCGGCGGTCGTGCTCGAGTCCGCCGAGCCGGAGTTTCGCTTCGACGACGAGGGGAACGTGATCGCCGCCGCGCCGACCGTCCAGACCGAATCCCACCGGCTGATCGAGCATCTGATGATCGCCGCCAACGAGCAGGTGGCGGGCTTTCTCGCCGAGCAGCGGATCCCGACGCTCTACCGCGTCCACGAGCGTCCCGAGTCGGCGGCGGTGAAGCGTCTGCTGGGCCAGCTCGCCTCGCTCGGGGTGCCGACGCCGCCGGCGCCCGACGGTCCGCTGACCGCCGTCGAGGCGGCGGACGTGATCGCCGCGGCCTCGACGCTCGTGGCGCGGTGGACGGCACGCGCCGGTCACGGCGGCCGGGCGCTGAACTCGCTCGTGCTGCGATCGCTGCGGCAGGCCTACTACGGCGACCGCAACCTCGGCCACGCCGGCCTGGACTCGCCGCGCTACTGCCACTTCACGTCGCCGATCCGCCGCTATCCCGACCTCATCTGCCATCGCGGCCTGCTGTCGGCGATCGCCGGCGAGCCGGCCGTCGAGGCGACCTTCGTGCGCGCCGCCGGACCGTGGACGTCGACGCGCGAGCGCGACGCGATGACGATCGAACGCGACGCCGACGACGTGGCGCGCTGCTTCCTGCTCGAGCGCGAGCTGCGGCAGGACGGCGACCGCGACCGGCTGTTCGAGGGCGAGGTGATCGGCGTCATCGGCGCCGGCGCCTTCGTCGCCTTCGGCGAGACGCTCCAGTTCGAGGGGATGCTCCCGGTCCGCCGCCTGCGCGGGGACTGGTGGGAGCTCAACGAGGAGGCCACGATGCTCGTCGGGACCCGCAGCGGCGGACGCCTGCGCCTCGGCGACCGCGTCGAGGTCCGCGTGGGGCGGATCGACGCCCCGCGGGGTAGGGTGGACCTCCTTCCGTCCTTCATGAGCGCGTATGACTGAGTCCGATGGCTAAGGGAGGGCGCCGCAAGACGGCGCCCGGCGACGTCGCCACCAACCGGCAGGCGTCGTATCGCTACAACCTGCTCGAGCGCTTCGAGTGCGGCATCGTGCTGACCGGCACCGAGGTCAAGTCGCTGCGCGAGGGCAAGGCCCAGCTCAAGGACGCCTACGCCCAGATCCGCGACGGCGAGGTCTGGCTCTACGGCGTCTACATCCCGCCCTACGGCCCGGCCTCGCGCGAGAACCACGATCCCGAGCGCCCTCGCAAGCTGCTCCTGCATCGCTCAGAGATCGCGCGCCTCGACGGGCGCACCCACGAGCGCGGGCTGACCCTCGTGCCGACCCGGATGTACTTCTCGGCTCCTCGTTCGCGGGCCAAGGTCGAGATCGCGCTCGCTCGTGGCAAGGACCTCTACGACAAGCGCGAGTCGATCCGCAAGCGCGACATGGCCCGCGATGTCCAGCGCGAGCTGCGCGAGGTGGGGCGGTAGGGTCCGCGGGCGCTCACAGCGTCCGCGGTAGGTGCGTGAGGTCCATGCCGAGGACGAGCAGCGCGATCAGTCCGAGGTAGACGAGCGCCACGAGCGCGCGGTTGCGCGGCGCGACCCGGTAGTAGCCGGCCTGGCCCGCGTCGCCCGCGCGCCGGGCCTTCCATCGCCGCCACGTCTCCCGAGCCGCGAAGACGACGATGATGAAGATGACCGGGTTGGGCCAGACGATGGCGAGGCCCACCATCGCCGCGAACCCGACGAACCACATCCAGGGCGCCATCGCCGCCATCGCTCGCCCGCCGTCGAGGGGCAGGACGGGCAACAGGTTGAAGAGGTTCAGGAAGAAGCCCGTGAACGCGAGCGCGCGCCAGTAGTCGGCGCCGGTGAGATGCCAGGCGATCAGGCAGGCCGCCGCGCCCAGGCTGCCGAGGATCGGCCCGGCGAGGCCCACGCGAGCCTCCGCGGCGGCATCGTCGCCCAGCGAGCGCGCGCTGATCACCGCGCCGAGGAACGGAACGAACATCGGCGCGCTGGCCCGGATCCCCTCGCGTCGCAGCGCGATCACATGGCCCAGCTCGTGCACGAGCAGCAGGACGACGAGGCCGAGCGCGAACCAGAACCCCCAGATCGTCGCGTAGGCGGCGATCGAGACGAGCATCGTGCCCGCGGTGGCGAGCAGCTTGAGCTGCGATGCGGCGAGCAGGATCGTCTTGAGCTTGGCCAGCAGCGCGAGGATGGCCGCGCCGAGCGGCGCGATCCGGCGCTTGAAGAAGGACTCCCGCCGCTGGTCGCGGCGCGGGCCCGCCACCGTCGAACGCGGCCGGTCAGGGTCGCGCGCCGGCGGCGAGAGCACCGGGGCCGGGGTCGTCGAATCGTGCTCCATGTCCGTTCAACGATTCTCGCATGCGCCCATGAGCGCCCCCGGCCTATACTCGAAGCAGAACATAAACCCCCGGGGACGACAGGCTTCGACGTGGTCGGCTTCGTGGGGGTGGTCGCGAGTCGAGGTCCCGGGCGGCCTCGTAAAACACCCGGGAAAACAATAAGTGCGGACTCTCACGAGTACGCGCTCGCCGTCTAGTCACTAACCGCTAGACCGTGAGCGTCCCGGCCTCAGGCTCGCCTGCGGCGGAATCGCCGGGATCAATCAGCAGGCTTGCCCGGTGAGGCCCGCTCCAGCCGATCCGGGGACTCTCTTCGGAGCTGGTCTCCCACAACCCGGCCGGCGTGGCGAGTGGGAGACGAGATCAGAGCGCCGGCTACGCTCGTAGACGCCATCTTTCACGCGACCGCGGACGCGGGTTCAATTCCCGCCGTCTCCACTGGTAACAGCGGGTGCGAAGGTCGACTTTCGCCCCGCTGCAGGTGTTTTCGGGCGCGAAGCTTCGCACCGTTCGCACGAAGAAATGTCCGCAATTTGCGGGCGGCTGTGGGTGAGTCGGCCGCAAATCGGCCGCAAATGGGGGCCGGATTCGGCCACACGCTGGGCACGAACTCCGTCGCTCAAGGCCGCGGCCACGAGTGCCGATAGCCGGATCGGGGTGTTTAGATGCGCGATGGCGGTTCGCTCGTCGGCGCGCTACCATCCCATTACACAAATCGCGTCTGGTTTCGACCGACGCTCGGGCGGCCCACTGTAGGCCGCCCATCCTCCAAGGTCGCGTCAGCGGCCTTGGCTATTTTCGGGGGATGCGGCTGTGTTACGTCGACGAGTCCGGCAAGGCTGAAACGCTCGTTAAGACCGAGCGAGACCAGCAGCCGGTGATCGTGATCGCCGGCGTCTCGCTGCCGGAGGATCAGCTCACGGAGATCACCCGCGAATGGCTGGACCTCAAGCGCCGGTTCTATCCCGACGTAGCGTCGAAGCTCGGCGGCGGCTGGTTGGACGCGATCCTCCACGACGTCAAGGGCGCCAATCTCAGAAGAGGCTTCCGTCGCAACGCAACCCGTCGGCAGCGGAAGCACGCCGTCGGCCTCGTCTCGGGGACGCTCAGCATCGTCGAGCATCACGACGGCAACCTGATCGGTCGGATCTGGGTCAAGCAGCTCAACCAGCCCAACGACGACATGAGTATTCACTCGAGCTCGCTGCAGTTCATCTGCTCGGCCTTCAACACCCAGCTGAGCGAGGAGCGCGGGATGGTGGTGGTCGACAGCCAGACGTATCAGCACAACCACCGGCTCGCGCACTCGATGTTCACGCAGAGATTCGGGAAGCACCCGCGGAACACGGGCCTCGTCGACATGCCGGTGTTCGGTCACAGCGACAACCACGCGGGTCTCCAGATCGCGGATCTGCTCTGCTCCGCCGTCCTCGCGCCCATCGCGTGCGCGGTCTATGCGGGCGGCTACGCATCTTGGAATCGCCATTGCGAATCGGGCTTCCTCGACATCCGGGAGGAATTCGGTGAGCGTCTGGAAGCGCTCACGTTCGAGATCGTAAACCCACGAACTGCGAAGCCCTCGCGGAGCGTGGTTGTGAACGATCCGATCAGGAAGCGCGGAACACATCTCATGTGGGCCCCCGGCCGCGCCTCAAGGACGAAGCCCGGCACTCGCCGGAACGTGGTGATCACCACGACCACGAGTACGAAAGTCGTGTTTCCGACCACGAGTACGAAGGTCGTGTTTCGCCGCCGGAGTCGCAGATCTCGCCGACTAGATCGCGACAGCTGACGGCGGCGGGGCGCGGCGACGGCGGTCCTGTCCGTTACGGGTCGTCAGATGGTTCGCGAGCGACGCAGGCGTTGGGGCCGGCGATCACTGCCCTCTTTGTCCGAGAGCAGCAGCGTCGACATGGTCGAGCACACTGCCCATGGCTTCCGCGTCTGCGGAAGCGGGTCTGTCGCAACGTCTGCCTGACCGCCTGTCGTGGAATCGGCGCGTACCTACTCGTGGTCGAGGAGGAGGGCCGAGCTGGGCCGATGGCGCGGTCCTGGTTCTTGATCGGCATGGACGTGCGGGACTGCATTTGCGACGCCGGGCGATGCTCGAGCGTGGAGTGACTCGGTAGAGCTACACTGTGGTGCGCGATGCCGAGCAAACATCCGCGCATAGCGGTGACTGCCGACCCCGAGCTCGCGCAGGCGCTGGAGCGCGTCCGAGCTGCGACGGGAACTGACGAGGCGGACGCCACATTGGTGCGCCGGTTGGCGGTCGCCGGCGCCGAAGCCCAGCTTGACTCCCGCCACCACCGTCGCGCCGCCGCCGAGGCGCTGCTCGCCGCCATGGACAAAGGACTGTTCGATCTGGATTTGGACGCGATCAACGCGCTCAACGCACCGCCGCAGCAATCGCGGTGAGCCGAACGGTCTGGTCCGGTGGGGGCGATGTGCTGGCAGACACCTCGGCATGGATCGTCGCCCGCCGGATTCCCGCCGCCAGAGAGCTGCTGCTCGCGGCCGTTGCGCGCGGCCAGGTCGCATGGTGCTGGCCGGTCCGGTACGAGCTGCTGGTCGACGCGCGAGGGGTGGATGGCATTGCGGCCGTCGACCGCCTCCTCGAGGGGCTGCGTGAGATCGCGGTCGATCGTTCCGTCCAGCGGGGCGTGCTCGGGGCGATGCGTGCTCTCGCCGCGGGCGCATCACACGGCGCGCATCGACTGCCGCTGACCGATTTAACGGTGGCCGTCGCGGCGCAGCAATCCGGGCTCGACGTCCTGCACCACGACGATCACTTCGATCGCCTCGCCGCCCCGCTCGGCATCCGCGCACTCTGGATAGCCGAGCCGCCGCACTGAACGACTGGCCCGCCCCACGCCGTTCGCCCCGGAAAAGAGTCCCCCGCGCGCGGTTGAAGCGGCGATCCACGATTCGCTGCACCCGGCCCCGCAGTGGCTGCAGCAGCGCGGCGGCCAGCGTCGAAGCGGCGACGCCGACCGTCGAGGACAGCGCCAGCACATCCGTGGTCAACGCCACCACGCCGATGAACGCGCCCGCCAGCAGCGCGGTCATGATCGCGTAGGACACGGTGCGACTGACCAGCCGGTCGATCGCATACAGCCGATACCTGAGGATCCCGACCGCGATCCCCACCGGGGAGCGCGAACGCGCACAGAAAGCCAACCTGCGCAGCGCCACGAGGACCGGCGAGCGGCTCGCACTGGCGGCCAGGCCGAACAACACCCGGCGAACGTGACGGCGCCTCCGGTCATCATCCACTTCAGCTGCGCGCGGCGCTCGCCGACGGACCGGCGGTAGCGCGCGACCTGATACCCGATCTACGAGAGCGAGAGGGCGAAGTACGGCGCGATCAGCGCAGCGGAGTCGCCGGCGGTCCTGAGCTCACCCGTCGAATCGATCCGCGGCACGCGATCGACAAACGCCCCGACGTCGATCGCGGCCGTCCAAGCCACCAGCGCGACCACCAGGGCACCGTAGGCATAGACGGTGAGCCGCCAGCGTCCCGCGGGCAGGCGACCCGTGTCGAAAGTTCCGAGCCCCAGGGCAGCCGCTCCAAGAACGACCAAACGCTCCAGCACACCTGCGTCGAGGGCGCCGCCTTGAAGCTCGCCACCAGCGGCGCTTCGGTTCGGGGATTCCGAAGATCTCCCTGAGCCACAAACGGGGTGGTGGTCGTCCACAGTCAGACGTACCAGCACAACCACCGGCTCGCGCACTCGAGGTTCCCGCAGCGCTTCGCGAAGCACCCGCGCAACACCGGGCTCGTCGACATGCCGAGGTTTGGGCACAGCGACCGCCAACAACTTCACCCACCGCCAGTCGCCACCATGGAGCGTGGCCAAAGCCGCTCGCGGAGCAGTGCTTGGATTGTGCGCGCTCATCACGCCGTGCCGGAGGTGCGTCGCCGCCGGCGCTAGAGAATCGGTCTGCGAGGATCCGGCGGCCAGCCCCCCGTGCTGATCTGGGCCATCACCTTCGCGGTCAGCGTCGATGACGATCAGCTGTCCGTCGAAGGTCGAATCGGCCTGGCCGGTCGTCGGGTCGCGATCTCCGGTGGCCGCCCCTGGCAGTTGGCACATCGGCGTCACGGGGGGTTATCCCGATCATGGAGCTTTGGCGAGGAACCGCTGCCCTGTGTGCAGCACGATCGTCTTGTGGGTGACGAAGTCGGTGACAGCGACAACGCCATGTTGCACGATCGTCAGCGTGCCGTCGCAGCGGTTGCGCACGCCCCACGTGGTCCCGCGGACGGTCGTCGCGCTGAACTGACCGTCGGTGCGAAAGCGACCCGTGCCGCTGCCGAGCAGCAGGCCGAGCTGGCGGGCGCTGAGGCGAGTGGTGATGTTCGCGCGAGGCGGCCCGCCGCAGATGGCCCCACCGGGTGCGTTCTGGATCCGCAGGTCGACGAGGCCGGCGTTCGTTCGCTCCTGCTCGACCTGGAAGATGCCAGCCTGGAACTCGCCGATCGCGCCGTGCACGGGGGGCGGGGAGGCGGCGGCCAGGCGGACGACTCCGGAACGGGTGTCGATCACGGTTCCGACCGGGACCAGCTCCGCAGCCGTCAGTGCCACGAACCTGGTGTCCGGCTGCTCGACCAGCACCTTCCCGCTCACCGGCGCCAGGTCGACGTTCACGGTGAAGGTCGGCGCCGGCTTGACGGAATGCTGCTTGGCTGCTGCGGGTGATGGCCCGCGGGATGATGTGGCTGTACTGCCGCAGCCGGCCAGCGCGGACGCGCAAACGAGGCCGAGCACGGCGAGGGTCGCGCCACGTAATGACCCCCGCCATCGGGCGGCGGGCGAGCGCTCCCGCGTACGCCCGGTCAAGCGGGCCGTAACCACGACCTCCTCATGGCTACCTCCTGCCGGCGGCAGCCGGACAGATCACGACGGGCCCGCGCCGTTTTCGCCGAGCCCCCAGATCCGCATGCGCGCGGTTCGCCCGCGCAGCTCGAGCTCGTCGACGAACAACAGGTCCGCCGGTTGTTCGTGCAGCGCCCCGCGCGTCGCATCGGACAGCATCAGCTGGTGTGGCGTTCCCTTCGTCAGCTGCTCGATCCGCGCAGCGGAGTTGGTGGTGTCACCCACGGCTGTGTACTCGACTCGGCGCTCGGAGCCGACGTTGCCCGACATCACCTGGCCGCTGTTGAGACCGATCCCCATCCGGAAGCCGTCGCTGAGACCATGCTCGCGCAGCCACGCGTTGAAGCGCGGCAGGCGTGTCGTGAGCATCTCCCGCGCGGTGGCGAGCGCCCGGTCGGCATGGTCTGACTGCTCGAGCGGCGCGCCGAACACGGCCATGATCCCGTCTCCCATGTAGGCGACCAGCGTGCCGCCGTGATCGAGGATCGCGTCGCTCATCTCGCTCAGATAGTGATTGAGCACGTCGATCACCTGCTCGGGCGCGAGCGATTCGGCGAACGTCGTGAAGCCGCGCAGGTCCGTGAACATCACGGTGCCCTCGCGCTGCACGCCGCCGAGCCGCAGCCCGTCGGCGCGCGCCAGCACCTCGTCGACGACGTTCTCGGGCACGAACCGCGCGAACAGGTCCCGGACCCAGAGCCGCTCGATCGCCTCGGTCACCCATTGCACGGCGAGCGCTCCGACCGCGCTCAGCGCGAGCGCCAGTAGCGGATACGTGACGACGACGACCCGTCCGGCGTCGAAGAGCAGCTGCGCGGCGATTGCGAACGCGAACCCGAGCGCAACGGTGCCGCCGCACACGAGCGCCGGCGCGAGCCGCATGCTCGCGACCGGCACGGCGGCTCCCATCAGGAGGATCACCGCGACGTCGAGCCAGCCCGTGAGCGAGCGCAGCGGCAACCCGTGCAGCACACTCTCGATCGCGTTGGCCTGGACCCCCGGACCGCTCATGTTGCTGCTTGTCGAGGTCGCGTGGAAGTCGGCGACTGCCTGCAGCGCTGGATCAGACGCGCCGACGACGACGATCTTGCCGCGGAACACGGCCGCAGGGATCCGTCCGCGATACACGTCGGAGAACGACACCGACGGGAAGGAGCCCGCCGGCCCGTAGTAGTCGATCCACTGCTCGTGAGCGCCGAACAGGCTCGCCGGGACGCGTCGGCCCGTTGCGAGCTCGGCGGTCACCACGGCGAGGGTCGGGAGCCCGCCGATCGCGTACCTCATGTGCCGGACCACGCCGCCGGAGTCCAGCGGAAACTGCGCGTCGGCGGGCTGCGCGCCGACCGAGTGCAGCAGCGCCGTCCCCTCGCCCGAGCCGAGGAACGGCACGTTCCCGCGGGCCCCGGTCTCGGCGGTCGAGAAGGCGATCCGCCCGCGGGCGCTCGTGATCGCCTCGAGCAGCGCGACGTCGTCGCGGCGTCCAAACTGGCTGGGATCGGGGAACTCGATGTCGTAGGCGATCGCCGCGGGGCCCGCGGCCGCGATCCGGCGGATCACCTGGCCCTCGACGGCGCGCGCGAAGGGCCACTGCAGCCGCAGCTCGGTGAACGTCCGCTCGTCGACGTAGACGAGCGCCAGGTTCCTCGGAGGTGGCAGCGCGCCGCGGATCGAGAAGCGCGCGTCGACGGTGCTTCCCTCGAGCGCCCGCAGCACCCTCGTCGCATACGCGGCCAGTGCGATCCCGACGCTGCCGAGCACGACGAGCACCAGCATGATGGTGCGCAGGTGACGGCGGCGGGAGACTCTCAAGACGCCCGTCCAGCGAGCTCGGGCTCGAAATTCGGCATCGCGGAGGGCATCGGATCGCGCGGCCCAGCAGCAACACGCGCGGGCTCGCCGTATTCCTTGAACCGCGAGTCCGCAGGCTCCGCGGGGCTCCCCAGGCCGACGAACAGCTCGGGAGTCGCGACGCGCTCCGCCATCCGCGCCCCGCTCGAGCCGGCACGGCTCGCCGTTGGGCCCACGCTGCTTCTTCCTGCCTCGCGGCGGGAGCCTTCAGGCCCGCCAGCTCCTGCTCGTCCGGGGTGTGCTGCACGTCGCCTGCGCTGACTCACCGCTACCCGGCTTGGGTCCGCGCTAGCTTGAGGCAGTCGTACAATCATCGCGGCTACGCGCGGGAAGCCAGACGAGTCTCGGCCCGGTATCCAGCCGTTCCCTCCGAGACCGGTCACGCTTACAGGCGGGACGGTGCTGCAATCGTAGCCGTTCAGGAGGTCGTTAGGTGAGTTTGCAGGGAATCCGGGGACAGGGCGTCGTCGCCGTCGCCGACTTCGTCACCCACCAGACAACCCTGCTGCACACCGGCCAGCGGTTCCTCCAGACTCCGTGATCCGTGTAGCCACGAAGGACCTCTAACCTTTCCTTTCAGGAATGGTAAACATTCCAGCGACACCGAGGCGG
Source organism: Solirubrobacterales bacterium (assembly GCA_019240115.1). Lineage (GTDB taxonomy): Bacteria > Actinomycetota > Thermoleophilia > Solirubrobacterales > Solirubrobacteraceae > Palsa-465. The sequence continues at coordinate 22,476 of JAFAYV010000037.1, read as the reverse complement.
AGCGAGCCGTCAAGACGAGCATCGAAGGGCTCCGCGGACGCACCGCCTTCGTGGTCGCACACCGGCTCGCGACCATTCGCTATGCCGACATCATCTGCGCCCTGCAGGAGGGCCGGCTCGTCGAGCAGGGAAGCCACGAGGAGCTGCTCGCCCGCAAGGGCCTGTACGCCTACCCCCAATCCCAGCAGCTCGAAAGCTGAGCGTGGGATGCTCCTGTCCGTGCTCGACCAGGCGCCGATCCCCGAGGGATCGACTGGCGCCGACGCGCTGCGCAACACGCTCGACTTCGCACGGCTGGCCGACGCGCTCGGCTACCATCGCTACTGGGTCGCCGAGCATCACGGCGGCCCGATGCTGGCATGCGCCGCGCCGGAGGTGCTGGTCGGCGCGATCGCCACGGAAACAGACGGAATCCGGGTCGGATCCGGCGGGGTGCTGCTGCCGTACTACTCCCCGTTGAAGGTCGCCGAGGTGTTCTCGAGCCTGGCGGCACTGCACCCCGGGCGGATCGACCTCGGGCTCTGTCGCGGACCGGGCGCCCGGCCCCTGACGATCTCGGCGCTCCAGCGCCTGGGTGGCGAGACGGTACCGGACGACTTCTTCGACCAGCTGACGGAGCTGGTCGGTCTGCTGGCGGGCTCCCTGCCCCCGTCGCATCCGTTCGCGCACCTGCAGTCGGTGCTCCCGGGGCGGCCGGCGATGGCACAGCCATGGCTGCTGGGGGGCTCACGGCAGAGCGCCATCTCAGCAGCGCAGCTGGGACTGCCCTACGCGTACGCGCACTTCATTACTCCCGGCGGCGCCGAGATCATGGAGACCTACCGAAATCGCTGGAGGGCCGAGCAGGGCGACCGGCCCGGGTCTCCGCCGCGCACCGCGATCGGCGTCTGGGTCATCTGCGCGGACACCGACGGCGAGGCCCGTTACCTGGCTTCGTCGATGATGATGATGATGCTGGACGCGAAGGGGGGGCGGCTCATCCAGCTGCCACCGCCAGACACGGCGGCCGCATGGCTCAAATCCCATCCGGTTGCGCCCACGACGCCCGGGCGCCCCTCCGGAGCTGTCTTCGGCTCCCCGGAGCTGGTGCGCAGGCGGCTCCAGACGCTGGCCGACGAGTACGGCACCGAGGAGGTGATCGTCGTCACCAACACCTACGACCATCACGCGCGCCGGCGCTCGCTCGAACTCCTCGCCTCGGCGTTCGACCTCACGCCGCGCGCCGAAGGTTCTGTCCCGGCCTGATCGCAGGGCGCGTGCAGATGCATCCAAGACCAGATCCCAGATCGAAGAACGCTTCGAGCAGTTCGAGCGCCCCAACCGGTACCACGTGAACCCCATCGCGGTGTCCTGGACGCGACGTATGTCTGGGTCCGGCCCTGGCGGCCCAAGGGCGAGTGACTATGGCCACCGGCCCGGCTGAACCGTCTGGTCTTACTCGCAGGTCGTCGTCGCCAAGCGGCAATCGCTCACCTGTATCTGTGAAGGCCGCTCAGGAGACGGATCTCCGTGCGCGTCAAGTCGGGATGCCACATGTCAACAAGGAGCACGAGGCGATCGAGGCCCGTCCGATTCCACGCTTCATGCTCGAAATGGTCATCTAAGACCATGCATCGACCCTCTTGCCAGGAGCGCGTCTCGTCACCAACGCGGATCGCGCAGTCTCCCTCGGGGACGACGATGCCCAGGTGGCAGCGCAGTCGCACATTCACCGAACCCCGATGCGGGACAACATGCGTCTGGGGCCGCGAACGTGAGACGCAAATTAGACCCGGACCCGTGCGCATCGCTGAGAACGGGTCAAGACCGTTCACCGTGACTGGACATGCGTCACACGTTTCGGCGACGCGGCGGCCCCTGTCGTAGAAGAACCTGAGGTCCCAGTTCCCAGTCCACGGGACCGGATCTGCTGGGGCCTGGTAGTTATCCAGGCCAAGCGCGAGTATTTCATCGCGAATCGCGGCGAAGTGACGTTCCAGGTAGATAGCGATAGGAAAATCGGCGGGGTCGTGCCACGGCCGGCTCTCCAACCCCGGATACGTCGGCCGGGCAGTGCTGCCCGGGTTGTCGGCGAACGCATCGAGATACTTGCAGAAGCGCGTCCTGGCCTTTTGCACTTCCTCCTGGGCTGGCTGACTCTTGGACGCATCCTGTCCCACTGTTCCTCCTGTCTGTGTACATGATGGACGTGACGCTCGCGTTTGCGGAGCCTACGTCATGAGTTTCGTGAGCTTCTCGCACGCGTTCCCGCACCCGGCACACCGGCTACTTCCGCTGCCCGTCGGCTGGAGCCTCAAGATCCTCCTCAGCCGGTTGCTGCCGCTTCTCCATCCGGCTCGGGTGCACGTGGTTCTGTGCCATCGTTGTCTACGTGGTGTCTTGAGATCCGTCGTAGTGGGTGGCTCGGGACACCCATCCGTGATGTCCCGAGCTTCGGCTTCACCCGCGTCGGCCAGGCAGGCCAGGAGACGGCCTCAGAACCCGCTGGACGAAGCGATCGCGTTTTGCGGCGCCTACTCCTTCTCGACGGTTACCCCATGGACGCCGCACGTGACCCCGCAATCTATCGTGACCGAGCATCCTCCGGCTACTTCCTCCTGGCTGTCGGACGGCGCTTTCAGGTCCTCCAGCTCCTCCTCATCCGAGTGCTGCTGCTCCTTGTCCGGCTCGGGTGTACCTGGCTTCTCTTCCATCGTTCCTCCTGTGGTGTGGTGTTGGTGAGGGCGTACTGCGTCGCGCGGGACATCGATCCGTGATTTCACGAGCGTCGTTTCACCCGCGTCCGCCAGGTCAGGGCAGGAGACGGCCTCAGAACCCGCTGGACGAACCGATCGCGTTTTGCGGCGCCTACTTCTCAACGATGGTTTCCCCATGGCTGCCGCACGTGAACATCGTGACCGAGCATCCTCCGGCTACTTCCTCCTGGCTGTCGGACGGCGCTTTCAGGTCCTCCAGCTCCTCCTCATCCGAGTCCTGTTGCTGCTTCTCGGGGTCGGGTCCACCTGACGTATACATAGTTCCTCCTGTGGTGTGGTGTTGGTGAGGGCGTACTGCGTGGCTCGGGACATCGGTCCGTGATTTCACGAGCGTGGTTTCACCCGCGTCGGCCGGGTCAGGGCAGGAGACGGCCTCAGAACCCGAGCAGCACCAGATCGCCGATCTCGAGCCGATAGTGTCCGTCAGTGACCGCAGTCTCGGCCAGCGCCTCCGCCAGCAAGCTCATCGCGCCACGCTCTTCACGACCCCACCGCCAGGGACAGACCCAGCAGGGTCACCACGTGAAAGCTCTGATCCACCGCCATCATCAACGGCCCCGGCGTCCACTCGCTCCTCTTCACGCGCCGCACGAACGACCCGATCATCGCCGAGCCCGGCCGTCTTGTGCGTCGCCTGCCACTCCGTCTGCAACACGAAGTGGGACACCACGAACAGCGCGACCACCTGCATCTACGGCATCGCCACCTCGCTCCAGCCGCGTTCGCACCCGGTTGCACCGCCTGCACGTGACAGCCGGAGTCTGCATCGTGCTCTTCACGCCCAGAGACGCGAGTCACGAGGTGCCTTTCTGCCGATCGCCATCGACCGTCGACCTCAGGAACCGCAAATGACCTTGGCCTCCCGAGCTGGCTTCATTTCCGTACGAAGTAATCCAGACCCCGCGTCCCCCCACGGGTGTCGCCGTCGCACGGGTAAAACGCAACGACCGGCTACTTCTTCCTGGCTCTCGGCGGGGGCCTTGAGGTCCTCCGGCTCGTCGTCCTCCGAGTGCTGTTGCTCCGTGTCCGGCTCGGGTGTACCTGGCTTCGTTTCCGTTGTTCCTACGACGTCGTACGGTGTTGGTCTTGTCGTGTCGCGTCGCTCGCGACAGTCCGCCGAGCTTTGGTTCACTCGAGCCCGCCAAGGCAGAGCGAGTGACGGCGCAGGCTGACAGCCTGTTAGACGCAGCGCTCACCTTCGCCGACTAACTCTCAAGGTAGGTGAAGCCATCGTGACAGGTCTGGGACCCGAAGCTGCTGCACGCGGCGGCACACCCGCCGGCTACTTCCTCCTGGCTGTCGGACGGAGCTTTCAGGTCCTCCAGCTCCTCCTCATCCGAATCCTGCTGCTCCTTGTCCGGCTCGGGTGTACCTGGCTTCGCTTCCATCGTTCCTCCTATGTGGTGTGTTGTTGTTCTTGTTATCCTGCGTGGCTCAGGCGAGCAGTCAGTGGTGTTCGGAACTCTGTCGTCATTTGGCCGGCCACGTCAAACTGCCGGCCACGTCAAACTAAGTGACACGTGCGGTGAGGACGCGGCAGACGCACCGCGCGTGTCTGCGGCGTCTAATCCGGAATGTGCGTGTTGAAGCATCCGGTCTCGGCGGCGCACGACTCGTTAGCGCACCCGCCGGCGACTTCTTCCTGATCCTCGGCGGGAGCTTTCAGGTCCTCCAGCTCGTCTTCATCCGAGTGCTGTTGCGGCTGGTCCGGCTCGGGAGTCCCTGGCTTCGGTTCCACCGTTCCTCCTTGGTGGTGTGGTGTTGTCCTGTCGCCCTGGGCGGTCCGCGCGTGGCTGGGCGCGGCTGCGGCGCGCCTGGATGGATGACATGTGCCAGGCGGGTCATCGCCCAGCGCTTGACAACGTACTTCGGTCCCGCCGGCGGCGCATCGGGCTGTAGAGCCCGAACTTTGATCGGGACCCACCCTATGAAATGCGTCGCAGGCGCCCGTTATCTTCGGGTGCCGTGCCCGCGAACCGCGGAGGGGTTCGCCCGATGCGCGCAGCTCGCGATGCCGATGCGGTGATCAAGATCCTGACCGGTGCCTCGTCGTTTCCGGAGCGTCGCCACCTGGCCGTGGCCAGCCTGGCATCGCTGTACGCGTACTCTACGCTCGATCCGGACGAAGAGCATCGGTGTTACGCGGGGTCATCCGCGCACAGATCTCACCGGTATCTGTGAAGGCCAGTTAGGAGTCGGATCTCCGTGGGCGCCAAGTCGGGATGCCACATGTCAACAACGAGCACAAGGCGATCGTGGCGCGTCCGATTCCACGCCTCGTGCTCAAAGTGGTCATCCAGGACAATGCATCGACCCTCTCGCCAGGAACGCGTCTCGCCATCGACGCGGATCGCACAGTCGCCCTCGGGGACGACGATGCCCAAGTGGCAGCGCAGTCGCAGGTTCAGCGAAGCCTCGTGCGGAGCGATATGCGTTTGGGGTCGCAAACGTGAAACGTAAATTCCGCCTGGGCCGGTGCGCATCGCCGAGAACGGGTCCAGGCCCTTCATCGTGACTGGGCATGCGTCACACGTTTCGGCAATGCGCTGGCCCATCTTGTAGAAGACCAAGACGTCCCAGTTGCCAGTCCGGTCGATCGGCTCTGCCTCAGCTTGGTAGGCATCCGGATCAAGCGCGAGTATTTCAGCGCGAATGGCGGCGAAGTGAGTTTCGAGGTAGTGCGCGAGAGGAAAATCACCGGGGTCGTGCCACGGTCGGCTCTCCAACCCCGGATACGTCCGCCGGGCAGTGTTGCCAGGGTTGTCCGCGAACGCATCGAGGTATTGGCAGAAGCGCTTCCTGGCCTTTTGCACATCGTTCTGCGCCGGCTGACTTTTGCCCGGGTCCTGTCCGATTGTTCCTCCTTTCCGTATAGGTGGTAGACCAACGCCCGCGTTCGTGGCGTCTATTCGAGGACGTGTGTGTCCTTACAGGTCGCGCCGCACGTGGCGTCGCAGCCGCCGCCGACTCCCTCCTGGCTGTCGGCGAGAGCCTCGAGGTCCTCCAGTTCCTCCTCGTCCGAGCGCTGTTGGTCCTCCGGGTGTACCTCGCTTCTGTTCCATCGGCTCTCCTATGTGGTCGTGGCTCGGAACACATCCATCAGTTCTGGTCCGAACCCTGTGTCACCCGCCCCGGGTCCAGGTCAGGCCATGTGACGGTGCAGTCCGAGAACCCGGTAGACGCACCGCTCGCGGTTGTGGCGTCTAATCGAGGGCGTGTGCGTCCCCCACGGGTCTTCAAGCACGTGTCCTGGCCGCCGCCGTACTTCCTCCTGGGTATGGCGAATTCCAAGCAAGTGGCCATGCAGTTTGACAACCGGGTAGTCGCGCCGCTCGCGGGTACGCGTCTACTCGAGCCGCACACAGACGTCGCTTTCGGTCCCGTGGCACGTGTCGTAGCACGTTTCCCCGCCCCCGCAGCCGCCGCCTACTCCCTCCTGGCTATCGGCGGGAGCTCTCAGGTCCTCCACCTCCTCCTCGTCCGAATGCTGTTCCTCCTTATCGGGCTCGGGTGTACCGGGCTTCTCTTCCATCGGTCCTCCTACGTGCTGCGTTGGTGTTCCGTTGTGCTGCGGCGCTCGGAGACATCCATCAAACGTTGGGCCGAGCGTCGTTTCAGCCGAACAGGTCTGAGTCAGGCAAGTGACAGTGCAGTCTGAGAACCTGAAGACGCACTGCCCGCGTCTGTGGCGCCTAATCGGGAGGGTTTGTGATGGCATGACAGGTCTCGGGGGCGCACGTGTCAGCGCCACCGACTACTTCGTCCTGGCTGTCGGCGGAGCTTTCAGGTCCTCCAGCTCGTCCTCGTCCGAGTGCCGTTGCTCGGGCTCGGGTGTACGTGGTTCTCTGCCATCGGCCCTCCTGTGTGGTTCGGGTCGTGGGGTGTGGCCCGCGAAAATCATCAGTGGGCGGAGCCGGAACCGCCAACGACGTTGGCCTGTTGCTCGCGACTGACGATTGCCACACCCGGCGCCACGATTCAGGCGCCCGTCGCTTGTGCTTCGACACCGTACCGCCGGCCACGCCTGCGGCGCATCGGGCTGCGCAGCCCGAACTTTGACCAGGACCCACCCTATGAAATGCGCCGCGCCCGATCGCTATCTTCAGGTCCCTCGCGCGTGAAGTTCCGAGGGGTGCGTCCGATGCGGCCGCTGACCATGCCGTCTAGCCTGCGCCGGACATGGAAGCCGCCGTCGCTGACTTCTTTGTCTTGCGCACGCCGCTGCTGCCGTGGCGGTTTCTCATGGGCTGGGGCAGCGGCCTCCGCGCTGCCGGCGCGTGCGCGGCGGACGACGGTGAGCTGGAGCGGTCGCTGCAGGCCGACCGCGTCGTGCTGCGGGAGCGCCTGGCGCGGCTCGCAAGCGATCCGAACCTGAGGTCTGCGCTGGAGCTGTCATCGAGCGAGCTGGCGGAGGGCGTGGAGCGATGGCGAGCGGATCCGGCCGATCGACGGCACCGCTCCGCGGAGCGCTCGCTGGTCCGTTTTCTGACGCGGTGCGCGTCGCGACCTGATCTGGCGGGCCTCACCGGCGCCTACTCCCACGGCAGCTTCGACGGCCCGAGCCGGCTGGTGATCGACGTGCACGGCGAGCTCGAGCTCCGGGCCCGGGTTGACCCCGGACTTCTCCAGGCGCTGGTGCGCCGGGCGAGCGATGCGGCGGCCGACGCGGGCGCGCTGGTCGTGCGCGCCAACCCGGCGGTGTATCGCGCCGGCGGGAGGTTGCGGGTGGCGGCGCGGAGCGGCGATGGCAACCACCACCGGCTGGTCGCCTTCGGGCCGAGCCCGGAGGTGCAGTCAGCGCTCGCCCTGGCGGGGAGTGGCATCAGCATGTCCCACCTGGTCGCCGCGCTCACGGCCGGCGGCGTCGACCCAGAGCGCGCGGCGGGGCTCGTGCGCCGGCTGGCCGCGCGTGACTTTTTGATCCCTGTGGCGCGGCTCGCGGTCACCGGGGAGGAGCCGGCTGATCAGGCAATGGCGGTGCTAGCAGCGATCCCGGACGCCGGGGCGGAGCGCGACGCCGTGGCGGAGGCGATGCGCGCGGTGCAGGGGGCAGGCAGAGTGGGCCGCGCGACCATCGAGGAGGTGGCGGGCGCGATCGAGCCGACCGGGGTGAGGGTGAGCCGGCGCCATTGCGTGCAGGTCGACACCGTCCGTCCGCAGCGAGTCGCGCTCTCGGGGCGGGTGCGCGGTGAGCTGTACCGCGTCGCCGAGCTGCTCGCCAGCGTCGCCCCGGTCCCTCACGACGCCTTGCGCGAGTTCAGGGAGAGCTTCGAGCGGCGCTTCGCCACGCGCGCGGTGCCGCTGCTGGAGGCTCTGGATCCTGATTTCGGCGTGCCATTGGGCGACTCGTCGAGCCAGCAGCAGGCCCCGGCGGAGATGCCCGCCGCGCGCCGGGCGGCGCTGCTCGAGCTGGTGGCGCGGGGACTGCGCTCGGGGGCGGTCGAGCTGTCGGGGGCCGACATCACGGCGCTCGCCGCCGAGTCGCCGCGGCCGCTGCCGGACGCGTTTGTGGTCGCGGCCGGTTTGCTTGCCCGCGACGATGAGGCCGTCGACGCGGGCGACTTTCGCCTCGTGGAGCCCGGCGTGGACGGCCCGTCCGGGGCGAGGATGCTCGGCCGGTTTTGTCACGGCGACGGCCATCTTGAGCGGCTCGTTCGAGATCACCTGCGGCGAGAGGAGCTGCTCAAGCCTGGGGTGATCTTCGCCGAGCTGGCGGTCTCGCCCGAAACCGACTGGGGGCTGAGCGTCACCCACCGCCCGACCCTGCGCGGATGGGAGATCGACTACGGCGGCGCGTCGGGTGCGCTCGCCTCACGCGTGCTCGAGCCGGCCGATCTGCTCGTCTCGGTGGACGGTCGCGAGGTCCTGCTGCATTCGGCCAGGCTCGGATGCCAGGTGATGCCGTCGTGCACGAGCGCGATGAACTTCCAATGGATCTCGCTGCCGGCCGTGCGGCTGCTGCACGCGATCAGCATGCAGGGAACCGTCCGGCCGCGATGGTCGTGGGAAGCCATGGGCGATCTTCCCGATCTTCCTCGCGTCACGGACGGGCGGTCGATTCTGTCGCTGCGTCGCTGGAACATCGGCGCCGCCGAGCTTGTCCGGATCGCGCCGTCCACCGAGGCGGCTGGTTGGCGGCGTCTGCAACACTGGCGCGCGGACCGTGGCGTGCCGAGGGTCGTCAGCTTTGACCATCCCAAGAGCGCGCTCGTGGTCGACTTCGACAACGTCCTCAGCGTGGAGGCGTTTCTCGCCGCCGCCAAGGAGCTGCCCGTCGTCAGGCTGCGGGAGACACCGTGGAGCGAGGTGGACGGCGGCAGTCCCGTCCGCGGCGCCGGCGGCGGTTACTCCAATCTCCTGCACGTCCCGTTCCTTCGCCCCCCGCAGCCGGCCTCCCGGCCGCGCCGCCGTCCGCCGCCCACGCCGGTCGCGGAGGCCAGACGGCGGTTCGCCCCTGGATCGGAGTGGCTGTTCGCGAGCCTGTACGGTCCCGCCGCGCTCGCGGACCGCGTGCTCACCGACGTCGTCGCACCACTCGTGCAGCGCGTCCGCCACGCGGATTGGATCGACGGGTGGTTCTTCATCCGTTATGGCGACCCGGCCCGACATCTGCGTGTCCGGCTGCACGGAACGCCGGAACGTCTCGGCAACGAGGTCCGCGCGGCGCTGCAGGCCGCGGTGACGCCGGCACTCGAGGATGGGCTTCTCTACCGGGTGGCACTTGACACCTACGAGCGCGAGGTCGAGCGCTACGGTGGTCTCGACGGCGTGGAGCTGATGGAGCGGGCGGCCGAGGCCGATGCCGACGCGGTGATCAAGATCCTGAGCGGTGGCTCCTCGATCCGCGAGCGCCGCCACCTGGCCGTGGCCAGCCTGGCATCTCTGTACGCGTGCTCGACGCTCGATCCGGTTGAACAGCATCGGTGCTGCGGGGCGCTGAGCGAGCCGTCAACTCGCGGCTTCACCGGTCCCCGCGCGAAGCTGCTCGGGAAGCAGGAGCGCGCGGAGCGCGCGCAGGTCGCAGACGTCGTCGCGGCGGTCGATCGCTCCGACGTCGGATCCGATCCGGTGATCGGTGCGCTCCACGAGCGCGCACAGCGCCTGACGCCGATCCTCCGGCGGCTGCGCGCGCTGGCCGACGAGGGCGTGCTCGAGCGTCCGCTCGACGATGTTGTCTGCTCGCTCGCGCACATGTTCGTGAACCGGCTGCTCCGCGATGGCGGCGGGCTCGATGAGCTCCGGGTCCACGATGCCCTGGCTCGCGTCTACGAGGGCCGCCTCGCCCGCGAGCGCCAGCGCGCTCAGGAGCGGCCCGGCGGCTCGAGCTCGAACAGCGGCATCGCGGCCAGCTCCGTCCGCTCGAGCTCGGCGGCGAGCAGCGCCAAGCCGGCGTGACCTTTGTACAGGCTCAGCGGCGAGGTCACATCGGGCGCCAGCACGGGCTCACGGGCGCTGTCCTCCGCCAGTCGCTGCGCACGCGCGCGCCAGATCTCCTCGCCGGTGGCGCGATGATGGTTGAGCACGGCATAGACCGCACCCGCGGTGCCACAGCAGAGGCTGGTGATGTTCGCGGGCTGAATGCCACGATCGACCGTCAAGCGTGCCGCGCCTTCGGCCAGCTCGGCGAACGCACGCTCGCCGTAGATCACGTGGGCCAGGTTCCACAGGAACACGTACCCCGCATGACCGTGGCACCAACCGGTCAAGTAGGCACGGACAGCGTCCGGCGAGGAGCCCACCGGCCAGTAACGGCCCCGCCCATACGGCTCCGCCGCGGCGACGAGCCGCTCGAGCACGCCGGCCACCCCCGGTGGCGGCGGCAGCCCGCGCGCGCGTGTCCACCTGAGGGCTGCGTACGCGATCCCGGCCCAGCCGTGGGCGATCCCGTTGTAGCGGATCTCCCGGCTGGGAAGCTCGGCCCAGATCTCGTGGCAGAGCGTGTCGCCCTGCTCGCGCAGGCGTTGGGTGGCTGAGCGGTTCGGGTCAGCCGAGGCGAGCAGCAATGCTGAGAACAGCAGCACCGAGGACCGCCCGAGGGTCAGGTCGAGGCTGGCGCATGGTTGGCGCACCGACGCACAGAACCGGTCGATCGCGGCGTGCTGACCATCGGGATTGCCGGTGGCGCGATCGACGAACGCCCGCACGGCCGCCAGCCCGCTCACCGAGTGATACGGCGTGACCGTGCCCACCGTGGATGGGGTGATCTCACCCCCGTCCGCGAAGGCGGATGCGCTCTGCTGAACGCGCTCGGCGTACGCCAGCCACGCCTCGGCCGAGCGGAGCCACGCGGTGTCTGCGGTGGCCTTCCAGATGCGGTACAGCGCGAAGGCGATGCCGGCTGCCCCGTAGTTGACCGAGCACGTCGGCGCCGGAAGCGGCGGGCGGTCACCGGGTTCGCGTGCTTCGCGAGCGAAATCGTCGAGCATTCGGGACAGCGGTACGCCGACCGGCCGGGACCGGATGACGCTCCGCGGGTCCGCTGTCGCGTCGGCCACCGCACTCAACGCCGCCGCGAACTCGCTCAGGCTTGGGTGCCGCCGGCGCGCCTCGCGGGCCAGGCCCCGCGCAAGAACCTCCTCCAGCTGCCGCCAGGGGGCCACGCCCTGCTCGGCAAACGGCAGCGGGCCGGCCTCGGGAAGCGCCCGAGCCAGCGCGGCCCGCGTCCCCGGCAGCGCGGCATACAGACAGCCGGTGACCGTCAGGTACAGCAGCGCGGCAAGTGCATGCTGCTCGGATTCGGCCGTGGGCTGGAACGGCTCTCCTCGATCCATGGCAGCGGCGTGCTCCGGCGCACTCAGCGCGCTGAGTGCAATACCACGTGGTGCGGCACCGGCCGCGTCCGTCGGGTCCACGCCGATGCTGACCGCCGCGACCGATGCGGCTGCGAAATCCAGCAGCCCGACCGAGCCGTCGCCGTCGACGCGAACGTTGCGGGGATGCACCGTGCCGTGCAGCACCCCGCATGCGTGCAACCTCGCATACGCCGTCGCGACGTCGGCGCACAGCCGCGCCAGCCCCCGCCGGGAGCCCTCCAGGCGTAGTTCGGTGGCGACGGCGCGAACGTCGGCTCCGGGAACCCACGACAGCGCGACGTAGTCCCACCCCGCACTGACCCCCGCCCCGATCACCGCCGGCCACGGGCCGGCCGGCAAGCACCTCAATACGCGCTCCTCGTGGACGAGCGCTCGGCACGCGGAGTCGCCGTGCGCCAGCTTCAGCGCCGCGCCCGCACCGTCCGCGGTGCGCGCACGGTGGACGCGGGTCTCGACGCCCGCCGTGATAGGCGCCCCGAGCGACAGGCCGCCGACCTGCTCACCCGGCGCCGGTGGCGGGACCTCCGGCGCGCCTGCTGCCGGCACCGTCGCGCGCGCGTTCACGCCTGCACCTGGACCATGTTCAGGTGGAAGTAGAGCCCCTCGCGAGCCATCAGCTGCTCGTGGTTGCCCCATTCGACCAGCCGTCCATGGTCAAGCACCCCGATCACATCGGCATCCCGGACCGTGCTGAGGCGGTGGGCCACGATCACTGTCGTCCGCTCGGCCATGACGCGGTCGAGGTTCTCCTTGACCGCCCGCTCGGATTCGGTGTCGAGCGCGCTCGTGGCTTCGTCGAACAGAACCACCGGAGGCTCGTGGTAGAGCGCCCGGGCGATCGCGACCCGTTGCGCCTGCCCGCCGGAGAGCCGTAGGCCGCTGTCGCCCACGCGCGTCATGTATCCCAGCGCGAGTTCCTCGATGAACTCCGCCGCCGCTGCCACCTCCGCGGCCCGGCGTACGCGGTTCCAGTCCGGCTGGTCGTCGCCGAGCGCGATGTTGGCCGCGACCGTGTCGTCGAACAGGTATGGCTCCTGCAGGACGAACCCGATTCGGCGGCGCAGCTCGCTCCAGCGCAGCTCACGCAGATCGACCCCGTCGTAGAGAATCGTCCCGCTGGTCGGGACCAGCAACCCGGAGAGGCAGCGCAGCAACGTCGATTTCCCCGATCCCGAGCGGCCGACAAGCCCGAGCGACATACCGGGCTCGAGTGTGAACGACACGTCCTCGAGCACCGGGCGGTCCGGCGTATCGCGGTAGAACTGACCCACCCGCCGCAACTCCAGGCGTCCGCTCAGAGTCGGCACCGGGCGCAGCCCGGCTCCGTCCGATGGTTGCTCTGGCTCCTGCTCGAGGACATCTTGGAGCCGCTGGAGCAGCACCGAGGCGATCTGCATCTGATCCCAGGTGTTGAGCAGGATCATGATCGGGGCGTTGGCCAACAGTACGAGCGAGTTGATCGCGACGACGCCTCCGATCGTGATCTGATGGTTGATCGCCAGCAGCGCCGCGAGCCAGAGAAACAGCACGAAGATCAGGAACCCGACCAGCGACACGGCGGCGGTGTAGGACATGAGCACGAAGTCGGCGTGGAAGACCTTGTCGGCCAGCCGTTTGAACTCGTCGAGGATCCGGTTGCGGATGCCCGGCTCCGCGCCGGCGGTCTTGACCGCCTCGATGCCCTTGATCGCGTCGATCTGCTTGGAGGAGTGGCGACCGTAGGCCTCTTCGAGGCTGTCGAACGTCGGTCGCAGCCGCGTCGCGGAGACGCGCATCAGTGCCGCGTACAGCGGCATGGTGGCCAGGAATGCCACCCCGATCACCCACGAGAACGCGAACATGATCACCAGCGTGACCAGCAGTTGCACCGCCGCGGCGAGTGCGCCGGGCACGTTCTGCACCATCAGCTGGCGAAGCTGGCGCAGCCCGTTCAGGCGTCGCTCGATGTCGCCGGTGCGCCGCGTCTCGAAGTAGGACAGGGGCAGGTTCAGCAGGCGCCCGGTGACGAAGTCAAGCGTGTCACTGTCGAGATCGACAGCGATGCGGGCGAGCAGGCGCCGCTGCAGGAGCGATGCGCCTGCGGACAGCACGAGCACCGCGAACATGATGGCGACGAACAGGTCAACCCGGCCAGCGCCTCGGTGTCCGGTGACCGCGTTGATGACGTTCTGGCTGAGCACCGGTGGGAGCATCTGGAAGCCCGCGGCCACGAGCGCCGCCACGCACGACACCACCAGCCGTCCGCGGTGGGGAGCGAAAAACGGCATCAACCAGCGGATCTGGAGCCTTTCCCGGGGAGCCTCCGCGAGCCGTGGGGTCGGGCGCGCGGTCGCCACGTAGCCCGACCACTTCTCCGCGACCTCCTCCATCCCGAAGGTCCGCAGGCCCCGGGCCGGGTCAGCGATCCGGACGCGGTCCGACTCCACCGCGTAGAGCACCACCCAATGATTCCCGCCCCAGTGGATGATGGCCGGCAACGGAAGCGTTCCGATCCGCCTCGCTGACGACTTGAGCGCCGTCACGTCGAGTCCGATCTGATCGCCCCCCCTGACGATCCCGGACAGCCGCGTGCCCGACTGGCCGGTGCCGACGGCGTGACGGATGTAGCTCAGCGACACGTGGTGACCGAATGCGCGGCAGAGCATCGCGACGCTCGCGGCGCCACAATCGGCCTCGTCGATCTGCCGGACCACGGGGAACCGTCGCGGTGGGCTCCAGGCGGGAGCCGGCTCGACGCTCTCCGCCAGATCGACACCCTCGGCAACGCTCTCGTCAGCATCATCAGCCGCGGGCTCGGCGGAGGTTTCCGCGTCGACGCCGGGGGACGGTCCGGCCTGCAGCTCGGGAAAGTCGAGCGGGACGCGCGCCGCGGCCCGCGCGTACATCGCCGCGCGCTCCTCGATCCGGGCATTGAAGGTCGGGTCTTCGCGAAGCGCTGCAAACGCCTCCCGCGGAAACTCGAGCGACCGGACGTCGCTTGTCGCCTCGATGCTGGCCGTTCGTGTGCCGCCGAGAACCAGCGCCATCTCGCCGAAGATGTCACCGGTTCGGAGGTAGCGGAGGTTGCGCCGGGTCGCGGCCACGCCCTCGAAGACCGTCAACCTGCCGTCCTCCACCACCCACCAGCGGTCCGCGTCATCGCCCGCGGTCACGACGGCCTGCCCGGCCGCGAAGCTCACCTCGCGCCCCGACTGGATCAGCATCGCGACCTTGTCGGGCGACAGCCGCGCGAACGCAGGGTGCTGCGCGAGGAAGCCTTGGAGGCGGCGCGCACGACCCTGCCGCCGGAACAGCTCCTCGATCTGCGGATGCAAACGGACCAGCGACTGGAACACGGCAGCGTCAAGCCGGACCGCCGCCGTCGGCTCACTGGCGCGTACGGAGCTGTTACGACGCACGTCGGCGAGCAGCGATGCTTCGCCGAAGCTCTCGCCGGGGCCCATGATGTCGATCGTCACATCGCGGCCGTCCGGACCCTTGCGGATCACGCGAGCCATCCCCTCGGTGAGCACGTAGAAGGCATCGCCGGGCTCGCCCTCGACGACGAGGTACTCGCCGAAGCCGTACGAGCGCTCCGCAAAGCTGCCGACGATCAGCTCCTGCAGCTGCTTGGTCAGCAGGCGCATCATCGGCAGGTCGTACAGCGACGTGGAACGGGCTCGCTCGTCTCGCTCAGTGATGGTCATGCCAACGAACCTTTCCGGCGCGTCTGCGCGCCATCTGATCGGCCACGATCTCCGCGGCTGCCCGTGCTTGGTTGTCAGGATCTGTGGCACTCGCCGCCCGACGGGTCTTGACCTGCCACACGCGGTGCCATCCGTCGATCTCGGCCGGTCCGACGATGGCGCCCGCTGTCGCGGCGCCAAGCGATCCCTGGATCGCCGCGGGCGCATCCTCCAGGTACAGGTCGCGCCCGACGACGGGGACCCCCGCCAGCTCGCCGACGCGAGCGGTCGCGGCACCTTCGCGCAGCAGCTCCGCCGCCTCGGCGGCCGCCCCCGGCGTGGCGCAACTCAGCTCGTCCAGTTCAAAACGAATCCAGTCAAGCGCATGCCGCCGCAGACAGCTCTCGATCGCCCGATCGGAGCACAGATCACGAACGTGGGCTTGGTAGGCGATATCGGCGGCCACGAACAGCTCCGCGCGACGACGCCGATCCGCCTCCAGCTGGAAGGCAAGGTTCGCTGCGAGAAGCGCACCCTCGTCCGCGAGGAGCTGATCGACGGCGCGCCTCGAAACATCCTGGCCGGGCGCCTCGGCGTGACACAGGAGCCGATCGATCAGCCATTGGCCGGATCGCGCCAGCGTTCCCGAGCAGATCGCCTCGGCGGCCAGCTCAGCGACCAGCTCGGGCCGCGTGCGAGCACCAGCTTGGTCGGTGTCCCGCCGATCCCGGTCGACCACCGTCGCTGCGCCCCGCTGGCGTGCCAGCCGGCGGCTGACCACTGCGCGGACGTCGGCGGCCCTCAGGTCGCGCGATGCCAGCCAGCCGGCGTACTCCTCGGCGCTGACCAGTCGCCGCTCGTAGCGAAAATCACGGACGGCCGCCCGGACTGCGTCGGCTGACGGTTGCCAGTGGTCGAGCGCGACCACGCCGGCCTCCAGGTCCCGCTCCATCGCGGGCCACTGCCCCGTCAGCGTGCCCGCGGTCACGAGGTCACGACCGGTCCAGGCACGACCCCCCACATCGAGGATGTTCGCGTCCATCAACGCGCGCGCACGATCGAGCGCGGCCTCGGTCGCGGCCATCAGAAGCGCGCCTCGTCCGGAGGGATATCGTCACATCCGTCGGCGCACAGGGCCACGGCCAGCGCCGCACGACTGTGGATGTCCAGCTTGCGGTAGACCGCCGTCAGCTGGCTGGAGACCGTCTTGATGCTCACCGTGAGCGTGTTCGCGATCTGCCGGTTGGTCAGCCCATCGGCGGCCAGCTCCGCCACGCGTCGCTCGCCGGCGGTCAGCGCATCGACTCCGCTGAAGGCGCCCCGACGCGGGCGCGCTCCGATCATGAGCAGCTCGGAGCGTGCCCGAGCAGCGACCGCAATGGCGCCGCAGTGATGTGCTTGGTCGGCGCCGAGCGTGAGCTGCGCACGCGCAGCCTTCCGCTGCCCGGCGCGGCGAAGCAGTGATCCCAGTTCGACGCGGATACGCGCCCGTTCGAGCGGGGACTCGCAGCGGCCGAGCAGCTCGATGGCATCCCCCATCAGCGCCCGCGCGTGATCGGCGTCGCGGTCCACCATGGCGCGGGTGAGCAGCGCGCCGGCATGAGCCGGCAACGCCCCCCAGTCACGCATTCGATCCAGGTGCTCGTCCGCCAAGCTCACGGCCAGATCTGACTCCCCGGCCTGGGCGTAGGCGCGCGCGCCCCACGGCTGCCACGCCAGCCCGCATACGCTCAGACCAACCGGCCGCGATCGCGCCGCCTCCGCGAGCGCGGTCAGCGCTTCCGCCCCGCGGCCCTCTGTGACCAACAGCATCAGCCACAGGGAGAACACGGTGACGTCGCCGCAGGCGCTTGGCTCCTCCTCGCCGCAGCATTGCCGCAGCGCGTCCCACGCCTCGTCGATCCGGTCGAGCTCCAGGTGGATCACCGCGCTCGCCACCAGCGTCTCCCGTCGAATCCGGAACCACAGGGCTGTCGCGAGCCGCGCGGCGACCGCCCTGACCGCTCCGGCACGGCAGGAGTCCGCCAGCGGCAGGTCGCCGCGGCTCACCGCTCGCTGTAACGACAGCGCGGCGCAGACGCACTCCACGCCCGCAGAGCGAGCCTCGGACAGCGATCGCAACCGCTCCACCGCCGCGTCGACGTCGTCCGGAGCCCCGCTCAGCAGAGCCGACCTGCACATGAGATAGAACGGCGCCAAGCCCTGAGCGTCGTCGAGTGGCGAGTACCCTGCCAGAGCGGCGCCACATCGCTCGGCGATCGAGGAAGCGCTGTCGCGAACGTCGAGGACTGCCATCGAGGCCACAACCGATAGTTCCGCGCAACTCATCCCGGAGGTATCCAGCGCTCTCACGGCCGACCGGTCTGCGTCCGCATCGCAGCCCCGCGCGCCCACGCGGCAGCCCTCGGCGTCCCGGCAAAGCTGCAGGATGTCCGCCTTCGCCTGCAACGCGCGAGCCAGCTCACCAACCACTTCGGTGCCATCGCGTTGCGCCGCTTCGAGCACCGAGAGCGCCTCCGGCAGTCCGCGTGCGACGTCGGCCGCATCGGCCGCCAGCATCGAGCGCGCCGCTCGCTCCACCGGATCGGTCGCGAGCATCGTCGCGGCCATCAGTGCCTCCAAGGCGTCGTGCGGCCGACCCAGCTCGAGCTCGACGTAACCGAGCTGCGCAAGTGCGGCGCCGCCCGACACGTCGCCGTCCAGCTCAGCGAGTGCACGCCGTAGATAGCGACCGGCGGCGAACAGGTCGCCTCCCTTGAGTGCACGCTGTCCGGCCGCGCGCAGCAACTCGGCGACCTCCGCGGCCCCCTCGGGCTCGGCGTGCAGCAGGTGCCCGGCTGCGCTCAGCTCCTCGCCGGCCGCCGCCAGGATCCGAGCGGCGGCTGCGTGGAGTTCCGCGCGGGCGAGCGGGCTGATTGCTCCGTACACCGCATCCCTCAGCAGCGGGGCAACGTAGGAGAGCCCCGCACTGTGGCTGAGCAGCCCACATCGAACGAGTGCGTCGGCAGCGATCTGCGCCTCACCGCGAGCGAGATCGGCCACTTCGCTCGCTCGCCCCAGCGGCACCTCGGCACCGAGTACGGCGATCGCCTCGGCCAACACCCGGCTCCTACTCGGCTGACTGGCAAGGAACGCAATGACATACCGGCGCACGGTCTCGGGGACCACCGAACGCATGTGTCTGAGCAGATCCGCGGTCGGCGTCGAAGCCGCCCGAATGAGCTCCACGATCAGCAAGGGCAGACCGCCGGTGCGCTGGAAGCATGCATCGACGACCTCGCGGTCCGCGCCTCCTGGGCACTCGCGCTCCAAGAGCTCTGTGACACCGGAGGTGTCCAGCGCCCGGAGTGTGAGGAACAGGGTGTCGCGGTCGCCGGCGAGCGCCTGCAGCCGCCCCGCACGCGCCCGCGGCTCGCCAGGACGCCATGCCCCGACGATCACGATCGGAAGCTCGGTGGCGCGATGTCCGAGGTAGCAGAGAAAGTCCAGTGTCAGCCGATCGCACCACTGCAGGTCATCCACCGCGACCATCAGCGGCATCTCGGCCGCCAACCGCTCGACGACAGAATGCAACGCTTCGATCTGGGCGTATTCCGCATGGGACGTCTTGGGACCGCTCGTGAATCCCAGCGGCTCGCGAGCGCCGGCCGCGGCGCCCTCGAACAGCGAGCGCCGTGTGGCTTGTGGCAGCCCAGCGATCGCCCCTCCGAGCAGTTGCCGCGCGACGCCGAACGCGTAGTCCCGCTCGAGCATGCTCCCGCGAGCACAGAGAACCGTGAAGCCTCGGGCACGCGCAGCCTCCACGCCCGCCGCCATCAGGCTCGAGCGCCCGGTTCCCGCCACCCCGAACAGCAGCACCAGCCCGCCCCGCCCGAATTCGGCACGCTCCACGGCCAATTCGACGGCAGCGAGCTCGCCTCGCCGCTGCACCAGTTCGCTGGCGCGCAGCGTGACCGCGGACGAGACGTCGTTGTCCGCCGCCGAGCCGGAAGGATCGTCTTGCCAGGCATACCCTTCGTCCGGGTGGCTCGCAGCAGGCATCGGTCTCGATGCGACGTATGTCGGCGGCGCCAGGCCACACGTCTGCCCGGCGCGGGCGTGGCGGACGTGCTCGTCGCCCGCCTCGCGAAGCGGCCGCAGGTCCGGGCTCTGACCGTCAACCCTCGCGCAGCTTCTCGACGACGCTGGTGAAGGCGCGGCCACGGCTGTGCGGACCGCGGCTGCGGACGCGCCAATCGATCCGGCGGACGACCCGGCCCCGGCAGCCCCGAACCCCTTTAACAACTCTCGGCGCGCTGGACTCCTGCGGCTGCTCATGACAGACCTCCAGCGACCTCACTCATTCGGCTTCCTGAAACCGGTCGGGTTGCGCTCCAAGCGCATTCACGGCCCTGTTGAGCACATTGATCAGCTCGATCCAGCCGTAGAAATCGCTCGACTGCGCGCCCTCGATCGCAAGCCGTCCACGGATCGTGTCCTCTGCCGGGCTGAGCTCGAGCTGCGCGCGCACCATGCCGGGCGTCGTCATCGCTTGCATCTCGCGCGTAATTGAGGAATGCGCATGATCAGAGCCTCGCTGGACGCAGCGCGAATGTCACCGGGGATCACCCCGGAGTTTTGGCCGCCGCACCCCGGAGGTTTGTCGGGGCGGGTCAGCCGCGCGCACGTGGCTCGGTGACGCGGTCATCGCCGGCGGTGGTGGCGGGTGGTCAGGGTCCGATCCCGTCCGTCGACGACGCCGAAGTCGGTTTGGGCGACGGCGCGGTAGTGGATCCTGCGGCCGGCGGGCAGCCCGGACAGCACGGCCGAGAACGCGATGGTCGCGTTTGCCGCGGGCTGGATCAGGCGTGGCTTGGTGCGGTGGCCCAGGGCGGTGGTGGTGCCGTAGTCGAAGTACACCAGCGCCCGGGCGTCCTCGTGGCGGACCGTCGCATGGACGATCGCGGTCTGCCGCTGCACGGCCGTTGCGCCGCCCGTACTCACCCGTCCGGGCGTGTAGCCCTGGGCGAACAGCCGCTGCGGTCCGCTCGCATTGTCGGTGAACGCGAAGAACGGGGTTCCGATAGCGCCGCCGGTGCACGCCGAGCCGTCGGCGGTGAACGGGTCAGCAGGGCAGGTCGAGGCGACCGGGGAGCGCACGTCGGTCGTGTCGTCGTCCGAGGTGCCCTGCGGGGTCGTCGGGATCGCGCCCGTGTCGATGTGGAACGCCGGATCCGCGGGATTGCCCTCGAAGTGCCCGACCAGCGTAACCGTCTTGCCCGAGGCCTCGGTCTGATGCCAGGACACGTACGGGGTGTTGCCGGCAAACGCAATGTCAGGGCGCGTGTTATCAAACCCCGGCTTGGAGATCGGCTGACCGCCGTTGAGCAGGTCGAAGTGATCGCCGGCGGGATCCAGCCGCGCGACGAACACGCTGTGCAGCCCGCCGTTGGTCGAGCTCTCATCCCAGGTGATCCACGGCGTCGTCGGCTTGCCCGCCACCAGCGTGCCGGCGGTGACCTGGGGGTTCTCGGCGCCGTTGCCGTCGCTCAGCCCGGCCGCGGCGTGGGCGTCAAGCGAGCACGCCTGCTCGTTGGCCTGGCTTTGCGCGCACTCCCCAAACTGGCCGTGGCCCGACTGGCCGGCGTCAAGCACATCGTCTGTGGCGGTCTTACCGGCGGTCCCCAGCCCCACCACCTGCCAATGAAAGCCCCCGTCGCCGGCCGGGTCAGCGATCGCGCGGGCGGCGAAGACCATGTCGGCGTTCAGCAGCCCGTCGGTCGTGGTGCCGTTGTCGGAGTTCTCATACCACACCACCCATGGCACCGTGTCGTGGGCGCCGGTAAACGCGATGTCGCCCTGGATCCCGTCCCGCGAGGGATCGACGTTCAGCGACGGGTCGCCCGGCGGTACCGGACCGATGTGAAGGGCCGGCGGTCCGAACAGGCGGTCGATCCCAACCTGCTGAAAGCAAAATTCCCCCACGCTGTTACCACGCGCGGGCTTGGTGGCGGCCGGGCACACCCCGCCGGTCGCCGGGACCGCGTGGGAGACGAAGATCTGAAAGCGCGAGTCGCCGGCCACGTTGGGCTTCGTCGGATCGCCCGTCGGCGCCGACTGGACGCCGTTGTCGGCCTCCTGCCAGGTCAGCCACGGCGCCGGGTTGGCGCCCGCGGTCGTCGTCCCGCCGATCAGCGACGGGTCAGCGGCATCGCGATTGAGGTTGATGTTCAGCGACGGAACGGGGGTCGTGGCGCTGACCTCTTCGCCCTCGTGAACCCACGCACCACCGCCCCGCGCCGACGGCTTAGCCAAGAATCGGCTGGCGAAGATCTGGGTCACCCCGTTCAGCGCGCTGCTGGGCTCGGCCCATCCCACCCATGGCACCGTCCGGTTGGGTCCGGTGAAGTCGATCGAAGGCGCGGCCGCGTTCTGCGAGGCGTCGACGTTCAGCGACACCGGGAACCCCTCGGTGTGCCACTGGCGGGCCTTGAACGCCCGGACGACGATCTGGGCATCGGCGCCGTTCTGGTCTTGCGCAAATGCCGCCCACGGCACTCTGGCCGCCCCGGTCAACGACCCGGCAGTCAGATCGGAGAGGTTCGCGTTCTGGCCGGGGTTGATCGTCGGCGGGTCGTTGTTGACCTGCTGGCGGCTGGCCGGCAGGCCGACGAACGCTCCATACGCGCCGCCGGCCAGCGCCAGCGCGCCGATCAAGGGTGCGACCGTCGCGACGGCGCGGTGGCGTAGATCCAGGTGCGTCGGTTTCATTCTCTGCTCCCCGTGTCTGCATCTGTGACGATCGTTTCGGCTTCCGGGACCCGCCCGGGTTGCGCTCCAAGCGCATTCACGGCGCGGTCGAGAACATTGATCAGCTCGATCCAGCCGTAGAAATCGCTCGGCGGGGCGCCCTCGATCGCAAGCCGTCCACGGATCGTGTCCTCTGCCGGGCTGAGCTCGAGCTGCGCGCGCACCATGTGGGGCGTCGTCATCGCTTGCATCTCGCGCGTCGTCGAGCAGCGCTCATGATCAGAGCCTCGCGGGATACCGCGCGAAAGTCACCGGGGATCACCCCGGAGTTTCGCGCGCCGCACCCCGGAAGTTTGTCCCCACCAGTTGAGCCGGACCGGGTTCCACGGAGACAGGGTTTCAAGGGTTCTTGATTCTGTTTCAGCGAGCTGATCTGCAACGGTAGGTCTCACAGAGGCCACACGCCGGCGTCTCATCTCTCAGCTCCTGTGGTCGCGGCCTGAGCGAGCAGCG